>CAZIUC010000011.1:0-108488 GCA_964542455.1 uncultured Thiobacillus sp. | reverse complement strand
GTCGGACTCGCACCGACTACCTCTCGCCAGTTTGTACTGGCGCACACAGACCACGGTTTCGCTAGTTTTTTAGGGGCAATAGCAAGGTAGGGCGGGAAAGCGGCCTTATCGCGCCTTCCGCCGGATGCCGGACATTCGGTGGATAACACTGACGAAAAGATGCCGGCTCATCCGAAAAGATGCCGGCTCATCGCCCTACGCGGGCTGAAATTACTGTAGAAGGCAGGCCCGATTTATGAAGACCAAGACGAAATCCCCCATGCAAGCAGAGCAGGCCGTTGCGCCGGATGAGGCGTTGGAAGGAGCCCGGATGGCGGCTCGTCATCTGTACACCGCTTTCCGGTTGCCGATCTGCACGACAAGGATGCGCAGCCGACCATCCTGGATGTCGCAAATGATTCGATATTCACCCACCCGATAACGCCAGAAACTGCCCAGCGGCCCGGTCAAAGCCTTGCCCGCGTCTCTGGGGTTCTGTGCATTGGCAATGCGTTCATCCAGGTAATCGAGGATTCGACGCGCAGCCTGTTGGTCAAGCTTGCGGAGTTGTTTCTTCGCGGTCTCGGCGTAGTCAATTGTCCAGGCCAAGGTCTTTCCTCACGTCGGCGGCGGAAAATACAGGTTCTTGCCCGCTACGAACCCGATCGAGGACTTCTGACGCAAGGTAGTAGTCCTCCATTTCTTCCAGTCCGAGCTCAATGATCTGCCGAAGGTAATAGGCTTTGGTGCGCCCGGTTTGCTCCGCCAGGAAGCCGAGACGCTGCTCGATTTCAGGCGCGAGACGGATTGAAGTTGCCATGTGACGCACTCCCGTGGAATACACGTATTCAATGTATCACGTTACCGTTTGCTCTAAATATTCGAGCCTGGCCCTTTTCTGCTCTTTTCTGCCACCTGCCAAGATGCACACAACCAAGTACACACAGAGACGCCCATGTCAGCTCAGATCAGTCGCGTATTCATGAACGGCAACAGCCAGGCGGTGCGGATTCCCCAGGAGTTCCGCTTGTCCGTCAATCGCGTCGAAATCTTCCGCAACGATGCGGGCGATCTCGTCATTCATCCACTCCCGGAAGATCGCGGTCAGGCCTTGCTGGAAGCACTCGCCGGCTTCGACGAAGAATTCGTCGGCATCCTGGAGGAGGAGCGCAGGGAACAAGCTCCGGTGCAGGAGCGGGAACCGTTATGAAGTACATGCTCGACACCCACATCGTCATCTACTTCATCAAGAACAAACCACCCTCCGTGGCCGCGCGCATCAATGCGCTCGAAGCCGACGCGACTTTGTGCATGTCCTTCTTCACTTACGCCGAACTGCTCAAGGGCGCGGAACGCAGCACCCGCAAGGATGAAGTCCTGCGCCGCCTCGACCGCTTGGCACGGGTGATTCCGGTCGTTTATAGCGCGTCGCCCACTCTCTGCGAGCACTACGCCCACCACGCCAACCGACTGAAACTGGCGGGCACCCCCATCGGCTGCAACGACCTCTGGATCGCCTGCCATGCCCTCGCCGAAGACAGGGTTCTGGTGACCAACAACACGGCTGAATTCACCCGAATCGAGGGGTTGCGCCTGGAGAATTGGACGGATTGAGCGTGGCAGGCCGCTGACTTCATCAACATGGCGACGGGTTGTTGGGCACGCTTCACTTTGCCCAACCTATGTCACTGTCGCCGCCAGGAGAGAACCGGCGTAGGTCAGGTTGGCGCGTGGCGACTACCTGACGTTCGTTTCATAAAATTGGGGGTTTGACTGGATCGTCAGGTAGCGATAGGGCCGCAACCTGACCTACGCGGCGGGTGTTCCAGGGAGCGCCGCAAGGTTTGCGTCAGCGCTGCCGTGAGTTATTTAGCCGCTTTCCAACGGCTTGCTATCTCCCTGATTTGTAAATAGAATGCCGCCCCTTCCGAGCCCGCTTGAAATCTCTCGCGGGCTTGGTCGTTTTTATCCACCCGCCTTGCCCTACCCCGGACGCACGGAGAGGGCCGAAGACCAAAAGGAGTTTCAATGCGCCACTACGAAATCGTATTCATCGTCCATCCCGACCAGAGCGAGCAGGTGCCCGCCATGGTTGAGCGATACAAAACCCTCATCGCCTCCAAGGGCGGCCAGATTCACCGCATGGAAGACTGGGGTCGCCGCCAATTGGCCTACACCATCCAGAAGATGCACAAGGCCCATTACCTGCTCATGAACATCGAGATCGACCAGGAAACCCTGGACGAACTGGAGCACGGCTTCCGCTTCAACGACGCCATCCTGCGCCACCTGACCATCGTCCGCGATGACGCCGTGACCGCCGCTTCGCCGATGATGAAGGAAGAGAAGGCCCGCAACCTGCTGGCCCCTCAGTCCGCTCAGCCCGAAGCTCCGGCCCCGGCCCCGGCTACTGAGGCCGCAGCCTGATCACGCAACTGAGCACTGAAGACAGCAACCGATTCGAGTTGACGGCGCGCCTGGCCGGTAGTGATGGCCTGCGCTACACCCCATCCGGCTTGCCCACCCTCCGCTTGCGCGTGGCCCATGGCTCGCAGCAGCAGGAAGGCGGACGTAGCCGAGCGGTAGAGATAGAAACCGAGGTCGTCGCATTCGGCGACACGGCACGGAGACTGGCCCAATTGCCGACAGGCGAACAGATCAGACTCTTCGGCTTTCTCGACCGCAAGGGCGTGAAGTACCCGACGCTCGAATTGCATGTGACCGAATTTGAATTGTTCAGCCCGCAGAGCGGGCCAGATTGAGGAGTTGAAAATGGCGTTCATCAAGCGCAAACCCCGTCCCAAGAACCCGAATGGCGCGGCCCTGTTCCGCCGCCGTAAATTCTGCCGTTTCACCGCCGAAGGCGTGAAAGAGGTGGACTACAAGGATATCGACGTGCTCAAGGACTTCATCAATGAGAACGGCAAGATCATCCCGGCGCGCATCACCGGCACCAAAGCCAAGTTTCAGCGCCAGCTTTCCACCGCCATCAAGCGTTCCCGCTTCCTGGCGCTGATGCCGTACACCGATCAACACAACGACTGAGCCCAGGAGACAAAGACATGGAAATCATCCTGATGGACAAAGTGACCAACCTGGGCAACCTGGGTGATGTGGTCAGCGTCAAAAACGGTTATGCGCGTAACTACCTGATTCCTCAGGGCATGGCCAAGCGCGCCAACAAGATCAACGTCGCCGCCTTTGCCGAGCGCAAGGCCGAACTGGAAAAGCTGTCCGCCGAAAAGCTGGCTGCCGCCCAGGCGCGCGCCGAGAAACTGGCCGGCTACACCGTGCAGATCAGCCAGAAGGCGGGTGTGGATGGTCGTTTGTTCGGTTCCGTGACCAACAGCGACATCGCCGATGCGCTGACCGCGCAGGGCTTCCCCGTCGCGCGCGGCGAAGTGCGTCTGCCGGATGGCCCGTTCAAGGCCGTGGGCGACTATCCCATCTCGCTGTCGTTGCACACCGATGTCGCGGTGGAAATCACCGTCGCGGTGCTGGGCGCGGCGTAGGAGACCCGCTCGCGGGCCGAATAAGGCACGCGCGGCTTGTTCGCGCCGCGGGCGGACGCTCCTACCCCTCCGCCGAGGGTATTTCAGACAAGGGCCGCTATCGCGGCCCTTGTCACGTCCATCGTCTAGAATCCGCCCTCACGTCTCATGCCCCACGCAATGTCCAACTTCGATCCAGAACTAACCGCGCTCAAGCTGCCGCCGCATTCGGTCGAGGCGGAGCAATCGGTGCTGGGTGGGCTGCTGCTGGAGAACCAGGCCTGGGAACGGGTGGCGGACCTGGTCAACGAGCAGGATTTCTACCGCGCAGACCACCGCCACATCTGGAAGCAGATCGTCCGCCTGATCGACGACAACAAGCCGGCCGACGTGGTGACCGTCGCCGAGTCGCTGGAATCGCACAACAAGCTGGACGAGGTCGGCGGCCTCGCCTACCTGGCCGCGCTGGCGCAGAACACGCCCTCCGCCGCCAACATCCGCCGCTATGCCGAGATCGTGCGCGAGCGCTCGGTGCTGCGAAAACTGGTGGAAGTGGGCGGTGAGATCACGACTTCCGCGTTCAATCCGAACGGCCGTTCCGCCACCGAAATCCTCGACGAGGCGGAAAAGAAGGTCTTCGACATCAAGGAGGCCGGCGCCAAGTCCACCCAGGGCTTCCTGCCGCTGCAACCGTTGCTGAAGGAAGTCGTCACCCGCATCGACGAACTGTACAACCGCGACAATCCCAGCGAGGTCACCGGTGTGGCCACCGGCTACAGCGACCTGGACACCAAGACTTCCGGCTTGCAACCGGGCGACCTGATCATCGTCGCCGGCCGTCCCTCGATGGGCAAGACCGCGTTCAGCCTGAACATCGCGGAAAACGTGGCCCTGGACTCCAACCTGCCGGTGGCCGTGTTCAGTATGGAAATGGGCGCGGCGCAACTGGTGATGCGGATGTTGGGTTCGGTCGGCCGTCTCGACCAGCACAAGCTGCGCACCGGCCGCATCACCGATGACGACTGGCCGCGCCTGACCCACGCCCTGGGCAGCCTCAACGAAGCCAAGATATTCATCGACGAGTCACCCGGCCTCACCGCGATGGAAGTGCGCGCCCGCGCCCGCCGCCTGGCGCGGCAGTGCGAGGGCGGCCAACTCGGCCTGATCGTGCTCGACTACCTGCAACTGATGTCCGGCAACGGCCAGGGCGAGAACCGCGCCACGGAAATCTCGGACATTTCGCGTTCGCTGAAAAGTCTGGCCAAGGAACTGCATGTGCCGGTGATCGCCCTGTCACAGCTCAACCGCTCACTGGAACAGCGCCCCAACAAGCGCCCGGTGATGTCCGACCTGCGCGAATCCGGCGCCATCGAGCAGGATGCCGACGTCATCCTGTTCATCTACCGCGACGAGGTCTACAACCCGGACACCCCGGACAAGGGATCGGCGGAAATCATCATCGGCAAGCAACGTAACGGCCCCATCGGCATGGTGCGTCTGACCTTCCTGGGCGAATACACGCGCTTTGAAAACTTTGCTGGGGGCATGTAGCTCGGGCTTTATGTCCCGAAGGGACGGTATCCTTCAGGGCCAGCCTGCTCTCACCATCACATGTCTCGCCCCCTCATCGCCCGCATCGACCTCGCCGCCCTCGCACACAACCTGGGCGTGGCAAAGGCCGCCGCGCCGCATTCCCGAGTCCTCGCGGCAATCAAGGCCAACGGCTACGGCCACGGCCTCACCCGGGTGGCGCGCGGCCTGCGCGCGGCGGATGGCTTCGCCGTGCTGACCCTGGAAGAGGCCGCGCAACTGCGCGGCGAGGGCTATACCCACCCCATCGTCCTGCTGGAAGGCTTCTTTCACCCCGATGAATTGCCCGAAATCGCCCACCTGCGCCTGCGCCCGGTGATCCACCGCGAGGATCAGGTGGCGATCCTGGCGCGCGCGCATCTCGAACACCGCGTCGACGTCCTGCTCAAGATCGACACCGGCATGCACCGTCTCGGCCTGCGCCCCGCCCGCGTCGCGGAAGTACTCGCCACCCTGCGCGCCGTGCCGCGGGTCGGCGGCATCACCTTGATGACCCACTTCGCCTGCGCCGATGATCCGGCTATCGGTGTGGCGGCACAGTTGGCGGTATTTCGCGCCTGTCTCCCCTCCCCCCCCGGGGGAGGGGCCGGGGGTGAGGGAACGAACGCCAATCCAGCGCCATCGCTTGATCGACCGTTGTTCCCTCTCCCCAGCCCTCCCCCACGGGGGGAGGGGGCTTATCCCTGCACTCTCGCCAACTCCGCCGCCCTCCTGCGCTATCCGGAAACCCACGCCGACTGGGTACGTCCCGGCATCATGCTTTATGGCATTTCGCCCTTCGCCAACCAGACCGGCACCGATCTCGGCCTGCTGCCGGTGATGACGCTGGAATCCCGCCTCATCGCCGTGCAACGCATCAGGAAAGGCGAGGCGGTCGGCTATGGCGCCACTTTTGTCGCCGAACGCGACATGAGCATCGGCACCGTCGCCTGCGGCTATGCCGACGGCTACCCGCGCCATGCCGGCACCGGCACGCCGATCCTGGTCGAAGGCCATCTCACCCGCACCCTGGGCCGGGTGTCGATGGACATGCTGAGCGTGGATCTCGGCCCCGTGCCCAACGCTCATGTCGGCAGCCAGGTGATCCTCTGGGGCGCCGATCTGCCGGCGGAACACGTCGCCGCGAGCGCCGGCACCATTGCTTACGAACTGCTCACCGCCCTCGCCCCGCGCGTGCGGGTGGAAGAAATCTGAGTCTCACTGGAAACCCGCCATGTCCGACATCCTGGAAAAAATCCTCGCCACCAAACACGAAGAAATTGCCGCCGCGAAACAGATCGAACCGCTGGAAGTGGTGCGCGAAGCCGCCGAATGGGCGCCACCCGCGCGCGATTTCAGCGGCGCCCTGCGCGCCAAGATCGCCGCCGGCCGCCCCGCCGTGATTGCCGAGATCAAGAAAGCCAGCCCGAGCAAGGGGGTGATCCGAGCCGACTTCCACCCGGCCGAAATCGCCACGAGTTATGAAAAGGGCGGAGCGGCCTGCCTGTCCGTGCTCACCGACCGGCAATATTTCCAGGGCGCCCCGGAATATCTGAAAGCCGCGCGTGACGCCTGCGCGCTGCCGGTGCTGCGCAAGGACTTCATGATCGACCCCTACCAGGTCTATGAAGCCCGCGCGATGGGCGCCGACTGCATTCTGCTGATCGTGGCGGCTTTTATTCCCCCCTTTCCCCAAGGGGGGCAGGGGTACCGAAGGGTAGGGGCTTCATCAGGGATTTCTCAAATGCTGGAACTGGAATCCCTAGCCCATGCCCTCGGCATGGCCGTTCTGGTGGAAAGCCACGACGGCGAGGAACTGGAGGCCGCGCTGCAACTGCAAACTCCGCTGATCGGCATCAACAACCGCAACCTGCGCACCTTCGAAACCCGCCTGGAAACCACCATCGACTTGATGGAACACATCCCGCACGACCGCATCGTCATCACCGAAAGCGGCATCCTCTCCCCCGCCGGGGTGGCCCTCATGCGCGGGCATGAGGTCGATACCTTCCTGGTCGGCGAAGCCTTCATGAAAGCACCCGACCCCGGTGCCGAACTGGCGCGCCTGTTCGCGGCCTGAACTCGACCCACGCCGCCCCGCCCGCCGCCACTGGCGGAGCGGCGGGCGCGAATACCCACCGCTGGAATGACTTCTGAATGTCCATGTCCGAACCCCTCCTCATTGAATCTCTCGACCACGAAGGCCGTGGTGTCGGCCACGTCGATGGCAAAACCATCTTCGTCGAAGGCGCCCTGCCGGGCGAACTGGTGCGCTACAGCAGCTACCGCAAGAAACCGAACTTCGAGCAGGCGCAGGCCACCGAGATTGTCAAAGCCAGCACGTTCCGGGTGACGCCGCGTTGCCGCTGGTTCGGCATCTGCGGCGGCTGTTCGCATCAGCACCTGGAAGAATCCGCGCAGGTGGCGGCGAAACAGCGGGTGCTGGAAGACTGTTTCACCCACGTCGGCAAGGTGAAACCGGAAACCATGCTCTCACCCATCCACGGACCGACCTGGGGCTACCGCCTGCGCGCGCGCCTGTCGGTGCGTTATGTGGCGAAAAAGGGCGGCGTGCTGGTGGGCTTTCATGAGCGGCGCAGCAGCTTCGTGGCCGACATGGGCGGCTGCGAGGTGTTGCCGGAACGTATTTCCCGCCTGCTGCCGCGCCTGCGCCTGCTGGTGGAAAGCCTCTCCATCCGTGACCGTCTGCCGCAGATCGAACTGGCGGCGGGCGACGCGGTGGATGTGCTGGTGCTGCGCGTGATGGACCCGCCCAGCGCCGAGGACGAAGCCCACCTGCGTGCTTTCGCCGATGCCAATCAGGTGCAGTTCTGGCTGCAACCCAAAGGGCCGGATACGGCGTATCCGTTCCACCCGCTCGACGCGCCGGCGCTGGATTACCGTCTGGCCGAATTCGACTTGGTGATGCCGTTCCGCCCCACCGAGTTCACCCAGGTGAACCAGGACATCAACGCCATGCTGGTGCGTCGCGCCATGCGTCTGCTCGACCCGAAACCGGGCGAGCGCATCGCCGACTTCTTCTGCGGCCTCGGCAACTTCACCCTGCCCATCGCCCGCAAGGGCGCCAGCGTGCTCGGCATCGAGGGCGCCGCCGGACTTGTCGCGCGTGGCATCGAAAACGCGGCGCGGAATGGACTGAACAGCAATTGCGAATTCCGCGCCGCCGACCTGTTCAAGATGACGCCGGAGGCTTACGCGGAGTTGGGCGAGTTCGACAAACTCCTGATCGACCCACCGCGCGACGGCGCCATCGATCTGGTCAAATCCCTGCCAGATAGCGGCGCGCCCTACCGCATCGTCTACGTCTCATGCAGCCCCGCCACCCTGGCGCGTGACGCGGCGGTGCTGGTGTATCAAAAGGGCTACCGCCTCACCACGGCGGGCGTCGCCAACATGTTCCCGCACACCGCGCACGTGGAGTCGATCGCGCTGTTTGAACGAGCGTAAGACTCGCGCTGCTACACTCACCCCACTTTCACTTCCCCGTAACATCTTGGACTCGATTCCCTTAGGGGCGCTATTCGGCGTTCTGGTTGTACTGCTGGTGTTATCCGGTTTCTTTTCGATGTCGGAAACCAGCATGATGGCGGTGAACCGCTATCGTCTGCGCACCCTGGCCAAAGCGGGCAATCGCGGCGCCAAGCTGGCGGAATGGCTGCTGTCCAATACCGACAAGCTGCTGGGCGTGATTCTGCTGGGCAACAACCTGATCAATGCCGCCGCCGCCTCGCTGGTCACCATCATCGCCTTTCGCCTGTTCGGCCAGAATGAAATGGCCCTGACCTTGTCCACCCTGGCAGTCACGTTCCTGATTCTGGTGTTCTCCGAGGTCACGCCCAAGGTGATCGGCGCGTCCTATCCCGATCGCATCGCGCCGGCCGCCAGTTTCGTGCTGGCACCGATGCTGCGGCTGACTTATCCGGCGATCTGGTTCGTCAATCTGTTCGTGCAGCGTTTGCTGTGGCTGCTGCGCCTGAAGCGTTCCGCGTCGGAAAACAGCATGGGTGTGGAAGAACTGCGCACCCTGCTGACCGAATCGGGCAATTTCATACCGGAGCAGCATCGCGGCATCCTGATGAATCTGTTCGATCTGGAGCAGATCACGGTGGATGACGTGATGCGTCCGCGCGGCCTGATCGAGGCCATCGACATCAATGGCGGCCTGGAGGAAATCATCCATCAACTCGCCACCAGCCATCATTCGCGCCTGCCCGTGTATGAAGGCGAGCCCAACAACGTGGTGGGCATGCTGCATGTGCGCCGGGTATTGGCGCACATCCACGAGCACGATTTCGACGTGGCCGCCTTGCGTGACGCCCTGCGCGAGCCTTATTTCATTCCTTCCGGCACCAATCTTTATACCCAGCTCGAACAGTTCCAGGCCATACGCCAGTCGGTCGGCCTGGTGGTGGACGAATACGGCGAACTCCTCGGCCTGGTCACGCTGGAGGACATCCTGGAAGAAATCGTCGGCGAATTCGCCAGCTTGCGCCCGGGCGGCCAGGAACCCGGCCTGCCCCAGGAGGATGGCAGTTATCTGGTGGAAGGCGCCATCAGTCTGCGTGAACTCAACCGCAAGCTGAAACTGGAACTGCCCGTGGATGGCGCCCGCACCCTCAACGGCCTGATCCTGGACAAACTGGAAGCGATGCCTGAGCCCGGGGTGAGCGTGATGATCGCCGGTTACCCGATGGAAATCGTGCAGGTACACGGGCGCATGGTGAAAACAGCGCGGATCGGCCCGCGCCGCGCAGTCGTGAATTCAAGCCCATGATTGCTTTACATTTCCAAACCTGATGGGCAACATCCGGCGAGTTGATGAAATCTCGGGAGCGCTAACAACATGGTCGCGGTAACCGTCGGCGCCAATCTCTCCGGTTTGTGCAGGGCTCTGGTCACACAGGGTTTGCTGACTCCGGAAGAGGGAGAGATGCTGCAAAACCAGGCGCGCGGTTCGGGCGAGAGTTCGCTGGCCCATCTGCTGCGCACGCGACGTTTTCGCGCCGACCAGATAGCCGCTTTCGCCGCCGTCACCTTCGGCCTGCCCTTCTTCAATCTGGACTCGCTGGACCCCTCGATTCTGCCCAAGGGTTCGGTGGACCCCAAATTGCTCTCCAAACACCGGGTGCTGCCCATCGCGCAACGCGGCAACCGCATGTTTGTCGCGCTCTCCGATCCGAGCAATCTGCAAGCGCTGGACGACATCAAGTTCCAGACCAGCCTGATCGTCGAAGCCGTCGTGGTCGAGGACGACAAGCTCGGGCGCTGGCTGGACCAGTACGGCACCGCGACTGAAGACAATATCCTCAAGACCATCGAAACCGAGGATCTCAATCTCGAATTCACCGATGATGAAACCCTGGATGCCGCCGCCACGGCGGCGGCGGTGGACATCGACGACGCGCCGGTGGTCAAGTATTTGCAGAAGATGATGCTGGACGCCATCAACAGTGGCGCCTCCGACATCCACTTCGAGCCCTACGAAAAAACCTATCGCATCCGCTACCGCCTCGACGGCCTGCTCTACGAGATCGCGCAGCCGCCGCTGGCGATCAAGGACAAGATCGCCTCGCGCATCAAGGTCATTTCCAAGCTGGACATCTCGGAGAAGCGCATCCCCCAGGACGGCCGCATGAAGCTGGTCCTGTCGCGCAACAAGGCGATCGACTTCCGGGTTTCCACCTTGCCGACGCTGTATGGCGAAAAGATCGTCATGCGTATCCTGGATTCGACCTCCGCGACCATGGGGATCGAAAAATTGGGCTACGAGCCGGATCAGCTCAAGCTGCTCACCGACGCCATCGCGCGCCCCTACGGCATGGTGCTGGTGACCGGCCCCACCGGCTCAGGCAAGACCGTTTCGCTTTACTCCTGCCTGAATATCCTGAACCAGCCCGGGGTGAATATTTCCACTGTCGAAGACCCGGTGGAAATCCAGCTTGCCGGCATCAACCAGGTCAACGTCAACGAAAAGGCGGGCCTGAATTTCGCCACGGCCATGAAAGCGTTTCTGCGGCAAGACCCGGACATCATCATGGTCGGCGAGATCCGCGACCACGAAACCGGCGGCATCGCCATCACGGCCGCGCAGACCGGCCACATGGTGCTTTCCACCCTGCATACCAACGACGCGCCCGCGACCCTGACCCGCCTGATCAACATGGGCATCCCCAGCTACAACGTGGCCGCTTCCGTGCACATCATTACCGCGCAGCGCCTGGGCCGGCGCCTCTGCCCCAACTGCCGGCAGCCGGTGGACATCCCCCCGGAAGCCCTGTTGAGCGCCGGCTTTGCCGAATCCGACCTGGATGACTCGTGGCAGGCGTACACGTCGAAAGGCTGCGATGCCTGCAAGCAGACCGGCTATAAGGGGCGGGTTGGCATTTACCAGGTCATGCCGGTCGGCGAAGAAATCCACCGTCTCATCCTGAAAAACGCCTCCACCCTGGAGATCGCCCAGCAGTCCGAGCGGGAGGGCGTGCTCAACCTGCGCCAGGCCGGTCTGCTCAAGGTCAAGCAAGGACTGACTTCACTGGAAGAAGTCCTCGCCGTCACCAACGAATAAAGGGCCGTAAATGAATAACCTGGACGATTATGGGTGTGCTGGCGGGATGCGCCGCAAGACGCCGGGCAACGCGGCCAGAACAGTCTGGTTATTCGTTTACGGCCCCTGAATAGCAAACAAGGACACAAACAAGCATGGCGCAGGCCAAAACGACCGAAGTGCCCTTTCTCTGGGAAGGCACCGACAAGAGCGGCAAGAAGCTGAAGGGCCAGATGCTCGCCCCCGGCGAGGCCTTCGTGCGGCAGACGCTGCGCCGGCAAGGCATCAACGCGCAGAAGGTGAGCAAGCAGGGAATGTTCGCGCGCAGCCAGCGCATCACGGAAAAAGACATCACGCTGTTCACCCGCCAGCTCGCCACCATGCTCAAAGCCGGCGTACCCCTGTTGCAGGCCTTCGACATCTCCGCGCGCAGCCACACCAACGCGGCATTGCAACGTCTGCTGGGCGACATCAAATCCGACGTGGAAACCGGCACCAGCATGAACGCCGCCTTCCGCAAGCATCCGCGATACTTCGACGGGCTCTATTGCAACCTGATCCATGCCGGCGAACAGGCCGGCATCCTGGATTCCGTGCTGGACCGGATCGCCACCTACAAGGAGAAGATGCTGGCCTTGAAAGGCCAGATAAAATCCGCCCTCTTTTATCCGATCACCGTGCTGATCGTGGCCTTCGTCATTACCGCCGGCATCATGTTGTTCGTGATTCCCGCGTTCAAGGACCTCTACGGTAAAGCCGGCGCGGATTTGCCGGGACTGACCCTGATCGTGCTGAAGATTTCCGATATGTTCGTGAACTACTGGTATCTGATCCTCCTTGGCATCGGCGGCACTGTCTTCACGCTCGTGCAGGCATGGAAGCGCAGTCCCGGTTTCCGCGCCAAAATGGATGCCTGGATGCTGAAAATCCCGGTGTTCGGCCCACTCATCGAAAAAGCCACGGTGGCGCGCTGGTCGCGCACCTTCTCCTCGATGTTCGCCGCCGGCGTACCGATGGTGGAAGCGCTCGACTCGGTCGCCGGCGCCGCCGGCAATCATGTCTTCATGGAAGCCACCCAGAAAATCCGCAGCCAGGTCGCCACCGGCTCCAGCCTGGCGAACTCGTTACAGGGCGCCGGGGTGTTCCCCAACATGCTGATCCAGATGGTCGCCATCGGCGAGGAATCCGGCGCGCTCGACTCCATGCTGTCCAAGGTGGCCGACTATTACGAGCGTGAAGTGGACGACGCCGTGGCCGGCATCTCCAGCCTGATGGAGCCGTTCATCATGGTGATTCTGGGCACCCTCATCGGCGGCATCGTCATCGCCATGTACCTGCCCATCTTCAAGATGGGATCGGTGGTTTAACTGTAGCGCCGGCATCCGTGCCGGCTTTTTTCTTTACCGCCGGCCCGCCATGCTCGAACTATTCTCCAGCCAGCCCACCGCGCTGATCGCCCTCGCCGTTGTCCTGGGCCTGCTGATCGGCAGCTTCCTCAACGTGGTCATCCATCGCGTGCCGATCATGCTGGAGCGGGAATGGCGAGAGCAATGCGCCTGGCTCGACGGCAACGAGCCGGCCGCCGCGCGGGCCGCGCCCTACGATCTGGTCAGGCCGCGCTCGGCCTGCCCCCGCTGTGGGCACCAGATCACCTGGTATGAAAACATCCCGATCGTGAGCTGGCTGGTGCTGCGCGGCCGTTGCAGCGCCTGCGGCATGGCCATCACTCCGCGCTACCCGGTGGTCGAAGCGCTCACCGGCCTGTTGTTCGGCTATATCGCCTGGCGCTGGGGCGCCACCTGGACCACGCCGGCCATCTGTCTGCTGCTCGCCAGTCTGATCGCGCTGGCCTTCATCGACCTCGATACTCGTTTGCTGCCCGACAACATTACCCTGCCGCTGGCCTGGGCCGGCCTGCTGTTCAACCTGAAAGGCGGCCTGGTGCCCTTGCCGGAAGCCGTGATCGGCGCCATCGCCGGCTACCTTTCGCTGTGGTCGGTGTATCACCTGTTCAAACTGATTACCGGCAAGGAAGGCATGGGTTTCGGCGACTTCAAACTGCTCGCCGCGCTCGGCGCCTGGCTGGGCTGGAAGATGCTGCTGCCGATCCTGCTCGCCGCCAGTTTTTCCGGTGCCATTGTCGGCATCAGCCTGATCCTGTTCGCCGGCCACGACCGCGCCAAACCCATCCCCTTCGGCCCCTGGCTGGTTCTGGGTGGACTCATCGCCCTGTTCTGGGGTGACGACCTGCTGCGCTTATGGTTGGGATGAGTTCCCGATGAAACGGCCCGCTGAGCCGCACACCGACGCCCCCCTATTGCAAACGGGGGCTGGGGTACCGAGGGGTAGGGGCTTCATCAGGGATTTAGCGACGTTTGCCTGTGCGGCCGTCTCAGAAATCCCCCCTAACCCCCCTTTGAAAAAGGGGGGGATATCTCCTTATTGCGTCGGCCTCACCGGTGGCGTCGGTTCCGGCAAGAGCACGGCTGCCCGCCTGTTCGCCGAGCTCGGCGCGGCGCTGGTCGATACCGATGCCATCGCCCATGCCCTCACCGCCGTCGATGGCGCCGCCGTGCCGGCCATCGCCGCCGCTTTCGGTGACGCGGTGATCGCCGCCGATGGCGGTCTGGATCGTGCCGCCATGCGCGCCCGCGTCTTTTCCGACAGCGGCGCCCGGCGGCATCTGGAACAGATCCTTCACCCCCTGATCCATAACGAAGCGCAACGCCAGATCGCCGTCGCGCGGGCACCTTACGTCATCCTGATCGTGCCTCTGCTGGTGGAGAACCTGGCGACCTACCGGCGGGACATGGATCGCATCGTGGTGGTGGACTGCGACGAGCAACAGCAGATCGAGCGCACCGCCAGCCGCCCCGGTGTCAGCGTCGATCAGGCGCGGGCCATCCTGGCGGCCCAGAGTCCACGCGCGGCGCGGCTCGCCATCGCCGACGACATCATCGACAACCGTGGCGGCCTGGCCGAACTGGAAGCTCAGGTCAGGTGCCTGCATCAGAGCTACCTCACCCACCCCCGCCAAAAGTAATAAAAAACCTGCCCGCTTCATTGCCATTGCACGGGTCAAGCTTCAAAATCGCCGCTAATTCAAGCCTTTGGCGCGCATCCCTCATGTTTTTCCTTGAGCCTTTCCGGTGACCGTCTACGAATTTCCCCTCAATGAGCGCATCCGCACCTGGCTGCGTCTCGAGGATCTGTTCGACAAGACACTGTATTTCGTGCGCGGCGGCGACGCGCGCGCGCACCATGCCGCGCTTTTGGCGGTATTCGAGTTGACCGATGTCACCGGCAGGCCCGAGATGAAAAGCGAATTGATCCAGGAACTGGATCGGCAGAAAACCAGCCTGGAAGACCTGCGCAGCAACCCGGCGGTGGATACCGACCGCCTCGACGATGTGCTTGCCCGCATCGCCACCGCGCTGGCCGACCTGCGCGGCATGACCGGCAAGATCGGCCAGCATGTGCGAGACAACGAATGGCTGGCCGGAATCAAGGGCCGCGCCGGTATTCCTGGTGGCACCTGCAGTTTTGACCTGCCCGCCTACCACAGTTGGCTCAACCTCCCCGAGGCCGACCGCACCAATGATCTGATGGAGTGGCTGGGCCCACTGCTACCGCTGAAAAGTGCCGTCGATGTGGTGCTGCGCCTGCTCCGCGACAGTGGCCATCGCAGCCGCCACACCGCCAGCCAGGGCCTGTTCCAGCTCATGTTGGGTGGCCGCAGCGCGCATCTGCTGCGCCTGTCCCTGGATATCGCCTGCACACCGGAAGTCAGCGCCAATAAATATGCCGTCAACATCCGCTTCCTGATTCCCGATCGCGCGCAAAAACCCCGGCCCTGCGACCGCGACGTCGATTTCGCGCTCACTTTCTGCAATTTGTAGAGCCGTTGATCGATGGGTTTCGCTATCGCTCAACCCATCCTACGAGTGTCCCGTTCCACCAACCCGCTCACTTGATCCAGTAGGTCGGGCGCCCGGCAATCCAGCGTGGCCGCGCCCTCCCAGCCACGCAGCCAGGTGATCTGACGTTTGGCGAGTTGGCGGGTGGCGGCGGCGCCGCTGGCGAACAACTCCGCCCCGCTGATTTCCCCTTCCAGATAGCGCCAGGCCTGGCGGTAGCCAACACAACGCATGGACGGCAGTTCCGGATCGAGCGGGTAGCGTTCGCGCAAAGTGCGGAGTTCATCCACCAGACCGGCCTTCAGCATGGCTTTGAAACGCGTGTTGATGCGTTCATGCAGCCAGGCGCGGTCGTCGTGCATCAGGGCGATTTCATGTAAACGGCAGGGGAGATCGGCGGCTTGTTCCTGCCGCGCCAACAGAATGGAGAGCGGCTCGCCGCCAGTGAGGCAGACCTCCAGGGCACGCTGGATGCGCTGCGAATCGTTGGGCGCCAGGCGCGCCGCCGTTGCCGGGTCGAGGCGGGCCAGTTCGGCGTGCAAAGCCGGCCAGCCCACCACCTTCGCGCGCGCTTCCAGTTCGCCACGCAGTTCCGGGGCGGCCACCGGCAGTTCCGCCAGACCTTCCCTCAATGCCTTGAAATACAGCATGGTGCCGCCCACCAGCAGGGGAACGCGGCCGCGCGCGCTGATGTCCCGCATCAAGCGCACCGCATCGGCGCGAAAGCGGGCGGCGGAATAGCGGTCGGTCGGGTCGATCAGGTCGATCAGGTGATGCGGCGCGCGCGCCAGGGTGGCGGCGTCCGGCTTGGCGGTACCGATGTCCATGCCGCGATAGACCAGGGCAGAATCGACGCTGACGATTTCCACCGGAAACCGCTCGGCCAGCGCCACCGCCAGATCGGTCTTGCCGCTGGCGGTGGGGCCCATCAGGCAGAGAGCGGGAGGGCTAGCTCGGATTTCGGATTTCGGATTTCGGATTTGCGCGTCTGGCACGGCATCATTCGTCGTCAGTCGTAGGACTTCTGTTCGCTGCGCTTGCCCGGCTTCTTCTTCATGATGACCACACCCTTGACCACCGACAGCCCTTCCACCGGGATGTTGGGATAGATCGGGTTGAGTGGCTTCAACATCCAGCCTTCCGGGTGCTGCACGATCTGGCGGAAGATGTATTCCTCGTTGACGAAGGCGACCACGTAGGCCCCATCTTTCGCCAAGCCCTCCGGCTCGACCACGATGATTTCGCCTTCGTTGAATTCCGGCAACATGGAATCGCCCAGCACCATCAGCGCATAGGGCTCGGCGCCGGCGCAGGCGGAGGTTTCCAGCTCTTCGGGTGTTTCTTCCGCCGGACGCACCGGAATGGGGAAAGGTTTGCTCATGGCTATTGTCCTCGCATGAAAAGCTTGTCCAGGTCGGACAGGGTAAGTTGGAACCAGGTGGGGCGGCCGTGGTTGCACTGGTCGGCGCGCAACGTGCCTTCCATGTCGCGCAACAGGGCGTTCATTTCCGGCACGGTGAGTTTGCGATTCGCGCGCACCGCGCCATGGCAGGCCAAGGTCGCGAGAAGTTCATTGCGGCGCGCGTTCATGGCGCCGCTCAAACCGAATTCGTGGATATCCTTCAACACCTCGCGCGCCAGACGTTCGCCGTCGGCGTCCTTGAGCATGGCCGGCAGCGCGCGCAGCGCCAGATGGGTGGGCGACACCGGAGCGATCTCGAAACCCATTTCGCCAAGCGCCGGCCCCGCCTCCTCGGCGGTGGCCATTTCCAGGCCGGTGGCGGCGAACACCACCGGGATCAGCAAAGGCTGGCTGGCCACGGCGCGGGCATCGAACGCACTCTTGATCTGTTCATAAAGGATGCGCTCGTGCGCCGCGTGCATATCCACCACGATCAGCCCATGCGCGTTCTCGGCCAGGATGTAGATGCCGGAGAGCTGCGCGAGGGCATAGCCCAGCAACGGGGCGTCCGCGATCCGGGATTGCGGATATTCGATTTCGGATTTCGGATTTCGGATTGCGGATGTGTCCGCCAGCACCTCGGCCACCATCTGGTAGTAGGGGGCGGGTTCCTGGGCGTGATGACTTGGGGTGTTCCCCCCCCTTTGTAAAGGGGGGTAGGGGGGATTTGAGGCGGATTGCGAGTACTGGGAACGTGAATGCGGCGGCAACGGCAAATCCCCTGATGAAGCCCCTACCCTTTGGTATCCCAGCCCCCCTTTGGAAAAGGGGGGCGCGGAAAAACCGGCGCCCGCGCCCATCTCCACACTATTTTCCCTGCCCGCCCCCAACGCGCGTTCCAGCACATGCAACACGAACTGATGCACGCCGCGCCCGTCGCGAAAGCGCACTTCGGTTTTCGCCGGGTGCACGTTCACATCCACACCTTCCGGCGGCAGCTCCAGGAACAGCACGTAGGCCGGGTGGCGTTCGTGGTGCAGAACGTCGCGATAGGCCTCGCGCACGGCGTGGCTGAGCAGTTTGTCGCGCACGAAACGGCCGTTGACGAACAAATATTGCGCATCACGCCCGGAGCGTGAATAGGCGGGTAGACCGGCCAGGCCATAAAGGCGTAGCGGGCCTGCGGCTTCATCCAGGGTGCGGGCGGCGGCGGCGAAGTCTTCGCCGAGGATATCCAGCGCCCTGGCTTGCCAGTCGGCCACGGTCAGGCGGCGGCTGACGCGACCGTTGTGGGCGAGGGTGAAGGCGCATTCCGGGTGCGCCAGGGCGACGCGGCGCAAGGCTTCGTCGCAATGCGCGAATTCGGTGGGTGGGCTTTTCAGGAATTTGCGCCGGGCCGGGGTGTTGAAAAACAGGTCGCGCACTTCCACCACGGTGCCGCGCGCCAGAGCGGCGGGTTCCGGGGTATGCAGCTTGCCGTCGAGGGCGCCGGCCTTCCAGGCGTGGACGGCTTGCGCGACCCGGCTGGTGAGGGTCAGGCGCGCCACCGAAGCGATGCTGGCCAGGGCTTCACCGCGAAAGCCGAGGCTGGCGACCCGTTCCAGGTCGTCCAGACTGGCGATCTTGCTGGTGGCGTGTCGCGTCAGCGCCAGCTTCAGATCGTCCTGGGCGATGCCGTTGCCGTCATCGCTCAGGCGTATCAGCTTGATGCCGCCCTCCTCCAGGTCCAGGCGGATGTCGCGACTGCCGGCGTCCAGGCTGTTTTCCAGCAACTCCTTGACGGCGGAAGCGGGGCGTTCGACCACCTCGCCGGCGGCGATCTGGGAAACGAGGAGATCGGGGAGGAGATGGATGGCTGACATGATGGTGGTGGAGTGTAGCGCCGGCATCCTTGCCGGCATGCCCGTCGCGAGGTGGGCTTTCAGCCCGCGTGCCGGCGGGGATGCCGGCGCTACATTTTCCCCTCCAACTCTTCCCAGCGTCCCAGCAGTTCCAGCAAGGCTTCGTCGATCTCCGCGCTACGCGCGCTCAAGCTCGCGGCGCGGCTGTGGTCGACGTAGATGGAGGGGTCGGACAGTTGCCGCGCCAGGTCCGCCTGTTCAGCTTCCAGGGCGGCGATTTGCCCGGGCAGGGCATCGAGTTCCTTCTGTTCCTTGTAGTTCAGGCCGGATTTCTTCACCTTCACGCTGACGGGAACCGGCGCGGGCTTGGCGGCGGTGAATTTCTCCTCGGCCTTGCTTGCCTCTTGCCGCGCGCGCCAGCCCAACCAATCGGAATAGCCGCCAGGCAGTTCCAACAATTGGCCTTCCCCAGCGAAAACAATGGATTGCGTGGCGACGTTATCCAGGAAAGCGCGGTCGTGCGACACCAGGATCACCGTGCCCTTGTAGTCCTGCAACAGTTGTTCCAGCAGTTCCAGGGTGTCGATGTCGAGATCGTTGGTCGGCTCGTCGAGCACCAGAATATTGGCCGGGCGGGCGAACAGGCGGGCCAGCAACAGACGGTTGCGTTCGCCGCCGGAAAGCGCGGAGACCTTGGCGCGGGCGCGTTCGGCGGGAAACAGGAATTCTTCCAGGTAGCCGATGACATGTTTTCGCACCCCGCCGATCTCCACGGTGTCGGAGCCGGGCGAAATGGTGTCGATCAGGGTGGCGTCGTCGTCCAGTTGATTGCGGAACTGGTCGAAGTACGCCACTTCCTGGCGCGTGCCGTGTTTGATGCGGCCGGAATCGGGTTCGATTTCGCCGAGGATGAGCTTGATCAGCGTGGTCTTGCCGGCGCCGTTGGGGCCGATCAGGCCAAGCTTGTCGCCGCGCAGGATGCGGGTGGTGAAATCGCGGATTATGTCCCCGGCGCGGCCAGCGCCGGGGACGGTATCCCTTGCGGACAGCACCTTGTCGCCGTAGCCGTGGCTGACGTGTTCGAACTCGGCGATCAACTGCCCGGAACGACCGCCGGCGTCGAGGGCGAAACCCACCTGGCCCAGGCGTTCACGCCGTTCCGCGCGTTCCCCGCGCAAGGCTTCCAGACGCCGCACACGGCCTTCGTTGCGGGTGCGGCGCGCCTCGACGCCTTTGCGTATCCACACTTCTTCCTGTTTCCAGAACTTGTCGAACTTGCGGTTCTGCGCGGCTTCCACCACCAGTTGTTCCGCCTTCTTGCGCTGGTAGTCGGAAAAATTGCCCTGGTAAGGGCGCAACTGACCTCGATCCAGTTCGATGATGCGGTTGGCGACGCGATCAAGAAACGCGCGGTCGTGGGTGACGAACAACAGGGCGCCGGAGAAGTCCGCCAGCATGTTTTCCAGCCACTCGATGGCGGCGAAATCGAGGTGGTTGGTCGGCTCGTCCAGGAGCAGCAGTTCCGGGTCGGAAACCAGGGCGCGCGCCAGGGCGACGCGCTTCTTGTTGCCGCCGGAAAGGGTTTCCACCGGCGCGTCGGCGGCCAGGTCGAAACGGGCGATGGTTTCATCGACGCGGCTGTTCAGGCGCCAGACATCGTGCACGTCGAGCTCATGCGACAGCCGCGCCAGTTCCGCGAGATCGTCGGCCGTGCCGCTGACCGACTGATGGGCGGCTGCGTGATAAGCGGCGAGCAGGCCATGCGCCGGCCCGGCGCCCTCCGCCACCGCCTCGAAAACCGTGTGGCCGGGGGTGAAGGTGGGCTCCTGCGCCACGAATGCCAGATGCAGACTGGGTTTCAACCAGCACTCGCCGGCATCGGGTCGAATCGCTCCGGAGACCACTTTCAGCAGGCTGGATTTGCCGGCACCGTTGCGGCCGATCAGGCCGATGCGCTCACCTTTGTCGATGACCAGCGATGCGCCATCCATGAGCGGCCAATGGCCGAAAGCGAGTTCCAGTCTGTCGAGAATAGCGAGGGGCATGCGGGGTGCGCCGGCCAGCAAGCCGACGCCAGGGAAAACAGCGGGCCGCGATTATCCCATCAAGAAGCACCGCGAGGCAGTGCTCGAGGGTTACATAGACCCGTGCGCCTGCCCGGCGTGGGTGTGCTCGTAACGCTCCTGGCAGGCGATACAGCGGGTAGCGACCGGATTGGCGACCAGCCGCGCCGCCGGAATGTTGCCGCCGCAATCCTCACACAAACCGTATTCCGGAGAGTCCACGCGTTTGAACGCGTCTTCCAGCGCTTGCAATGTGCGTACTTCATGGTCCATGCGCGCGGCGGAGAGATTGCCCAATGTCACCGCCAGCGCTTCATCGGCGCTATCGCCGGAACTACGTCCCAGCACTTCAGCAAATTGAGTCTGGCCGTTTTCCTCCAGAGCGGTTTTCAGTCCGTGCAAAAAATTGGCGCGTTGCGCTTCCAGGGAGGCACGAATGGCGAGGCGGTCTTTTTTTGTCAAATGGCTCATGGTGAACTCGGTTATCGGAGGGCTATGTCTGGATTATTGGCGCCGTCGCCCGCAGCCACAAGCAGGAACTGCGTCGAGACCAGCATCAAGCCTGGTTCCGGCTGGCCCCGGCTGCGGTAGAATCGCCCGCCGCAACGCCTCCGTAGCTCAGTGGATAGAGCATCCCCCTCCTAAGGGGAGGGTCACACGTTCGATTCGTGTCGGGGGCACCAAACAAATCAATGCGTTGTACTCATAACACTGTTGCCCCCCCGGGGCAGCGCAGCATACCAACCAACGCGTGTAACTCCCCGGCCCTGTCAATTAGCTGCTGCCGTGTCCTTCTCACACCAACGAACCTGTGTCCGAAGTCGGTATTTGCATTAAACCCAGTGTCGATGTTTTTTACACTTACCCCCCTCCGATCGCACGAAAGAGCGCAATGTCTTGTAATTAAGACACATAGTACGATTGGCATGGTATGTGCTTATAGCCATAAACAATGCGCGCAATGAGCCGGGCAGAGAGTTTTCAACTCTTTGGATAGGCGAACACCATGAAAAATAGTCAACAAATTAAGTTGTTTGTAACCTCAACGATGGCGGCTTCTGTCTTTGCCCTCTGCACGGAATCCAATACAAGCTTGATCGCGTTGTCCCTTGGTTTGTCCGCCCCCGATTGAAACGATTAATAAAGGAACCATTCATGCGTACCTTGCTTTCCATCGCGGCATCCTTCTCAGCCGCCCCACTTGGGGACTTTCAACTTCACAAGGAGATATTGGTGATGTCACACCGGTGCCGTGCGATGAAAAGATTCTGGGCCATCACCGCGTTCACACTGCTCTCCTCGGCTGGAGGACTGAGCCACGCGGAGAACACCGCGGATTGCGCACCCTCTTACGCGGATACGCAGGCTGTGGTCGACACTGGTCTGCCGGTCGTGCAGATCTGGACCAATCTGGCCGCGCCAATCGTAGACAGGGAGAACTACGTCAAGGCCTGCATGCGAATCAGCGACGGCAGCGTGCAGCCATACCGGAAAGGCCTTTTCCACGGCACCATTAAGATTCGCGGGCGCGGGCACTCCAGCTGGGACATGCCCAAGAAGGGATACCGCGTCAAGCTGGATACGGCGTCGCCGGTCCTCGACATGCCTTCGCACAAGGACTGGGTGCTGCTGGCCAACTACGCCGACAAGACACTGATGCGAAATGCGGTCGGCATGGAGTTGAGCCGCCGCGCGGGCCTTCCCTGGACGCCGCGCCTACGCTTCGTCGAGGTCTATCTGAACGACGAGTTCCTTGGAAATTACCAGCTCGGTGAAAAAATCGAAGTAGCACCGGAGCGAGTGGCGATTACCGAGATGAGCACGAGCGACATTTCGACACCCAATCTGACCGGTGGCTATCTCCTGGAAGCCGACTTCTTCGAGCGCATCGATCCGACGACCGATCGCTTCTTCACCACAATTGAGGGGATCAACTTTGTCATGAAGAGCCCCTCGGACAGTGACGTGACGAACGAGCAGGCCAAATACATTCATCAGTACACGCAGGACGTGGAAACCGCGATTCTGTCGCGCAACTACGATCGGGATACAGGCTACCCGAGCCTGATCGATGTCGACTCGCTGATCAACTGGTACCTGGTTCAAGAAGTGATGAAGAACGTCGACTCAGTCTTCGCCTCCAGCGTCTACGTCGTCAAGGATCGCAATAGCAAGATGGCGATGGGGCCGGTGTGGGATTTCGATTTTGCCGCCGGCAATCTCGACTACGAGCCCCTGGCCATGTATCCGGAGGGCTGGTACGTATCGGCCCAATCGGCCTGGTTCGACTACCTGATGCAAGACAAGGCGTTCAAGAAGCAGGTAAAGAAGCGTTGGGACAAGATCAAGAAGCAGATGAAGAAGATCGATGGCTACGTCGCCGAACTGAATAGTCAATTAAAATATTCGCAAGCTGAGAACTTCAAGCGTTGGCCGATCCTGGACACCTACGTCTGGCCGAACGCGGTGGTGCTGGGCAGCCACGAAGCTGAAGTCGCCTACCTCACCAAGTGGTTGAAGGCGCGTGTCAAGTGGATCGATAAAAACATCGGCAAGTGAGTGCCGCGCCAGCCGCTACCGTTTGAGCGCCATTCCGACAGCCGCGGGCACGCCCAGTTCGGCCCGGGGTTCGCCGGCTGGCGACTCTCGGTCTGAAGCAGTGAGCAAAACTTTCCAGATTTCCCGGGTATACAGCGTCGAATAGTAACCACACCTGGGGTGTGCAAGCACCCGGCGTTTTTGCGTGTCGGGCGCACCAATACTCGCCCTGGGTACCGCTCGTCAGGTGCCAGAATTGCAAGGCCGCGCTATCTCAGCCGTTTTCGCCAGTCCCAGGGGGGCGTCGGATTGCTCTCCGACCAAAGCCCCAGCCGCCTGAACTTCGCCATCATTTCAGCCTGCTCATAGCTCACCCGGTCCTCCGGGAACTGGTCACCGGTGTTTTTCCCGTTCCACCAAGCCATGCCATCGGCGAGCTGGCGCAGGCCCACATCCTGGCCATTCACGAACACTTTGCAGCGTAATCCGCCGCTCCCCTGTCTCAGGCAGTTTGCCGTGGCTTGTTGCTGGAATGCCATCTGCCCAAGGTTGACCTGAGACGCCATACCGAAGGACTGAACTCGCTCCGGCGCGGCGATGCCCGCGATACTGATCTTGTGTTGCTGGCGATCCACCAGGAGCGTCAACGTATCACCGTCCGTAATGGCCACCACGCGGCCGACAAGCGTTTCGGCCTGGCTGGGCAGGGCGGTGAAGAAGATCGCGATGGGGAGCATGAGATAGCGCATGCGCCCAATGCTATGCCTTATGGCGGGCCTATGTCGTATGCGGGAAATGGGGGGTGAAATCGCGGATTCCGGCGGCACAAATGAAAACGGCCTGCGTTTCCGCAAGCCGTTGTTTCTTCTGGTGCGCCTGGCAGGATTCGAACCCACGACCCCTTGGTTCGTAGCCAAGTACTCTATCCAACTGAGCTACAGGCGCTGAAAGAGGCGCGAATTATATATAAATCCTTGCCGCCCGCAAGGGGGTCGGCTATCCCGGATGACCTCCTTTCGCTACCATGCCGCGTCCTGTCAATCCGGCGTTTCGATGAATCTGCTCAAAGCCCTTGCCTCGGTCAGCTCCATGACCCTGTTGTCCCGCATTCTGGGGTTTGCGCGCGATGCCATCATCGCCCGTGCCTTCGGCGCGGGAGCGGCGACCGATGCATTCTTCGTCGCGTTCAAGTTGCCCAATCTGTTGCGCCGATTGTTCGCCGAGGGCGCGTTTTCCCAGGCTTTCGTGCCGATCCTGGCGGAGTACAAGAACCGCCGTGGCGAGGTGGAAACCCATCTGCTGCTCAATCGGGTGGCGACCGTGCTGTTCGTGGTGGTGGCGGGGGTCAGCTTGCTGGGCATCATCGCCGCGCCGCTGATCGTGCTGGTTTCGGCGCCCGGCTTCTCGGCCCACCCGGACAAGTTCCAGTTGACGGTGGATCTGACCCGCATCGTCTTCCCCTACATCCTGTTCATGTCGCTGGTGTCGTTCGCGGGCGGCATTCTCAACACTTACAGCCGTTTCATGGTGCCGGCCTTCACACCGGTATTGCTGAACGTGGCGATGATTCTGGCGGCGGCGTTCGCGGCGCCCTATTTCGATCCACCGGTGCTGGCGTTGGGCTGGGGCGCGTTCCTCGGCGGCGTGCTGCAACTCACGCTGCAATATCCGGCGCTGCGCAAGCTCGGATTGTTGCCACGCTGGGATTGGGCGCCGAAGGACGAGGGGGTGCGGCGCATTCTTTATCTGATGGGGCCGGCGGCGTTCGGCGTTTCCATCGCGCAGATTTCCCTGCTCATCAACACGGTATTTGCCTCCTTCCTGGAGAGCGGCAGCGTGTCCTGGCTGTATTACGCGGACCGCCTGATGGAATTCCCGACCGGCATGCTGGGCGTGGCGCTGGGCACGATCTTGCTGCCTTCGTTGGCGAAGCATTACGCCGACAACGACCCTGGCGAATATTCGAAGCTGCTCGACTGGGGTTTGCGCCTGACCATCATGCTGGCCGCGCCAGCCGCTGTGGGGCTGGGTATCCTGGCGGTACCGCTGATCACCACGCTGTTCCATTACGGCGCCTTCTCCACGCAGGACGTGGAAATGACGCGGATGGCGCTGGTGGCCTATTCGATCGGGCTGGTCGGGCTGATTCTGGTGAAGGTACTCGCCCCTGGTTTCTATGCGCGGCAAAACATCAAGACGCCGGTGAAGATCGCCCTCTTCACTCTGCTCGCCACCCAGGCGATGAACCTGATGTTCATCTGGCCGCTCAAGCACGCCGGTCTGGCGCTTTCCATCGGCCTGGGTGCCTGCCTGAACGCCGCCATCCTTTTCCACAAGCTGCGTAGCCAGGGGATATTCCAGCCGCGGCCGGGGTGGCTCGGATTTCTCCTTAAGCTTTTCGCCGCGCTTGCCGTTATGGGGCTGTTACTTTGGTTTGGCATGGATAAGGAATCTCTCTGGATCAAATATGCATTCAGCCAACGCATGCTTCATCTTTCCGGCCTCGTGGTGGGCGGGGGGGTTGCCTACTTCGCCACCCTCTGGCTGCTCGGCTTCCGGCTGCATCAATTTAAACGGCGCGCGGCCTAGCAGCCAGTCAACCGTCCCCGCGCCGGGGGCTGTGTGAACAACGGGTCGCGGCCCCTCGCGGCTTATCGTTGGGTTACCGCGATCGCGCTGCTTGGCTTGCTGTTGTCCGCCTTGGCCTACCAATTCAGCCAGAGCCGCGAGGAAGCCCGGCTTCAGACGCATTTCGACCTCCTGACGAATGATCGCGCGCTACGTTTGCAGAGCACGCTGGATCAATCTCTGAACATACTGACCAGCATGCGCGGGCTGTTCGATGCTTCCGAGGAAGTGACCCGTGACGAATTCAAGGTGATGGCGGCGCCGATTCTGGAAAGGAGCCCGGACATCATGGCGCTCAACTGGGCGCCCAAGGTGATGCGGAGCGAGCGGCAAGCGGTCGAACAAAGCTTGCGCGAAGAGGGCTACGCCACACTGGGACTCTACGATGTCTCTCCCGAGGCACTGCATCCGCAAACTGCTTCAGAGCGCCCACTGTATTTCCCGGTGATGTACAGCGAACCAGAGGCGCGCAACCGCCAGGCGATCGGTCTCGACACCTACGCGCGCGCGGAAAGTCGCGCGGCGATGGATGCCGCCATACGGCAGGGCAAACAATGGAGCACGCCGCCCTTCACCCTGGTTCAGGACCCCAAGGGGCCTGTGGCGATCGCCGTTTACCAACCGGTATTCACGCACTCGCTGCCGCTCACCACACCTGACGAACGCACCGCCGCATTGCGCGGCTTCGTGATCCTGCTATTGCGTCTCGGCGTTCTCATGGAGAACACCCTGGACAAACTCACGCCGGGTGGCCTGGATGTGCAATTACTGGACGGCCGCGGCAGCGTGATCCAGCACCATGTCAGCCACCGGATGGCGCCCGGCATTCGCGCCGGCGAGCGTCTCAGGCGCGACTATCCACTGACCCTGCCGGGACACGTCTGGACGCTGCGGGTAAGCGCGACCGAGGGCTTCCACGAACAAATCGACAGCAGCGAATCGCTGACCGTGCTCCTCTCCGGCCTGTTGCTCACCACCCTGATCAGCCTGTTTCTCGGCTTGATGACCCGCCAGAACCAGCGCCAGTTGGCCCTGGACGAGAACCTGCGTGAAAGCGAGACACGCTTTCGTCAATTGGCGGAAAACATCGAAGCGGTGTTCTGGATCAACTCGCCGGATTGGCGGCAGGTGTTCTACATCAGCCCGGCCTACGAGCACATCTGGGGGCGTAGCGCGGAAAGCCTGTATGCACGAAGCATGGACTGGTTTGACGCGGTTCTGGAGGAAGACCGTCCCGCCCTGCGGGAAATGCTGCCCAGCGAAGCTGACGCAGACTGGCAAACCATCGAGTTCCCGCCCTACCGCATTCGCCGCCCCGACGGCGGCATACGCTGGATTTCGGCGCGAGCCTATCCGATTCATGGCGAGCAAGGCCGGATCGTCCGCGTGGCCGGCATTGCCGAAGACATCACCGAGCGCCAGGCTTACCAACAGCACCTGGAAGACCTGGCCCACTTTGACCCACTGACCCATCTGCCGAACCGCCGCCTGCTCGCCGACCGCATACACCAGGCCCTGGCGCACGGCCACCGTACCGGCCAGTTGCTGGCCATCTGCATGCTGGATCTGGACGGATTCAAGCCGGTCAACGACAGCCATGGCCACAAAGTGGGCGATCAATTGCTCATCGAGGTGGCGCGGCGCCTCCAGGAAAGCGTGCGTGGCGACGACACCGTGGCCCGCCTGGGCGGCGACGAGTTCGTCCTGCTGCTGGGCGGTCTTCACAGCGTGAAAGAAATGGATGAAGCACTGGCACGCCTGCTTCAGGTCATCGCCGCTCCCTACCTCCTGGTCGAGCAGCCGATCAATCTCTCGGCCAGCATCGGTGTCACGCTGTTTCCGAACGACGCGGGCGACGCCGACAGCCTGATGCGTCACGCCGACCACGCCATGTATTTGGCCAAGCAGGCCGGCAAGAATCGCTACTACCTGTTCAACCCGGTGCTGGAACAGCGTGAGCGCGACAATCACGCGGCCCTGGAGCAGATCGAAAGAGCCATCGAGGAGCATCAGCTCACCCTGTTCTACCAACCCATCGTCGATTGCCGCATCGGCAAGGTCGTGGGCATGGAAGCACTGCTGCGCTGGGACCATCCGTTGTTGGGCCTGATGAGCCCCGCGGAATTCCTGCCGCTGGTGGAAAGCAATGACCATCTGGCCCGCCGCGTCGGATCCTGGGTATTGCGCCAGGCCCTGCGTCAGGTAAATGAATGGCACCAGGCCGGGCGGGGCACTCCCGTCAGCATCAACGTTTTCGTCCAGCAACTGCGCGACCCGCAATTCCCCGATCTGCTGCGGGAGTTGCTCGCCGGCTACCCCGATCTGCCGCCTGGAAGCCTGACCATCGAAATTCTCGAAAACACCGCGCTTGACGATTTCGCCAGCGTCATAAGGTTGATCCACACCGGCGCCAGCCTGGGTGTGCATTTCGCGCTGGATGATTTCGGAACCGGCTTCTCCTCGCTCACCTATCTGCGCCGCCTGCCGGTCAACGGTCTGAAGATCGACCAGACCTTCGTGCGCGACATGCTGCGGAACCCGGACGATCTGGCCATCGTTGAAGGCGTGATCGGCCTCTCCACGGCATTTCGCCATCATGTCGTCGCCGAGGGAGTCGAATCCACCGACCATGCGCTGATGCTGATGGAAATGGGCTGCCATCTTGTGCAGGGGTACGGCATAGCGCGTCCGATGCCGGGCGACACCACCCTCGAATGGCTGAAGCAGTTCCAACCCGATCCGCGCTGGCTGGGAAACGCCGCCGAGCGACTGTCACGCGATGACTTCCAGTTGGTGCTGGCCGAGGTCAACCATCGCCAATGGCTGGGCAGCCTGCAAAACTGGATGCGCCAGGATCCCGGCATCCGTGGCGCGCCGCCGCCCTTGGACGGGCATCAGTGCGGTTTCGGCCACTGGTATTACGGTGAAGGCAGCCGTCGCTATGGCCATCTGGCGGAGTTCAGCGCCGTCGAAGCCAGGCATGACCACATCCACCATCTGGCACAAGAACTGGTCCGCCTCGTCGAACAGGGCGACATTGCCGGCGGCCGCCAGACCGAAGCGGAATTGCTGGTGGAAGCGGAGAGATTCCGCGACGAACTTGGCCGGATTCGCAATGCGGTGAAATACCCGGATGCGGGCCAATAAAACCGTCCCGGGAAACGCCACGAAACCCATTGGTTCGGGAGAGTGCGCCGCCTACACCTTAGGGAGTAAATTGGCGCAAACGGCACACCCGACAATGTTTCTTCAGCGCAATATGCGGCGGTGGGCCGATTTTGTCGCCCTCATCCACTCCCGAGCCCCCGGAGTCCACCATGATCAACCACGAACCGCTTCTCTGGAACGACGACTACCTCATCGGCGTTGAGCGCATCGACGCACAGCACAAGGTGCTGGTGAACACCCTCAACGAAGCCAGCGCGCGCCTGGCCGTCAACCTCACCCGCGAGGCGCTGGAGCAGATCACACGCGATCTGTTGAGCTACGCCATCTACCACTTCGAAACCGAAGAATCGTTGATGCGGGAATACGACTACGCCGGCCAGTCCGAAGCCGACGCGGAACAACACCGCCAGGAACACCGCAACTTCTCACAACAGGTAGTAACGCTGCGCGAAGGTCTGCGCGACGGCCGCCTGGTCTCTCGGGAAGAACTGCTGTCTTTTCTCAACAACTGGCTGATCAATCACATCCTCAATACCGACAAGCATTTTGGCAAGTTTCTCAATAGCCGCGGTTATTCGGGCTGAACCACACCGTCAAGTCGTGCAAATCGCTTAAATCGCATAAATCGCTTGACCCGGATTTACCCAATAACCTATGTTGACCTCAGTGTCTTTATCTCCTTAGATGCGCATCACAAGGGACTTCGTCTTGGCAAGCCTGACATCCGGGAAACCCTATCTCACCCCCAATGAGGCGGCGGCCCGGCTCATGGTGGCGCCGGCCACCCTGCGTGTCTGGGCGGACAAAGGCCTGTTGAAGGCGCAGACCACGGCCGGTGGCCATCGCCGCTTCCTGCGCGAGGACGTGGACAACTTTCAACGCGAGCGCGGCCATGACAATGACCGAACCGGCAACGACACGCTGCGTATTCTCATCGTCGACGATGAGGCCAGCCTCACCCGCTACCTGACCGCCTTGCTGAAGGACATCGTCGGCACCCACACCGCCACCGCCAACAACGGCTTCAGCGCCGGCCAGTTGGTGCATACCTTTCGCCCGGACGTGGTGCTGCTGGATCTGATGATGGATGGGCTGGATGGCTTCCAGGTCTGCCAGCAGATCAAATCCGATCCCACCACCCGCGCCATCCGGATCATCGCCATGACCGGCTACCCCTCACCGGAGAACATCGAGCGCATCCTCGCGGCGGGCGCGGAAATCTGTCTACCCAAACCGCTGGACGAAGAAAAGCTGCTGGCCCTGCTCGAACCACCACGGCGGGAACGCCAGCCATGACCCAATCCACCGGTCACGAAATCCAGCCTTACAAGGTACTGGTCGTGGACGACGAGACCGCTCAGCTACGTCTGGCGCAAGCCACGCTGCGCGCGCCGAAATATCAGGTCGTCCTGGCCGTCGATGGCCGCCAGGCGGTGGAGCGACTGCATGGGGAGGACTTCGACGCCGTGCTGCTGGATCGACGGATGCCGAAAATGGACGGACTTGCCGTTCTGCGCCACATCCGGGTCGTCATGGACGAACCCCTGTTGCCGGTGATCGTGGTGACGGCCCACAGCGGTGGCGGCGACGACATCAGCCAGGCACTGGGCCTGGGCGCCACCGATTTCATCCGCAAGCCCTGCGACCCGCTGGAACTCATGGCACGGGTGGATGCGGCCGTCGCCCACAAGCGGCTCACCGACCAACTGGAAGACGCCGAATCCATCCTGTTCGCGCAGGCGCGCATGGCCGAGGCGCGCGACCACCATACCGGCGACCATGTCGCGAGGGTGGCGCGCAATGCCCTGGTATTCGGTCGCGCGCTCGGACTCACGGCTGAAGACCTGCAGGTGCTGCGGCGGGGCGCGGTACTGCACGACATCGGCAAGCTGGGCATACCCGACGCGATTCTGCTCAAGCCGGGCAAACTCAGCGAAACTGAATGGACGGTGATGAAAAGCCATACCGTCATCGGCGAACGTCTGGTGAGCGGCATGCGGCGCATGCGCCCGGCTACCGAGATCATCCGTTCGCACCATGAACGCTGGGACGGCGGCGGCTATCCCGATGGGCTGCATGGCGAGGCCATTCCCCTGCTGGCGCGGGTGTTTCAGTTGGTGGACATCCACGACGCCCTCGCCTACGAGCGTCCCTACAAGACCGCGTTGGCGGCGGCGGAGGTGGCCGGTATTCTGGAGCGGGAAGCCGAACAGGGCTGGCGCGACCCGCAGCTCACCAGCGCCTTTCTGGAGCTGCTGCGTCACCGGCCGAGGGATCTGGAGCCGCGCGCGAGCGACATGGACGATCTCGGGCAATCCCTCTTCGACGACATCACACGCACCGGGGCGCTGGCCTGGACGCACGGCGAAACGGTGCTCTCATGATCCACCAACCCTACAGCCTGCGCGTCCGTCTTCTGCTGCTGATGCTGGCGGCGGCGCTACCGGCGGCCGCCGCGCTGGCCTATGTTGCCCTGCGGCTGCCGGCGGGAACGCTTGACCAGCACACGCTGCTGTTCCCGACCGTGGCGACGGCACTCATCCTGGCCCTGGGGTGGATGATCGGCGCGGCCTTTCTTCTGGACACCCTGCAGCCGGTGATTTCCACCGTGCAACGGATGGCCGACGGCGATCTTTCCGCGCGCACGCGGCCGGAACGGGCGCGCGACGATGAAACCAGCAAGCTGGCCAACGAGGTGGACCGCATGGCCGAGGCCCTGGCCCGGCGCGACCGGGCGCTGACCGAGGCGCGCGACCGCGCCCAGGCCTATCTGGACGTGGTCGGAGTCATGGTGCTGGCGCTCAACGGCAAGGGCAACATCGCCTTGTCCAATCGCAGGGCCTGCGAAGTACTGGGCTGCGGCCAGCCGCAACAATGTCTCGGCGGCAACTGGTTCGACACCTGGATTCCCGCCGAGGATCGGGAACAGGCGCGCGCCGTGTTCGCGCGCTACCTGACCGGCGCGGAGCCCGCGAAGGAGTTTCACGAAGGCCTTGTTCTCACCAGCAGCGGCCAACGGCGCCTGGTCGCCTGGCACGTCTCGCCGCTTGCCGACAGCGGTGGGCAAGTCATCGGCCTGCTCTGCGCCGGCGAGGACATCACCGAGAAGCGGAGGACCGAACAGGCCCTGCTGGAGAGCCGCAACCGCTACCAGGCCCTGGTGGAAAGCATCCCGGGCGTGGTTTATCGCTGCGCCGTTTTCTACCCCTGGCGCATGGTCTTCATCAACCACCAGATCGAACAGATCACCGGCATCGCGGCTGAACGCTTCCTGGACCACTCGGTGCGCTATGGCGAACTCGTGCATCCGGATGATCTTGCCGCTGTGGAACGGGCGGTGGCGGAAGGCGTCGAAACCCACCGTCCCTATGCCTGCGCCTACCGCCTCCGGCGCAACGGCGGCACCTGGCGCTGGGTACATGAGCGCGGCCAGGTCATTCTCGATACCGAAGGGCAGCCCGCCTGGCTGGACGGCGTGATCGTCGACATCTCGGAGAACAAGGCCCTGCAGGAGGAACAGGATCGGCTCCAGGCGCAACTCCAACAGGCGCAGAAGATGGAGGCATTGGGCCAGCTCACAGGCGGCATCGCGCACGATTTCAACAACATCCTCGCCGCCGTGCTGGGTTTCGCCAAGCTGGCGCTGCGCCGCCACGTTCCGGATCCGGACAGCGAACTGGCCGAATATTTGCGCGAGGTGGTCACCGCCGGCGAACGCGCGCGCGATCTGGTGGCGCGCATGCTGACCTTTAGTCGCAGCCAACCCGGTCGGGTGGCGCGGCCTCTCGCGTCACAACCCCTGATCAAGGAAGCGTTGAAAATGCTGACCGCCACCATCCCGGCCGGCATTCGCATCGACGCCCAGATCGACAACAAGGCGCCGAATATCGCGATTGATCCGGTGGATCTGCACCAGATCCTGGTCAACCTGGTCATCAACGCCCGCGACGCGCTCGACGGCAAGGGCCAAATCAGCATCAGCCTGGCCCATCGTTGGGTGGACCAGCAGATCTGTTTCGCCTGCCACGAGAAATTTACCGGGAATTATGTGGAATTGAAGGTGGCGGACGATGGCCAGGGCATCGCGCCGGAAACCCTGCCCCATATTTTCGAGCCTTTCTTCACCACCAAACCGGTGAGCAAGGGCACCGGCATGGGCCTGGCCATGGTGCATGGCCTGGTACACCGCGCCGACGGGCATTTTCAAGTGGAGTCCAGGGTCGGACAAGGCAGCGTTTTCCATATCTTCCTGCCGGTGGTCTTGCCCGGTGTCGGCGAAGCCGCTCCGGCGCAAGCAACTCCACCTGGCGCCACCATCGACAAACCCAAAGGGCATGTCCTGGTCGTGGACGATGAAAGCGCCATCCTGAAGCTGCTATCTGGCTGCCTCAAGGCCGTGGGCTGGCGCGTCAGCGGCTTCACCAGCCCACGCCAGGCGCTCGCCGTGTTTCGCGACGCCCCGGATGAATTCGTCGCCATCATCAGCGACCAGACCATGCCCGGCATGACCGGCGGCGATCTGATCCGCTCCATCCATGAGTTGCGCCCGCGCCTGCCGGCCATCCTCTGTACCGGCCACAGCGATGGTCTCGACGATGTGACCGACCGGCAACAAGGTATCCGCCGCCTGATGCTGAAACCGGTCGATGCCGACGAATTGCTGGCGGCGCTGGAGCAGGCCGTAGCGGAAGAGGCAAGCACATGATGGCCGCGAGCAGCCCCGGCCTGGGCGTGGACCGAACTGCCCCCCCATTTTCCAAAGGGGGATCGAGGGGGATTTGGCAACCTTCACATAAGCAACCATTGCAGAAATCCCCTCTAGCCTCCCTTTGCAAAGGGGGGAACTCGCACACCGTGACGCCCACTGAAAACCAATTGGTACCGATGCAATGAGCCACCCGCAACCCACCCCGTCAGGAATACCCGCCATGCGCATCCGAACCTTCATCCTGTCGGCTTCCGCCGTGGTCGCGCTGGGTTTCTTCGGCATCGGCTACTACACCGTCAGCCGCATCCTCGACCATAGCGTCCGGGAAAACGCCCGTGCCGCCTCCGAAGTGCTGGCTCAGACCGCGTTTACCGGCATGGTCCAGATCATGAGCACCGGCTGGAGCCGCCAGCAGGCCGAGGGCTTCATCGCCGCCATGCGCGAAGCTGCCGGGCGTTCTGGCAACGCGGCGGGCACCGAACTGCAAATCTATCGCGGCCCGGTGGCGGCGGCTGATTACGGTGTGATCGCGCAGCCGCCGCTGGATGCAAGCCTGCGCGCGGTGTTCGCGAATGGACGGCCGCTGACCGAATCTCCCGCCGGCGGCGAGCGCCACCTCATGCCGCTCCTGGCCGGCTCGAACTGCCTGCGCTGCCATGCCGGCGCCAAGCAAGGCGACGTGCTGGGCATCATCGAAGTGAAACAGGACTTCACCCCCCTGCTCGCCCGCGCGCGCGATGAATTGCTGCGCTGGCTGCTGCTCACCGCGCCGCTGTTGCTCGCGGGCGCCGCCCTGGTGGTCTGGAGGGTCAACCGCCGCATCGAACAGTCGATCGAAATCGTCAATTCCGCCGTGGCTGAAGTCGGCACCGTTGCCGACCTGAAGCACGTCGAATTCAGCGGCCGTGACCTCGGTTTCGAGGAACTCAACCGCTTGTTCGGCCACCTCGGGCAACTGGTGGAGAAACTGCGCGCGGTGGCGGTGGACAAGGACGTGCTGCGCTTCGAGATCGGCCTCCTGGAGAAATTCGTCATCACCTCGGAAGTGGTGCGCGACTGGGGCGAATACATCGCCCGCCTGCTGGCCGAAATCAATACGGTCATGCCCACCCATGTGCTGTTTTCGGTGTTCCAGGTCGGCGACGAGATATTCGATCTGGAAATCTTCTGGAGCCAGCCGCCCTCGAAAGCCACGCGGGAGACGATGGAAAACCACATCCGCGCGGTGGTGGCGGCCGACGTGCGGCTCTCCGGCCTGGCCCAGGTCAGCCTGCACCATCATGTGCCCTCCGGCGTCAGCGGGGAACTGGTGCTCGACCACCGTTCCGTGGTCCTGGAAACCAAGGCGCTGATTCTCGATCAGCCCAAGATCGGCGGCATCGTCGGCATCGGCGTGCATGCCTCCGCGGTGCACGACGAAACCCTGCGCCTGGTCATGGACAGCATTCTCTCGACCATGCTCAACGTGGTCGGTTCGGTGAAGGCGATCCACAAATACACCCACGACATGGAGTATTACGCCACCCGCGACCCCCTCACCGATCTCTACAACCGCCGCGTGTTCTGGGAGTTGTTCGAATACGAAGTGGCGCGAGCCGGGCGCCATGGCTACAGCTTTGGCCTGCTGGTGCTCGACCTGGACAACTTCAAGCAGATCAACGACAGCCACGGCCACACGACGGGCGACCGATATCTGCAAACCTTCGCCCACACCGTGAAACAGGTGCTGCGCCCGGGCGACATATTCGCCCGCTACGGCGGCGATGAATTCGTCATTCTGCTGCCGGAAGTGATGCCGGAAATGGCGGCGACCGTGGCGCGGCGAATACTGGAGGCCATTGATGCCATGCGGGTGGAAGTGCCTGGGGGAAGCGTTTCCGGTGGCGCCTCCATCGGCATGGCCGTCTATCCCCTGCACGCGGACAACGCCCGTGATCTGTTCCTGTTCGCCGACACCATGATGTTCAAGGCCAAGGGCGCCGGGAAAAACCAGATCGGCGCGCCCAGCGAGGCAGATGTCGCCGCCGTGTTCCGCGACATGACCGAGACCGCCGCGCTGGTGGTCGACGCGGTCAACGAAGGCCGCATCGAACCGTTCTTCCAGCCGATCATGGATCTGCATAGCGGCGACCTCATCGGCCATGAGGTGCTCTCCCGGCTGGTGTTGGAAGACAAACACATTGAAGCGGCGCGCTTCATCGAATATGCCGAGAAGGCCGGCGTCATCCACCGGCTGGATACCATGGTCATGGAAAAGGCGTTGCGCGCGGCGGCCGTGCATGAGTATGGCGGCCTGATTTTCATCAATCTGTCGCCCCGCGCCCTCGCCCTGGCCGACTTCCTGCTCAACCTGAATCGCATCGTCGCCGAGTGCGGCATCGATCCCGGCCGCATCGTGTTCGAAATCACCGAACGCGACACCCTGAGAAATCTGGCCACCCTGGAGCATCTGGTCGCGGAGCTGAAACTGGCCGGCTTCAAACTGGCCATCGACGACTTCGGCTCCGGCTTTTCCTCCTTCCAGTACCTGCGTCGTTTGCCGCTGGATTTCCTCAAGATCGAAGGCGATTTCGTGGTGAACATGCTGGATGACGAGAAAGACCGAGCCTTCGTCCAGAGCATCCACCAACTCGCTCTCAACCTCGGTATCCGGGTGATCGCCGAGCATGTGGAATCGCGGGAAGTGCTGGAGGCGCTGCGCGAAATGGGCGTGGAACTCGGCCAGGGCTATTACATCGGCCGTCCGGACAAGGCATTGGTGGACAAACAGGGAGATGAATCATGAAAAACTGGATCGAATCACAATTCGGCGGCATCAGTCTGCGTGTCACCATCATCGCCAGCCTCGGCGCGCCTTTGCTATTGCTCTGGATTGCCGGCTTCTACACCTGGTCGAGCTGGCAGGATCATCGCTACGCGGAACGCACCATCGAAGCCAACCAATTGGCCGATCTGGTCATCGATGCGGCCGGCAAATTGGCGCTGGAACGAGGCACGACGGTCGCGGCGCTGACCGCGCCACCAGATCGACAAGCGGCCCTGCGAGAAAAAATCGCCGCCTTGCGCGCGCGGGCCGATGAGGTCCAGGCCAAAGCGCGTGGAATATCACAGCGCCTGGTCGCCGCATCATTCGCCGGCCCGGCACTGGCGGCATCGCTCGAAAAAGCCGAGAGCTCTCTTGCCGAACTCGCGCAGGCACGCCAGAAAGTGGACCGCTCGCTGGCCGGACAGCCTGAAATCGCGCCCGATGAGTGGATACGAATAATCAGTGCGCATATCACCGATGGCGCGCGCGTGCGCATGGCCGCCTTCTCCGGTGAAAGCCTGCCCGCCGCCGCCGCTTTCGACAGTCTCACCGTCAAGCACCAGGCCTGGCTTGCCAGCGAATACGCCGGGCTGGAACGGGGCACCCTGGTCGGCCTCATCAATGCCCGGCAAGCCATCACACCAGACATGCTGAACCGACTCAAAGCCTATCGCCAGATCGCCGACAACGCCGTGATGGAATTGCGCTTCCTGCGCCAGGTGCCCGGCGCCGACCGCACCGTGATCGAAGCGTTGGACGCCATGGAGAAGCGCCTGCGTGACTTTGATGAAGTGAGCCGCCGGGTCTATGCCGCGGCAGCCACGGGAGACTTTCCGATCAACGGTGAACAGTGGTTTGCCGCCGCCACCGATTCCATCGACGGCATCCTCGCCGTTTCCACCGCGCTTTCGGCCGCAAGCATCGAAAAAGCACGAGCCTTCTCGTCCTGGCGCCAGCTTCAGGCCGTGGGCTACATCATCACCTTCTTCGCCATGCTGATAGTCACGGTCGCCACCGCCCTGCTGCTGTTCGCCAAACTGCACGGCATCGATCGACTGAGACTCTCCATGAACGACCTGGCGCAAGGCGATGGCGACCTGACCCGGCGCCTGCCCGCCGAGGCAAGCGACGAGGTGGGCGCCACCTCCGCCGCTTTCAACCGTTTCGCGCAGCACCTGCAGGAGATCGTGCGTCAGGTACTCGCGGACGTGCATGAAGTCTCGACAGCCGCGAGCGAGCTGATGCGCAGCGCGGAATCGGTCAAGCAGAGTTCGGAGCAACAACACCAGGCAACCCGTTCGACCGCGGAGGCGGTCGCGCGGGTCAGCGCCAGCTTCGATTCGGTGGCCGAACACGCGAGCGTATCCAGTCGCACCACCGAGGAGGCCACCGATCTCGCCGAGGAAGGCGTGCGCACCATGCTGGCGGCGTCTCAGGACATCGACCGCATGGCCGCCATGCTGGGGGAAACGGCCCGCAACATCGACTCGCTCGATCGCAAGGCCGAGGACATCAGCGGCATCGTCAGCCTGATTCACGATATCGCCGATCAGACCAACCTGCTGGCGCTCAATGCCGCCATCGAGGCCGCCCGAGCCGGCGAACAGGGGCGTGGCTTCGCGGTGGTGGCGGACGAGGTGCGCAAACTTGCCGAACGCACCGGCAAGGCCACCGCTGAAATCAGCGCCATGATCGCCACCTTGCAGGAGGCGAGCCACCGCGCGGCCACGGATACCAATGCTTCCAGCACCCAGGCCGGCGCCGCCGTCGCCACCATCCAGCAAGCCGCGCGCCTGCTCGAACGCCTCCATGCCAGCGCCAGTGATGCTCGCGGCCGAACGGTCGAGATTGCCGGCGCCACCCATGAGCAACGCATTGTCGGCGGCAATATCTCGCGGCATGTGGAAAACATCGCCGAGATGGCGCGGCAGAACGCGGCGACCGTGCTGGAAAACGCGGCGGGAGCCAGACGCCTGCAAGCGTTGGCGACGGGGCTGCAACGCCTGGTCGGGCGCTTCAAAATATGATCTGCCAGCCATGAGACTGGTCTTCAAAATCTGGTTCGGTATCGGTGCCGCCCTGCTGGCCGCTCTGGCGGTCATGGCCTGGTTCGGTTACCAGCACACCCAGCGAAGCGTGGAAGCCGCGCTGCTCGAGGAAGGGCGCTCGCTGCACGGTTTGTTGATGGCGATGCGGCGCACCTATCAACGCCAGTTTCTGTCCAGCGGCATGGCGCTCGATGCCCGCGCCGTCGGCTTTCTGCCCGCTCATGCGTTACCACGTATCGCCCAGGATTTCCGGGCCTTCGACCGGCGCGGTGTGCGCTTCAACAATGTCAGCGACCGCCCTCGAAATCCCGCCAATCAGGCGGATACGCTGGAAATGGGGGCCATTCGCTACTTCCGCGCCCATCCGGACGCCAAGGAACGGCTGACCACCTATAGCGATTCGCGCGGGCTGCGTTATTACCATTACGCCACGCCGATCTGGACCGAACCTTACTGTCTTAAATGCCACGGCAATCGCGAGGATGCTCCGGCATCCATCCGAGAAAACTACGCACTGGCTTACGGCTACAAGGTCGGCGATCTGCGCGGCATCCTCAGCGCCAAACTGCCGGCGGCGGAAACCGAAGCACGCATACTCGGCCTCTGGTGGCGTGAGCAAGCCATCCACCTTGCCGTGGTGGCGTTGGCCCTGATCCTCGCCGGCGGCCTGGTCCACCTGCTGGTGGTGCGCCGGCTGAACGCCTTCCGCGCGGGCGCCCGACGCCTGGCGGAGGGCGACTATGCCTGGCGGGTGCCGGAAGGCGGCAGCGACGAAACCGCCGAACTGGCGCACAGCCTGAACGAGATGGCGCGGGCCATCCAGCACAGCCAGGAAGCCATGCGCCTGTCCGCCAGCGTGTTCGCGCATGCCCGCGAAGGCATCATGATCACCGACGCCGCCGGTCTGATCGTCGACACCAACCCGGCCTTCACCCAGATCACCGGCTATCCGCGGGAAGAGGTGATTGGCAAGGCGCCGCGCGTGCTCGCCTCGGACCGCCACGATCCGGCCTTCTACTCGAGCATGTGGCGGTCCATCCGCGAGGAAGGGTACTGGATCGGTGAAGTCTGGAACCAGCGCAAGGATGGTGAGGAATACCCCGAACGCCTGTCCATCGCCGCCATACGCAATTCGGCGGGCGCCATCACCCATTATCTGGGCGTGTTCTCCGACATCAGCCTGGTCAAGCGGCAGGAACAGCAGTTGCAGCACCTCGCCCAGCACGACGCCCTGACCGGCATCCCCAACCGGGTGTTGCTGGCCGACCGCATGCGCCACGCCATTGCCCAGGCACGGCGCAACGGCGACCTGCTGGCGATCGGCTATCTCGACCTGGACGGCTTCAAGCCGATCAACGACACCCACGGGCACGAGGCCGGCGACCATCTGCTGGTGGAAATGGCCCGGCGCATGAGCGAGGCTCTGCGTAGCGGCGACACGGTGGCGCGCCTGGGCGGCGACGAGTTCGTACTTCTGCTCCAGGGCCTCAATGACCTGGAGGAATGCGAGGCCACCCTGGACCGGCTGCTCAGCGTCATTTCCCAGCCAGCCCTGATCGACGGACAGATCGCCACCCTGTCCGCCAGCATCGGCGTCAGCCTCTATCCCAGCGACGACGAGGACCCGGACACCCTGTTACGCCACGCCGATCAGGCCATGTACGCCGCGAAACAGGCGGGGCGCGGGCGCTATACCTTCTACGACGTGGAAGGCGACCGCCGCGCGCGCAGCCATCGGGAAACCCAGGAGCGTATCCGCCAGGCTCTGGAGGCGGAGGAATTCGAGTTGTTCTATCAGCCGCAGGTCAACATGCGCACGGGCGCGGTAGTGGGCGCCGAGGCGCTTATCCGTTGGCGCCATCCCGAACACGGCCTGCTCAGCCCGGCCACCTTCCTGCCGGTGATCGAAAATACCGAACTGGACATCGCCCTGGGCGAGTGGGTGCTGCGACAGGCGCTACAGCAACTGGCCAAATGGCATGAACAGGGACTGGGGATCACCGTCAGTGTCAATATTTCCGCCCAGCATATCCAGCAGTCCGATTTTCTGGAAAAACTCCGGGCCGGCCTGGCGGCGCATCCCGATGTTTCTCCACGGCAACTGGAACTGGAAATTCTGGAAACGGCTGCCCTGGAAGACCTGGAGCGCGTCTCCGAGGTGATACGCGCCTGCCAGCGGCTGGGCAGCGACTTCGCACTGGACGATTTCGGTACCGGCTATTCCTCGCTGACCTACCTGAAGCACCTGCCGGTGCAGATATTGAAGATCGACCAGTCCTTCGTCCGCGACATGCTGCGCGACCCCGACGACCTGGCCATCATCGAAGGCGTCATTGCCCTGGCCGAGGCCTTCGGCCGCGACGTCGTCGCCGAGGGGGTGGACAGCCTGGAGGCGGGCCTGCTGTTGCTGCAACTCGGCTGCGCGGTGGCCCAGGGCTACAGCATCGCCCGACCCATGCCGGCCGCCGAACTACCCGCCTGGGTGGCGAAGTGGACTACCCCATACGCCTGGAGCGAGGAAAATTTCCGCCGTTGGCACCGGGAGGATTTCGCCCTGCTGCTGGCGGAATACAACCACCGCGACTGGATCGACAATCTGGCCGACCGCATCGAAAACGAAGTTGGAAGTGAAACAGACGTTCCCCTCATCCTGGAACAGGATCTCTGCCGTTTCGGACGCTGGTATCACGGCTCCGGTCAGGTACGTTACGGCACCTTGCCCGAGTTCACCGTCATCGACCCGGTGCATCAGCAGGTACACGAACTGGGCGGCAGACTGCTCAATCTTCTGCGCGCCGGAAAATACGGCGAAGCGCGCAAACGCCTGCCGGAATTGTTCGCGCTGCGCGACGAATTGCTGGGACGACTCCATGCGCTTCAGGATCTGATCGTCGCGAAGGAAGGGTAAGGCGCGTGGCGCCAAATACCCCACTCAAGTCTGGAATTGCGCCAGACGCGTGTTCAAGTCGCTGGTCAATCTGGCCATGCGATCGGCGCCATCGATGATCCCGGCGGCGGTGGCCGCGTTGGCGCGGGCGCTGGCCTGGATACGGGAAATCTGGCCGACGATGCGCTCGACGCCATCCTGCACCTGGGTCGACACATCGGCGGTGCTTTTCACCATATCCGCCACGCCTCCCACCCATTGCGCGGTGCTTTCGATGACCCCCTCGACATTGCGCGAGGCTTCGGAAAGACCGCGATAGACCTCCGATTGGCGGCTCATTTCACGGGTGGTTTCGGCCACCGACTGATTGATCCCGCCCAAGGTGCCACCGATTTCATCGACACTGCGCTTGGTGCGTTCCGCCAGCTTGCGCACTTCATCGGCCACCACCGCGAAACCGCGCCCCTGCTCGCCGGCGCGCGCGGCTTCGATGGCGGCATTGAGCGCGAGCAGATTGGTCTGTTCCGCCACTTCCGAAACGGTGGTGAGCACCTGATTGACCTGGGAGGCGGAATCGGAAAGCTGTTTCAGCCGGCTCGCCAGCGCGTCGCCGTTGCGTATGCTTTCCGCCACATGTTCGATCATGGCTTGCACTTCCGCGCGGCTGCGCGCCAATTCATCGCGAGCGGATTCCATGTCGCGCGCGGTACGTTCCGCATCGGCGGCCAGTTCGGCGACGGCGCGGGCAATCGCCGCCGCGCTGTCGCCGGCTTGCTCGGCGAGCGCGGTTTCTTCCTCAACATGCTGGCCGATCTCTCTCGAAGCCTGGCCGAATGAGGCCGCGACACTGCCGCTCTCCCGGGAGGATTGCTTGACCTCGTTGAGCGCGCCGCGGATGTTCTCGCGGAACTGGTCGATCACCGTCAACATGTCATGCACCTCCTGATTGAATTTGGCGTTGATGCGCGCCTCTCGGGAGAGATCCTTGGCGGTGAAATGGGCCAGATACGCGGAAACCTGCCGCACGGTATCCACCCCCCAGCGTTTTTCGTCGATGTCATGCAACATCACCACCAGCGCGACGACGTATTGCACGATGGAGCCGAACAGGTTGTCGGTGAAGAACGTGGCGTTGCCCAACAGCAGCAGCACCCCCAACCAATGCACCATGCGCATCCGCAAGAACAGCGATTTCATTTTTGTTGCCCCCGGCAAGAGAAACAGCGAAGTAAAACCTGGCAAGGCTGGGTTACGGCACCGCGACGGCAAACTTTAGTCGGAATCAGGCCCAGCTCACGACCCACCCAGGGACACAAATCCGCCGTCTATGAATGCGCATGGACTGCATCTCCCACGAGCCGCTAAAATTCACGACTTTTCAAAGAGATAGACGCACCCATGCTGATGACCCACGGCTGGTTTGATTCACAGCACCGCGCCATCCGGCCCAACGCCATCACCATCGGCAACTTCGATGGCATTCACCTCGGCCATCAGGCCATGCTGGCGCGGCTGGCCTCGCGCGCCGCCTCGGTGGCCGCCGCGCCCACGGTGCTGACGTTCGAGCCGCATCCGCGCGAAATCTTCACGCCGGAGTCCGCCCCCACCCGCCTGACTTCCCTGCGCGAAAAGCTGGAAATCCTGCGTGGCCTCGGGGTCGCGCACGTCCATGTCTGCCGCTTCACCAAGCCCTTCGCCGCGCTCTCCGCCGAGGATTTCGTGCGCCGCATCCTGGTGGATGGCCTGAAGGCGCGTTATGTGCTGGTGGGTGACGATTTCCGTTTCGGCGCCAGACGCGCCGGGGATTTCGCCCTGCTGCAACAGATGGGCCGCGAATTCGGCTTCCAGGCCGAGGCGCTGCACACCATCGAAGCAGCCGGCCAGCGCGCCTCCAGCACCGCCGTGCGCGAGGCGCTGGCGGAAGGCGACATGGCGATGGCCGCGCAGCTGCTGGGCCGCCCCTATTCCATTTCCGGCCGCGTCGTCGGTGGTGACCAATTGGGCCGCAAGATCGGCTACCCCACCGCCAACATCCAGTTGAAGCACAACAAGCCGCCGTTGAAAGGCATCTTCGCGGTGCGCGTGCAGGGCCTCGGAGGTGGACCAAACCAGCACGACTGGCCCGGCGTCGCCAGCCTCGGCACCCGCCCCACCGTCCACACCAACGGCCGCCCGACCCTGGAAGTCCATCTGTTCAATTTCGACCGTTCGATCTACCGCGAGCACCTGCGCGTGGAATTCCTGCACAAACTGCGCGACGAAGCCAAGTTCCCCAACCTCGACGCGCTGATCGCCCAGATCGATCTCGACGCGCAACAGGCGCGGGAACTGCTGAATGTCTGATGACTGTAGCGCCGGCTTCCAGCCGGCTGTGTTGCTGTTACCTTCATCGCTGCAAGCCGGCAAGGATGCCGGCGCTACAACCCTGGCCCACTGACTATGCCCGACTACAAAAACACCCTGAACCTGCCCGATACCCCCTTCCCCATGCGCGGCGATCTCGCCCGCCGCGAGCCGGGCTGGATCAAGCAATGGCAGGAGAACAAGCTTTACGAAAAAATCCGCGCCGCAGCCGCCGGGCGGCCCAAGTTCATCCTGCACGACGGCCCGCCCTACGCCAACGGCGACATCCACATCGGCCACGCGGTGAACAAGATCCTCAAGGACATCATCGTCAAGAGCAAGACGCTGGACGGCTTCGACGCGCCCTATGTGCCGGGCTGGGACTGCCACGGCCTGCCGATCGAACTGGTGGTGGAGAAGGCGCACGGCAAGCACATGGAGCCGGCCAAATTCCGCGAACTCTGCCGCGAATACGCCGCCAGCCAGGTGGAACGGCAGAAGGCCGACTTCATCCGCCTGGGTGTGCTGGGCGACTGGGAACACCCGTACCGCACCATGGATTTCCGCTTCGAGGCGGACATCATCCGCGAGCTGGGAAAAATCCAGCGCAACGGCCACCTCTACCTGGGCGCCAAGCCGGTGCACTGGTGCGTCGATTGCGGCTCGGCCCTGGCGGAAGCCGAAGTGGAATATGAAGACAAGGTGTCGCCGGCCATCGACGTGGCCTTCCCGGTGGCGGACATGGACGATCTGGCCCAGCGCATCGGTATCGATAACCTGGACACCCCCGCCTATGCGGTGATCTGGACCACCACCCCGTGGACCCTGCCGGCCAACCGGGCGGTGGCGGTACACGCGGACTTCGCCTATGACGTCATCCGCACCCCGAAAGGCCTGCTGATCCTGGCGCGCGACCTGGCGGAAGGCGCGATCCAGCGCTATGGCTTCGAGACGGTGGAAACCGTGGCCCAGGTCAAGGGCGCGGCCCTGGCCGGCCTGCAACTGCGCCACCCCTTCCACGACTACCAGGTGCCGGTGATCCTGGCCGACTTCGTCACCACGGAAGCCGGAGTCGGCCTGGTCCACATCGCCCCCGGCCACGGCCATGACGACTACATCGCCGGCCTCAAATACGGCCTGGAAGTCGCCAACCCGGTCGGCGACGACGGCAAGTTCTACGCCGACACCCCCCTCGTCGGCGGCCTCTCGGTGTGGGACGGCAACAAGAAAGTGCTGGAAACCCTCAGCGAAAACGGCCACCTGCTCGCCAAGGCCCACCTCAAACACAGCTACCCGCACTGCTGGCGGCACAAGACGCCGATCATCTTCCGGGCGACGCGGCAGTGGTTCATCGGCATGGACCGTTTGCTCCCTTCTCCCTCCGGGAGAAGGGCTGGGGATGAGGGAACGGCGGTGGATAAAGCCACCCGAGTTCCCTCTCCCCTAGCCCCTCTCCCGGTGGGAGAGGGGAATATCACCCTGCGCTCGCTCGCCATGCGCGCCGTCGAGGAAACCGAATTTTTCCCCGCCTGGGGTCGCGCCCGGCTGGAGGCGATGATGAAGAACCGTCCGGACTGGTGCGTCTCGCGCCAGCGCAACTGGGGCGTGCCGATCACCTTCTTCATGCACAAACAAACCGGCGAACTGCACCCACGTTCGGCGGAACTGCTGGAAATCGTCGCCAAGCGGGTGGAACAGCGCGGCGTCGAAGCCTGGTTCAGCCTGGAGGCCATCGAACTGCTGGGCGATGAAGCCGAGCACTACGCCAAGGTGAAAGACACCCTGGACGTCTGGTTCGACTCCGGCGTCACCCATGCCTGCCTGCTGAAGGAACGCGAGGGCCTGGCGCATCCGGCCGACCTCTATCTGGAAGGTTCCGACCAGCATCGCGGCTGGTTCCAGTCGTCCCTGCTCACCGGCTGCGCCAGCGACGGCCACGCGCCCTACAAGGCACTGCTGACCCATGGCTTCGTGGTGGACGGCAAGGGCAAGAAGATGTCCAAGTCCACGGGCAACGTCATCGCGCCGCAGAAGGTGATGGACACCTACGGCGCCGACATCCTGCGCCTGTGGGTGGCCAGTACCGATTACTCGGGCGAACTGACCATTTCCGATGAAATCCTCAAGCGCGCGGTGGATGGCTACCGCCGCATCCGCAACACGCTCCGCTTCCTGCTCGCCAACACCGCCGACTTCGAGTTGTCGAAAGACGCCGTGGCGCTGGACGAAATGCTGGAAATCGACCGCTATGCCCTGGCGCTCACCCGATCGATGCAGGAAGAAGTGCTGGCCGATTACCGCAATTACAGCTTCCATACCGCCGTGCAACGTCTGCACGCGTTTTGCTCGGAAGACCTCGGCGCCTTCTACCTCGATGTACTGAAGGACCGCCTCTACACCTGCGGCGTCGATTCAAAGGCCCGCCGCGCCGCGCAGACCGCGCTGTGGCACATCCAGCACACGCTTACCCGCCTGCTGGCGCCGATCCTCTCCGCCACCGCCGAGGAAATCTGGGCGCTGCAGGCGCATTGCCAGGCGGAAAGCGTGTTCCTCAGCCTCTGGCATGAGTTGCCGCGACAAGCCGATGACGACGAATTGCTCAAGCGCTGGAGCCGCATTCGCGAACTGCGCGCGCTGTGCACCCGGCACATCGAGGAGTTGCGCGTCGCGGGCAAGGTCGGCTCCTCGCTGCAAGCCGAAGTCACGCTGTTCGCCTCAGGCGACGACCACGCCTTGCTGTCCAGCCTGGGCGACGACCTCAAATTCGTGCTGATCACCTCCGCCGCGCGTGTGGAGCGAAGTGAGGGCGAGACGCGCATCGAGGCCAGTTCCTCCAGCCACGAGAAATGCGAGCGCTGCTGGCACTATCGCGAGGATGTCGGCGCCGTCGTCGAACACCCGGGGCTGTGTGGGCGCTGTGTGAGCAATCTGTATGGTGAGGGGGAACAACGTGAGCACGCCTGAGCTCCCCTCCCCCTCCGGGGGAGGGGCTGGGGGAGAGGGAAACCCCATCGCTCACCCACGCCGCTCGGATAAGTCCACCCGAGTTCCCTCTCCCCCGGCCCCTCCCCCGGCGGAGGAGGGGAGCATGCACTGGCTCTGGCTCGCCGCCGTGGTGCTGCTCCTCGACCAACTCACCAAGCTGGCGGTGATCGACCGGCTCGTGGCTTATGTCGACGTCATTCCCCTCACCGGCTTCTTCAACCTGGTCCACGTCCATAACAGCGGCGCGGCGTTTTCCCTGTTCGCCGACCAGCCCGGCTGGCAACGCTGGTTCTTCCTGAGCATCGCGATCATCGCCACGGTCGTCATTGTGTATCTCCTGAAAAAGACCGCCGGCCGCCGCCTGTTTTCCGCCGCCCTGGCGCTGATCCTCGGCGGCGCCGTCGGCAACGTGATCGACCGCGTCTGGTATGGCTACGTCATCGACTTCCTGGATTTCTACCTGGGCGCCTGGCACTTCCCGGCGTTCAACGTGGCGGACAGCGCCATCTCGGTTGGCGCAGCGCTCCTGATCTGGGACAGCTTTCGCAAACCCGCGTAACACACGGAATGCCGCCACCTGGCCGACCCGAGGTCGGCATGCAAATCCCCTAAAGTTCCTCCCCAGTTCGTCGCTAATAGTCGGGATTTAATCTGGAACATTCCCGACCATGAATAGCGCAGCGAACAACGACGCCTTGCATCGCCTTCTTTATATGGCGGTGGCGGGGCATCTTTTCTGTCTGCGCCTGAACGATGTGGAACGCCTGCTGCCGCTGATGCGGGTACAGCGCGTGCCGGAAGGACCGGACTATCTGCTGGGGGTGATGAACCTGCGCGGTGAAGCGGTACCGGTGCTCGACCTGGGACGCCGTCTCAATCTCACGACGACGTCACACTACGCACTGGATACCCCGGTGGTACTGGCGGCCATCGGCAGCTTGCGCGCCGGCCTGGTGGTGGATGAAGTGCGGGGCGTGCGGGCGGTGCCGCGCTCGGCCCTGCGGGGCGACTCCTTGTTCCGCGACGGCCTGCCGCCAGTGCTCTCGGCGGTCACCAGCGGCGACGGCACCGCCCTCCTGCTCGATGCGCTGCGCATCCTGGATATCGATCTGTCCGGCCTGTCGCAGCCGCTCGCCCTCAATGACGAACTGCTCTCCCTGTGCCGGGAAATTGAGCCCCCACGCTCACTTCGTTCGCTGCCCCCCGAGGAGGCGGATTGATGCCGGCCACCGCCCTGCCAGCCGCCATCGAAGAGCAGCTCTGTCTGCTGGTGCGCGAGCGCACCGGCATCCGCATTCTCGACCACCAGATGGACACCCTGCGCCGCACCGTGGCTGATGGCCTTACCCGCTTCGGCCATGGCGACGCGGCGGATTATCTGGCCGCCCTGCGCGCGGCACAGGCAAGTTCGCCGGAGCATGAACACCTGATCGCCGGCATCACCGTGGGCGAGAGCTATTTCTTCCGCGACCAGGCACAGATGGCCTGGCTGCGCGAACAATGGCTGCCAGAACTGATCGCGCGGCGGCGCGCGGAAAACAGTCTCTCCCTGCGCATCTGGAGCGCGGGCAGTTCCGATGGCCAGGAGCTGTATAGCCTGGCCATGCTGCTGGCGGAACTGCTGCCCGACCGGGAACACTGGAATCTGCACCTGCTCGGCACCGACATCAACTCCGAAGCCCTGGCGCGCGCCCTGCGCGGGCGCTACAGCGAATGGTCGCTGCGCGCCACCCCGGAAGCCGCCCGAAGGCGCCATTTTCGCCAGGAAAAGGATCGTACCTGGTCGATCTCGGCGGCCTTGCGCGAGCATGTCCACTTCGCCTACCTGAACCTGCGCGAAGACAGTTTTCCGTCGATGCTGAGCGAAACCAACGCGCTCGACCTGATCCTCTGCCGCAACGTCTTCATCTATTTCGACCCGGCCATCGTCGCCAAGGTGATGCACAAGTTCCACGCCTGCCTGGTGCCCGGCGGCCACTTGCTGCTGGGTGCCTCCGACCTGATCGACAGCGGCACGTTGGACGGTTTTTCCCTGCATGCTCTAAGCAACGCTTTCTACCTGCGGCGCCTGGACTTCACTCCAACGCCTGTGCCGGAAGTCGAGGTGGCGCGGCCAGCCAAACGACCGCCACCGCAAGCCCCCCGCCAAGTCGCTTCCCACGTCGTTTCACAACCTGCATCCCCCGCCGTTGCCACGCCGGCCGCCAACTATGAGGACATCACCGGCCTGCTCGGGCGCGAGGCCTGGCACGAAGCCCTGGCGGCGACCTCGGCACGCCAGGCGCGGGGCGACGATAGCGCGCTGCTGCGGCAATTCCGCGCCAAGGCGCTGGCCAACCTGGGTCGCGCGCGCGAAGCGCTGGTCGCTTGCGACGCCAGCCTGGCGGATGATCCCGGCGACAAGCACAGCCACTTCCTGCGCGCGCTCATCCTGCTGGAACTGCATCGCCCGCAAGCGGCAGAGGAATCCCTGCGCCGCACCCTCTACCTGGACCGCAACTTCGTGGAAGCTCACTACCAGCTCGCTCTGTTGCAGATGCGCCAAGGGGCGCGCGCGAGCGGGCTCAAGTCGATGAAGAACGCCCTGGCCATCGCCGAGCGCGCGCAACCGGATCGCCGCCTGCACGATGCCGCCGGGCGCGACCACGAACGGATGGCGACCATCCTGCGCCACGAACTGCGCATGTACGAGGTGGACAACGGGAGTAAGCGATGAAGCAATCATCGGATTTCGGATTTCGGATTGGCGATCGCGGAGTTGATGAATCAGGCACGGCGCGGCCGCGCGAGGAAAATCCGCAATCCGCAATCGCCAATCTGCAATCGGACCACGCTCGCGCCGTTCTGCATCGTCGCGCGGTGCGCCTGGCGAGCGAAAGCGACCAGGCCCTGCGGACGCCGCGCGGCGACCTGTTTCTCGCGGTACGGCTGGGCTCGCGGGAGCACTATGGCATTCCCTATCGTTGGCTGGATGAAATCGTGCGGCCGCGCGGCCTCACCCCGGTGCCTGGCACCCCTTCGTTCATCGCCGGCGTGATGCCGCGGCGCGGCCAATTGCTTGCCGTGCTCGACCTGGCGCGCTTGCTCCGGGTCGTGAACGACGAGATGGAAAATGCGGAAAACAGTGAGGACAGCGAAGAAACCCGGCTGGTAATGGTCAGCGCCGCCGGTTACCACGTCGGCCTGCGTGTGGCCGAGGTGCTCGGCAACGACCGCTATCGACCCGAATCACTCGGACCCGCCCTGCCCGGCGCCGCCGCCGGCGAAGAAAACTGGATTACCGGCATTCATGCCGGCCGATTGGCCATGCTGGATCTGGAAGCCCTGCTGGGCGACCCGCGAATCAGGATAGAGGAACACACATGAACTCGACGTACAGCGCTCATACAAGCGGCGGCCATGCCCGCATTCTGGTGGTGGACGACATGGCCACCAACCGCGCGCTGATTCGCGCGGTACTGGGTTCACAAGAATTCGAGGTGCTGGAGGCGGATGGCGGCGATGCCGCCCTGACGCGCATCGCCGCCCTGCGCCCCGATGTGGTCCTGCTCGACGTGATGATGCCCGACCTCGACGGCATCGAAGTCTGCCGCCGGCTGCGTGAGCAGGAGGAATTTCGTCTGCTGCCCATCATCATGCTCACCTCCCTGGGCAGTCCGGACGATGTGGTGCACGGCATGGAAGTGGGCGCTTCCGACTACATCACCAAGCCGTTCAACGCGGTGGAACTGACCGCGCGGGTACGCGCGGCGGTGGACAAGAAGCGCCTGACCGACCGCCTCGACGATACCGAATCGGTGCTGTTCGCGCTGGCGCGCGTGGTCGAAGCCAAAGACGGCACCACCGGCGACCACTGCGACCGCCTCTCGCATCTCTCCGTGGTGCTGGGCAAAGCGCTCGACCTGCCCTATGACGATCTGGAGGCGCTGCGCCGCGGCGGCATCCTGCACGACATCGGCAAGGTCGCCATCCCCGACGCCGTGCTGCTCAAGAAGGGAAAACTGGATGAAGCGGAGTGGGCGATCATGCGATCACATCCGACCACCGGCGCTTATCTGTGCAGCGCCCTGCGCACCATGCGCCACACCGTGGACATCATTCGCTACCACCATGAAAAGTGGAACGGCGGCGGTTACCCCTCCGGCCTGGCCGGCAGCGACATCCCCCTGCTGGCGCGCATCTTCCAGGTGGTGGACGTGTACGACGCCCTCTCCAGCGAACGCCCCTACAAACCCGCCCTGCCGCGCGACGAAGTCATCCGCATCCTGCGCGAGGAAACCGCGCGTGGTTTCTGGGACCCGGAAATCATCGCCGTCTTCCTGGATATCCTGGAGAACGATCCCGTTCGCCTGGACCTCCCCGCCAACGCCGTGCGCGGCCGCGACGCAGATCTGTTCCACAACATCAGTGGTGATGCGATGGAGTGGAGAGACCGGAGATGAAGCAATTTCGGATGTCGGATTTCGGATTTCGGATTTTTCTCGCGCGGCTGCGCCGCGCCCGATTTCCCACATCCGAAATCCGCAATCCGAAATCCGAAATGGGCCAAATCCGAAATCCGAAATCCGAAATCCGAAATCCGAAATAAAAATGGGTGTTTGAATGATCGAAAAATTCCTGACCGACACCGCCAGCGCCAATCTCTCCGAACTCATGAATCTGGGCCCGGAACAGCAGGCACAGCACAAGGCCTTCGTCGGCCTGACCGAGGCGGATCTGGCCTTGCTGGTGGAACTGGCGCCGGTGATCGAACGCCATGCCGATGCCGTCGTGGATGGCTTCTATGTCAACATCCAGCATTACCCGGAACTGGAACAACTGATCCGCGGCGTCGGTTCCAATATGGAACGGCTGAAACGCACGCAGCGCGCTTATCTGCTGGAACTGTTCAAGGGCGATCTGGGGCCGGACTACTTCGAGCGGCGCCTGCGCGTGGGCGTGCTCCATCACAAGATCGGCCTCACCCCGCGCTGGTACCTGGGCAGTTATTCCGTCTACATGCAGTTGCTCGCGCCCATCATCTTCAAGCACGGGCGCGCCCTGCAAGCCGTGCTGGCGCTGGACAAGGTGCTGTCGCTGGATGCCCAACTCGCCATCGACACCTACATCCACAGCCTCAGCAGCGAACTCAATGTAGTCAACCTGTCCAGGGAGGAACTGGAACAGCGCCTGGCCGCCTTCAACAATCTCATCGACCGGGTCGCACAGGGCGATCTGACCGCGCGGGTGGAAACAGCGGGAGGGTTGGCAGGTGAGGATGACCTTTCCCGTCTCGGCGGCAACCTGAACAAGATGGTCGACCGCCTCGCGGAAATGACCAGCGAAGTCGCGGAATCGAGCAACGCCATGCTGGTCAGCGTGGAACAGGTACGCGCTTCGATCGGCGCCCAGTCCAGCGGCGCCGCCCAGCAGGCCGCCTCGGTCAGCGAGACCACCGCCACCCTGGAACAGATCAAGGCCACTTCACAGCAAAACCTGGAAAAAGCCACCGCCCTCAAGGAAGTGGCCGACCGCGCCCGCGCCGAGGGCGACCAGGGGGTAACCGTGGTGGAAGCGGCGGTGCAGGCCATGCGCCACACGCGTGGACAGGTGGAGGCCATCGCCGGCCACATCGGTGTACTCAACGAACGCCTGCAACAGATCGGCGAGATCACCAATGCCGTCGGCGAATTGGCGTCGCAATCCAAGATGTTGGCGCTGAATGCCTCGATCGAGGCGGCCAAGGCCGGCGACGCCGGGCGCGGTTTCGCCGTGGTGGCGGAAGAGGTGCGCGATCTGGCCGAGCAGTCGCGCCAGGCGACCACCCAGGTGCAGGGCATCCTGGTGGAGATCCGCAACGCCGCCGCGCGCGCGGTGCGCGCCGTGGAAGAAGGCAACGAAGGCGCCGACCGCGGCGCCAACCTGGCCGACCGCGCCGGCGAGACCCTGCACGGCCTCAACCGGGTGATCCACGACACCGCGATGGCCAGCCAGCAGATCGTCGCCGCCGTGCGCCAGGAAGCCGCCGGCATTGACCAGATCCGCATCGCCATGGGCGACATCAGTCAGGTCACCAGCCAGTTCGTCGCCGCCACCCACCAGACCGAGGCCGCCACCGACCAGCTCACCGACTACGCCGCCCTGTTGCAGAACATGGTGAAACTGTTCCAGGTGGGCGGCGCCCGCTTCGACTTCGACCGCGCGCGCACTCTGCACCTAACCTGGGTGACGCGGCTGGAAGCCTTCCTGGCCGGACGCGAGACACTCGCCGAGGAGGAAGCCGTTTCCCACCACCACTGCCAGTTGGGTCGCTGGTACGACAGCGAAGGAATGCAACGCTACGGCCACATCCCGGAAATGCTCGCCCTGGACGCGCCGCACCGGGAACTGCATGAACTGATCCACGACGTGGTGCGACAACAGAACAGCGGACGCCTTCCCAACGCCGCGCAGGTGATGGGCCGGGTACGCAACCTGTCGGCCCGCATCGTGGAACTACTCGACATCATCGAAACCAAGTCGCGCGTGATGGAAGCGGGCCGGGAGCGGGTGGCATGAAGCTGAGCGGCCCATGTAGCGCCGGCATCCTTGCCGGCGTCTTTCCAAACAGCCGGCAAGGATGCCGGCGCTACATGAGCGCGCTCGCCGCTTGCCACCCCGGGAGACAAACATGATCCATGTGGAAAATCTCACCATGCGCGACAAGCTGATCGCCGTGCTGGTCTTGCCCATGCTCGCCCTTGGCCTGTTCTCCGGTCACGCACTCTGGCAGGAAACCCTGCGGCAGGCTGGCATGGCGGAACTGGCGCAAGCCGGCACACTGTCCATCGCGATCGGCAACCTGGTGCATGAACTGCAGGCGGAACGCGGCCGCACCAGCCTGTTCCTGTCCAGCCAGGGCGGCCGCTTCGAGGCGGAACTGGGGCGCCAGCGCGCGACAACCGACCAGGCCTGGCATGCGCTGGATTCACTCAAGGCGCAGTCCGCGAAACACGACCTGGGCCTGGCGGCCGATCTGCTGAAGGAACGTCGCGGCGACCTTACCCGCCTGCGCGGCGAGGTCGACCAGAGGGCGCTCCCCGTCATGCGCGCCGTGGAAAAGTACAGCGTGGCGATACGCGCCTTGCTGGGCACACTGGAAGGCCTCGCCGCCTACTCGACCGATGTCGAAGTCTCGCGCCAGTTCACCGCCTACCGCAGACTGATCCAGGCCAAGGAAGCCGCCGGCCAGGAACGGGCCGAAGGTGGCCGTTGGCTGAATGGAGATACGAGCCCGAAGCTGGCACAACGATTGATCGAGCTTGCCGCCAATCAAACCCTGCTTCTCGACCTGTTCCAGGCACAGGCACCGGAACCCTTACGCCTCGCCTGGCGCGACGCGGAACAGGCCGACTGCGTGCGTGGCCTGCCCGCCTTGCGTGCGCTCCTGCGCGATAGCCAGGCCAAATCACGTTTCAGTCCGGAAGCCTGGTTCGACAGCGCCAGTTGCCGCATTGAACGCCTGCACGACGTGGAAACCACCTATGCGCGCTACCTCGCGGACCTGACCAGCGAACTGGATGCCAGCAGCCGCCGGCGCCTGGCGCTGATCGTTTTGTTGGCCTTGCTGCCGATTCCGCCCAGCCTGTGGCTGATCGTGCGGGTGGCGCGCAACGTCAGCGGCAATTCGCGCTGGCTGCTCACCGCCATGCACGGCATCGCCGGCGGCAACTTCAACGTCTCCCTGCCGCCCAGGAGTCGCGACGAACTGGGCGAACTGGGCCAAGGGCTGGACGCGCTGCGTGACCAGCTTGCCCAACTGGTGGCCGAGCAGGGACGGCAACTGAAACGCGAACGCGACAGCAGCGCGGAACTGGAACGGCACGGTCTGGAAATCCAGCATTTCGCCCAACGTATCGCCGCCGGCGACCTCGCCGGGCGTCTGAAAGAAGGCGACGACACCCTGGGCCGACTTGCCGGCAGCCTCAACCACATGGCCGCGGGCCTCGCCGGCCTGGCCGGACGGGTACGCGAAACCGGCTCCACCCTGCTGGTGACGGTCAGCCAGATGCACAGCGCGGTGGCGGCACAGTCTTCAGGCGCCAGCGAACAGGCCGCCTCGGTCACCGAAACCATGACCACCCTGGAGCAGATCCGCGCCACCTCGGGGCAAACACTGGAGAAAGCACAGCGCCTCGGCGAAATGGCGGAACGGGCGCGCAGTGAAGGCGAACATGGGCGCCAGGTGGTGGAGGAAAGCATCGTCGGCATCAGTGAGGTGAGCATCAAGGTGGATGCCATCGCCCGAACCATTTTGTCCCTCAACGAGCAGACCCAGCGTATTGGCGAGATCACCTCGGTGGTGGGCGGCATCGCCCGACAACTGCGTCTGCTTTCGCTCAACGCGGCGATCGAGGCGACCCGCGCCGGCGAGGCCGGACTGGGCTTCGCGGTGGTCGCCACCGAGGTGAAGCAACTCGCGGAACAATCACAGACTTCCACCGAACAGGTACAGCACATCCTGGAAGAGATCCGCCATGCCACCGACCGCGCGGTGATGGCCACCGAGGATGGCGCCAAGGGCGTGGTGCGCGGCCTCGATCTGGTGCAGCGCGCGGGCGAGGCGATCCGTGGCCTGGAAGGCGTGGTGCGTGATACCAGCCTGGGCAGCCGCCAGATCGTCGCCGCCGTGCGCCAGGAAAGCGCCGGCATCGAACAGATCGCCACCGCCATGAGCGACATCCATGCCGTCACCAGCCGCTTCGTCAGCGCGACCGAGCAGACCCGCGTCGCCACCGACGAACTCTCCCACCTCGCGCAACGGCTGTCGGCCGTGGCGAGCCTGTACAAGGTCTAGCGATGTCGGATTTGCTCAATTTCGGATTTCGGATTTCGGATTTCGGATTTGAAACCCGCAGGGCGCGCGCAAGCGCGCACCCCACATCCGAAATCCGCAATCCGAAATCCGAAATCTAATGCCCCGCTCCGACATCGACCCACGCTTGATGCAGCAACTGCTGCAAACCTTCAGCGCCCAACTGGAAGAGCGCCTGCAGGCCATCGTCGATGGTTTGCTGGCGCTGGAGCAGGGAGCCACGGGCACGCCGCGGACGCAAATCCTCGACGCGATCTTTCGCGCCGCCCACAACATCAAGGGCGCGGCGCGCGGCGTCGGCCTGGAGCGGGCGGCGGAACTGGCGCATGCCCTGGAAGACCTGTTCTCCGCGCTCAAGCGCGAGACCGTGGCCCACCAGCCAGGCCTGGTTGAATTGTGCCTCTCCGCGGTGGAAGGAATGCGCGGCCTGGTCGAGGCGGAAATGGCGGGCAACCCTATCGGTCAGGCCAGCGCCGACCTGCTGCAACGCCTGTGCGCGGTAGCCGCGGGAGGAGCCATGCCGCCCCCGAGCGAGGCCCCCTCGACCGCCGCCCTGGCGCGGCCGCTACCGGACACGATCCGCCTGCCGGTGGCGCGCCTGGACCGCATCGCCGACCTGGCGGAAGAGTTGCAGGCCAGCAAGATCCGCATCGACGATCATTACCAGGTGAGCCGTCAGCAACACGATCTGGCGCAACGCCTGAAGCAGATCTGGGAGCAACTGAACCAGAGCCGGCATGACCAGGTGGCATACCCATCCGAAATCCGAAATCCGAAATCCGAAATTGCCCTGGATCGCCATCTTCTGATTGAAGCCAGCGATCTGATTCTGGAAATCGAGCGTCTGGCGGATTCCATGCAACGCGGGCTGCGCGCCACCGTGGCGCAGTTGCGCCCCTTGGCCACCGGCCTGCGCGAGGACGTGCGCGATCTGCGCATGGTGCCGGCGGAGAGCGTGCTCAAACCGTTCGTGCTGACCGTGCGCGACCTGGCGCGCGACCTGGGCAAGCGCGCGGAACTGGTACTGGAAGGCGAGCGTCTGGAAATGGATCGCGCCATCCTGGACGCGCTGCGCGACCCGCTCGTCCACCTGCTGCGTAATGCAGTGGACCACGGCATCGAAGAAGCGACGCAGCGCCGACTCATGGGCAAAGTGGAGACCGGCCTGATTACTCTGCGCCTGGAACGGGAAGGGCAGTCGGTGGTGATCACGGTGTCCGACGACGGTGCCGGAATCAATACCACACGGGTACGTGGCCGCATCCGCGAGCTCGGTCTGGCCAGTGATGAGGAAGTCGCCGCCATGACTTCGCGCCAACTGCTCGACTATCTGTTCCGCCCCGGATTCAGCACCCGCGACCAGGTAAGCGAGGTCTCCGGGCGCGGCGTCGGACTGGACGTGGTGCAAGTGAACCTGCAAGCGTTGGGCGGGCGCATCGCGGTGGAGACGGAACTGAACGGCGGCACCCGCTTCCGCCTCTGCCTGCCGCTCACCCTGGCCAGCGACCACGGCCTGCTGGTGCGCGCGGCCGGCCAGGTGTTCGCCATGCCCAGCCTGTATGTGCAACGCATTCTGGAACTGACGCCGGCTCAGATTCTGGAGGTATCGGGCAGCCAGGCGGTGACGGTGGACGATACGCCGGTGCCGTTGCGCGATCTGGCCACCCTGCTCGGGCACCGTGGCACGCTGGACGACTTTGCCGAACTCATCAGCGTGGTGGTGATACGGCGTGGCTGGCAGCGTGTGGCGCTGCGTGTCGACCACGTCCTGGGCGAGCGCGAAATGGTGGTCAAGCCGCTCGCGCCGCCCCTGGTCGCGGTGCGCCACATCGCCGGCGGCACCCTCGGGCGCGACGGCGACATCCTGCTGGTGCTGGCGGTGGGCGATCTGCTCGCCAGCGCCCTGGGCACCAGTGGCCGCGCTGTCTCGCATGCTCACGCGGAAGCGCGCCCGGCGCGGCGCATCCTGATCGCCGACGACTCCATCACCACCCGCACTCTGGAACAGAGCATCCTGGAAAACGCCGGTTACCGCGTGCAGGTCGCCGCCGACGGTGAACAAGCCTGGGAAGCGCTGCACAACGGCAGCTTCGATCTACTCATCACGGATGTGGAAATGCCCGAACTGGATGGTTTCGAACTCACCCGCCGCATTCGCGGCGATACCCGCCTGGCCGATCTCCCGATCGTCATCGTCACTTCGCTGGGCAGCGAGGAACACCGCCGCCGCGGCCTGGAAGTCCGCGCCGACGCCTATGTCGTGAAAAGCAGCTTCGAAACGCGAGAACTGCTGGAAGTGGTGGGACAACTCTTATGATTTCGGATTTCGGATTTCGGATTTCGGATTTCGGGGTGGAGGGTAAATGGATAAGGAGACGTTGAAGTTGCGTACACGCCGGTTTGCTTTGGCGGTGATTCAGTTGGTGGAGGGGATGCCGAAATCCATGTCTTCCACGGTAATTGGGCGTCAGGTGATGCGGGCGGGGACGGCGGTGGGGGCGAATTACCGTGCGGCTTGCCGGGCCAGATCGCGGGCGGAGTTCATTGCCAAACTTGGCATCGTGGAAGAAGAGGCGGATGAATGCATTTACTGGTTCGAGTTGATGGAAGAGGCAAATCTACTGCCTCAGGCCACCATCGCCCCCTTGAAATCGGAGGCCAATGAACTGTTGGCGATCATCATCGCCAGCATCAACAGCGCACGGTCAACGACAAATCCGAAATCCGAAATCCGAAATCCGAAATCGCCGAGATGATCAACATTCTCATTACCGAAGACTCCGACGTCGTCGCCGTCCTGCTGCGGGGGATATTCCAGGCCGAGCCGGACATGCGAGTGGTCGGGCGCGCGCGCGATGGCCGCGAGGCGGTGACCCTGGCGCATGAGCTGAAGCCGGATATGGTGACCATGGACATCCGCATGCCGGTGATGGATGGTTTCGAAGCCACGCGCATGATCATGGCGACGCAGCCGCTACCCATCGTGGTGATCAGTTCCAGCGTGGACGACGAGGAATTGCGCATCACTTTCCGCGCCATCGAGGAAGGCGCGCTGGCGGTGATCGAGAAGCCGCGCGGCCTGAGTCATCCCGATTTCGAAAGGATACGGCGCGACCTGGTGGAAACGGTGCGCGCGATGGCCGAGGTGAAAGTGGTGCGCCGGCGCCGCCCGCAGCCGAGCGCGGCGATCTTCCAGGCTCCGGTGCCACGCCGCGGCGGCGACCACCACGAGGTGGTCGGATTGGCGCTATCCACCGGCGGGCCGCAGGCATTGTCCACGCTGCTGGCCGGCATGCCGATTGGCTATCCGCTACCGCTCCTGGTGGTGCAACACATCTCGCCCGGCTTCGTCGGCGGTCTGGTCAACTGGCTATGTGGCCAGACCCTGCTGGAAGTGTGTCTGGCCAAGGCGAACCAACCCTTGCAGGCGGGCACCGTCTATATCGCGCCGGATGCGCAGCATCTGGAAGTGGCGCGCCACGATGGCCGCCTGCTTACACGCTTGTCTTCGGAGCCGCCTATCGAACGGTTCCGGCCCTCGGCCACCGCCCTGTTCCATTCCCTGGCGCGCTGTTGCGGCGCCACCGCGATCGGCGGCATCTTCACCGGCATGGGTTCGGACGGCAGCGACGGCCTGGTCGCCCTGCACCGCGCCGGCGGCCATGTCTTCGCCCAGGACGAGGAAAGCTCCGTGGTCTACGGCATGCCTGGCGCGGCGCGCGCCGCCGGCTGCGTGGATCAGGTGGTACCGTTGGCGCGTATTCCCTCCCATCTCATCGAACTGGCAAGGAGTTGATGATGTCTCCTCAAGACACACCGTTGTCGCGTGAAGCCCTTCTGGATGTCTTCTGCAAGGAGACGCGGGAACGTCTGGCGCGAGCGCTCGCCAGCCTGGAGCAAGGACCGGAAGGCTGCGACTACGATCAGGTCCACCAGGAATTCGACAGCCTGCACGGCGGCGCGCGCGCGGTGGACCTGCCCTGGCTGGAACACTACAGCCGGGTGGTGGCGGGCTACGCGCGGCTATTGCGCCACCTGAAACGCGGCGGCCAACATGAGGAAACCCACGCGCTGCTCACCCAGGCGGTCACCGCGCTGCTGGAGCAGTGCCGCAAGACGCCGTTGATCGAACTGCTCGCCGTCAATGAGCCGGAAATGCCGATGCGCGAGATGCTCAGCAGCATGCAGACCCTGATGCAGCGCGCCAGCCTGGACGAGCTTTCACCCTGCGCACTCGGCGAGCGTCCGCTGGTGCTGCTGGTGGTGGATGATTCCTCCACCTCGCGGCTGCTGTTCCGGATTCATATGCCGGCGGACAGCGGGCACGTCGTACATGAAGCGGGGGATGCCGAAAACGCGCTGCGGATCGCGCTGGAAGTCCGGCCGGACGTGGTGTTCCTGGACTACAACATGCCCGACTGCAATGGCGTTGAGATCGCCCGCGATCTGCGCGCGGCCGGACTCAACCCATGTTGTATCCTGCTCACCGCCAATGTGCAGCAGGCTGTACTCGACGAAGCGCGCGCGGCGGGTTTCGCCGGGGTGCTGGAAAAGCCGGTGAGCGGCGACAAGATCGCCACCGTGCTGCGGACCACCGCTTAGGGCGGCAAACGATGCATCTGTCGGACGCGCAACGCGACGTGCTCACCGAACTGGGCAATATCGGCATCAGCCGGGCCGCGCGCCAGCTTTCCATCCTCCTGAACGAACCGATTCGAATCGCGGTGCCGCGCGTTGAGCTCTGTACCGCGAGCGAGGCCAGCGCGCAGCTCGACAGCAAGGGCGGCGAGCTGTCCTGCGTCTACCAACGCATGTCCGGTGAATTGAGCGGCCGCATCGCCCTGCTGCTACCCGCAAGCGGCAGCCAACTCCTGTTCCAGGATCTGCTCGGGCACGCCGCGCCGCTGCATGCCCTGGACCTGCGTGCGTTCGAACATGAGGCGATGACCGAAATCGGCAACATCCTCATTTCCTCCTGCGTCAGCGCCATGGCGGACATGCTGGAACTGCGTATCGACGTCTCCGTGCCGCGCTTCGCCGAAGCCTCCGCTCAGGACATGTTCAACGACGCGACGCTGGATCACGCGGAGCAGCCGGCACTGCTGATCCACACTCGCCTGACCGCCACCCGGCGCGAACTGGATGGGGCCATCCTGCTGATACTGTCGGCGGCTGCGGCGGAAAAGGTGATGTTCGCGGTTCAGGCCCTGATCCTGGCCGCGGATTAACCCCAGCGAAGGCAACCATGAACAGCAAGCCCTACGACCCCCTGCCCATCGGCGTCCTGGTGCTGGATGGCCAGATGCGCATCCGCGACTGGAACCGCTGGCTGGTCGAGCACACCGGCATTCCCGACACCCGCGCCATCTCACAGCGCCTGGAAGACCTGTTCCCCGGCTTCCGCAATCCGCGCTTTCAGATGGCTGTGGGGCAAGTTCTGCGCAACGGCGGGCCGCAGATTCTGTCGCAAGCCCTGCATCGCTATCTGATTCCCATCGACTTGCCGCACCTCGCGCGGCACGGCTTCGGCCTGATGCGCCAGCATGTGCATATCGAGGCCTACGAGCGGGACAGTGAACGCCTGGCTCTGGTCAGCGTGATCGATGTGACCGGCAGCGTGCTACGCACCGAAGCGCTAAACGATGTGGCACAGCGTCTGGAGCACGACGTCAACCGCGACCCGCTGACCGGTCTGTTCAACCGCCGCTTCATGTGGGAATGGCTGGACCATCAGCAGCGCCAGGCGCAGCGGCACCATTACCCGATCGCCGCCATGATGCTGGACGTGGACCATTTCAAGGAGATCAACGACCGTCACGGCCATCCCGTCGGCGACCGGGTGCTGCAGGATTTCGCGCGGCAGTTGACCACCTGGGTGCGCGAGTCGGATATCGTGGTGCGCTTCGGCGGTGAGGAATTCCTGATTCTGCTGCCCTGTTGCGGCCAGGCCTTGAGCCACGAGGTGGCCGAACGCATCGTGCGCCAGACCAGCCAGAGTAGCCTGGGCAACCTGCCCATCGGCGCGATCACCTGCAGCATCGGCGTCGCCCTGTTCGAAACCGACACCCCCCTGCCCCCCGCCGACTTGCTCAACCTCGCCGACCGCCGCCTTTATCTGGCCAAACAGGCCGGGCGCGACCGGGTCGTGACCAGCGGATGAGGAAGTGGCCTCCCCCTTTACCAAAGGGGGACAGAGGGGGATTTTTCCACGGGTGGCGCATGCCCAAGCGTCCGCAAATCCCCCCTAGCCCCCCTTTCCAAAGGGGGGAACCTCGCCTGCCCGCGTCACGAGTCAGCGCGATAGCGCCTTCGGATTTCGGAATGTGGACTGGGTGGGCGGTAAACTCGCGCGCTGTTCGCTTGTCTTGCCATTCCCATGACGGATTCCGCTTCCCTGCGCCTGGGTGACCAGGTCACCTTGCATTACCGCCTGTCCTGCCAGAGCGAAATTCTGGTCGACACTTTCACCGAAGGACCAGAGACCTTTACCCTCGGCCACGGCGAAATCGACCCGCGCCTGGAAACCCTGTTGCTCGGTTTGCGCGCCGGCGACCACCGGCTGTTCGACCTGGCCCCCGGCGAGGCGTTCGGCTCGCATGATCCGGCCATGATCCATAGCCTGCCGCGTGGCGACTTTCCTGACGATATGGAACTCGCCGTGAACAGCAGCGTCGATTTCACCCTGCCCAACGGCCAGACGCTGACCGGCGCGGTGTTGGAGATCGACCCGGACACCGTGCGCGTCGATTTCAACCACCCGCTGGCCGGGCTGCCGGTCAACTTCGAAGTCCAGATACTCGCTATCGAACCGAAATAACCATGTCTAAAACCATTCTCCTGGCCAATCCGCGCGGTTTCTGCGCCGGCGTCGATCGCGCCATCACCATCGTCGAACGCGCACTGGAAAAACATGGCGCGCCCATCTATGTGCGCCATGAAGTCGTCCACAACAAATTCGTGGTGGATGACCTCAAGGCCAAGGGCGCGATCTTCATCGAAGATCTGGCCGACGTGCCGGCCGGCGCCACCCTGATCTACAGCGCCCACGGCGTGTCGCTCGCGGTGCGGCACGAGGCCGAGGCGCGCGGTTTCAATGTCTATGACGCCACCTGCCCGCTGGTCACGAAAGTACATGTGGAAGTAAAAAAGATGCGCGAAGCCGGCCTGGAGATCGTCATGATCGGCCACAAGGGCCACCCGGAAGTGGAAGGCACCATGGGCCAGTCGGACGCCGGCATGCATCTGGTGGAAACCGCGGAGGATGTCGCCAGGCTGAACGTGGCCGACACGACGAAACTGGCCTATGTCACCCAGACCACGTTGTCGATGGACGATGCCAGTCGCGTGGTGGCGGCGCTACGAGCGCGCTTTCCGAAAATACGCGGCCCCAAGAAGGATGACATCTGCTACGCCACCCAGAATCGCCAGGACGCGGTGAAATCATTGACCGCGCAATGTGACGTGGTGATCGTGGTCGGCTCACCGAACAGCTCCAACTCCAACCGTTTGCGCGAAGTCGCGGCCAAGGCCGGCACACCCGCTTATATGGTGGATAACGCAGGCCAGTTGCGGCCGGAGTGGTTGGAGGGGAAGCGGCATGTGGGCGTCACCGCCGGCGCCTCGGCTCCGGAAGTTCTGGTTGAAGGCGTCATCCAACGCCTGCGTGAACTCGGCGCCAGCACACTCACCCCCCTGGAGGGCGTCGAGGAAAACGTCAATTTCCCGTTACCCAAGGGATTACTAATCTGAATTTTCTGGAGCCCGATATGAAACGCCCCCCTGACTCACTGCGCTCGTCCCCCCCAAGGGAGAGGTCAGTTCCTTCGGAACGGCCGCGCGAAACTGATATGCGCCGCGCCTTCCTTCTGTTCCTGGCCCTGTCTTGTTTGCCCGCCCACGCCGCCGATCCGCTGGTTTGGGGAGAGGAAAACAAGTGGTCCAACTTCGAATACGCTTTCGACGACAACGCCAAGTGGCAGGAACTGCAACACCAGCTTCCGCCTTACCCCAAGCCGGAAAACTTCATCCCCATCACTCTGAGCGCCCGCTCCAGCAACCAGTTTTTCGTCGACTACGCCTCGGTCAGCGCCAGCGCGGACGGCGTGGTGCGCTACAGCATGGTGGTGAAAAGCCCCTCCGGCGCGGAAACCACCAGCTTCGAGGGGATGCGTTGCGCAACCGGCGAACGCAAGCTCTATGCCTTCGGCCGCAATGACGGCAAAAACGGCGGCGAGTGGGCACGCAACCGTTACGCCAAGTGGGAGCCGATCCAGGGCCGCAGCCTCAACGACTTTCGCCGTGAGCTGTTCTATCACTACTTCTGCACCGTGGAAGGCGCGGTCAGGCTGCCGGACATCCAGCACAACCTGAAATCCGGTGGTTTCTACAACCAGAACTAAGCCCTTCGAGCGCGGCCAACCAGTACCGGTTCAAGTTTCGTCTCCCGCCGCCGATAAGGCGGCAAATCCCTACAACATGGATGGAGACTCCAGTGAAGCTGTTCGCCCTTTGCACCGGCACCCTCACCGCCAGAATCCTCGCTTTCGCGGCGGGCCTGTTTCTGGTCATCCTCACCACCTCGCTGCTTCACACCTATTACGCGCAGAAAAGCCTGGCTGAGGAATTCGTCGGCAGCCATGTCGGCGGTGTGGCTGATACCTATTTCGATGGTCTGAACAAATTGATGCTGACCGGCGGCATGGTGACACGCGACGAACTCGCGCGGCAGATCAAGGCCTTACCCCATGTGCTGGAAGCGCGCGTCATCCGTGGCGACGCCGTGATCGGCCAGTACGGCCCGGCCGACAGCAAGGAAATGGCCAGCGACGATCTGGATCGCGCCGCCTTGCTGGGCAAGGAAGTCGCGCGCATCGAGGAAACCGGACAGGGTCGCCGGCTCACCCTGGCACGCCCTTACCGAGCCAGCGAAAAAACCCGTGGGGTCAACTGTCTGGGCTGCCACAGCGTGCCCAGCGGCAGTGTGCTGGGCGTGGTGCGTATCAGCTATGACCTGGCGCCGCTGGACGCGCGCATCCGCAACGCGGGCCTGGCCAGCCTGGGCATCCACGCGGTGCTGTTCTTCATCGGCATGGCCCTGCTCACCCTTGCCCTGCGCCGCACAGTGGCGGCGCCGATCAACCGCCTGACCGCGCTGATGACACGGGTCGAACAGGAATCCGACCTGAACCTGCGCATTCCTGTGGACGGCAAGGATGAAATCGCCCGCGCGGCGCGTGCCTTCAACACCATGATGGAACGTTTCGCCGACATCATCCGACAGGTCGGCGACGCCACCCGTAATCTCAGTCAGGTGGCCAGCCATCTGGTCACGGTCACCACCCATACCCAGGCCGGGGTCGACAAGCAACTCGGTGACACCGAACTGCTAGCGACCACGCTGACCCAACTCGCCAGAAGTGTGGGGGAAGTGGCGCACAACACCCAGGAAGCGGCCTCCGCCGCCCGCCAGGCCGACAGCGATGCGAAAGATGGCGCGATAACCGCCAACAATGCCCTGGGCGCGATCTCCGCCATGTCGGTGCAACTGGAACAGGCCGTACAGGTCATTCAGCGCCTGGATAACGATAGCCGTGATATCGGCCGGGTGATCGGCCTGATTCGCGAGATTGCCGAACAGACCAACCTGCTCGCCCTCAACGCCGCCATCGAAGCAGCCCGCGCCGGCGAACAGGGGCGCGGTTTCGCCGTGGTCGCCGATGAAGTACGCACCCTGGCGCAGCGCACCCAGTCCGCCACGGAAGAAATCGAAGGCATCATCGTCATGGTGCAGGGGCGTGCCAAGGAGGCCGTGGGTGCCATTCAGAGCGCGGAAGAGAAGACCGATTCCAGCGTGAAAAGTGTCGAGGAAAGCGCCGCCGCGCTCACCACCATTTCCGGATCGGTGGGCGTCATCACCCGCATGAACGCCCAGATCGCGACCAATTCGCTGGGACAGAGCAGCGCGGCGGGCAGCATCAACCAGAAACTCGGCGACATCAGCGCCGTCGCCCGTGAAGCCGCCAGCCATGTCCACGACACCCACGGCGCCAGTGAACGACTTGCCGGTCTGGCGCGGGAACTGGAAAGCCTGGTGAATCAATTCCGGGTGTAGGGCGGGCTACTCGCGCGCATCCGGCGTAGGTCAGGTTGGCGCGCAGCGACTACCTGACGTTCCATCCTTTGGGGAGTTTGAGAGTGGATCGTCAGGTAGCCTTCGCCAACCTGACCTACGCGCGAGCCACCCCCAGAACCAGCGCCGCCACGACCAGCGCCGCCAGCCCCATGCCCGCCTCTCCGGTCGCGCCCCAGATAGCGCCGGCCACGATCATCACGGGATAAATCACGCTGGAAAGGCGGGCGGTCAGATCAGTCGCAAACATGTCGGTCTCCAGAAGATTTGTGTGGCGACATGATGCCCGCACTACTGGCTCACCAGATGAGCCAGTCATAAAGCCTCTGGCGACGCGGGCTTAGCCGGTTTTCCATAAAAATGAGTGATACCCTGCCGCATCGCATTGCCTAAGCGGAGTATTCCCGAATGGATCGCACGGAGCGCTTCTACAAGATCGACCAACTCCTCGCCGAGCGCCGTGTGGTGCCGTTCGAGGTTCTGCGGTCCGAACTGGAAGTCTCGCGCGCCACGCTCAAGCGTGATCTGCTCTACCTGCGCGACCGGCTCAACGCCCCCATTGTCTGGGACCGCAAGGCGGGCGGTTACCGCTATACCGGACAAAGCGAACCCGGTCACGCGCGCGCCGGCGGGCAGTTCGAACTCCCCGGCCTGTGGTTCAACGCTGAGGAAATCCACGCCCTGCTGACCATGCGGCATCTGCTCGCCAGCCTCGATAGGGGCGGTCTGCTTGGCCCTCATGTGCAGCCCCTGATGGCCCGCCTCAATGGCCTCATGGGCGCGGCCGACGATAGCGCCGAGGAGGTTCGTAAACGGGTGCGCATCATCGGCGTGGCCGCGCGACAAATGGATCTCGCGCAGTTCGAGCGCGTCGGCTCCGCCTTGCTGCGGCGCAAACGGTTGCTGATCACTTATCACGCGCGCGGCAGCAACGAAGTCAGCGAGCGCGAAGTCTCGCCACAACGCCTGGTGCACTACCGCGAGAACTGGTACCTGGATGCCTGGTGCCATTTGCGCAAAGGCCTGCGCAACTTTGCCGTGGATGCCATCGAGCGCGTGGAAATTCTGGAAAAACCCGCGCGTAGTCTGGTCGACAAAACCCTGAACAAGGTGCTCGGCGCCGGCTACGGCATCTTTTCCGGTACACAGGTGCAATGGGCCAGGCTCCGCTTCAGCCCGGAGCGCGCGCGCTGGGTGGTATCCGAGCAGTGGCATCCCAAGCAGAAGGGGCGCCTGGAGCAAGACGGGGCCTATCTGCTGGAACTTCCCTATGCCGATGACCGTGAACTGATCATGGACATCCTCAAATATGGGCCGGATTGCGAAGTTCTGGAACCACTTGAGTTGAGAAAGCGAGTCCAGGAACGGGCGGCGGCGACCCTTGCGCGTTACCGGAAATCCCCAGTAAAACGGGGGCGTTCTCACGACTGAGCGAAACGAAACCCAGAGTGGATCATCCTTATTGCCCCAGGCAACGGGCAATAGCCGGATAATCCGGCACCTCTCAACCTTATTGCTTTAGATATATGCGAGTCGTCGTCGTCAGCGGTCTGTCCGGGTCCGGCAAGAGTGTCGCGCTCAAGGCAATGGAAGATGCGAACTTCTATTGCATTGATAACCTGCCTGCCGCTTTGTTGCCGGAAGCGGTGGAGTACTTGCGCCTGCTGGGCATTCAGGACGCCGCGCTGAGCATCGACTCGCGTAGCGGCGGCAGCCTGGTCGGGTTGCCGGATGAACTGGAGCGCATGCGCGGCAAGGTCGATCTGCGGGTCATTTTCCTCACGGCCAAGGACGAAGCCCTGGTCAAGCGATTTTCGGAAACGCGGCGACGCCATCCCTTGAATACCGGCGAACGTTCGCTGGAAGAATGCATCCGTGAGGAACGTGAGATGTTGGCGGGCATTTCCGGGAATGCCCACTTGATGGACACCAGCGATCTCTCCGCCAACACGCTGCGCAACTGGATCAAGGACTTCCTCAACTTGCACAGCGCCAGCTTCACCCTGGTGTTTGAATCGTTCGGCTTCAAACACGGGCTGCCAATGGACGCCGATCTGGTATTCGACATACGCTGCCTGCCCAATCCGCACTATGACCCCACCCTGAAACCGCTGACCGGCCGCGACGCGCCGGTCATCGCTTTCCTGCAATCTCAGGAACAGGTGAGCAACATGCTGGAAGACATCCGCGCATTTGTCGCCAAGTGGTTGCCCTCCTACATCAAGGACAACCGCAGCTACTTCACCGTGGGCCTGGGCTGTACCGGCGGCCAGCACCGCTCGGTCTACTTCGCGGAGGCCCTGGCCGACTATTTTCACGATGACCAGCAGGTACTGATCCGGCATCGCGAGCTTTCCTGACGGCCATGGCTATTGGCGCCACCACGCATCATGGGCTTCTCGCGCCATGCCCGTTCCCTCACCCGCGGCCCCTCTTCCGCCCGCGGGAGAGGGGCGCTTCAAGCATCGCCATGCGATGTTCACGTTGAAGTGACTCGTCCGCGCCCAGGTGACTGGCTGATTCTGCTCGCCGGACTCGCCCTGGTAAGCGGGTTATGGATGCGCCAGGCGGGGAGCCTGGAAGGGCGTGTCATCGTGCGCCTGGATGGCAAGGTAACCATCGACACCAGCCTGCGGCTGAATCGCCAAATAGATATCAAAGGCCCCTTAGGCATCAGCCGCGTCGAAATCCGTGACGGCCGCGTGCGCATCGCCAGCGACCCCAGCCCACGTCAACTCTGCGTGCGACAAGGCTGGATCCCACCGGGCGGGGCCGCCGTCTGCCTGCCCAACCGGGTCAGCGTGGAAAATGCCGCGGCGGGTTATGACACGCTCAATTACTGATGCAACTCGAACTCCATGCCAGCCCTGAAGACCGCCGGGTAGCCGCGCTGGCGGCGGTGGCCATTGGCCTGACCCTGGCCGAAGCGGCGATTCCCTTGCCGATTCCCGGCATCAAACCCGGCCTCGCCAATATCGTCACCCTGGTGGTGTTGTATCGCTATGGCTGGCGCACGGCGGCCTGGGTGGCGGGCCTGCGCATCGTCGCCGGGGCGTTGGCGCTGGGCCAGTTCCTGACCCCGGCTTTTGTGATGAGCGTATCCGGCGGGGTCGCCAGCCTGTTGCTGCTGGCCTTGGCGATACGTCTGCCGACACGCTGGTTCGGCCCGATCGGTTTGTCCGTGCTGGCCGCTTTCGCCCATATCGGCGCGCAACTGCTGGTCGTGGATGCCTGGCTGCTGCCGGGAGCCAGCATTCTCGGCCTGATGCCGCTGTTCCTCACCGCCGCCTGGGTAACCGGCCTGGTGAATGGCCTGGCGGCGGCGCATCTGCTAACGCAAGCGCGCGGATTGGGCAAAACATAGCGTGCCCAACCTACAATGGCTCACCCCTTACTCGCGACTTCCCATGACCCGCATCACGCTCGCCCTCACCGGCGCCTCCGGCATGTCTTACGGTTTGCGCCTGCTGGAATGCCTGCTGCGCGCCGGCTGCCAGGTCGACCTGCTGATCTCGCAGGCCGCGCGCATCGTCGCCAAACAGGAGCTTGATCTTCAGCTTCCCGCCGGCAACGCCGAGGTAGCCGCTTTTTTCGATGCTCGTTTCACCGGGCACCATGGAAGCCTCATGGCCTACGGCAAGGAGGAGTGGTTCGCGCCCACCGCATCCGGCTCAAATCCGGCCGCCGCGATGGTGATCTGCCCGTGCACGATGGGCACCCTGGCGGCCATCGCCCAGGGCCTGGCCGACAATCTGATCGAGCGCGCCGCCGACGTGATGCTCAAGGAAAAGCGGCCGCTGATCCTGGTGCCACGCGAAACGCCGTTTTCACTTATCCACCTGCGCAACATGACCGCCCTGGCCGAAGCCGGCGCCACGATACTTCCCGCCAACCCCGGCTTCTACCATCGCCCCGCCAGCGTGGAACAGGTGGTGGACTTCATCGTCGCGCGCATCCTCGATCACCTCGGCATCGCGCATGAGTTGATGAAGCCCTGGGGCGCGCGTGAATAACCCGCTCAGCGCGCCACTCAGTTACCAACTCGCACGGCTGCGTGGCCTCATGACGCCACAAACGCTTGACCGCGAACTGCCGCTGTTTCCCCTCAATACCGTCCTGTTTCCGGGTGGACGCCTGCGTCTGAAGGTGTTCGAGGCACGCTATCTGGACATGACGGCCAACTGCCTGCGTCTGTCGCGGCCGTTCGGCGTCTGCCTGATCAAGCAAGGAGGCGAAGTAGGGCCGGCGGCGCTTCCGGAAACGGTCGGCTGCCACGCGCGCGTCATCTCCGCGGACATGGACAGCCCCGGTCTGATGCGGATCGAGGCGCGTGGCGAGGGGCGGTTTGTCGTGGAAAGCACCCGACTGGAAGCCAACCAACTCCTGATCGGGCAGGTGCGCGACAAGGGTGACGAAGTGCATATACCGGTTCCCGTTTACTGCCGTCCCGCGCTTTCTTTTTTGCGCATCCTGGCGGCGCGGTTGCCGGATTCGGGCCTGGATGAGATCCAGGACGACGCCACCTGGGTCGGCTTCCGCCTGGCCGAGGTCTTGCCGCTGAAAGCCAGCGCGCGCCAGGCGATGCTGGAAATGAACGACGGCGTGAAGCGGCTGGAAATCCTGCTGGAATTCATGCGTCGCAATGAGTTGGCTTAGTTTTCTTGAGGAAGCGATATGGCGAAATTCTACGAATCGTTGACACCGGAACTGATGGCGTTCATCAAGAAACAACATGTTTTTTTCGTGGCCACCGCCGCGCCCGCCGCCCGTATCAATCTCTCACCCAAGGGCCTGGACAGCCTGCGCGTGCTGAATGAACACACCCTGGCCTATCTCGACCTCACCGGCAGTAGCGCGGAGACCGCCGCCCATCTGCGCACGGCCCCGCGCATGACCATGATGTTCTGCAGCTTCGCCGCCGATGCCCTGCTCCTGCGCGTATACGGCCAGGGCGAAGGCGTGGTGCCGCGTGACAAGCGCTGGGCCGAATTGCGCGCGTTGTTTCCGGCGCATCCCGGCGCGCGGCAGATCGTGATCATGGAAGTGGAATCGGCGCAGACCTCATGCGGCGCCGGGGTACCGCTGATGGGCTATGCCGGCGAACGCGGCACCTTGTCGGAATGGGCGCGCAAGAAAGGCGAGGATGGCATGGCCGACTATCGCCGCGAGAAGAACGCCCGCAGCATCGACGGCCTGCCGACCGGGTTGGTGGACGATTAACTCCAGATGGTTATTTGTTGCCACAGGACTGTAGCGCCGGCGTCGCGCCGGCTTGGTTCTTCTAATTTGGCCTACGAAGCCGGCGAGACGCCGGCGCTACATGTGGGGCCAACCTCCACGTCCCGGCTAAGGGCAATCCGGATCAAATCCGCGAACCGCGCTCGACGATGATGCCCAGTTCCTTCACCCCGCGCAGGATGGCGAGCTTGCGCACGGTGACTTTCACCCAGGGCGCGCCGAACTCGCCGCGCACGATCTCGGCAATGTGCTCACCCAGGGTTTCCACCAGGCGAATCTCGCGCCGCGCCACGCTTTCGCGGATACGCTCGGCCACCTGGCCATAGTGGATCGTGTCGCCGATCTGGTCGGTGTGGCCGGCCTTGTGGTCGTAGAGGCCGATCTCCAGATCGATCATCACCGGCTGCGGCGCTTTGCGCTCCCATTCATAGAGCCCGATAATCAGCTCCAGGCGGAAATCCCGCAGAAACAGTATGTCCATCCAACCCCCGGCCGATATTCGCAAAATGGCCGCGCATTTTACGCAAATGACTGAATTCACGTTAATTCTTGTTGCCTCCTATCTCCTCGGCTCGATCTCCTTCGCGATCGTGGTCGCGCGCGTCTACGGCCTGCCCGATCCGCGCAGCCATGGTTCCGGCAATCCGGGCGCCACCAACATGATGCGCACCGGCAAGAAATCCGCCGCCGCGTTGACCTTGATCGGTGACGCGCTCAAGGGTTATGTCGCGGTCTGGCTGGCCCAGTGGGCAACAGCGACCTGGGGTTTGCCGGCCTACACCCCCTATCTGGCGGCCCTGGCCGCTTTCCTCGGGCATCTCTTCCCCGTATTTTTCGGCTTCAAGGGCGGCAAGGGCGTGGCCACCGCCCTGGGCGTCCTGCTGGCGCTGGATGTCCGCCTCGGCGGCCTGACCGTGACGACCTGGGCGATCGTCTTCGCCATCACCCGCATCTCCTCTCTCTCGGCACTGGTCGCCGCCGCCATGGCACCGCTCTATGGCTGGCTGCTGCTCGGCGGCGGCGCGGGAAATGGCCAAAAAATCGGCCTGCTCGCCCTGCTCTGCGGCCTGGTGCTGGCGCGCCATCACAGCAACATCCGCAAGCTGATCTCCGGCGAAGAGTCGGCCTTCAAAAAGAGATGACCATGTTCGAGAAAACCATCGACTACGCCCGCGATAACCTGATCGCGGCCTCCGAGGCGGCCGTCGACCGCGCCGGAGAGCGGCTGGGGCAGGTAGTGGACAACGCCAGCCAGGCGATCGACCAGAAACTCGACAAGATTTCCCAGGAACTGCACAGCCAGCGCCAGTTCACCAAGGACGATGTGCGCGAGCTGGTGGATTACGCCGCCGTGCAGCTTTCCGACGTCCTTGATAAGCGCATAGCCGTGATGCGCCATGAAATCACCGGTCTGGTCGAGGAAAAGACCGAATACTTCAAAGCGGAGATCGACGATTTCTTCATCAAGCGGCAGCAGGATCTGGCGCGTGAACGCCGTCGCCTGCTGATCAACATCGTGCTCGCCACCGGCGCGGCCTTGGGCGTGGGCGCCGTCTCGCTGTTCTACAAGGGCGTGCGCGAATGGGATCTGCTCACGGTATTCCGTATCGCGCTGAGCTCTCTGGCTGGCGGTTACAGTGTCTGGCTGGTGTTGTCCGTGCTGCGCGGCTGGCTACGCATGACCGAACACAAGAAGGACATGGTGTTCCTCGCAGCCCGCTACTGGGGCTGGCTGCGCCCCGCCAGCATCTTCTCCACCCTGCTCGTGCTCGCCATCCTGGCGATCTTGTCGCTGGTGCTGATATTCCCGCACGAGGCATTGCGCCTGATCGGGCAGCCGATACTCAAACCGTAGGCTCTGTAACGCCGGCAAGGATGCCGGCGCTACATGGGCGCCCTCAGTTCACCCAGTTCCCATCGCGGCCGCACCGTGAAACGCCCGTCGGCCGGCGCATCGTTCGCGAGGCGCAACGCGCCGGCATAGGCGATCATGGCGCCGTTGTCGGTACACAACTCCAGGGGTGGATAGAACACCGCGAAGCCTCGTTGTTTCGCCTCCGCGTCGAGACGCGCGCGCAGGGCGCGGTTGGCGCCGACGCCGCCCGCCACCACCAGCGTATGCAATCCGGTTTCGCGTAGCGCCTTCAGGCTCTTGCCCGCGAGCACGTCGACGGCGGCGGCCTGGAAGCCGGCGGCGATATCCACCCGCGCCGCCTCGCCTTCCTTGCGCGCCAGGGTCAGCACCGCCGTCTTCAGGCCGGAAAAACTGAAATCCAGATCGCCGGAATGCAGCATCGGGCGCGGCAACTTGAAGCGATACGGTTCGCCTCCCTCAGCCAGTTTCGCCAGCGCCGGGCCTCCGGGGTAGCCCAGGCCCAACAACTGCGCGGTCTTGTCGAAGGCCTCGCCGGCGGCATCGTCCACCGTCTCGCCAAGCAGTTGGTAGCGGCCGACGCCATCCACCCGCATCAACTGGGTATGACCACCGGAAACCAGCAACGCCACGAAAGGAAATTCCGGGCGCGGCGTCGCCAGCAAGGGCGACAACAGATGGCCTTCCAGGTGATGCACACCAATGGCCGGAATCCCCAGAGCCAGGGCCAGCGCATTGGCGAAGCCCCCCCCCACCAGCAAGGCCCCGGCCAGGCCCGGCCCCTGGGTATAGGCGATGGCGTCGAGATCGCTCAAGGCGAGACCGGCTTCCGCCAGCACCCGACGGGTGAGCGGAATCACCCGCCGAATGTGGTCGCGCGACGCCAGTTCCGGCACCACGCCGCCGTATTCGGCATGCATGGCCACCTGACTATGCAGGGCATGCGTCAGCAGGCCACGCTCGGTATCAAACAGGGCCAGGCCGGTTTCATCGCAGGAAGATTCGACGCCGAGAACGAGCATGGCAAGTCCATGAAAGATTGAGCCGGCAATTTTATTGAAACGTCGACCAGGGTTGATATAGAATCTCGCATCTTTTTTTGCCCTCCCGCAACCAGGAATCTAGATGCCGAGCGTTCGCCTTAAAGAAAATGAGCCGTTTGAAGTTGCCATGCGCCGTTTCAAGCGCACCATCGAAAAGATGGGCCTGCTGACCGAGCTGCGTGCTCGCGAGTTCTACGAGAAGCCCACCCAGGAGCGCAAGCGCAAACTGGCCGCCGCCGTGAAGCGCCAGCACAAACGTCTGCGCAGCCAGACCCTGCCGCCCAAAATGTACTGAGCCGGGTTTTCCCGACTTTGTGACGAGCCTGATTTATCAGGCTCGTTTGTTTTTGCTCCGCCCTTCCGCGAGATCACGCCATGTCCCTCAAGCAGCGAATCAGCGATGACATGAAGAACGCCATGCGCGCCAAGGAAACCGCGCGCCTGGGCGCCATCCGCCTGCTGCTGGCGGCGATGAAGCAGCGCGAAGTGGACGAGCGGATCGAACTCGATGACAGCGCCGTGGTGGCCATCGTCGAAAAGCAGCTGAAACAGCGCAAGGATTCGTTCAGCCAGTACCAGGCCGCCGGGCGCCAGGATCTGGCTGATCAGGAAGCTTTCGAAATCGAAGTTCTCAGCGCCTACATGCCACAGCAACTGGCCGCCGAAGAAATCGCCGCGCTGATCAAGCAGGCTGTGGCCGAATCCGGCGCCACCAGCCCGCGCGACATGGGTAAGGTGATGGCCTGGCTGAAGCCGAAACTGGCCGGCCGCGCCGACATGAACAGCGTTTCCGGACTGGTGAAGGGCGCCCTGAGTTAAGCCGGTAGGTCAGGTTGGCGCACAGCGACTACCTGGCGCAGGCTCCCCCCATAAAGCAGTATGTGGATGGATCACCAGGTAGCCTCCGGCAACCTGGTCTACAGCAGTCTTTCCCGCTGCCTGCCGTAGAATCGGGCGACCATGATTCCCCAGGATTTCCTACAGCAACTGCTCGACCGCACGGACATCGTCGCCGTCATCGAGCGTTACGTGCCCCTCAAGAAGGCCGGCGCCAACTATCAGGCGCGTTGCCCCTTCCACAACGAAAAATCCCCCTCGTTCTCGGTCAGCCCGACCAAGCAGTTCTATCACTGCTTCGGCTGCGGCGCGCACGGCACGGCCATCACCTTCCTCATGGAACATGCCGGCATCCCTTTCGTGGAAGCGGTCAAGGACCTCGCAGGCCAGGTCGGCATGCAGGTGCCGGATGACGGCAGCCGCCGCCCACCGGAAGAAGAAAGCCGTCGCGAGAAGCTGTTCGAGCGCATGGAAGCCGCCGCGACCTGGTACCGCAAGGGCCTGAAAGGCAACGAGAAAGTGGTGGATTACCTGAAGAAGCGCGGCCTCACCGGCGAAACCGCCGCGCGCTTCGGCATCGGCTACGCGCCGGAAGGTTGGCAGGGCTTGCGCGAGGCACTCGCGGACTATGCCGACCCGCTGCTGACCGAAATCGGCCTGGTCATCGTCAATGAGGACAAGCGCTACGATCGCTTTCGCGACCGCGTGATGTTCCCCATCCGCAACGAGCGCGGCCAGGCCATCGCCTTCGGCGGCCGGGTGATCGGCGCCGGCGAGCCGAAATACCTCAACTCGCCGGAAACCCCGCTGTTCCACAAGGGGCGGGAACTCTACGGCCTGTACGAACACCGCCGCGCCATCCAGGGAGAAAGCCGTGTGGTGGTGGTGGAAGGCTATATGGACGTGGTCATGCTGGATCAGCACGGCGTGCAGAACGCAGTCGCCACGCTGGGCACCGCCATCACCGCCGACCAGGCCACCCGTCTGCTGCGCCTGGCCGACGACGTGGTGTTCGCCTTCGACGGCGACAACGCCGGCCGCAAGGCCGCCTGGCGCGCTCTGGAAAACAGCCTGCCCCAGATCCAGGATGGCAAGCGCCTGTCCTTCCTGTTCCTGCCGGAAGGCGAAGACCCGGACAGCTACGTCCGCGCCCAGGGCGCCGACGCCTTCCGCGCCTTGTGTGATCGCGCCATGCCCTTGTCCGACTTTTTGTTTGCCGAAATCACCGCGCAAACCGATCTCGGCTCGCAGGAAGGCCAGGTGCGCCTGGCCAAACTCATGGAACCGTACATCGACAAACTCGGCCAGGCGCCCCTGCTCAAACGCATGTTGCAACAACGCCTGGCCAGCCTGACCGGCCTGGAAGCACCGCGCGCCGCGCGCGGGCCACGCGGCGCGCCGCCACAACGCGCTCCGCATGGCCGCGCCGCTGTGCAACCGTCCGCCTGGCAGATCGCTTTGCAGGCCGTGCTGCACGACACCACACGCGCCACCCGCATGGCGGAATTGCCGGAAAGCGAACGTCCGGAAGCGGTAGCGCTGGCCACCCTGGTCGCGCTCCTGCGGGAACATCCGGAACTGAGCACACGCGATATCGTCGAGCACTTTCGCGGACGTGAAGAACAAGCCGTGCTGGAACACGCCGCCGCCGGCCTCCTGGCCTGGGACGAAGACTACGATGTGGAAGCCGATTTCCAGGGCGCGCTGAACACCCTCTCCGCCCAGGCCGGCCGCGCCCAGGCGCGGGAACTCTCGGGACGCAAACCGAGTGAACTCACCCCCGAGGAAAAACAAAGGCTGCTGGCGGCCTTGCAACGGCGGAAACCAGACCCCACCTGATTTGTCCAACGCGGCAGCGAAGCCCGGGCGGAATATGCCCAAGTTCATGTATACTATCGCGTTTTTCCGCAGATCCTCACGGAGCACCCCACAATGGCGACGACGGTCAAGACGACCCCCAAACCAAGCAAACCGGCCACTGCCGCCTCCAAGAAAAAAGGGGCAGCGGGCAAGGCCAGCGCGGCCGAGATGGCTGCCGCCAAGCCGGAAGTCAAGGTTGATGCGGAGACCCGCCGCACCCTTCTGAAGAATCTGATCATGCTCGGCAAGGAACGGGGTTACCTGACCTATGCCGAAATCAATGACCACCTGCCCGACGAAATTCTCGACGCCGAACAGATCGAGAGCGTCATCAGCATGATCAACGACATGGGTATCCAGGTTTTCGACCAGGCGCCCGCGGCGGAAGAGCTGCTGATGTCCGAGTCACCCGCCCCGGTGGCGGACGAAGATGCCGTCGAGGAAGCGGAAGCCGCCCTCTCCAGTGTGGACGCCGAATTCGGCCGCACCACCGACCCGGTACGCATGTACATGCGTGAGATGGGTATCAAGGACCTGCTCACCCGCGAAGGCGAAATCGAAATCGCCAAGCGCATCGAGGAAGGCCTCAAGAACATGGTGCTGGCCATATCCGCCTGCCCGCTCACCATCGCGCAAATTCTTGACCTGGTCGCCAAGGTCGAGAAGGAAGAGATGAAGATCGACGATCTGATCGACGGCCTGGTCGACAGTTCCGGTGAAGACATCGTCATGGACATGGGCGGCGAAGAGACCGAGGCCAGCGAAAGCGAGGATGACGAGGAAGACGATGGCGGCGCGGCGGTCGCGGCGGCCAATCTGGCGCAACTCAAGATCGACGCCCTGGAACGCTTCGCGGAAATCCGCAAGACCCACACCAAAATGCAGGCCGCATTGGCCAAGCACGGCTTCGCCAGCAAGCAATACCAGAAACTGCTGGAAGAAATTTCCGGACATCTGATGGGCATCCGCTTCACCGCCCGTCAGGTGGACAACCTGTGTGAATCGGTGCGCGGCATCGTCGAGGAAGTACGCTCGCACGAACGCGGCATCATGGACATCGTCGTCAACAAGTGCGGCATGCCGCGCCAGCATTTCATCCGCAGCTTCCCGGGCCACGAAGGCTCCCTGGAATGGGTGGTGCAGGAACTCGCGGCCAAATCGAGCAATAACGAAATGCTTGAGCGCCTGCAGTTCGATGTCAACGAACACCAGGAAAAGCTCACCGCGCTGCAGATCCGCGCCGGCATTTCGGTGAAGGAACTCAAGGACATCAACAAGAAGATGTCCACCGGCGAAGCCAAGGCCCGCCGCGCCAAGCGCGAGATGATTGAGGCCAACCTGCGTCTGGTGATCTCCATCGCCAAGAAATACACCAACCGCGGCCTGCAATTCCTCGACCTGATCCAGGAAGGCAACATCGGCCTGATGAAGGCGGTGGACAAGTTCGAATACCGACGCGGCTACAAATTCTCGACCTACGCCACCTGGTGGATACGCCAGGCCATCACGCGCTCCATCGCGGATCAGGCGCGCACCATCCGCATTCCGGTGCACATGATAGAGACCATCAACAAGATGAATCGCATCAGCCGCCAGATCCTGCAGGAAACCGGGCTGGAGCCGGACCCGGCCACCCTGGCGGAAAAGATGGAAATGCCCGAGGACAAGATTCGCAAGATCATGAAGATTTCCAAGGAGCCCATTTCCATGGAAACCCCGATCGGCGACGACGAAGACTCGCATCTGGGCGATTTCATCGAGGATCAATCCACCCTGGCGCCAGCCGAGGCCGCGATGTACAGCGGCCTTCAGTTCGTCACCCAGGAAATCCTCGACAGCCTGACGCCGCGCGAAGCCAAGGTGCTGCGCATGCGCTTCGGCATCGAAATGAACACCGACCACACGCTCGAAGAAGTCGGCAAGCAATTCGACGTCACCCGCGAGCGCATCCGCCAGATAGAAGCCAAGGCACTGCGCAAACTGCGCCACCCCTCGCGTTCCGAGCGGCTGCGCAGCTTCCTGGAATAACCGGTTTACTCGGGGGCAACCCCGACGGGCCTCTAGCTCATGCCTGGTTAGAGCAGCGGACTCATAATCCGTTGGTGCCGAGTTCGACTCTCGGGGGGCCCACCACTCAACAATCACCCGCCATGGCCAGAACAGATAAAAACGCACCGCCCAAAGATTTTGAAACCGCGCTCCAGGAACTGGAAATCCTGGTGGCGGACATGGAATCCGGGCGCCTCAATCTGGAAGCGGCGCTGGCGGCATACAAGCGGGGGAGCGAACTGGCGGCTTACTGCCAGAAAACCCTGGATGCGGCCGATCAGCAGGTAAAGGTGCTCGATAACGGCGTGCTCAAGCGCATGAACAGTGAGGATGCTGATGACTGATTTCGCCGCCTGGTCGCGCGCCATCCAGGCGCGCACGGAAAACGTGCTCGCCACCTTGTTGCCGGACGCCGACATCGCACCGGAAAAACTCCATGCCGCCATGCGCTACGCCTGTCTGGGTGGCGGCAAGCGGGTGCGACCGATGCTGGCGTATGCGGCCGGTGAGGCGGTGGGAGGCGATCCAACTCGAATAGACTTTGCCGCCGCCGCCGTCGAATTGATCCACGTCTATTCGCTCACGCACGACGACCTGCCGAGCATGGACAACGACGACCTGCGTCGCGGCAAACCTACCTGCCACATAGCCTACGACGAGGCCACCGCGCTGCTGGTGGGTGACGCCTTGCAAAGCCTGGCCTTCGAGACGCTCGCCCATCCTGTGGCGGCCAGCGCGCCCGACGCGCAGGTCGAAATGTTGCGCCTGCTGGCACGCGCATCCGGCTCACGCGGCATGGCCGGTGGCCAGGCGGTGGATCTTGCGGCCACCGGACGCGCTCTGGATCTGGCCGAACTGGAATTCATGCATATCCACAAAACCGGCGCGCTGATCCAGTCCGCCGTGCTGCTCGGCGCGCTTGGCGCCGGAGCTTTGGAAGCCAGCACGCGGGAACGCCTGGAGCGCTATGCGCGCTGTATCGGCCTGGCCTTCCAGGTGATGGACGATGTACTTGACGCCGAAACCGACACCGCCACACTGGGCAAGACCGCCGGCAAGGACGCGGCCCAGGGTAAAGCGACTTATCTCACCCTGATGAACGTGAAAGAAGCACGCGCTTATGCGCATGAACTGCTGGACGAAGCTCTGGAGGCCATCCAGCCTTTCGGCGCCGCGGGCCAGCGCCTGGCGGAAATCGCCCGCTTCATCGTCGAACGCAGCTATTGAATATGTCCCTGCTCGAAAGCATCGACTCCCCCGCCGACCTCAAGTCCCTGAGCCGTCCACAACTCAAGGAACTGGCGGATGAGTTGCGCCAGTTCATCATCGAAAGCGTCGCGCGGACTGGAGGTCATCTCGCCTCCAACCTGGGCATAGTGGAACTCACCGTTGCCCTGCACCGCGTCTTCGACACCCCGGAAGACCGCATCGTCTGGGATGTCGGGCACCAGACCTACGCGCACAAGATACTCACCGGCCGCCGTGAGCGCATGCACACGCTACGCCAGACCGATGGCCTATCGGGATTCCCGAAGCGGGATGAAAGTCCCTATGACGCCTTCGTCGCCGGCCACTCCAGCACCTCGATTTCCGCCGCGCTCGGCATGGCCGTCGCCGCGAGACTCAAAGGCGAGGAGCGGCGCGTGGTGGCGGTGATCGGTGATGGCGCGATGACCGCCGGCATGGCCTTCGAAGCCCTCAACAACGCCGGGGCGATGGATGCCAACCTACTGGTCATCCTCAACGACAACGACATGTCGATCAGCGCCAATGTCGGCGCGCTCAACAGCTATCTCACCAAACTGCTGTCCGGCCGCTTCTACAACAACCTGCGCAGCCGGGGCGAGAAAATCCTGTCCAATCTGCCACCCGTTTATGAGTTGGCCAAGCGGGCCGAAGAGCACATCAAGGGCATGGTCACGCCCGGCACCCTGTTCGAGGAATTCGGCTTCAACTACCTGGGCCCCATCGACGGTCACGACCTTGACGCCCTGATTTCCACCCTGATCAACATCCGTGCCCTGAAAGGCCCGCAGTTTCTGCATGTGGTCACCCGCAAGGGCAAGGGCTACGACCTTGCCGAAGCCAACCCCTGCCTCTACCACGGTGTCGGCACGTTCAAGGTGGAAGTGGGCGTCACAGCCAAGGTGGCGTCGCGCCCGACCTATACCGAAGTGTTCGGACGCTGGCTGTGCGACATGGCCGCCGCCGACGAGCGTCTGGTCGGTATCACACCGGCCATGTGCGAAGGCTCCGGGATGACCGAGTTCACCCAACGCTTCCCGGAACGCTATTTCGATGTCGGCATCGCCGAGCAGCACGCACTGACCTTCGCCGCCGGCCTCGCCTGCGAAGGCCGCAAACCGGTGGTGGCGATCTATTCCACTTTCCTGCAACGCGCCTACGATCAGTTGATCCACGATATCGCGCTGCAAGATCTGCCAGTGTTGCTGGCCATCGACCGCGCCGGCCTGGTCGGCGCCGACGGCGCCACCCATGCGGGCGCCTTCGACCTCACTTTCCTGCGCTGCGTCCCCAACATGCTGATTGCCGTGCCCTCGGACGAGAACGAGTGCCGTTGCCTGCTCAGCACCGCGTTTTATTACGACGGCCCCAGCGCCGTGCGTTACCCGCGTGGCACCGGGCCGGGCGCGGAACTCTCAACTTCGTTTGAGACCTTTCCCATCGGCAAAGGCGTGCTACGGCGCAGTGGCAAGGACATTGCCATCCTGGTCTTCGGTGCCCCGCTCGGCGCGGCCACGCAAGCGGCGGAAGTGCTCGACGCCAGTGTTGCCGACATGCGTTTCGTCAAACCGCTGGACCGGGAACTGTTGCGGCAATTGGCGGAAAGCCACACGCGTTTGGTCACGGTCGAAGAAAACGCCGTGATGGGGGGTGCCGGTTCCGCGGTGGCCGAAGCCCTGGCGGAAATGGGCATCACCATTCCACTGATGCACCTGGGCCTGCCCGACCGCTTTGTCGAGCATGGCGACCCCGCTGTCCTCCTCGCTCGGTGCGGCCTTGACGCCGCCGGCATCGAGCGTGGCATCCGCGCCTGGGCTTGAACAACAACGTGGGCAAATTCGACGTGCCCAACACCCATTTTGAAAACAGTCCATCAACGCCATGTTTGGCTTGCCTGAGTCGACTCAGGTCAGTATCATGCGCGTTTCATTTTTCCAGCAGAATTCAAGGAGTCTCGTATGGCCAATAGCGCACAGGCTAAGAAGCGCGCCCGTCAAAACACGGTGCTACGTTTGCACAACATGGCCCAGCGCTCGGCTTACCGGACCGCTGTGAAGAAGGTTCGCAAGGCGATCGAAGCCGGTGACAAGGGTGCCGCCCAGGCCGCCCTGCAAGCCAACATGAGCGTCATGGACAGCCTCGCCGACAAGCGCATCGTGCACAAGAACAAGGCTTCCCGGCAAAAGAGCCGCCTCTCCGCCGCGATCAAGGCGATGGCCTGAGTCGTACCGGATTCGCCAAAAAATCGCCCGGCATGCCGGGCGATTTTTTTGTGCCACTTTTGTGTCACAAGCCGGGCGCGCTCAGCGCGCCACCTTGCGCCCGTCAACGACTTCCAAGTCGTTCTCGCGGGCGAAATCCAGCAGGAACTTGAAGATACGGGCATCCAGTGTGGCCAGTTTCTGGTTGATCACCACGCAACGCACCCCCGCGCGCGTAACCGGTTGCACATCGGGCGAATAATTCAGGCGATTGTCGCGACTGACATGGCCGACGATGCTGGCCAGCCGGTCGGCCCAATCGCTGGGGCGGAACGTGCGCCCCTGTGTGGTGATGCCACGTATCACGACTTCTCCGATTGCTTCATCCGACATGGCTTTGGGCGGGAGTCCAGGGTGCGGCGATTGTAGCAAGAGGGCCGCGTATAATGCGGCGCTGCATCAATTCACAGGACAGACCCACCATGAACCTCGATCGCGTAGCCTCCGGCCGCAATGTGCCTGATGACATCAATGTCATCATCGAAATTCCGGCGCACGGCGAACCCATCAAGTACGAAGTGGACAAGGAGACCGGCGCCATGTTCGTCGACCGCTTCATGTCCACGGCGATGCACTATCCGTGCAATTACGGCTATGTGCCGCATACCCTGTCCGAAGACGGCGACCCGGTGGACGTGCTGGTGGTCACCCCAATTCCGCTGTTGACTGGCGTGGTGGTGCGCTGCCGCCCGGTGGGTGTGCTGAAAATGACCGACGAAGCCGGGGTGGACGCCAAGGTCATCGCCGTTCCGGTGGACAAGCTCAGCAGCATGTACAGCGCCGTGAAGCAGCCGGAAGACTTGCCCGAACTGCTGTTGAAACAGATTTCCCACTTTTTCGAGCACTACAAGGATCTGGAGCCGGGCAAGTGGGTGAAAGTGGATGGCTGGTTCGGTCTGGAAGATGCCCGCGCCGAAATCATCGCCGGCGTCGATCGCTACAAGGCCGCGCCCGAAAAGCCGATGTTCTGAGGCATCCAGATTGAAGGTCTGCATCCTCTCCGACAGCCACGACAACCGCCGCCTGCTCGGAGAGGCCGTGGAGGACGCCAAGGCGCGTGGCGCCGAGGCGGTCCTGCATTGCGGAGATGTGGTCGCGCCCACCACCTTGCGCGTGCTGCGCAAGTTCGAACTGCCGGTCCATGTCATCCACGGCAACAACACCGGCGATCTCTACGCCATGAGCAAGCTCAGCCACGAGTCGGACAGTGTGGTGCGCTACCACGGCCAGGATGCCGTGCTGCATCTGGCCGGGCGCGCCGCGTTTCTGGTGCATTACCCGCATTACGCGGCCGCGATGGCGCTTACCGGCGACTACGATCTGGTCTGCTGCGGCCACGACCACCGCGCCAGCATCCGCCAGGTGAGCAACGTCAAGGGCGGCATCACCCACCTGCTCAATCCCGGCACGGTGGGCGGCGTCGGCGCCAAACCCACCTATATCCTGGCCGACCTGGAAGCCTTGCAATTTGAAATCCGCGAAGTGCCGACCGCGCCGGGCGAAGCGTGCAACACGCCGCCGGTGACGGTGCATACGGCGTGAGAGCCATAGAACAGTAGGATGTGGTGAGCGAAGCGAACCGCATCCTACGCCCTGACTTGCCGCACCAGTTTCGCCAGATCCTCCGCCGGTAGCGGCGAACCAAAGTAATAGCCCTGCACGATCTGGCAGCCGGCCTGTTTCAGGAAAGCGAGCTGCTCCTCGTTCTCCACACCTTCCGCAGTCACCTCGATACCCAGGCCAGCCGCCATGCCGATGATGGCGGTGGCGATGGCCGCGTCGTCCGGGTCGATATGGCTCTCCCGCACGAAACTCTTGTCGATCTTGAGGCGGTGGATGGGCAGACGCTTGAGATAGGAGAGCGAGGAATAGCCGGTGCCGAAGTCGTCGATCGCCAGCTTCACCCCCAGATCGGCCAATTCGGTCAGTTTTGCGATGGCTTCCATGTTGTGCTTGATCAGCACGCTTTCGGTAATTTCCAGCTCCAGCGCGCCGGGTTCCAGACCGCTTTCCATGAGTGCGTCGCGCACCTGATTCACGAGATCGCCGTTATGGAACTGGCGTGGCGACAGATTCACCGCCACGGTCAGCCCCGACAAACCCGAGTCGCGCCATTCCCGCATTTGGCGGCAGGCGGCCGTAAGCGCCCAGTGGCCCAACTGGTTGATCAACCCGGATTGCTCGGCGATGGCGATGAAATCACTGGAAGCGAAAGTGCCGAACTCTTCCGATTTCCAGCGCAACAGGGCTTCCACCCCGACGATGGCGCGCGTCTCCACATCCACCAGCGGCTGGTAGTAGAGCAGCATTTCGTCGCGCTCGAGCGCCTTGCGCAAGCTCGTTTCGATGGCGAACTGCTGCAGCGCCTTCAGGTTCATGTCCGAGGTATAGAACTGGAAATTGTTGCGGCCGTTGTCCTTGGCCTGATACATGGCCGTATCCGCGCAACGCAGCAGCGCGGTGGCATCCAGGCCATCTTCCGGGAAACAGGCGATGCCGATGCTGCCGCCGACATAGACCTCCTGTTCGTACACCGATACCGGCAGGCTGATGGCGACCAATGCGCGTTCCGAAACCGCCTGCGCTTCGCCACGCCCGCAGGGATGCAACAGAATGACGAACTCGTCACCACCCAGGCGGCATACCGAATCGCCCACTCGCAACAGCCCACGCAGGCGTTCCGCCACGGTCACCAGCAGGACGTCGCCGGCCTCGTGCCCAAGGGTGTCGTTGACCAGTTTGAAGTTGTCCAGATCGATGAACAACACGGCCATGCCGCGCCGTTCCTCGCGCGCGGCGTTCACGGCCTCGCGCAGGCGCTGCATGAAAAGATTGCGATTGGGGAGCTTGGTGACCGGGTCGTACCAGGCCATGCGGCGCAAGTCCGCCTCACTATCGCTGACCTTGCGGCGCAATCCCACGAACACGCTCCAGGCCACCCCCAGCGCGATCAATACGGTAGTCAGGCCGATACCGAAGAACCAGGCCAGGCGCCGCGCCATCGCGTCGAGACTGGCTTTGACCACGAGATGGCCGATGATCCGGCCGTTCTCCAGCAAGGGCTGGCGTTGAATCATGGTCCACCAGCCGCCCTGGGCATCGAGTTCCGGTGAATTTACCAGGTTATCGCGGCGGTACTCGGCCAGGCGAGAACCCTCCGGAGTGAACAGGCTGGCGGCGACGATCTCCGGTGCCCCACGCAAGGATTGCAGGATTTCCGTGGCCGCCAGGTGCTCCCTCAACTTCATCGCGTCCCCGGCGCGGATCGCGGTGATCTGCACCTTGGCCAGCAGGCTTTCCTGAAAAGCCTCATGCAATTGCCAGAAATGAGTCACCAGCAATACCGCGAAAGCCAGCGCCAGCGCCAGGGTGGCGATCGTCAGCCTGGCGGAAACCAGGTGCGCGAGCATGCCACCATCGTGGCCCAGAGCAGGAGTACTGCCGGACATTTGTTAAATTATTTTCCGGTACGCAAGAGGCGCCATTCTATGCCGATTGGGTTACATCATTTGCAACACCAGGCAAGGGCCGGAACACCTGGCTGTCCTGGTAAAACGCCGCGTCGGCATTGGCCGGCCACCAGCCGGGCACGCCCAATACCGGCAGAGGAAACAGTTCGGCGGGGCGTCTGACGCGACCATCACGCCACGCCTCGGCCAGGGCGGCATCCAGCCAGGTCGCCGGCATACCTTCTTCAGGCAAAGACTCCACCCGCAGAAACAGACACTTGGCGGTAATACCCGGCCATGGCGACAACAGCTTTTCCAGCAGCGCATGGCCGAAGGCATAAGCGCGCACGTCTTGCCAGGCATGTCGCCGTACCACGAATGCCTCGCGCCAGCGCCGCGCCGCCAGCAATTCGGCCAACTCACCGTCACGGCCCAACAGCAGCAGGCCGCTTTCGTCAAACAGGGTGGCGGCATCCGAAAGCGGGCCGCGCCTTGCTTCCCACCTCGACGGTCGATGCAGGCGAGACGCCTGCGCTACAGCGGCATCCGAAAGCGGGCCGCGCGTTGCTTCCCGCCTTTGCCCCAACTCGCCGCACTGCACCGCGTTGAGCGCCGCCTTGGCATGGGGAAACGTCAGCCAGGTCAGGGCATTGAGCAGGTCATGCCAGTTACCCTCGCGACTGGGCACCACGCCGCTGGCAAGGATTCCCGCCTCGTAATCCCATTGCCCGCAACGCACTTGCTGGGCCGCGAAGCGCAAGGGCAGGCCAGCCGCGTTGAGCAGTCCCCGTGCCTCGGCCAGGCTATTGAGCCGCCGCAAGGTCGGCCAATCGGCGCTGGCCAGCGGTTCGGCCAAGTGGGCGACATGGTGGAACGGCGCGGTGGCGGCAAAATCCGCGCGCCAGGGCAAAGTCATGTCGCCACGCGTCATATCACCAACTCGCCCAGGCGCGAACGGTAACGCCGGGTCAATTCATGCTCGCCGCCAAGCAACGCGAACAGGGAGATCAGCCCACGGCGGCCAATGTCGTCACGAAACCCGGGCGCCACGCGGGCCAACTCCAGCAACTGTTCCAGCGCGGCCTCCATGCGATCATCGAGCAGGGCGGACGCGGCCACGGACAAACGCGCTTCCGGCGTATCCGTGGCGGCCTCCGGATCGATCTCCACAGCGGCCGCGACGATCAGTTCCAGATGAATCAACAAGGGCGCGATGTCCGGCCGTCGCCGCGCCTCGATGGGCAAGGCCGAGAGCAGCGCCAGCGCCTCGTCCGGGCGCCCGTCCAGGGTCAGCAGCTTGGCCAGATCCAGGGCCACCGCGAGGTCTTCCGGCGCCTCCACGGCGGCCCGCGCCAACAGGGCGATGGCCTCCTCCGTGCGCCCTTCCTGGTGCGCGCGCAGAGCCTCCATGCGTTGCTGCTCGTGGTCGCCGGCCAGAAAAAGGCTCAATGCCGCGTGAAAGGTGCTGTCCGGCTCGGCGCCGTGGATGGTGTGCGCCACCTTGCCGCGCAGGTAGAACTTCACCGTCGGCACACTGGTGACACCAAGGTCGCGGACCCGCCGACCCAGCTCCTCGGTATTCGCCATCACCAGCAGGAAGCGCCCGCCATATTCAGCGGCCAGTTTCACCAGGCGCGGCATCAGCACCAGGCAGGGGCCGGCCTTGGGGCTCCAGAAATGCACCAGCACCAGGCCGCGCTCGGAATTGCCCAGCACCAGCTGGTCGAAATTCTCGCGCGTGGCATCGAAAACGTAAGGCAACAGATTCATCAATATCCCCAGACCGCCATCCAGTTGATCGTCGGCCATCCCGGCTGGCGGTCGGCCGTGCCAATGATGGCGTGATTGCGCGATGCGAGATCACGCGCCTGGGGCGACTCCAACGCGCGTTCCCGCGCGTCCAGTATGCTCACGGCCCAGCGCGCCGCGCCATTTTGCGCGCGGCGCGCGACGCAGGCGGTCTCACGATTGGCCAGGCGCACCAGGGTGCCGGGCGGATAAATGCCCATGCGGCGCAGCAACTGCGCGGCGATCTGGCTGTCCAGATGCATCCTTTCCCGGCCGAACAATTCCTGAAAAGCGATGCTGGCCGACTTGGGCGGCCGGTAATGGCGGCCGCCGATCTTGGCGCAATAGAAATCCGCCACTCGCAACACCCGCGCGGCCAGTGAAATCGCGCTACCCGGGAGGCCATCGGGATAACCGCTGGCGTCCATGTTCTCGTGATGCTGACGCACCGCGCCCAGCCAGAAGGCATCATTCACGCCGGCCCGTTCCAGCCAGGCGACGCTGGCTTGCGGATGGCCGTTTAGCGCCGCCCGATCCGCCTCCGGCACGACGCCGGAACAGGCATGCAGGCGATCATGCAGATCAAGGCTGGCAACATTCATGGTCAGCGCCGCCGCGGCCAGGCTCTCCTGTTCCGCCCCGCTGAAATCCAGGTGCTCCGCCAACAAGCCGGCGACGAAGAGCACGCGCAAGGCATGGCTCACGCTGGGACGCGCCAGCGGCACCAGGCAGGCATAACCCAGACAGGCATCGGTGTCGGCGCGTTGCGCGGCGAGCAGGTCACGCGCCACGGCGCGAATCACTTCCGCATCGGGGTTATGCAGGCACCTCTCGGCCTTCCTGGCCAGATCGAGCAGACGGCCGAGAGGTGTATCAGCGGCTCCCCCCGCCTCCCCTTCGCGAAACAACGCACGAGTGGCGAGCTTGTTGAAATGTGCCTCATCGGCCAGAACCAGACCGGCACCGGCAATCAGAACACCCGACTCGGAATACACATCCCAGGGCAAAGGCTGGGCAATCAGGGCGGGGTCGAGGCGGACGGGACGAAGCACGGCACGGGTATCTGGATGGATGAAGGGCGGGGTATTATCCCATGCACCTCTCAAGTCAATCGTCGCACCATCTCAAGATTGACTTGGCCCCCTCGGGGGCGGCTCGCATCGTCAGGGCGAGCCGGGGATCCAATCACTCCCGACAACTCGACGAGGCTTACCATGACCATCCATGCTTTGAACGACCAGGAAGTCCGCCTGCTGAGAGACGAGATCGAACTATTGATGGTGGAACGACAGAAACTGCTTCAGGTCACCGGAGCCGCCGCCGTGCTGGTGGCCAACCTGGATTCCGACAATCTGCCCGAGGATCAGGACACCATCGACGCGGCAGAAGTGCTGGCGGAAAGCCTCAACGAGCTTTCCGAGGAAACGCTCAAAGATGCGCTCGACGTGGTTCGCGCCGAGTTCGATCCGGAAGCCCAGCAAGCCGCTATGCAGTAAGGGAGCCGCTTGCGGCCGAATCTGCTGTTCCACACCAGTAGAAATTGCGGATGGTCTACGCTGACGCCGTTGTTGCCGAAATTGTTGCGCCAGTATTGATACTCGATGCTGGCGCCGCGCCCGCCGATGAAGCCAGCGAATTCGCCATTGACGCTACTCGGGCTTAAGGAAATCGATCAGTCCTGGGCGATCTGATAGGTGGCGCGCTAATGCCGTCGATCATCGCTCAAGCAGCGTCACCCGGGAAGAAGGCCGCCAAGGTGCCGCAATTGGTATCAGCGATATACTGGCCAACCCCATCGTCACCAGCCAATCGATCGGCAAAATAGAATACAGGCCAATCATTAATCACATAAATTGATCGACCAGGCACATCAAGGAATATCAATGCTGGATAAATGGTTGAAATGTGCCAAGAAGTACGGAAGACATAGCCCGCAGGCGCCTAGCTTGCTCTAGACTACGGCCGCCCGCACGTGGCCCCTTCACATCATCAGGAGACATGCATGAACAAGACCGAACTCATCGACGCCGTCGCCGAAAAAGCCAACGCATCCAAAGCCGCTGCTGGTGCCATCATCAGCGCCGCGCTCGAAGCCATCACCGAAGCTGTCGCCAAGGGCGAGAGTGTGCAGTTCATCGGCTTCGGCACTTTCAGTGTCCAGGACCGCGCTGCCCGCACCGGCCGTAACCCCCAGACCGGCAAGGAAATGAAAATTGCCGCCAAGAAAGTGGTGCGCTTCAAAGCCGGCGCCGCCCTGACCACCGCCGCCAACCCGGTCAAGGCTACCAAAGCCAAGAAGAAATAATTCCGGCAGGATTCCCGCTCCCCCGGGACGGGGGGAGCGGGAATAGGCGACATCGCGGCGGGTATGCCCGCCCGCAACACAGCGGCAAACGTGGTCTTTGGGAGAATTTCTCTCCCTCCTCCCCAAGAACATGAACTCGAATCTCCAACAAGCCATTCAACGCCAGCGCGGCATCCTCAAAGGCTGGCTCGCCACCTCACTCACCACACTGGCCGATGCCTGTCGTGAAGATTGGCCCGCTCGCGACAAACTGGAGGCACGACTGCGGGAAGGCATGATCGAACTGCCCTACTGCAAATACCTCTACGTACTCGACGCTCAAGCACGGCAGATCACCGCCAATATCTCGCGTGGCGGCCTGCTCGACGAACATTTCGGCCGCGACCGCGGCGACCGCCCTTATCTGGCCGAAGCTCTGGCCGGTAGCCGCTTCTCGCTGTCCGAGTCCTATATCAGCCGCAACGCGAAGCGCCCCTCGCTCACGGCCATACAGCGAATCACCCGGGAAGACGGCACCCTGCTCGGCTACCTTGGCGCCGACTTCGACCTGCGCGAATTGCCCGGCACTCAGGCGCTCTACGCGCAGCCCGGCATCTGGATGCAGATGCGCGGCGACCCCGCCATCCGCGCCGGCCTGTTCCATCAGCAACGCGCGAATAGTCCTATGGACGAGCACATCGACGAAGTCCTCGCCCTGCTGGTCGAACTGATGACCGTGCATGGCGTCTACCACGGCAAACTGCACTTCTCCAGTTCACGAGCCACCCTCTGGATGCTGGACGACCCGTACAGCTACCGCATCCACGGCTTCAACGACCTGTCCGACCCCAACCTCTGCCTGGCCTACCCGCGCCATCCCTACCCGGAAAAAGCCATCGTCCCGGCGGAAGCGATCCCGAAAATCTTTCGCTGCTTCCGCGACCTTCGTTTCATGGACGAAACCCTCTACCTGCGCTCCGGCTCGCTCAACCTGTTCAACGGCCTGGTTGGCCTCAACTTCTCCTGCGACGGTTCCCACTACATGCCCTGGGACGAGTTCCTCGACAAGAACCTGGGCTTCTGGCTGGGCACTGAAACGCCGGCTTGCGCATAAACGCCTCCTTCCTCTCGGTAGATCACCCGCAATGACCCTCCAGGAAAAAGACTCGGCCCTGGAAAAACACACACCCATGATGCAACAGTACTGGCGCATCAAGGCCGAGCATCCCGACATGCTGCTGTTCTATCGCATGGGGGATTTCTATGAACTGTTCCATGACGACGCCGAGCGCGCGGCACGCCTGCTCGACATCACCCTGACCACGCGCGGCGCCTCGGCGGGACAGCCGATCCGAATGGCGGGTGTGCCCTATCACGCGGCCGAGCAATACCTGGCGAAGCTGGCGCGACTCGGGGAATCGGTGGCGATCTGCGAGCAGATCGGCGACCCGAAGACCTCGAAAGGGCCGGTGGAACGCCGGGTGGTGCGTCTGGTCACGCCGGGGACGGTGACCGACGAAGCGCTGCTCGATGACCGGCGTGACGCGGTGATGCTGGCGATTGTGCCGGCGAGGCAGACGCTGGCCCTGGCCTGGCTGACCCTCTCCAGCGGCCGTTTCGCCGCCAAGACCATCGCCCATGAGCGCCTCGGCGCCGAACTGATCCGCCTCAACCCTTCCGAAATCCTGCTGCCCGAGGACTACACGCATGCGGACCTGGCCAATCTGAAAGTCGCTTTCTGCCGCCGTCCGGACTGGCAATTCGACGCCGAGCGCGGTCGCCATCTGCTGCTGGAACAGTTCGGCGTGGCCGATCTGTCCGCCTTCGGCATCGAAGATGCACCCGCCTTGCAGGCAGCCGCCGGGCTGTTGCTGGATTACGCGAAACACACCCAGCAAGCCGCCCTGCCCCACATCAACGGCCTCAGCCTGGAACAGGACAGCGCCTACGTGCTGCTCGACGCCGCCGCGCGCCGCACCCTGGAAATCAGCGAAACCCTGCGCGGCGAACCAGCGCCCACTTTGCTCTCGGAACTGGACCGCTGCCTCACCGCCCTGGGCGGCCGTCTCCTGCGCCACTGGCTGCACCATCCGCTACGCGACCGCGCCGTGCTGCGCCAGCGCCTGGCCGCCATCGCCGCCTTGATGAACGCGCCGGGCGCCGCGAAAAACGCGCGCGCGGCGCTCAAGGGCATGGCCGACCTGGAACGCATCGCCGCCCGCGTCGCCCTCAGAAGCGCGCGGCCGCGCGACCTTTCCGGCCTGCGCGACAGCCTGTTGCGTCTGCCCGTGCTGCAAGCCGCGTTGACCGACGCCGGGCCGGCGCTGGCGCCGCTGTGCGAACGCCTGGCCTTCCCGGAGGCGACGCTGGCCCATCTGGCGCGCGCCATGAAACCGGAACCGGGCGTGGTACTGCGCGAGGGTGGCGTCATCGCCGATGGATATGACGCCGAACTCGATGAATTGCGCGCCCTGCAATCCGATTGCGGCTCCTTTCTGATCGAGATGGAAACGCGCGAACGGGAACGTACCGGGATCGCCAATCTGCGCGTGGAATACAACCGGGTCAGCGGTTTCTACATCGAAGTCAGCCGTGCCCAGGCCGCGAACGTGCCGGCCGATTACCACCGCCGCCAGACCCTGAAAAACGTCGAGCGCTATCTGACGCCGGAGTTGAAGGCGTTCGAGGACAAATATCTGTCCGCCGCCGAACGCGCGCTGGCGCGCGAGAAACTGCTCTACGAACAATTGCTGGAAGTGCTCGCCGCCGCGCTTCGCCCCTTGCAACAGGTCGCCACCGCCGTGGCCGAGGCCGATGTGTTGTCTGGCCACGCCGAGTTGGCCGAGGAGCGCCGTTATTGCGCGCCGGAATTCAGCGAGGAATGGGGCATCCGCATCGAGGCCGGCCGCCATCCGGTGGTGGAAACCCGGGTGGACGCCTTTATTCCCAACGATCTCGACCTCAACCCGAGCCGCCGGATGTTGTTGATTACCGGCCCCAACATGGGCGGCAAATCCACCTACATGCGCCAGATCGCCCACATCGTCCTGCTCGCCTGCTGTGGCCTGTACGTGCCGGCGACGCGCGCGGTGATCGGCCCGGTGGACCAGATATTCACCCGCGTCGGCTCTTCCGACGATCTCGCCGGCGGCCGCTCCACCTTCATGGTGGAAATGACCGAAACCGCCGGCATCCTGCACGGCGCCACGCAACACAGCCTGATCCTGATGGACGAGATCGGCCGCGGCACCTCCACCTTCGACGGCATCAGCATCGCCTGGGCCGTGGCCCGCCACATGGCCGAGAAGACCCGCGCCTACACCCTGTTCGCCACCCATTATTTCGAGTTGACCCAGCTCAACCAGGAATTCCGCGCCCTGGCCAACGTGCACCTCGACGCGGTGGAAAGCGTCGGCAAAAACGGTGGCCTCACCTTCCTGCACGCCGTGGAAGACGGTCCCGCCTCGCAGAGCTACGGCCTCCAGGTCGCCCGCCTGGCCGGCGTGCCGGCGCCGGTGATAAACGCCGCCCGACGCAAGCTGGTGCTACTGGAAAACCAGCAGATCGCCCCCTCCGGCCAGGGCGACCTTTTCGCCCAGATCGTCCCCACTCCGGAGCCGCCGTCCAGCCCCGCTCTCGACCGCCTGGCGGAAATCGACCCGGACGAACTCAGCCCGAAGCAGGCGCTGGAAGCGTTGTATGAATTGAAAAAGTGGTTGTAGCGATACCCGGAGGTACCGCCGGCCACGCTCAATGCATGTGCACCATTTCGGCGCAGAGAATGCTGGTGTCTTGCTGGCCGCTTTCCGCCATGACTTCCAGATTGCGCAATACGAGCAGACTGGCGGTTTCCATTTTGCCCAGGTCGGTCAGCCCGGCACTCAGCTCATCCGCATGGAAATGACGCACGGCATTCACACCATGCTGATGCACCGCGATATGAGGCGGTTCGATGCCCTGATACCCGGGCAATTTGGAAAAACAGCTCTTGCCGTCGCCTTCGTAGTACCACTTGCCGAGACGGCAATTGGTATGACTGGCGAAATCCGCTTCGGTTTTGTTCGATAGCCCGAGGAAGACTTTGTAGATTTCCATCTTGAACACCAGATGATCCACCTTGGCGGTTTCCACAAAGCTGCGCAAGGCGCTGGCGGCAATGGTGCCGATCATCCGATCCGAGGAGTCCATCAGCCCCTTCATGCCAAGATAGGCCTGCTGCCCATCCTGATGAAACAGCAGTGTGCTTTCCGGATCGACCTGAACCTGATCACGCACCTGGGTCGCCTCGTTTTGCACTGTCTGCACCAGACTGGATATTTCACTGGTGGCGCTGCGGGTGCGATCAGCCAGTTTACGAACTTCGTCGGCCACGACCGCGAAGCCGCGGCCGTACTCCCCTGCCCGTGCCGCCTCGATGGCGGCATTGAGGGCGAGCAGGTTGGTCTGCTCGGCGATGCCCTGAATCAGTTTGACGATGCCCCCGATCTCGCCGGTGCGATCATGCAGCTTGCCGACCTTGTCCGAGGTGGCGTTGAGCCGCTGCGTGAAACCTTCGAGGCTGCTCGCCATACGTTCGATGATGCCCAGGTTGTCGCCCACCGTATGGCACGCATTGACCACGCGTTCCGTTTCCTGGCGCATAGCCTGGGCAAGTGTGGCGAGTGAGCCCTGAGATTCTTTGAGTGAATCGCTGAAACTACCGATATGAGGTGTCATCCCCACCAACATGGCACCCCTGGCATCCGCTTCCACCACGGAGGGCCGAGTGTCAGCGAACAGTGCCCGCGCCTCCGTCAATTCCCCACGCAGTGCCTCATTTTCAGCATTGGCGGCGTGCAAACGTTGCTGCAACTCCGCGATCTTTCGTCCTGATCGAAAAAACATGGTTGAGCGCCTCATTCAAAGGGTAGTGGGCGCCCTATCGGCAGAACCAAGAAAAACTTTACGGCGGAACACGGAGATGAGCTCCCACAAACAGGGCGGTCACCGCCCGAGCAGGCTCATCAATCCCCGAAACTGGTGCCGACGCCGCGCGCGCTGGCCACCCAGGGATGGTCGGGCGGCACGGTCTTGACCTGGCCCGCGACGTCCTCCAGGCGCACTGGCACGCTGGATTCACCACGCGCGGCGACCATGAAGCCGTATTGACGCTGCTCGATCAGGTCGGCGGCGGCGGTTCCGAGACGGGTGGCGAGCAGACGATCGGCGGCGGAAGGCGTGCCGCCACGCTGCAAATGGCCGAGGATGGTGACGCGAGCTTCCAGGCCGGTGAGATGCTCTAATTGCTGTGCCAGTCGCAAGGTGCGTTCGGCGTAGACCAACTCGGGTTCAACCGTGATCGTCTTCTTGTTCTTCTTCACGGCGACAGCCTGCAGTGCCGCGAACTCCTGCCGGGAAATCGCGCCTTCGGCCACGGCAACGATGCTGAATGGCTTGCCCTTGCGTTTGCGCGCCTTGATGGCATCGGCCACCACCTCCACGTCGTAGGGTATCTCCGGCACCAGGATCACGTCGGCGCCGCCGGCGATGCCCGCGCCCAGCGCCAGCCATCCGGCGCGGTGGCCCATGATCTCGACGACGATGATGCGGTGGTGGCTGTGCGCGGTACTGTGCAGGCGGTCGATGGCATCGGTGGCGATGCCCAGGGCGGTGTCGAAGCCGAAGGTGGTATCGGTCAGCGCCACATCGTTGTCGATGGTCTTGGGCAGGGTGACCACGTTGAGGCCGGCCTGCTGCAATCTCAGCGCGTTTTTCTGGGTGCCGCCGCCGCCCAGGCAGACCAGGCAATCGAGGCCGTTGGCATGGTAGTTGGCGACGATGGTCTCGGTCATGTCCTGCACTTTGCCGTTCACCGGCATCTTGTGCGGCTTGTCGCGGCTGGTGCCGAGGATGGTGCCGCCCAGAGTGAGGATGCCGGAAAGCTGTTCGCCTTCCAATGGCATAGTGCGATTTTCCATGAGACCGCGAAAGCCATCGCGAATGCCGACGATGTGCATGCCGTAGTGCGACACACAGGCCTTGCCGACCCCGCGAATCGCCGCGTTGAGGCCGGGGCTGTCGCCGCCGGAGGTGAGGATGCCGATGCTTTGAGTCATTTCTGCCGCCACTCAGGGTTATTGGTGTCGCCGGATTGTCATGCCGACACGGCGGCGAGGCCAGAGGCCCGCGTGATTTACATCATTTCCACCACCCATTTGGTCACCGTCGCGGTCGCCCGCGCGCATTGCTCGCCGCGCGCGGCATCGAAGGCCTTGTACTCCTCCGGATTCCACATGTCGTAGGTCTTGCCGGTGAACTGGTGTTGCAGTTCCTGGCAAGTGACGCCGCCAAACTCGCCACGGAAGCGATCCACCAGTTCCTGGCCTTTCTTGAAATTGTTGATGAAGCGTCCCTTGTCCAGCTTGTCGCGGTCACGCCCACGCCGCGCCGAAAGCGCCATCAGGCCACCGGTGAGCGCGCCACAGGCACCCACGCCGGAGAGGCCGCCACCACCGGATAAACCATGGCTCGCCTTGATCACACTGTCCTCGATCACACCCACGGTTTCCTGCACCGCCGCCAGCACACACTGCGGGCAGCAGCCGTAATCCAGTTCGTATTTCAGTGCCTTGTCGTAGGCGGTCTGCGCGAGGCCGGCCTTGTCATCCGTGTTCATGTGAGGCTCCTGAATATTAGATAGCGCTAATGTATAGCAATGGCGCCCGCGCGTCTTGCCCGGCTTATCATCGGCCACGCTTCCCCGCATGGAATCCTGACCATGAAAACCTTGCACCTCAACGCTGATGAACTCGATCTGAATTTCGACCAATGTCTGAAGCTCGCCAACCAGGCCGCCGATCACCTGCTCATGAAGCAAGGCGGCGCCATGTTGCTGTCATTCTGGGATAACGACCGTGGCCTGGAATCGCCGCATGGCGTCTCGGAATGCCACTTCCAGTGTCCTATCCCCGGCTGGCAGGACTACGCCAGCAATCGCGGCGGCGCACTGATGGTCAACTTCGGCCAGGGCCGTTTCGTGTTTTGCTACCGACCGATTGATGTCTGATGCGCCACTGATCCTGTTCGGCGCCTTCGATCGCCACAACCTTGGCGACATCCTGCTGGCCCACATGGCCGTTGCCGATCTCGCGGCGGCGGAAGCCTTGCCCCGGCCAGTGGTGTTCGCCGGCCTCGCGGACCGCGACCTCACCGCTTGGGGGGGGCACCGGGTGCGTGCCCTCGCCTCACTGGCTAAGGAATGGGACCGCCAACGCGCGGACGTCCTGCACGTCGGTGGCGAACTGCTCACCTGCGAAAGTTATGAAGCGGCCGTGATGCTGCAAACACCGGAGGACGCCAAGGCTGTTATCGCCCGTCTCGACGATGATCCGGCCGTGCGCGGGCGCTGGGCGCGGGAAACGCTGGGGATGGCCACGAACCTGCCCTACCTCGCCGCCAAGGCGCTGTTCCGCAATCCAGGCCAGTTCGAATACCGCGCCGTGGGGGGTGTCGAATTCGACCGTCTGGCGCTGGAAACCCGCGGCGAAGCGCTGCGGCGCATAAGCGAAGCCGACCGGATCAGCCTGCGCGACCACACCACACAAAGCCATCTCGCCAGCGCCGGCATCATTGCCGATCTCGTGCCCGACCCGGTCAGCCGCGTTCCAGTTCGGTTCGGCGAACGCATCCGACGTCATGCCCGGCAGGGCGAACCCGACTGCGTCAGAAACACCTTCCCGGACGGCTATCTGGCCGTCCAGTTCGCCGCCGAATATGGCGACGACAGGAGTCTCGACCGCCTCGCCAGGCATCTCGATGAACATCTGGGCAGATGCGGCCTGGTCCTGTTTCGCGCCGGCGCCGCTCCCTGGCACGACGACCTCGCCGTCTACAGGCGCCTGGCCGAACGCCTGAACAATCGCCGGATCCACCTGTTCCAGTCTCTCGATGTCTGGGACATCAGCGCCCTCATCGCCGGCGCCCAAGGCTATTGCGGCAGCAGCCTGCACGGCCGAATACTCGCTCGCGCCTTCTCGGTGGGAGTAGTACGGTTTCCGCTGAATACGCCGAAACTGGCGGCTTATATGGAAACCTGGGATGGCACGGGAGAGCCGCTCCCCGCAACCTGCCAGAGAACCGTGGCCCAGCTGACAGATTGACCGGCCTCAGCGGCCGTGCCAGGCGCGCAGGGACGCCACATCGACATAACCCTGTTCACCCTGGCCAGCGGCATCGAGGCGGCGGTAAGGAGCGTCCACCTCGCCCAGATCGGTCAGGACCGCCAGCGCGCCGGTGAAATCATGATCGCGCGTGTAGTCGTTGATCGTCACTATGGTCTTGAGGCCAGCGCCCTTTGATGAGCGGATACCGTTCTCGGAATCCTCGAAAGCGAGACATTCATCGGGACTCAGGCCGAGTTGTTGCAGGGCCCAGACATAGATGTCGGCGGCGGGCTTCTTGGCCGGGACGATGTCACCGGCGGCGATCACGGAAAACCAGTCGGCGCCATCCTTGGCCAGGCTGTATCGCAATAGCGCGGTGACGTTTTCCGGTGTTGTGGTGGTGGCCACGCCCAGAATCAGGCCGGCTTCACGCGCTTCGCGCAGGAGGCGTTCGACACCAGGGCGCAGGGGGATACCCCCTTCCGCCAGCAATTGGGTGTAGTGGCGGGTCTTGGCCTTGTGCAGTTCGCTGACCAGGTTTTCAAAGTTGGCGGGCTTCACGTACTCGGGACAGAAGTGTTCGACGTAATACTTCATCCGTTCCTTTCCACCGGTCACCGCCAGCAGTTTGCCGTAGAGTGGGACATCCCAATTCCAATCCATACCAAATTCGCGAAATGCCGCATTGAAGGCTGGGCGATGGCCGTCACGCTCAGTATCGGCCAGAGTTCCATCGACATCGAACAACAGTGCTTTTAACATGGCAATTCCTTGAATTTACAGGTTTTTCAAATTGAGTCTGACGGTTACAATCCGCCCTCTTTTTCCCTAGAGGGCGCTACATGCAGACCACCGCGCAGACCTCCGCCCACCTTGGTGCTCAATCCTCCGAGTTCGACCAGTTGTTCGACGGCACACTCTATAGCCTGTTGTCCTGGTCACAGCTCACCGCATTCTGGGACCGACTGGACACGGGGGCGGGCTGGTATCTCTATGCCCTTGGCGAGGAACGGCCGGGCGAACCGGCCGACGCGGAACATGTCGCCGCGTTCACCCGTGAAATCGACGTACTGCTGCGCCGTGAACACCATGAGGACTATTGCGGCATCGTCTACGCCGACAATCTCGACGACCCCAGCATTATCAAGATCTACGACCCCAACCACTTGGGAACCTCATGCGGCTCCAGCAAACACCGGATTCTGCCAGGCTGGGTAATGTCGAAATTGCCGCCTTCCGACCTATCGCCCAGCCACCTCGTACCGCAAAACCGGAAACGCTGGTGGCAGGGCTTCCTGGATCTTATCGGCGCGAAGTAAACCAGGCCGCAGTCGATATTGGGCTGATGAAGTCCCCATCCTTAAGCAAACCGGGGCTTTCCCCAATCCGGATTAATGCATCGGCGACATTAGCGACGTAACTACAATAAAAAGCGGCCCGCGGGCCGCTTTTTATTGTCCTGACTAACGAATTACTCGGCGGCGGGCGTAGGGGCGTCGACCAGCACTTGCGCCACAGGCACCTCGATCAGCGCCTTCATGGACAGGCGCATGCGGCCTTTCTCGTCGGTCTCCAGCACCTTGACCTGCACGGTCTGGCCTTCCTTGAGGAAGTCGGTGACAGCATTAACACGCTGGTGCGCGATCTGAGAGATATGTAGCAGCCCGTCCTTACCGGGCAGCACATTGACGATGGCGCCGAAGTCGAGAATCTTCAGCACGGTGCCGTCGTAAGTGCGCCCCACTTCGACCTCGGCGGTAATGTCCTCGATCCGCTTCCTCGCCAGCTCACCAGATTCGGTGGTGGTACAGGCGATCTTGATGGTGCCGCTCTCGTCGATGTCGATCTGCGTGCCGGTTTCTTCAGTCAGCGCGCGGATAACGGCGCCGCCCTTGCCGATCACGTCACGGATTTTCTCCGGATTGATTTTCATGGTGATGATGCGCGGCGCGTAGGCACTCATCTCGACGCGCGGACCACTCACGGACTGTTCCATCTGAGCCAGGATGTGCAAGCGCGCTTCGCTCGCCTGGCTCAGCGCAACCTGCATGATTTCCTTGGTAATGCCCTGAATCTTGATATCCATCTGCAAGGCATTGATGCCGTTCTTGGTGCCGGCGACCTTGAAGTCCATGTCGCCGAGGTGATCTTCGTCGCCCAGGATGTCGGTCAGCACGGCGAAACGGTTGCCTTCCTTGATCAGGCCCATGGCGATGCCGGCAACGTGGTCCTTCAAGGGCACGCCGGCATCCATCATCGCCAGGCTGCCGCCGCAGACGGAAGCCATCGAGGAGGAACCATTCGATTCGGTGATCTCGGACACCACACGAATGGTGTAGCCAAAGTCTTCCTTGGTCGGCAGGCAAGCGGCCAGGGCGCGCTTGGCCAGACGGCCGTGGCCGATTTCGCGGCGTTTCGGGCTACCCACACGGCCGGTTTCACCGGTAGCGTACGGGGGCATGTTGTAGTGCAGCATGAAGTGGTCGCTGTATGTACCGGTGAGTGACTCCACCTTCTGCTCGTCGCGGCCGGTACCCAGGGTGGCAACCACCAGAGCTTGTGTCTCGCCACGGGTGAACAGCGCGGAACCGTGAGTGCGCGGCATGACGCCGGTGCGGATGCTGATGGGGCGCACGGTGCGGGTGTCGCGGCCGTCAATACGCGGCTCACCGGCCAGGATGCGGCTACGCACCACCTTGGCTTCGAGTGTGTGAAACAGATCCTTGATGATATTGATCTGAGTGGTATCCATATCCGCGCCAATCAACTCGGCATAAACCCTGCCGCGGATGGCATCGACTTCCGTCACCCGCGCCTGCTTCTGCTTGATCGAGTAGGCGGCGGACAAGGCGTCGGCGCACAGGCCATTCATCTTTTCGAGCAGGGCGGCGTCGGTTGCCGGCGCGGTCCAGTCCCAGGCATCCTTGCCGGCTTCGTCTGTGAGATCGTTGATCGCGTCTATCGCGGCCTGCATCTGCTCATGGCCAAACACCACGGCACCCAGCATCACCTCTTCCGACAACTGGTCGGCTTCCGACTCGACCATCAGCACCGCGCTCTCGGTACCTGCCACCACCAGATTAAGCTTGGAAGTCAGCAGTTCGGTCGTGGTCGGGTTCAGCACATACTGGCCGTCGATGTAGCCGACACGGGCCGCGCCCACCGGGCCGTCGAACGGCAGGCCGGACAATGCCAAGGCGGCGGAAGCGCCGATCAGCGCGGGAATGTCGGAGTCGACTTCCGGGTTGCTGGACATCACCGTGGCGATGACCTGCACTTCATTGAAGAAGCCATCGGGAAACAGCGGGCGAATGGGGCGGTCGATCAGGCGGGAAACCAACGTTTCCTTTTCCGATGGACGTGATTCGCGCTTCAGGAAACCACCGGGGATGCGGCCCACCGCATAGGTTTTTTCCTGGTAATCGACAGTCAACGGAAAAAAATCCTGGCCCGGCTTCACTTCGTTTTTCGCCACCACGGTGACCAGCACCACAGTGTCGTCCATGTTGACGATCACGGCACCGTCGGCTTGGCGAGCAATCTCGCCAGTTTCCAGGGTGACTTGATGGCGACCGTATTGAAATGTCTTCTTGACCGGATTCACGCTGACTTTTTCCTTTAATTGCTGTTTCTGGACGCTGTCGACCAGTGAAATCAATTTCTACTCAGACTTATTTACGCAAACCAAGACGCTTGATCAGATTGGTGTAACCATCCGCATTCTTGGACTTGAGATAGTCCAGCAGGCGACGACGACGGCTGACCATCTTGAGCAGGCCACGGCGGGAATGGTGATCCTTGGCATGGGTTTTGAAGTGACCGGTCAGGTCATTGATGCGAGCGGTAAGCAGTGCAACCTGCACTTCCGGGGAGCCGGTATCGGCGGCGGCGCGCTGATAGTCTTCGACGATCTGAGCTTTCTGAGGGGTGGTGACGGCCATCTTGGCTACTCCAACGAAAAACGCGCATTCTACGCGCGGGGAAAGGAATTTCTCAAGCAATTCATGGGACTGAGGACGAGATAAGGGGGTAGTACGCGCTTGGGTCGCGCCGGGCAAAAGCTCAAGCTGTTTTCCCCGCGACGTGCCTCATTCGTTGGAGATCAGACGCTTCGGCGCGACCTTACCGTCTTGATCGACTTCCGCCACCCCAAGAAAGCGGCCATCCGGGGCATAGAGACGAAGAAGTTCCCCGACATTCAGGCCGGCGCGCCAGATGGCCTGGCCGTGGCTGATCTGCCAGGCGGCTTCGAGATCAAGGTCGATGCGTGGCAGGTCAAGCGTGAGATTGTCGGCGGGCAGCAAGCGCGCGTCGCGTTCTTCTTCCGTGAGTTCCGTCAGGGCTTCCAGGCTGATCGCGTCGTCCAGGTGGTAGGGGCCGACCCGCAGACGATCGAGGCCGACCAGATGTCCACCGCAACCAAGGACTTCACCCAGGTCGTCCGCGAGCGCGCGCACATAAAAGCCTTTGCTGCTGTGCACACGCACACTGGCGTGAGTGCCATCGAAGTTCTCCAGCTCCAGACCGTACACGGTCACACGGCGTGCCGCCCGTTCGATCTCGATACCCTGGCGCGCGTATTCGTAAAGTGGGCGCCCGGCATGTTTGAGGGCGGAGTGCATCGGCGGCACTTGCTCGATTTCGCCTCGGAAGCGCTTAAGCGCCTGGTGTAGCGTCGCGGCATCGATGTTGACGGGCCGCTCGGCGATCACCTCGCCGTCCAGGTCACCACTGGAAGTACGGATGCCGAAACGGATTTCGGCCCGATAGACCTTGTCGGCATCGAGCAGGAATTGCGAGAACTTGGTGGCTTCACCAAGACATAGGGGAAGCAGGCCTGTGGCAAAGGGGTCGAGGGTGCCGGTATGGCCGGCCTTTTGCGCGCGGTACAACCACTTGGCCTTCTGCAAGGCGGCGTTGGAAGTGTAGCCGGCGGCCTTGTCGAGCAAAAGCACGCCGGAAATGGCGCGCCTGACAATTTTGCTCGTCCGGGAAGCGGCAGGTGCCTGCCGTCGTTGTGCCTGCTCACAGTGAGAACCATCGATGGCGGCGAGATCGTCAACCATGCTGTTTCCCGAGGGCAAACGCACAGTCAAATATCGTTGCCAGGCTCATCATCCTGATGATGTTTACGATCTTCCGCCACTGCCTTGTCGATAAGTTCGGACAAATGGGCGCCGCGCTCAACCGATGCGTCGTAGACGAAAGTGAGCTTGGGCACGGTGCGCAGGGTCATCCGTTTAGCAAGTTCGCTACGCAAAAAACCAGCGGCGCTGCCCAGGCCCTTGCGCGCGGCTTCATGGTCCCCGCTGAACACGGTGAACCAGACCTTGGCATGCTCCAGGTCGGTGGTGACATTCACCGCGGTGAATGTGACGCCGACCACACGCGGGTCTTTCATCTCGCGTGTGTGGATATCCGCCAGTTCCTGGCGGATCTGTTCGGCTACGCGAAGGTTTCTTTGATTGGCCATGTTCGGATGGGTACTAGATTAGGCGCGAGGTTCAAGGAAGGGCGACCTACCTTGAACCTCGCGCCTTGTCCCCTGTCCCTTTTAGAGAGTTCTCGCCACCTCGACCACCTCATAACATTCGAGCTGATCGCCTTCCTGGATGTCATTGAAGTTCTTCAGGTTCAGGCCACATTCGAAGCCGGCCTTCACGTCCTTCACGTCATCCTTGAAGCGTTTGAGGGAATCCAGTTCGCCGTCGTGCACCACCACATGATCGCGCAGCACACGGACACGGGCGGAGCGTTTCAGTTGGCCTTCGAGCACGAAACAACCGGCGACGGCGCCCACCTTGGTGATACGGAACACCTGGCGAATTTCGGCCAGACCGAGAGCGTTTTCCTTCTTCTCCGGAGAGAGCAGACCACCCAGCGCGGCTTTCACGTCATCCACGGCTTCGTAGATGATGTTGTAGTAGCGGATGTCGACCCCGGCGGATTCGGCCAGCTTGCGGCTCTGGGCGTCTGCGCGCACATTGAAGCCGATGATCACGGCCTTGGAGGCAATGGCCAGATTGACGTCGGATTCGGAAATCGAACCGACAGCCGAATGGACCAGGACGACCTTCACCTCCGCGGTGGAGAGCTTGTTCAGTGCATGCGCGAGACCTTCGTAAGAGCCCTGGACGTCAGCCTTCAAGATCAACGGCAGCGTCTTCACCTCCTCCTCGCCCATTTGTTCAAACATATTTTCCAGCTTCGCCGCGTGCTTCTTGGCGAGTTTTACATCACGGAACATACCCTGACGGAACAGGGCGATCTCTCGCGCCTTCTTCTCGTCATGTAATACCAGCACATCGACACCGGCGCCCGGCACATCGGAAAGTCCTTGAATTTCAACAGGAATGGAAGGACCAGCCGAGGTGATCTGCTTGCCGTCTTCATCCAGCATGGCACGCACGCGACCGAAAGCGGAACCGGCCAGAACAATATCCCCCCGTTTCAGGGTACCGGACTGCACCAGAACCGTGGCGACCGGGCCACGCCCCTTGTCCAGGCGAGATTCCACAACCACACCCTTGGCCAGGGTATCGACCGGGGCCTTGAGCTCCAGCACTTCGGCTTGCAGCAGGATGGCATCGAGCAACGCGTCGATGCCCTCGCCAGTCTTCGCGGACACATCCACGAACATGGCATCGCCACCCCATTCCTCCGGGACCACGCCTTCGTTGGAAACTTCCTGGCGGATTTTTTCCGGGTTGGCGCCCGGCTTGTCGATCTTGTTGACCGCGACGATGACCGGCACGTTGCCGGCCTTCGCGTGATGGATGGCTTCCCGCGTTTGCGGCATGACACCATCATCGGCGGCGACCACCAGGATCACCAGGTCGGTCACCTTGGCACCCCGCGCACGCATGGCGGTAAAAGCTTCGTGGCCGGGGGTGTCGAGGAAGGTAACCATGCCCTTCGAGGTTTCCACGTGGTAGGCGCCGATGTGCTGGGTAATACCACCCGCTTCACCCGCCGCCACGCGGGCCTTGCGAATACGGTCGAGCAATGAAGTCTTGCCGTGGTCGACGTGGCCCATCACCGTCACCACCGGGGCGCGTGAAATGAGTTCCACTTCTTTTGCCAACTCTTCGTCTTCCAGATACGACTCCGGGCTGTCAGTGGGCGCCGGCTTGGCGATATGGCCCATTTCTTCCACCAGAATCATGGCGGTGTCCTGGTCCAGCACCTGGTTGATGGTGACCATCGAGCCCATCTTCATGAGCGCCTTGATCACCTCCGCCGCCTTCACCGACATTTTGTGCGCCAGATCGGCAACGCTGATGGTTTCCGGCACAAGCACCTCACGCACCACCGCCTCAACCGGTGCTTGCTGAACATGTTCGTGCTCATTCTTGTGGTGACGCCCCTTGCGGGAACGCCAACCATCACCGTCCGATCCACCTCGAGTTTTCAGGCCCGGGCGCTTACCGGTGACCGGCTCGACTTTGCCCTTCTTGGCGGCGGGCTTGGCCACCTTGGGCTTGACGGCGGGCTTGACGGCGGGCTTGACCTCTCCAGGCACAGTTTCGCCGGCGGGCGTCGGGGTGGCATCCTTCGTGGCGACTTCCGGTCCACGCGCCAGTGCCGCCTTGGCGTCCAATTCGGCCTGTCGGCGCGCGGCCTCGCGATCCTGCTTGGCTTTGTGTTCTGCCTCCTGGATAGCGCGCAAAGTGGCGTGGCGCTTGGCCTCCTGCTCTCGCGCCTGACGTTCGGCGTCGTCAATCACGGACACCGGGCGCCTGATGACCGGCCGTTCGGCTTTCTCATCAAGCACTTCTTCCGTGCCGACGGTTTCCTGAGCCTCCTGGATCGGAGCTGCTTCGGCCACAACCTCGACGGGAGGCTCGACAGGGGCCGCAACCACAGGTTCGACGACTTCAGGCTCGGGCGCCACCTCCACCATCGGCTCTGGCTGTGCCGTTGCCGTCTCGATCACAGCGACATCGACCGGCGCGACCGGCTCCAGAATTTCTTCTGAAGCTTCCGCGGCCTTGTCCTGAGCGGCAACTTCGCCGTGCCCCACTTCACGCTTGATCAGGGTGCGCTTCTTGCGCATTTCCACCTGCACGGTGCGGGTGCGGCCGCTGCTGTCGGCCGTCTTGATCTCGCTGGTCTGCTTGCGCGTCAGCGTAATTTTGGTCTTGCCCTCTTTCGCGCCATGCTTGCCGCGCAGGTAATCCAGCAAGCGCGACTTGTCCTGGTCGGAGAGGACATCGCCGATTCCCTGGACAGTCACACCCGCGGATTGCAACTGCTCCACCAGCAGTGTCGGCGCGACCTTGAGTTCAGTGGCGAATTGTTCGACGTTCATGCTACCCCCGTTCAGACGCCCGCCAGCATGGGCGCCCGCGCTGTCATGATCAGCGCCTTGGCGCGTTCTTCGTCCATGCCGACGAGTTCCATCAACTCGTCTACGGCCAGATCGGCCAGATCCTCCGCCGTATTCACCCCTTGCGCGGTGAGTTGGGCGGCGGTTTCTTCGTCCATACCGGCAACGCTCATCAGATCGGCGGCGGCGGACTCCATTTCTTCCTCATGCACGATGGCATCGGTGAGCAGGGCATCACGCGCACGTGTACGCAGCTCGTTGACCGTGTCTTCGTCGAAGGATTCGATCTCCAGCATCTCGGCCAATGGCACGTAGGCCACCTCTTCCAGAGTGGAGAAACCTTCCTGCACCAACACCTCGGCCACGTCTTCATCGACGTCCAGTTTCTCCATGAACATCTCGCGGATGCCCGAGGCTTCCTGCTCATGCTTCTGTTCGGCCTCGTCCACCGACAGGATGTTGATTTCCCAACCGGTCAGTTCAGCCGCCAGTCGCACGTTCTGGCCATAACGACCGATCGCCACGTCGACCTGATCGGGATCCACCGCCACGTCCATCGCATGCTTGTCCTCATCCATGACGATGCTGCTGACCTGGGCGGGAGAAAGAGCATTGATCACAAACTGGGCAGGATCGGCGGCCCACAACACGATGTCGACACGCTCACCGTTGAGTTCGTTGGTCACCGCCGTGACGCGGGTACCGCGCACACCGATACAAGCACCTTGTGGATCCATACGAGGATCATTGGACTTGACCGCGATCTTGGCGCGCATACCCGGATCGCGCGCGGCAGCCTTGATCTCGATGACACCCTCTTCGACCTCGGGTACCTCCAGTTCGAACAGCTTCATGATGAATTCCGGCGCGGTACGTGACAGCACCAGTTGCGGCCCACGCGCGGCGCGCTCGGCGCGCACCATGTAAGCACGCACACGGTCGCCGATACGCAGGTTTTCCTTGGGAATCATCTGATCTTTTTCCAGGCGGCCTTCAATGCGCCCGGATTCGATGATGGCGGCCCCCCGTTCCATGCGCTTGATGGTGCCGGAGACCAGCGTGTCGTTGCGAGCCAGGAAGTCGTTCAGCAATTGTTCACGCTCTGCGTCACGAATCCTTTGCAGGATCACCTGCTTGGCGGCCTGGGCACCGATACGGCCGAAGTCCACCGCTTCCACGGATTCCTGGATGAATTCACCCACCTTGATATCGGGCTTGATTTCCCGTGCCTCGAAAAGAAGGTACTGGCGGTCAGGAAACTCCAGGCCGGCCTCATCGGGCAACACTTCCCAGCATCGGAAGGCCTGGTATTCACCGGTGTGACGGTCGATTTCGACACGAATATCCACATCGTCGAGGTAACGTTTCTTGGTGGCATGGGCCAAAGCGGCTTCCAAGGCACCGAATACCACCTCGGGTTCCACATTTTTCTCACGTGCCAGCACATCGGCCAACATCAAGACTTCCCGACTCATCGCACCCTCCGGGTTGAACCGTCTAATAGTGGCGCCAGGTGAGCCGAATCCACTTCAACAAGTGGAATCGCCACCAGCAAACCATCCACATCCATTTGCAATACGCCGTCCTGCACGCCCTTTAGCAAGCCGGTAAAGCGTTTGCGCCCATCGAGCGGGGCATGCAACTTGACCAGCGCGCGCTCGCCATTGAAGCGCACGAAGTCCGCCTCCTTGACCAACGGCCGATCGGTTCCCGGCGAGGACACCTCGAGGCGGTCATAATCGACATTTTCGACCATGAATACGCGCGTCAACTGGTTGCTCACCTTCACACAATCGTCCACGAGGATGCCGTTCGGACTGTCGATGAATACGCGCAACAAGCCGTGCCCAGCCCGCTCCAGAGCGACCAGTTCGTAGCCCATGCCGGCCAGGGTTGGTTCGATTAGTGTCTGCAAATCCATGATTAGGAAATAAAAAAAGGGCGCGAAGCCCGTAGAAAACCTGCTGAGTATACACAGATTGTCACTTCCCCGGCTAGCCGCCTGTCGGGCTTTGGTTGTCGATAGCGAAAAGCGGCCCCGGCGAGGCCAGTTTTTGCCTGATTTGCAGCCGCATAGCCCGGCTATGGGGCAAAAAGCCGGTGAAAAATGGACTGACGCGGTCGCTTTTCAACCGGCGATTCCAAAGGTAGAGTCGAGAAGTGGCGCGGTAACGGTAGGCCTAGCTTGTCT
>CAZIUC010000010.1:0-111295 GCA_964542455.1 uncultured Thiobacillus sp. | reverse complement strand
CGGGTAATTATCGCCTAGGCGGGGTGGGGGTGGGGTATTTCTACAGCCTCAACGTTTCAGTTAGACGTCAAAATTGACGTGTATTCTGGTGATTGATGTCGTGTAACAAGTTTGAAAGCTGCATAACCTTTTGATCTCCCGTGATTTTGCATTTTGTTACGTGTCACCCAGCGCGATAAAAAACAGCAAGGGCGCTCGGGTAACGTTTGGCAACGCCTCACAGTAAGCCAGGTGCAGGTTTTGTTCAACGGCTGAAATGGCCGACAAGCAGTAGCTCGCAGCATGCGATATGAAAAACCGCTCAATATCCCAATCCAGCCGATCGACCCGGTTGCGGCGGAAGTTCTCGCCGGGCCAGCAACCTCGGCACTGACTGCGTCGGTTCTCGTTGGGCGCTGAGATGGCGCCTTCCCCCTTTCTCAAAGGGGGACTGAGGGGGATTTTGACGGGGTACACATGATCACCACTTGAAGAAATCCCCCCTCCCCCCTTTGGCAAAGGGGGGAACCCGGTTCTCGCCGCTGCCTCTCCGTGGAGACGCCGTTATATGATCGCCGCCATGAACAAGCCCGCTCCCCTCGTCCGTCCCACCCACCCTGACGACATCCCGGCGCTGATCACGCTGCAACGCCGGGTCTATCCCTACATCCCGCACTGGACGGAGAAGAAATTCCGCAATCAGTTGGAGGTGTTTCCCCAGGGCCAGCTCATGGTGGAACTGGAGGGGCGGCCGGTGGGCTGCGCGGGGTCGATGATCGTGTCCTGGGACGAGTGGGCGGGGCCGCATACCTGGAAGGAAATCACCGCGTCCGGCACCTTCGACAACCACAACCCGGAGGGGCACACGCTCTACGGCGCCGAGGTGTTCGTGGACCCGGACCTGCGCGGCTCCGGCCTCGGGCATCTGCTCTACGAAGGGCGCAAGGCGCTGTGCCGGGCCATGAATCTGAAGCGCATCATCGCCTGTGGCCGTCTACCGGGTTACCACAAGCATGCCGACACGCTCACCCCGGAGCAGTATGCGCAGAAGGTGGTGTGGGGCGATTTCCGCGATCCGGTGCTGGGCTTCCAGTTGCACGAGGGGTTTCACTATTGCGGCGTCATCGAGGGCTACATCCCCGAGGACAAGGAATCGCTCGGCAATGCCTCCCTCATCGTCTGGCTGAATCCGCGCTACGACCCCGACCGCCCCACCATCCTTCCCGAGGGAGACCTTCCGTGATCGTCCGCATCGCCGCCGTCCAGTACCTGCTGCGCCAGATCGACGACTGGCAAGGTTTCGAGAAACAGGTTCGTTTCGTCATGCAGGCGGCTGGCGACTACAAGCCCAATTTCGTCTTGCTACCGGAGATATTCACCACGCAATTGCTGTCTTTCATGGACAGCAGCGACATCCACGCGGCGGTGCGTCAAATGCACGAATACACGCCGCGCTACCTGGACCTGATGCGGGAACTGGCGCGCAAGTGGAAGGTTTTCCTCATCGGCGGCACCCACCCCACCCTGCGCGAGGGCCGCCTCTACAACACCGCCTATCTGTTCACCCCGGACGGCGCCGTGTACGAGCAGGACAAGATCCACCGCACCCGCTGGGAACGCGAAAAGTGGGACACCGATCACGGCGACAAGCTGAATCTGTTCACGACGCCCTACGGCAAGATCGCCATCCTCATCTGCTACGACATCGAATTTCCCGAACTGTCGCGCATGGTCAGCGAGGCGGAGGCGGACATCCTGTTCGTGCCCTCCTGCACCGACGACCGCCAGGGTTTCCTGCGCGTGCGCTACTGCTGCCACGCCCGCGCCATCGAAAACCAGGTTTACGTGGCCATGACCAGCACTGTCGGCAGCCTGCCGGTGGAAGGGTTGGGCGTGCACTACGGCCAGGCCAGCATCCTTTCCCCTTCCGACTTCCCCTTCGCCCGCGACGGCATCGCCGCCGAAGGCACGCCCAACATGGAGCAGATCGTGGTGGCCGACGTGAACCTGGACAATCTGCTGAAGAACCGCATCAGCGGCACCACCATCCCGCTCTACGACAAGCGCAAGGACATCTACAACCGCCCGGTCGAGATCGTCACGGTGAAATGAGGTTGGACTGACGCCGTTCGACAGGGCGGCTATCGGATGGAGCAGGCCACCGCGAGTAGTGGCCTTTTTGCTTTTCGCGCAGATCGTGAGCGCGCCGTCGGCCTTTACGCGGATTTACCCTATGCCCACCTCTTTTTACAGAGGAATCGCCGAAACTGCACAGGCACACTCTGACTTCTGATCGAAACAATCATGAACCCCGCCGCCTCAACCACCACCCGCCCGCCAATTCTCGCGTTGTTGCTCGCGCTGGGCGGTTGCGCGGCCCTCGGGCCGGATTACCAGGCGCCGAACCCGCCGGTACCGGCGGCATGGAGCGGCACCGCCGCGCGGCCCGCGGAAGACATCGCCGAGTGGTGGAAGCGCCTGCATGACCCGATCCTGGACCAGCTCGTCGCCCAGGCCCTCGCCGCCAGCCCCGACCTGAAAGTCGCCCAGGCCCGCTTGCGGGAAGCGCGGGCGCGGCGCGTACTGGCGGGCGCCGAAACATCCCCCAGCGTGACCGCCTCGGCCTCCGCGAGCCGGAGCAAGAGCAGCCGGAACACCGGCAGCGGCGCGACGCGTGATCTGTTCAGCGCGAGCTTCGACGCCAGTTGGGAACCGGACGTGTTCGGCGCCACCCGGCGTGGCATCGAAGCGGCCGAGGCCGATCTTCAGGCCAGCGGCGCCAGCCTCGACAACACGCGGGTAACCCTGGTGGCCGAGGTGGCGCGCAACTATGTGGAACTGCGCGGCGCGCAGGCGCGCCTGGGCATCGCGCGGGCGAATCTGGCGAGCCAGTCGGAAACGCTGCAACTGACCGACTGGCGCGCCCAGGCCGGGCTGAGCGGCAGCCTGGAAGTGGAACAGGCGCGCGGCAACCGGGAGCAGACCCGCGCGCAGATTCCCAGCCTGGAAACCAGCCTGGCGCAGGCCGAACATCAAATCGCCCTCCTGCTCGGCCAGGCACCGGCCAGCCTGCATGCGCAACTGGCGCCGGTCGCCGCGCTTCCACAGGTGGCCGATGCGCTGGCCGTGGGCATTCCCGCCGACACCCTGCGCCGCCGCCCCGACGTGCGCGCGGCGGAACGCAAGCTGGCGGCGGAAACCGCGCGCATCGGCGTGGCCGAGGCCGCGCGCTATCCCAATTTCCAACTCAGCGGTTCCATCGGCCTCGACGCGCTGAGCGCGGGCGGCCTCTTCAGCGGCGCCGCGCTCGGCCATTCCCTGCTCGCCGGCGTGGCCGGCACCCTGTTCGACGGCGGCCGCCTGCGGCAGCGGGTGGAAATCCAGAACGCCGTCCAGGAACAGGCGCTGGCGAATTACGAAAACACCCTGCTCACCGCGCTGCGGGAAGTGGAAGACGCCCTGGTGGCCCTGGCCAACAGCCGCCAGCGTCTGGACGCTCTGGGTAGCGCCGCCAGCGCCGCGCGCAACGCCGCCTTGTTGGCGCGGCAACGCTATGGCGGCGGCCTGATCGATTTCCTCACCGTGCTCGATAGCGAGCGCAGCCTGCGTAGCGTCGAAGACAACCTCGCCAGCGCCGACACCGCCCGCGTCACCGCGCTGATTCAGCTTTACAAAGCGCTGGGCGGCGGCTGGCAGAGGGAGGTACAGCCATGACTCATACAGCCGCTGTAGGTCAGGTTGGCGCGCGGCGACTACCTGACGCCCCCCTCAAACCACGAATTAGAGAGAACGATCGTCAGGTAGCGATAAAGCCGCAACCTGACCTACGGCGCTGCGAGTACAGCAAAAGACGCCGGCAAGGATGCCGGCGCTACATAGGACCCGATCATGACTACCGACCGTGAACGACTCTCAAAAATCCTCGCCACCGCCGCGCCAGCTCGCGGCAAGCGGCGCTGGATACTCGCCGCCGCGCTAGTCCTGGCCGCCGCGCTCGCCTGGTGGTTCCTGAAACCCAGCGGCAACGGCGCCGCGCCGCGCTATCTGAGCGAGGCCGCGACACGTGGCACCCTGGTGGTCACGGTATCCGCCACCGGCAATCTGCAACCCACCAATCAGGTGGATGTGGGCAGCGAGTTGTCCGGCACGGTGCTGAGCGTATTCGTCGACGACAACAGCCAGGTGAAGAAGGGCCAGGAACTGGCGCGCCTGGATGTCTCCAAGCTCAAGGATCAGATCGCCAGGTCGCGCGCCGCCCTGCTCGCCGCCGAGGCCGGAGTGAGGCAGGCCAAGGCCACGGAGATGGAAGCGCTCGCCAATCTGGGCCGCCTCCAGGATGTCGCCTTCATCTCGGGCGGCAAGGTGCCCTCGCAGGCCGAACTGGAAACCGGCGAGGCCAATCTGGCGCGCGCCCAGGCCAGCGTGGCCAGCGCCCAGGCCGCCGTCACCCAGGCGCGGGCCACGCTGAGTTCCGACCAGACCAATCTGTCCAAGGCCTCGATCCGCTCGCCGATCAACGGCGTGGTGCTGCTGCGCCGCGTGGAACCCGGCCAGACCGTGGCCGCCTCGTTGCAGGCGCCAGTGCTGTTCACCCTGGCGGAAGACCTGGCGAAGATGGAGTTGCAGGTCAACGTCGACGAAGCCGATGTCGGCCAGGTGCGCGCCGGGCAGCCGGCCAGCTTCAGCGTCGATGCCTGGCCCAACCGCAAATACCCGGCCAGCGTCGCGCGCGTGCGCTACGGCTCGCAAACCACGGATGGAGTGGTTTCCTACCTGACCGTGCTGCAAGTGGACAACAGCGATCTCAGCCTGCGTCCGGGCATGACCGCGACGGCGGAAATCACCACCACGAAGCGGGAGAACGCCCTGCTGGTGGCCAACGCCGCGCTGCGTTTCAGCCCGCCCGCGCAGGCCAGGGCCGACTCCGGCGGCATCATGTCCATGCTCATGCCGCGCATGCCGCGCGGCGCCAGCCAGCGCGCGCAGAACGCCGGCAAGGATGGCTTCAAGCAGATATGGGTGCTGCGCGACGGCCAGCCGCAAGCGGTCAAAGTGAAGACCGGCGTCAGCAACGGCCGCCTGACCGAGATACTCGAAGGCAAGCTGGAAGCGGGCGCGCAGGTCATCAGCGACAGCGAGACGGCGAAATGAACGCGAACAGAACGCCATCGCGACCTGTAGCGCCGGTATCCCTGCCGGCATCTTTGGCCCGCGCTGGCGGGCCGGCAAGGATGCCGGCGCTACATATCAGCCCGCGATGATGAGCGGCGAACCCCTGATCCACCTGCAAGGCATCACCAAAACCTACGGCCAGGGCCAGGCCGAATTCCAGGCGCTGCGCGGCGTCGATCTGATGGTCGACAGCGGCGAATTCGTCGCCGTCATGGGCCCCAGCGGTTCCGGCAAATCGACGGTGATGAACATCCTCGGCTGTCTCGATGTACCCAGCGGCGGCGCCTACCAGTTCCTCGGCACCCATGTGGAGCGCCTGAGTCGGCCACAGCGCGCCCTGCTGCGGCGGCATTACCTGGGTTTCGTGTTCCAGGGCTTCAATCTGCTGGCGCGCACTTCCGCCCAGGAAAACGTCGAATTGCCGCTGCTCTATCGCGGCGAAAGCGCCGCCGCGCGGCATGCGGCCGCCCGTGACGCGCTCGCCCAGGTCGGCCTGGAAGGACGCGAACGCAACACGCCGGCGGAACTCTCGGGCGGCCAGCAGCAGCGCGTGGCCATCGCCCGCGCCATCGTCACCCGCCCCAGCGTGCTGTTGGCCGACGAACCCACCGGCAACCTGGACTCGACCACCAGCCACGAAATCATGGATCTGATCGCCCAACTCAACCGCGACCTGGGCATCACCGTGCTGATGGTGACCCACGAGCGGGAAATGGCCGCCTACGCCCGCCGCGTCGTGCTGTTCAAGGATGGCCTGGTGGAAAGCGACAGCTTGGGAGCCGCCTGATGCTCTGGAACGCACTTCTCCTCTCGTTGCGGGAAATCCGCCGCAACCTGCTGCGCTCTTTCCTTACCACCCTGGGCATCGTCATCGGCGTCTCGGCGGTCATCACCATGGTGACCCTGGGCAACGGCGCCACCCTCGCGGTGAAACAGCAGATCGCCAGCCTCGGCAGCAACCTGCTCATCGTGCGCCCCGGCCAGCGCCTCGGCCCCGGCCGCGACTCGGCCGGCGCGGCCAACTTCAAGGTGGAAGATGCCCAAGCCATCCGCGACCAGATCGGCGGCCTCAAGGCGGTGGCGCCGGTGGTCAACAAGAGCGTCACGGTGGTGGTGCAGGCCAGCAACTGGTCCACCTCCGTCACCGGCAGTAACGCTGATTACTTCACGACCAACAACTGGCGCCTGGCCGGCGGCCGCGTCTTTTACGAATCGGAAGAGCGCGCCGGAAAGGCGGTGTGCGTGATCGGCAACACCGTGAAAAAGGAACTGTTCGGCGCGCAGAACCCGGTGGGTGGCGAGATCCGCATCAAGCAGTTCTCCTGCGAGGTGATCGGCCTGCTCGCCGCCAAGGGGCAGTCGTCATTCGGCTCGGACCAGGACGACACCATCGTCATGCCGCTGCGCACCGTGCAGCGCCGCCTGACCGGCAACCAGGACGTGCGCACCCTGATGGTTTCGGTGAAGGACGGCGTTTCCTCGGACAAGGTGCAAAAACAGGTCGAACGACTCATGCGCGAACGCCGCCACATCGGCGACAACGAAGACGACAACTTTAACGTCATGGACACCAAGCAGATCGCCGACACCCTCTCCGGCACCACCCAGGTGATGACCACCCTGCTCGGCGCGGTGGCGGCGGTCAGCCTGCTGGTGGGCGGCATCGGCATCATGAACATCATGCTGGTGTCGGTGACCGAACGCACCCGCGAGATCGGCATCCGGCTGGCCATCGGCGCTCTGGAGAGGGAAGTGCTGTCGCAATTCCTCATCGAAGCCGTGGTGCTGTCGTCGCTGGGCGGGCTGATCGGCGTCATCCTCGCCACTCTCGCCTCGATCGGCCTGTCCGGCCTGATGCACATCCCCTACCTGTTCAACCCCGGCATCAACCTGTTGTCCTTCGCCTTCTCCGCCGCCATCGGCGTGATCTTCGGCTACTTCCCCGCCCGCCGCGCCGCCAGCCTGGATCCGATCGAAGCGTTACGGCACGAGTGAGGTAGCGCCGGCTTCCAGCCGGCTGTTTGAAAAGACGCCGGCAAGGATGCCGGCGCTACATCGCGCGGGACGCGGCTCTCGGAAATAAGGTGGAGTTGGCCGATAAGCCGGGTTTTGTCGTGGGCAACCATTCATCTGGGACGACGGTCACCCGTCGCCTCTAGCAGCCTACCCGCAGGCTCGGCGGGCCACCGATGTCCTAAGACGCGCCTGCCTATTTGGCCTTGCTCCGGGTGGGGTTTACCTTGCCGTCCGTGTTGCCACGTCCGCGGTGAGCTCTTACCTCGCCATTTCAACCTTGCCTGATCCGATCTTGCGATCGGCCATCGGCGGTGTATTTTCTGTTGCACTTTCCGTCGCCTTGGGTCGAAGGCTCGCGCCTTCGACTTATAGCGCCCAGGTGTTACCTGGCACCCTGCCCTGTGGAGCCCGGACTTTCCTCCATGCGGTTACCCGCACAGCGGTTGCCTGGCCAACTCCGGCGCGCAGTATACGGGGGTGGGAACGGGGCTGCCCGCCAATCTGCCTATGAGGTGGAGGAGGGCTGCCATCCCACGAAGAACGCATTCGGATAGCCAACGAGCCGAGGAGGAATGCGACAAATTGTCGCAAGAATCACGCACGCGGCTTGGCGAACCATAGCGCCCGTAGAATCCACACATGCCACGCCTGCCCAACTCCACGCGCCACCCGCGTCTCGCCGATTGGCGCGAGCCACTGCCACGCGAGGCACAGATTCGTCTGATGCTGACGCGCGCGGCGCTGCTTCTGGGTGAAGGACTGGGCATCCTGCTGGCGCTATTCACCCTGCATGCGCGCCTGCCCATGAGCTCGCTGGCCCTGCTCCTGCTGCTGCACCTGCTGCTCAACGGCATCGCCTGGGTACGCCTGCGCGCGGGCGGCGCGCCGCTGTTCGAACTGGCCATCCACCTCGCCGCCGACGCCGCGCTGATCGCCGCCCTGGTGTATCTCACCGGCGGTTATGCCAATCCCTTCATTTCCCTGTTGCTGGTGCCGCTGATTCTCGCCGCCGTCACCCTTCCCGCGCTGTTCGCCTGGGGCATGGCGTTCTGGGTGGGCGGGCTCTACACCCTGTTGATGGGCCATTACCGGCCGCTGGCGCTCCAGGTCTCGGCGGAAGCGGCGGTGGATATGCACCTGATGGGCATGTGGCTGAACTTCCTGCTCACCGCCGCGCTGGTGGCCGCCTTTGCCGGTCGGCTGGCCGCCACCTTGCGCCGCCGTGACGCGCAACTGGCCGAGGCGCGGGAAGCGCGTCTGCGCGATGAACAGTTGTTCGCCCTCGGTGTCCAGGCCGCCGCCGCCGCGCACGATCTGGCCACGCCGCTGGCCTCGCTGCGTCTGACCCTGGACGAACTGCGGCGCGACTATGCCGGTGACGACGAACTGGAGGCGCCGCTCACCCTGCTCGCGGAACAGAGCGCGCGCATGGGACAAGTGCTCGCCCGCCTCGGCGATGCCGCCCGCGCGCGCGGCACGACGGCGGGACCGAAAATGGCGACCACGATCTGGCTGGCGCGGGTGGTGGAACACTGGGGCCTGCTGCGGCCGGAAGCGCGGGTGCATCTGGAAGTGGCCGCCGATTTGCCGGCGCGGCAATCCCACGATGCCGGCCTGGAAGCGGTGCTGATGACCTTGCTCAACAACGCGGCGGACGTGTCACCCGAGGCGATCCGGGTACGCGCCAGTAGCGGTGACGGCCATATCGTCATTCAAGTGCTGGACAGCGGGCCGGGCCTGAAGCGCGAGATGGCCAGTCATTCCGACAAGAGCGGCTGGGGTGTCGGCCTCGACCTCGCGCGCGCCACCCTGGCGCGTCTGGGAGGGAGTCTGGAACTGGCCGATAGGCCCGAGGGCGGCGCCATTGCTCGCGTGGTATTGCCTGTGGAGGAAGACAAATGAACGGCTGGCGCATGTTGGTAGTGGACGATGACCCGGTATTCGCCGAGGCGCTGGCCCAGGCCCTGCGCCGGCGTGGCCATCAAGCGAGTGTGGCGCATGACGGGGAAACCGCGCTGTCGCTGGCGGCCGAAGGCGATTTCGCCGCCGCCGTGCTGGATTTGCGACTGGCCGCCGATTCCGGCCTGCGCCTGATCGCCCCGCTCAAGGCGGCTCACCCGGACCTGCGCATCCTCCTGCTCACCGGCTATGCCAGCATCGCCACGGCGGTAGAGGCGATCAAGCTGGGCGCGGTGCACTACCTGGCGAAGCCGGCGGGCGTCGATGAAATCCTCGCCGCGCTCGGACGTGAAGAAGGTGACGCGGCGGTGGCGCCGGCTGAAGAACCGATGTCGGTGGATCGTCTCGAGTGGGAACACATCCAGAAAGTGCTGGCGGAAAACGACGGCAACCTCTCCGCCACCGCCCGCGCCCTGAAAATGCACCGGCGCACCCTGCAACGGAAATTGGCGAAACACCCGGTGCGGGAGTAGGGCGGCAGGCCGCCAAGTGGAAACGCGAGAACACAAGCGTGCCCACATCCTACAAACCATCCCTTCGATTCAAGATGACGGACTGCTAGGCGAATCCGGAAAAGCCGTTATACATATCGGCTGACTTGTCCATCGACAGGCCGACCACGTCCTTGCCGGTGAAACTGAAATTGATGTGGGAAGGATCCAGGGTGCCGTCGGCCGTGGCGTTCTGGCGAATCTTGAACAGCACGGTGGCGGTTTGTTCGCTCTGGTTGTAATAAACGGCCAGTGGCGTGGAAGGCAGGGTGACTTCCGTGGTGGGCAGCGTCATGTCGTAGTTGTAGCCATCGGCGCGGCCGGTGCCGCCGGCACGGGAGATGTTCCAGTTGAAAACGTTCTGTACCGAGTTTTGATCCATTGACTTGTCGAACTGGAACACCATTGCGAAGGTGTGCTCGTCACCGGCGTTGGTCAAATAATTGCTCATGGAACTCAGACTGGTTCTCGGCCCCTGGCTGGAAAGGAAGGGTGTGTAGAGGTCGCTGACGTAAGCCGCCGTCATTTTCGGCTGGGTCTTTTCGTAGATGTACTGGGTGAGGCTGTTGGCCAGCGTGGTGTCGCTGGGTGAGAGGGTATTGAGGGTGCTGACGATGTCATTCGCCTGGCTGATATTGCCTTTGTCTGTGTAGGCGTAGCCCATTTCCGAGTAGGCATCGAGGTAGTCATGTTGGATGCCGACGGCGCTCTTGAAGGCTTCGATGGCCGCATCCAGCTTGCCCTGCTTGGCATAGGTCTGGCCGAGGCCGAAGAAGCCGAAGGGCTCTTTCGGCCCCTGCTGGCGCACCAGTTCGAACTGCTGAGCAGCTTCGCCATATTGCCCGGTGCCGAGCAAGCCCTGCCCCAGGGCATAACGATTGGCGGAGCTGGGGTTGTATTTCACCGCGAGCTTGTACTGGTCACGCGCTTCGTCCATACGGCCTTCCGTGGTGTAAATCTTGCCCAACTGCACATGCATATCGTCGCGATTCGGAGCGATCTTCAGCGCCTTGCCGTAGGTATCGATCGCGGCCTGGGTCTTGCCCTGGGTGAGTTGCGCGCGCGCCATGTAGTCATAGGCATTGAGCGCGGAGTCGGCGGTCGGCGCCAGGCTGATGGAACGCTGGAAGTTGGTGATGGCAAGGTCATATTGCTTGGCGCTGAACTGTTCCAGGCCGGTATTCAACGCGCGCAGGGCGATGTTTTCCTTCTGCGCGGTGTTCTGCGAAGACAGGGTGAACAGGTTGTCACTGGTGACGCTGAAAACATCCATGTTGCCGGCTCCGTTCGGGGGGAATACCCACCTTGCCTATATTAGCGGCATGTTCTGGAAAAACATGAGGTTGTGCATGTTCCGAGGCGCTTTCCCCGCTATCCAACGGGAAACACCCCGCCCGTCACCCGCTCGTGGCCGGCCAGGTCGGTGGCGCTGAACACGGCGCCGAAGCCTCTCTGGCACAACAGGGCACGCACGGCAGCGGCCTGGTCCCAGCCATGTTCCAGCAACAGCCAGCCGCCAGCTTCCAGGTGGGTGGGCGCTTCGCTGACCAGACGGCGAATCAGGTCGAGGCCGTCGCAGCCGGAAGCCAGGGCCTGGGGCGGCTCGAAACGGAGATCGCCCCGCTCCAGGTGCGGGTCGGCGGTGGCGATGTAGGGCGGGTTGCTGGCGATGAGGTGGAAGCGACGCGCACCCAGCGCGACATAAACATCGCTGGCGAGGAATTCGACAGCGGCATGCAGCGCTTCGGCATTGGCCTCGGCTACCCGCAAGGCGCCCGCGCTGAGATCGACGCCGGTGACCCGGCAGCGCGGCCGTTCCAGCGCCAGGCTGATGGCCACCGCGCCGCTGCCGACGCCGACATCGAGGACGTTCAAAGCTGCGTCCTGTGGCAGGCGTTGCAGGGCGAGTTCCACCAGCAGCTCAGTATCCGGCCGGGGAATGAGCACGTCGGGCGTGACCTGGAACGGGCGCCCGTAGAACTCGCGCTCGCCCAGCAGGTAGGCGACTGGTTCGCCGGCCAGACGGCGCATGAGCAGGGCTTCGACGGTGCTTTCCTGATCCGGCGTCAAGCTGTCGCGGTCATGGCCGATCAGCCAGGCGCGGTTCACGCCGAGGGCGTGGGCGAACAGGATTTGCGCTTCCAGGCGGGCTTCACGGGGCGGGAGGTCGAGCGCTTCCGCCAGTTGGCGGGCGGCGTGAGCGAGGTGGTCGGCCACTTGTAGCGCCGGCATCCCTGCCGGCATTTTTTCAAAAGACGCCGGCAAGGATGCCGGCGCTACATCAACCTTCACCGCTCAGCGCCGCGAGCAAGTCCGCCTGGTATTCGGCGGTGAGCGCGGTGATGAGTTCGTCGAGGTCGCCTTCCATGATCTGGCCAAGCTTGTACAGCGTGAGGTTGATGCGGTGGTCGGTGAGGCGACCCTGCGGGAAGTTGTAGGTGCGGATGCGGTCGGAGCGGTCGCCGGTTCCGATCAGGCTTTTCCGGGTGCTGGCTTCTTTGGCGTGGGCGGCGCGGTCCTGCATGTCTTTCAGGCGCGCGGCGAGCACGGCCAGGGCCTGCGCCTTGTTGCGGTGCTGCGAGCGGTCGTCCTGGCATTCCACCACCAGGCCGCTGGGCAGGTGGGTGATGCGCACGGCGGAGTCGGTCTTGTTGATGTGCTGGCCGCCTGCGCCACTGGCGCGGTAGGTGTCGATACGCAGATCGGCCGGATTGATGTCGATGGCCTCGGCTTCATCCGCTTCCGGCATTACCGCGACGGTGCAGGCGGAGGTGTGGATGCGGCCCTGGGTCTCGGTTTCCGGCACCCGCTGCACGCGATGGCCGCCGGATTCAAACTTGAGTTTCGAGTAAGCGCCGGCGCCGACCACGCGGCAGATGACTTCCTTGTAGCCGCCGACTTCGCCCGCGCTTTCCGAGACGATTTCCACTTTCCAGCGCTGCCGTTCGGCGTAGCGGCTGTACATGCGCAAGAGATCGCCGGCAAACAGGGCGGATTCGTTGCCGCCAGTGCCGGCGCGGATTTCCAGGAACAGGTTACGCTCGTCGTTGGGGTCGCGTGGCAGCAGGAGGAGTTGTAATTGCTGGTCGAGTTCGGCGATGCGCGCCCTGGCGGCTTCCGCTTCTTCCTGGGCGAATTCCTTCATGTCCGGGTCGGACAGCAATCCCTCGGCGGTATTCAGATCCGCGCGCGCCAGCAGCCATGCGTGGTAGTGCGCCACCACCGGGGTGATTTCCGCATGTTCCTGGTTGAGCTTACGGTACTGCGCCATGTCCGCCGTGGCGCGCTCATCGGAGAGCAAACCGCTGATCTCTTCCAGGCGGAAGGCGAGTTGCTCGAGCTTGGCTTGGAGGGTGGATTTCATTTTTCAAGTTGGCGGCTGGCAGTCGGCAGTCTGGATAACGGCCAGCCGCCAACTGCGAATTGCCAACTACTCGCTATGCAGGTTGTAAAGGCGGGAAACCAGACGCGCGAGGTGTTCGCGCTCATCGTCTCCGGCCTGATTGAGCGCGTGGCAGGGTTCGTGCATGAGCTTGTTCATCAGGGAGCGGCTCAGGGCATCCAGCACGGCTTGCGGGTCGTCGCCGCGCAGCAGGGCCTTGTGCGCCTTGTCCAGTTCGTTCCGGCGCAGACGTTCGCTGTGGTCGCGCAGGGAGCGGATCACCGGCACGGTGCGGCGGGTGTCTATCCAGTGCATGAACTCGTTGACGCTGGAGGCGATGATGGCTTCCGCCTGCACCACCGCCGACTGGCGGTTGCCCTGGCCGGCGCGTACCACCTCGCCGAGATCGTCGACGGTATAGAGGAAGACGTCGTCCATCTCTCCTACCTCGGTTTCGATGTCGCGCGGTACCGCCAGATCGACCATGAAGATGGGGCGGTGTTTGCGCACCTTGATCGCGCGTTCCACCATGCCCAGGCCGACGATGGGCAGGGGGCTGGCGGTGGACGTGACCAGGATGTCGAACTCGTGCAGCAATTCCGGCAGGTTGCTGAGCGCAGCCGCTTCGCCGCCGAACTTGTTGGCGAGATCGCGCGCGCGCTCAATGGTGCGGTTCACCACCATCAAGCGGCGCGGGCCCTTGGCGGCGAAGTGGGTGGCGACCAGGTCGATCATCTCGCCGGCACCGATGAACAGAACGGACTGTTCCTTGATCGACGGGAAGATGCGTTCCGCCAGGCTGACCGCTGCCGCGGACATGGACACGGTGCTGGCGCCAATTTCGGTGGCCGTGCGCACTTCCTTGGCCACCGAGAAGGTGCGCTGGAACAGCTTGTTGAGGAGCAGGCCGAGGGTGCCGGCTGCGGCGGCCTTTTCCGCCGCTTGCTTCATCTGGCCGAGGATCTGGGTTTCACCCAGGACCATCGAATCCAGCCCGGACGCCACGCGGAAAGCGTGGTTGGCGGCTTCGCTGCCGGGGTGCAGATAGAGATAGGGTTTGACGTCGCGCGGCGGCAGGCCGTGGAAGTTGGCCAGCCATTCCGCCACCTCCGCGGGCTGCGACGTGTTGCAGTAGATCTCGGTGCGGTTGCAGGTCGACAGGATCGCCGCTTCCCGTGCCGGGCCGCGCTCACCGGTCACATCCGTCAGGGCGCGCGGCAGGATGTCCGGCCCGAACGCGACTCGCTCGCGGATGGAAACCGGCGCTGTGTGATGGTTTACGCCACAGGCGAAAAGCTGCATTCCGCTGTTAATTCAAGGCTTTGAAGGGCGCGCATTGTAGCGCGAAGGCGGGGCGGTGGGATTGGTGTAGATCAAGAGGGGATCCAATGGAAAAACCCAACGTAGGTCAGGTTGCCGAAGGCTACCTGACGCGTTGGTTCATCTATGAAAAATTGGTTTTAAGTCGCCAGGTTGCGATAGAACCGCAACCTGGCCTACGGTTAGCCTCGGAGAACCCGCCTCGCTTTGAGATAAGGGAGCAACTCCTCAAAGCGCTTCCGCCGAATACTCCACGCTCATGGCGTGGCTCTGTCCGGCCGGGATGACGACCACATTCTCCAGGGCGTTGACCGATTCGACACAGACCATGCGGCGCCAGCCATTGGGGCCGAAGTCGCCCATCTTGTCGGCTTTTTCCGTCCAGGGTGTCCACACCACGGTGGAACGCGAGCCGCGCTTGGCGATGATGAGGCGGCGCTTGAGGCGGCTGTCCTCGATCACGCAGGTGGCTTCGGTGTTCACGTAAACCCGGTCGACTTCACCATCGAAGGTGACCGCGCCGCCCTGGGTGCGACGAGTCACGCCGCCGACCTTGTCCACGTACTCGCAGCCTTCCAGGCCGAGCACCCTGATCTCGTCGATGTCGCCGATCTGGAGGTAGGTGTGCAGGGCTTCGCCGATGGTGATGTCGCTATCACCTAGATTGGTCGTGATCAGGCTGGCTTTCAGACTCTTACCCACCACCACATTCAGTTCCACCCGGCTCTTGTGCGGCCATTGCGCGCGGGTTTGCTCGTTCTCGACCAAGGCCAGGGTGATTTCGGTTTCACCGCTTGCCAGCGCGCCGCTCGCGGTCACCTCCCACATTACCGTGCGCGCGAAGCCGTGGCCGGGGAAGCCGGCTTCCGTGGCATGCGCGCCAAACCAGGGCCAGCACACCGGGGCGCCACCACGGATGGATTTGCCCGGCGCGAACTTGGCGTAATCGGACAGCCAGATCACCGGCTCGTCCTGGTCCTTGGGCCGGAAGGTGGTGATGTGCGCGCCTTGCAGGCACAGGTAGGCGGTGCCGAGTGCGTTGTCGATTTCCGCGAAAATCAGACCGCCGGGGCCTTCGACGAATTTGAGTTGGTCGGCAAGGCCAAAGCGTTTGTTCAAAGCGGCGAGGGGCATGGGTCGAACTCCTGGTTGAATGGCTTACAAGTCGGGGAAACGGATTCAGGCGCCAAACATGACGCTCCAACTGGCGACGATCATAAGGGCGCAGAGAATGCGGTAGAACACCCCGCCGGGGGTGTCGGCCAGGCGGGCCATGATGGCGAGGTAGACCGCCGTGGCGATGGCGTTGAACGGCAACCAGGCCAAGACCTTGTACCAGATGGCGCCGTTCGGGTCGGAGACGGCGCCGAGCATGCCATAGATGAACAAGAGGTTGAGCATGACACTGGCGGCGAGAAAACCGCGCCAGTTGCGGAAGCGCGCCAGCGGGTCCTGCTCGGCGGGGGCTTGCTCCGGGGTATCGGGGAGCGGCATGGGTTCAGAACCCGGGCGGCGGCAGGCGGGCGGCAAGTTCGTCCCACTGGATGACCACGCCTTCCAGCACGCCCACCGGGGTTTCGCCTTCGAGTTCCTGGATATGGGGGCGGCCGTATGCGCCATCCTTCAGCGTATAGACGGTCAGAACGCGGTCCATGGGCTGGATCAGCCAGTATTCGCGAACACCCGCAAGTTCGTAGAGTCGTCGTTTTTTTACATGATCCAGGCCGGCGGTGAAGGGAAAGAGTACTTCCACCACCCAGTCCGGCGCGCCGCGAATACCTCGCTCATCCACTTTGCGTGGGTCGCAGACCACCAGCACATCCGGTTGCACCACGGTGTCGATCTGATCGTCCGATTCGTCGGCTTTAGGTAGCCGAACGTCCAGGGAAGCGGTAAATACTTGGCAGGGTGTGTCTTTGAGCGCCACATGGGCCTGGCTGGAAACCTCCATGACCACGGCCTGATGCCGCACGGCGGGCGCGGGGGCCATGACAAAAGCCTCGCCTTCGATGATCTGGTAGCGCTCCTCACCTTGCCAGGTCAGGTAATCCGCATAGGTATAGCGCGGCTTGCCCTCGGATTTCGTCAATGGCAGTCCCATGTGCCCTCCTATTTCCGTTCCACCTGTGTCACATCACGAACCGCGCCAAACGCCGCGCTGGTGGTCATGGCGGCATAGGCGCGTAGCGCCGCCGAAACCGGGCGGTCGCGGCCGACCGGCTTCCAGGCTTGCGCGCCCTTCGCTTCCATCTCGGCGCGGCGGCTGGCCAGTTCGTCATCGGATACGGCGACGCGGATCGTGCGGTTGGGAATGTCGATCTCGATGCTGTCGCCTTCACGCACCAGGCCGATGGCGCCGCCTTCCGCTGCTTCCGGGGAGGCGTGGCCGATGCTCAAGCCCGAGGTGCCGCCGGAGAAGCGGCCGTCGGTGACCAGGGCGCAGGCCTTGCCGAGGCCTTTGGATTTCAGATACGAGGTCGGGTAGAGCATTTCCTGCATGCCGGGGCCGCCACGCGGGCCTTCGTAGCGAATCACCAGGACGTCGCCTTCGCGGATTTGGTCGGCCAGGATGGCGGCCACCGCCGCGTCCTGGCTCTCGAAGATGCGCGCCGGGCCGGTGAACTTGAGGATGCTCTCGTCCACTCCGGCGGTCTTCACGATGCAGCCGTCCAGCGCCAGGTTGCCGTGCAGCACGGCGAGGCCGCCATCCTGGGAATAGGCGTGCGCCTTGTCACGCAGGCAGCCGTTGGCGCGATCCAGGTCCAGCTCCGGAAAGCGGCGGTTCTGCGAGAACGCCACCTGAGTCGGCACGCCGCCGGGCGCGGCCTTGAAGAAGTCGAACACGGAAACGTCGTGCGCCTGCATTACGTCCCACACCGACAGGGCGCCGCCCATGGTTCGGCTGTGTACGGTGTGGCAGTCGCGGTGGATCAGGCCGGCGCGGTCGAGCTCGCCGAGGATGGCCATGACGCCACCGGCGCGATGCACGTCTTCCATGTGGTAAAGCTGGGTGGAAGGCGCCACCTTGGCCAGGTTGGGCACGCGGCGGGAGAGGCGGTCGATGTCCTTCATGGTGAAGTTGACGCCGGCCTCATGCGCCGCCGCCAAGAGGTGCAACACGGTGTTGGTGGAGCCGCCCATGGCGATGTCCAGGCACACGGCGTTTTCGAAAGCTTCGAAGGTGGCGATGGAACGCGGCAACGCAGTGGCGTCGTCGCCTTCGTAATAGCGTTTCGCCAGATCGACGATCAGCCGCCCGGCGCGCAGGAACAGTTCCTTGCGGTCGGCGTGGGTGGCGAGCAGCGAACCGTTGCCGGGCAAACTCAGCCCCAGGGCCTCGGTCAGGCAGTTCATCGAATTGGCGGTGAACATGCCGGAACAGGAACCGCAGGTGGGGCAGGCGGAACGTTCGGTGGCGGCCACTTCCTCGTCTGAACAGTGGGAATCGGCGGCTTGCACCATCGCGTCCACCAGATCCAGCTTGATCGTCTTGTTGTCCCAGATCACCTTGCCGGCTTCCATCGGCCCGCCGGAAACGAACACCACGGGGATGTTCAGGCGCAGCGCCGCCATCAACATGCCGGGGGTGATCTTGTCGCAGTTGGAAATGCACACCAGCGCGTCGGCGCAATGCGCGTTGCACATGTATTCCACCGAATCCGCGATGAGGTCGCGCGACGGCAGCGAATACAGCATGCCGCCGTGGCCCATGGCGATGCCGTCATCGACGGCGATGGTGTTGAACTCCTTGGCCACGCCGCCAGCCGCCTCGATCTCGCGCGCCACCAGCTGCCCCATGTCCTTCAAATGCACATGGCCGGGCACGAACTGGGTGAACGAGTTGGCGATGGCGATGATCGGCTTCTCGAAATCGCCATCCTTCATGCCGGTGGCGCGCCACAACGCGCGGGCGCCCGCCATGTTGCGACCTTGGGTGGTAGTACGGGAGCGGTATACGGGCATGGGATTCAACCTTGAGTCTCTATAATCCGCCGCATTTTATCCCAGCCTTCATTGGCGCACCCTCCCAGGCCCGACCATGCTCGTTCACCCCCAGTTCGATCCCATCGCCATCGCCATCGGCCCGCTCGCCGTGCGCTGGTACGGTTTGATGTATGTGCTGGCCTTCGCCGCCTTCATCCTGCTCGGCCGCGGCCGCTGCAACGCACAATCCGGCTGGAGCTACAAGGACATCGACGATCTCTTGTTCTGGGGCGTGCTCGGCGTGGTGATAGGCGGTCGCCTCGGTGAAGTGCTGTTCTACCAACCCGGTTATTACTTCAGCCACCCGGCGGAAATCATCGCGGTATGGAAAGGTGGCATGTCCTTTCACGGTGGCCTGGCAGGCGTGCTGATCGCGCTCTGGGCCTATGGCCGCAAGACCGGACGCAGCTTCCTGCAAGTCGGTGACTTCGTCGGCCCGCTGGTGCCGCTGGGCCTGATGTTCGGCCGCATCGGCAACTTCATCAACGGTGAACTCTGGGGCCGTGCCGCCGACCCCTCCCTGCCCTGGGCAATGGTGTTCCCGAATGTCGACGCCACCCCGCGCCACCCCTCCCAGCTCTACCAGGCCGGAATGGAAGGTCTGCTGTTGTTCCTCATCCTGTGGTGGTATTCCTCGCGCCCCCGACCGATCGGCGCCGTTTCCGGCGCCTTCATGCTCGGCTACGGCGTATTCCGTGGTATCGGCGAGTTCTTCCGCACCCCGGACGAAGGCATCTTCGGCCTCTCCTACACCGTCAGCATGGGCCAGTGGCTCTCCCTGCCCATGATCCTGATCGGTGCCTGGCTACTCTGGCGTGCCCACTGGAATAATCCCTCGCCTATGCCCTGAAAGGCTTTTTTGCTATATTCGCCGCCTCGCGTGGGGGGGTAGCTCAGCTGGGAGAGCGCCGCGTTCGCAATGCGGAGGTCGGGAGTTCGATCCTCCTCCTCTCCACCACTAATTGAAGGCCAGACGTTGCTCTGGCCTTTTTCACGTCTGCCCGAAACGCCAGTCCTGGCACGGGTTCCCGGATTTGTGCGAAAGGCGGCATCGGCCAGAAAACCTTGGTTTCGGCGGTTTTTCCTCTCTCTGTGCCGTGGCATTGCGCCCAAATACGACGATGCAGCGAAGGGCTGGGTGATCAACCAGAAATGCATCCGCGCTGGCCGGCTGTCGATGGGGCCGGCCCGCCGCCAATCAAAAGACGTGAAGCCCGACCGATTGGTCCAAATATGGGATGTACTGATCAACTCTACGGGTGCCGGCACTTTGGGGCGAGTCGCACAGGTTCGCGCTCCCATTCCAGACTGCACCGTGGACACGCATGTCACGATCGCTCGACCGACAGATGAAGAATCGTCAACCTACTTCGGCCAAGCCCTACTCAATTTGGAACCCATCTTTTCAGATATGGGAAAAGGTGCGACCAACCAGCTTGAGTTGAGCCGCGCGGATATTGGTGCAATAGAAATCTGGCTGCCGACTCAGGAACTGAAGCGTGAGTTCCATCGGCTGGTTTGGCCCATGCTGGAACAAGCTGAGCAGTTGGGAAAAGCCAATACGGCATTGGCACAAGCCCGCGACCTCCTCCTCCCCAAACTGATGTCCGGCCAGTTCGACGTTTCCGGCATCCCCCTGCCCGAGGCGGTGGCCGTGGCCGCATGAGTCTCGAAGGCCAACGGGTCGACCGCAAGTCGCCGTCACCCGGCAGGTTGATCACGGGCGGCTTTTGGACTGATTTCCGTCGTATCGTCCCAGCTCCGTCCAAACTCGTTGTCAAAATGCCCGGCGACTTCTTTGTAACATCATGATTATTCGGGAATAAATATTTTTCCTGGGAAGCGCTTATAGCCCGCCTGGGGATGAGCCGCCACGCGGCCCGGCGGCATGATTTTGTATACACTTGGTAAGTACCTTTCATCGGAGGACTGGATATGCCCAAGGAAGCCGTTTTCACCATGAAGCTGGAACCGGATCTGCGCGCCGAGTTCATGGCCGCCGCCGAGACGGCGCACCGCCCGGCTTCGCAGATCCTGCGCGAGCTGATGCGCGAGTTCGTGCGGCGCCAGCACGAGCAACAGGAATACGACGAGTTCTTGCGCCAGAAGGTTGAGAAGGCCCGGCTGTCGATCGCCGCCGGGCGTGGGCGCGGCAATGAGGAGGTGGAGGCCGAATTCGCCGCCCGTCGCGCCCAGTTGTTGGGCCGGTGATGAAGCTACGCTGGACGCCTGAAGCCGACGAAGAACGCTTCGCCATCTGGGCGTATATCGCCGAGGACAACCCGCTGGCGGCCGCACGGGTGGACGAGTTGTTCTCGCAGGCGGCGCGCCAACTGGCTGAGTTTCCGTTTCTGGAGCCTCCGGGACGCATTCCCGGCACGCGAGAACTGATACCGCACGAGAGCTACCGCCCGGTGTACGAAATCAGCGGCGATACGGTGTGGATTGTGGCCTTGGTGCATACCAGCCGTTTGTGGCCACAGCAGCCGTCATAAATAACAAGCCAGGGAAGGGCCGCCGATGACCAAGAAAGATTACTCGGAAGATTTGTTGATCCAGGCTCCCACCGCCGAGTTTCTGGAAAAGCAACTCGAATGGGGCTCGGTGTTCGCCCACGACGACGAGGACTTCGGGCCGAACAGCCTGCTGGGGCGCGATTCCGACCGCGAAGTGGTGCTGCGCCGGGAGGTGGGCGCCGCGCTGCGCCGACTCAATCCCGGTCTGCCGGAGGAGGCTTATGCCCAGGCCCTAGCCCAGGTGGCGCGGGAAGACGTGACCAAGACCCTAGTGCAGATGAACGAGGAGAAATACGCGCTCCTGCGCGACGGCGCGCCGGTGAAATACCGTGATGTGCGTGCCAAACAGTTTGCCTGCGACATCGGCGACGGTCTTCTGCTGATCCTCCACCGACCCCGTGCTTGACATGGTTGCGGATGTGCCGATGCAGGTGAGCTTCCTGGCATCCAGCCGCTGGCGCAAACGACGCACGAGCATGGCTACGTCGGCTCCCTGGCGGCCACCTTATCCCGGCGTGTTTGTGGCGTCCGATATCGAGCACCTGGCGCGCTTGCTTCGGCGCGCGGCAGAACTCGCTCAGTCGTTGCCCAATCAGGCGGCTGCCACTTATCGGGAGCGGGTCAGAAAAGCCATCGCGGCCATTCCTCCGGGTGGCACGGAAGTCGAGCGGATGGTGAAGCAACGTGTCGGTCAGGATACGTTTCGAGAAGCACTCCTGAATTACTGGAGTGGCGCTTGCGCCGTCACGGGTGTCGACCTGTCTGATGTCCTGCGGGCCAGTCATGCCAAGCCGTGGGCTGATTGCGAAAGCGACGAGGAACGCCTGGATGTCTTCAACGGCTTCCTGCTGGTGGCCAACCTGGACGCCCTGTTCGACCGGGGTCTCATCAGTTTCGATATCGCCGGAGGGCTGATCTGCTCGCCGAGACTGTCAGCGGAACAACGGGTTCAGCTGCGGCTGGACGAGTCCTTGGTGCTTCGCTGGGTGACGGTCGAGCACCAGGCCTATCTTGCATGGCACCGGTCGCGGGTATTTCAGGCTGGAAAGCCAAACCTGTTGGCACACGACGTTGCAGCCGACAGTCCATGAATTTACGGGGAAAAGACAATATGACGGACAAATCCATCGCCCAACACCACCACGCCACCTTTGAAGGCATCCGCCAGTTGGATGCAGCAGGAGAGGAATTCTGGTCCGCCCGCGATCTGGCGCCTCTGCTTGAGTACCAGGACTGGCGGAATTTCCTGGTGGTGGTCGAGAAAGCTCGGGTAGCGTGCGAGCAATCCGGACATGCCGCCACGGACCATTTCGGTGACGCCACCAAAATGGTCCCGATCGGGGCGGGTGCCCAGCGACCGGTACCGGATGTGCGCCTTTCCCGCTACGCCTGCTACCTGATCGTGCAGAACGGCGATCCACGCAAGCCGGTGATCGCCAACGGCCAAACTTACTTTGCCATGCAGACGCGGCGGCAAGAATTGGCGGATGACGCCCACTTCGCCCGTCTGAGCGAGGATGAGAAGCGCCTTGCCATCCGCAACGAATTGGCGATGCACAACAAGCATCTGGCTGCTGCCGCCAAACAGGCCGGGGTGGAAACCAGTCTGGACTACGCCATCTTTCAGGACCACGGCTACAAGGGGTTATACGGCGGCATGGGCAACAAGGACATTCATGCCCGCAAGGGTTTGAAGAAGAGTCAGAAGATTCTCGACCACATGGGTAGCACAGAGTTGGCCGCCAATCTGTTCCGTGCCACGCAAACCGAGGAGAAACTGCGCCGTGACCAGGTGAGCGGCAAGACGCAAGCCAACCGCACCCACTTCGAGGTGGGCCGCAAGGTGCGCCAGACCATCCAGGAACTGGGTGGAACCATGCCTGAAAACCTTCCCAAGCCCGAAGCCAGCATTCAGCAACTGGAGGCCGCGAACAAGAAGTTGGCCAAGAAGAATAACTAACCCAGGCCAGTATCTGGAAAGTAACCATGCCACTCGACTACGCCACCCTCGACACGTTGCGCCGCGGCCACCCAGCCTGGCGACTGCTGGATTCACCCCATGCGCCGCTGGCGGCGAGCTTTCTGCATCAGGTTTTTGTGGCGCCCAACGTGCGGGTGATGGCGCAGGCCGATCTGGTGGAGAAACTGGAGGATGTCCTGTTCGGCCTGCGCCTGTCCCTGGGCGAGGGCGTCTTTCCTCGTTCCGCCGCGCAATACCTGGACGACTGGGCGGCCAACGACAAGGGCTGGTTGCGCAAGTTCTATCCGCCCGGTTCCGACGAGGCGCATTTCGATCTGACCCCCGCCACCGAGAAAGCCCTGGCCTGGCTGGAGAACCTGACCCAGCGTGCTTTTGTCGGCACCGAGTCGCGGCTGATGACGGTGTTCGAATTGTTGCGACAGATGGTGGAAGGCAGCCAGACCGATCCCGAGGCGCGCATCCGTGAACTGGAGAAGCGCCGTGCCGAGATCGATGCCGAAATCGAACGGGTGCGGGCGGGGGACATGCCGGTGCTGGACGACACGGCGGTGAAGGACCGGTTTCAGCAGGTGGCGGCCACGGCGCGGGAACTCCTGTCGGATTTCCGCGAGGTGGAACAGAACTTCCGCAACCTGGACCGCAGCGTGCGCGAGCGCATCGCCCTCTGGGATGGCGGCAAGGGTGCCCTCCTTGAAAGCATCTTCGGCGAGCGCGATGCCATTGCCGATTCCGACCAGGGCCGCAGTTTCCGCGCCTTCTGGGATTTCCTCATGTCGCCGGCGCGGCAGGAGGAGTTGTCGAGCCTGCTGGAGTCGGCCTTCGGCCTGGCGGCGGTCAAGGCGCTGGCGCCGGATGGCCGACTGAAGCGCATCCACTACGACTGGCTGGAGGCCGGCGAGCACACCCAGCGCACGGTGGCGCTGCTGTCCATGCAGTTGCGCCGCTTTCTCGACGACCAGGCCTGGCTGGAGAACCGCCGCATCATGGAAGTGCTGCATGGCATCGAAACCCAGGCACTGGCCGTGCGGGTGGCGCCACCGGCAGGTGGCTTCATGGAATTGGACGAGGCCACGCCCAGCATCGAACTGCCCATGGAGCGCCCCCTGTATTCACCGCCGATTCGCCCGGTCATTACCGAACAGGTCTTGCTCGACGGCGGGGACGATGTCGAAACCGAGGCCCTGTTCGGCCAGGTGGTGGTGGACAAGGCACGGCTGGCCGGCTGGATCCGCCAGTCGCTCCAGGAAAAGTCGCAGATCACGCTGGGCGAATTGGTGGCGCGGCATCCCCTGGAACACGGACTGGCGGAACTGGTGGCCTGGTTAGCCCTGGCCAGCGAGGACCACAAGACGGTTTTCGAGGAGGACACGCGGGAGTCCGTGGCCTGGCAGGAGCCGTCCGGAAAGGCGCGGCGAGCGACCTTGCCGCGCGTGAGTTTTGTGAGATGAACGTCATGGATACGACGGAATCGAACCAGGGGGTTTCGTTACCCCGTGTGCTGGTCGGGCTGATGAAGGGAGTGGTCTACCGCGAAAGTGACACCACGCTCTGGCGGGATCTGCTGACTTTACAGGCCCGCGTTCGCGACTATGTGGCCGTGGTGGGCCTGGAACTGATTCTCGACGAGGCCGAGGGCTATGCCTTCCTGCGCACCCGTGTCGTCAATGAGGGGGAACCCGACTTGCCGCGCCTGGTGCAACGCCGCGCCTTGTCCTTCCCGGTCAGTCTGCTGCTCGCGCTGCTGCGCAAGAAGCTGGCCGAGTTCGACGCCGGCGGTGGCGATACTCGGTTGATCCTGACACGTGATGAGATCGTCGAACTGATTCGGGTGTTTCTGCCTTCAGGCAGTAACGAGGCGAAATTGATCGATCAAGTGGAAACCCACCTCAACAAGATCATCGAACTGGGCTTCGTGCGCCGTCTGAAAGCGCCCAGTGGCGACCAGGCGTTCGAGGTACGCCGCATTCTCAAGGCCTTTATTGACGCTCAATGGCTGGCGGAATTCGATCAGCGCTTGCACGCCTATCGCGCCGGCCTGGTTGGACCGGAGGTGACCGAGTGACACAAGCCGGAGGGTTGGAAAGTGAGCTGGAAACTGAGCTGGATTTTGCGAGCGGTGACGAGCAGGCCGGTTTTCGATTGCACCGCTTGGAGGTCTACAACTGGGGCACCTTCGACAAGCGGGTGTGGTCGCTCATGCCCAATGGCGACAACGCGCTACTGACCGGCGACATCGGTTCCGGCAAGTCCACCCTGGTCGACGCGGTCACCACTCTGTTGGTGCCCGCCCATCGCATTGCCTACAACAAGGCAGCCGGCGCGGACGCGCGTGAACGCACGCTGCGTTCCTATGTGCTGGGCCATTACAAATCGGAGCGCACTGACTCGGGCTTGGCAGCCAAGCCGGTGGCATTACGCGACCACAATACCTATTCCGTGATCCTCGGGGTATTCCGCAATACCGGCTTCGACCAGACCGTGACCCTGGCCCAGGTGTTCTGGCTGAAGGAGGTCCAAGGCCAGCCGGCGCGCTTCTTCGTGGCTGCGGATCAAGCGCTGTCCATCGCTCAGGATTTCGCCGGTTTCGGCAGCGACATCAACGACTTGCGCAAGCGCCTGCGCGCCCGGCGCGGCATCGAGCTGCACGACACCTTCCCGCCCTACGGCGCCTGGTTCCGCCGCCGCTTCGGTATCGAAAATGAGCAGGCGATGGCGTTGTTCCACCAGACGGTTTCCATGAAGTCGGTGGGCAACCTGACCGACTTTGTGCGTGAACACATGCTGGAAGCCTTCGATGTGGAAACCCGCATCGATGCGCTGATCCACCACTTCGACGATCTCAACCGGGCCCATGCCGCCGTGCTCAAGGCCAAGGATCAGGTGGCGCGCCTGCAACCCCTGGTGGCGGATGGCGTGCGGCACGCCGAGCTGATTGCACAGGTGGACGACTTGCGCGGTGCGCGTGACGCCCTCAAGGCCTGGTTCGCCGAGTTGAAGGCAGCGCTGCTGGAGAAGCGACTGGTCACGTTGGGTATGGAACGCCAGCGCATCGATGCGCGTATTGCCGTGCTGGACGAGACCCGGCGCGGACTCTGGGCGCAACGCGATCAACTCAAGCGCGACATCGCCGAGAACGGCGGCAACCGCTTGGCCTGGATCGGCACGGAAATCAGCACCAAGGAAGCCGAAAAGCAGCGGCGCCTGCAACGTGCCGAGCGTTATGCCGAGCTCGCGCGGGAACTGGGCCTGCTGCCGCTGACCGGGCCGGAACGTTTCGTCAGCCATCGCGGCCTGTGCGAGAGCCTGAGCGGCAAACTGCGCGAGAAGGAGGCGGAACAGCAGAACCGCCTGACCGAGGCCGGCGTTGACCTGCGCACCCACAAAGGCGAGCACGACCAGTTACAACAGGAACTGGTCGGCCTGCGGGCGCGGCGCAGCAACATCGACGAATCCCAGGTGGCTATTCGCCGCGCCCTGTGCGCCGCCCTGAAACTGGACGAAGCAGACCTGTCTTTCGCCGGCGAGCTGATCCAGGTGCGGCCCGATGACAAGGCGTGGGAGGGCGCGGCGGAACGGCTGCTGCATAACTTCGGCCTGTCGCTGCTGGTGCCGGATCGGCATTACCCGGCGGTAGCCGAATGGGTGGATCGCACCCAGCTTCGCGGCCGTCTGGTGTACTACCGGGTACGGGTCGGTGTCGCCGCCGGCGTGGCAAGTACGAATCCGGATTCCCTGCCGCGCAAGCTGACCATCAAGCCGGATTCGCCCTTCTACGGTTGGATCGAACAGGAACTGGCGAAGCGCTTCGACTACGTCTGCTGCGACACCCTGGAACAGTTTCGCCGCGAGCGCCAGGCGGTGACCCGCGCCGGCCAAATCAAGTCCGGCAATGAGCGGCACGAGAAGGATGATCGTCACCGTCTGGACGACCGTAGCCGTTACGTCCTGGGTTGGAGTAACGAGGGCAAGATCGCTGCCCTGGAGCAACGCGCCCGGTTACTGGAAACAGACATGCAGGCCGCTGCGGCCCGGATCGCCGAAGCGCAGGCGGAACTGACACGGCTCTCGGGCCAGATCACCAATCTGGCGCGCATCGGTGAATTCCGCGATTACCAGGAACTGGACTGGCAGCCCCTGGTGGCGGATATCGCCGGTCTGGAAGCGGAAAAGCGCACGCTGGAAGCCGCATCCGATCTGTTGCACACCCTGGCCAGCCAGTTGACGGCGCTGGAAACGACCCTCGACCAGACCGAAGGGGATATCCGCGAACGCCACCAGGATCAGGCCCGCAACGAGGAGAAGCAGAACCAGTCCCGCGCCCTGCTGGGCGATAGCCAGGAAAGTCTGGCGACCCTGGAGGAGGCCGCGCGCTTGCTGCGTTTCCCGCAGCTGGAGGCCATGCGCGCCGAAGCCCTGGGCGAACAGACCCTGACCGTGGAATCCTGCGACAACCGCGAGCGGGACATGCGCGAGTGGCTGCAGGCCAGGATCGATGTCGAGGATGGCAAAGCCAAGCGGCTGCGCGACAAGGTCATCGACGCCATGCGCGCCTACAGCATCGCCTACCCGCTGGAGACCCAGGACGTGGACGTCAGCATCGAGGCCACCCACGAATACGGCGAGATGTTGAACGACCTGCTGGCCGATGATTTGCCGAAGTTCGAGGCCCGATTCAAGGAACTGCTCAACGAGAACACCATCCGCGAGGTGGCCAATTTCCAGTCCCAGCTTGCCCGCGAACGGCAGACCATCAAGGAGCGTATCGAGCGCATCAACCAGTCGCTACGCCAGATCGACTACAACCCCGGTCGCTATATCGAACTGGAAGCGCAGACCAGCCCGGACCCCGAGATCCGCGATTTCCAGAGTGAGCTGCGCGCCTGTACAGAGGGGGCGCTTACGGGTTCCGAGGACGCCCAGTATTCCGAGGCGAAATTCCTCCAGGTGAGGGCCATCATCGAGCGCTTCCGCGGCCGCGAGGGCCAGACCGACCTGGACCGGCGCTGGACCCGCAAGGTCACCGACGTGCGCAACGGCTTCGTGTTCGCCGCCGCCGAGCGTTGGCGGGAGGACGACAAGGAATACGAGCACTACACCGACTCCGGCGGCAAGTCCGGCGGCCAGAAGGAGAAGCTGGCCTACACCGTGCTGGCAGCCAGCCTGGCCTATCAATTCGGGCTGGAGTTGCACGAAAAAGCGGGCGCGGTGAACTCCCGCACCTTCCGCTTCGTGGTCATCGACGAGGCATTCGGGCGCGGTTCAGACGAATCCGCCCGCTTCGGCCTGGAACTGTTCAAGCGCCTCAACCTGCAACTGCTCATCGTCACGCCGCTGCAGAAAATCCACATCATCGAACCCTATGTGGCCAGCGTCGGCTTCGTGCACAACGAAGCAGGGCGGGAGTCGCTGCTGCGCAACCTCACCATCGCGGAGTACCGGGCGGAGAAGGAAAGACATGCGGAACAACGGGATGCGTAGCCCGGATAGAGCGCAACGGAATCCGGGGCTTTTGGGCTCGGACCGCGCACCGGGTTGGGGGAGCCACGGTTCCCCGGATTCCGCGATGCTCCATCCGGGCTACATGCATGAGTAACTGGACCATCCCCGCCGACCTGCGCGCCCGCGTCCTGCGGGAATGGGAGCGCGGCCGTCTGCTGACCGCCTCCCTCAGCGGCGAGGCGTTGTATCCCTGGCGGCTTGCTCTGAAAGGTCCGTCGTCCAGCGAATTGGCCGACCGTTTCGAGGCGGTCCGGCAATGGATACGCGAGCTTTCCGAAAGCGCTAAAACGGGAGGCAAAACCGGCTATCGGCTGGAATTCCAGGAGATCAACCATCGCCAACTCGGCCGCAACCAGGTGCCGGTGGCGGCCTGGCTGGATGGCGAGGCGGATGCCCTGGCCTTGATCGGCAAGCGGCGCGAAGCGGCCCGCTTCCAGGAACTGGCCGGCAGCATTGCCGAGGCTTTCCCGGCATTGCAGGACTGGCTGATCAAGCGCCCCTTGCGCGTGCTCGAACACGGGGAAGATTGGCCTCGCCTGCTGGGGGTGCTGGGCTGGATCGCGGCGCACCCGCGCGCCGATGTGTATCTGCGCCAGATCGACGTGCCGAATGTGCACAGCAAATTCATCGAGCGGCATCGCGCCCTTCTGGCTGAACTGTTGGAATTGATCTTGCCGGCGGATGCCATTGATGCGACGGCGTCCGGCGGCGTGGCCGGCTTCGAGCGGCGTTATGGCTTCCGCGCCAAACCCGCGCTGGTTCGCTTCCGTTTGCTCAATGGCGAGTTGCACGGCCTCACCGACCTGACCGTGCCTGCCGACGAGTTCGCCCGCCTGTCGCTCCCCGCGCGGCGGGTGTTCATGACCGAAAACGAGATCAACTTCCTGGCTTTCCCTCGCCTGCCGGACAGCCTGGTAATTTTTGGCGCAGGCTACGGCTTCGACCCCCTGGCCAAGGCGAGTTGGCTTGCCGACCGGGACATCTACTACTGGGGCGACATCGACACCCACGGTTTCGCCATCCTCGACCAGTTGCGCAGCCACTTGCCGCGGGTCCGCTCGCTCATGATGGATCGGCCTACCTTGATGGCGCATCAACCCCTTTGGGGTCAGGAAGACGCGCGGAGCCAGCGGGAATTGCGCCGGCTGCATCCTGATGAAGCCAGTTTGTACGACGATCTGCGCTTGGACCGCATCGCTCCGGCATTGCGCCTGGAACAAGAGCGGATCGGTTACGCCTGGCTCCAGGCCGCGCTTGAGGCATTCGATCCCGGCAGGGCTAAAGGGTAATGACGGCATGACTCACTACTTTGGAGACAGGTGGGATGATGGATAACAATAAGAAGCTCATCCGCAACAGCACCGCCGAGTTCCTGATCTTCACCGGCCAGGCGGGCGAGCAGGGTATCGAGGCACGCTACGAGGACGAAACCACGCTGCACGCAAGCGAAAAAAAGAGGCGGGCATGAGCAAGGACAAACCACCGAAAGTTGCCAAGAGAAATGAAGTGTCCATCGTTCGCTCATCGGCGGCCGAGTACCTGACCTTTGTCGCGTCCAGTGGCCAGGGCGGGGTGGAAGCGGTGTATGCCGACGAAAACGTCTGGATCACTCAGAAGATGATGGGCGTGCTGTACGACGTTGATGTCAGAACCATCAACTATCACCTGAAAAAGGTGTTTGACGACAGTGAGCTGGAAGAGGGTTCAGTTATCCGAAATATTCGGACAACTGCCACAGACGGCAAGAACTACAACACCAAGCACTACAACCTCGCCGCGATCATTGCCGTCGGCTAATTGCCCTGAAGTAAGGGTAATAAAGAGGGTAATAACTCAGGAACCAGGCCCATGACTGGCTATCCGTATTAAAGAATTCTTTACTTGCACGTCACATATTAAAGCGTGCTTTAATAAGACAACCAAACCGTTAACGGCATTTGAATATGAAGCGCACCGCCGGCACCTACATCACTTCGACCACACTGGGCGAAACCGTTCGTGCCTTCGTGCCCAGCCCGCTGCCGCCCAGTGATCCTGGAATGGCGCTTGAGTCGTTCGTCGCAGCCAATTGCGCCGCGGAACTGGCCCTGGCCCGCTTGTCCGGCGTATCGGGACTGGTGCCGTCCGTGGACTGGCTGCTCTACAGCGCCATTCGCAAGGAAGCGCTGCTCACTTCCCAGATTGAGGGCACCCAGGCCACCCTGACCGATCTGTTCGATGAAGAAGCAGGACTTGCGGTCAGCAACATGGATGACGTCGAGGAAGTCACCAACTATCTGGGCGCGTTCCGGTTGGTGCGTGACAACTTGCGTGACCCCGAAGGTCTTCCGATCAGCGTTCGACTGCTGTGCAACGCGCATCGCCTGCTGCTCGATGGCGTGCGTGGCGCGGGCAAGCAGCCGGGCGAGTTACGCCGTTCCCAGAACTGGATCGGCGGTACCCGGCCGGGAAACGCGGTGTTCGTGCCACCTCCCGCAGAGCGCGTGGCGGACCTTCTGGCCGACATGGAGCGGTTCATTCACGAGGCTTCCCCCACGTTGTCGCCCCTGGTGCGGATCGCCCTGGTCCACGCCCAGTTCGAAACCATCCACCCGTTCCTCGACGGCAACGGCCGCATCGGCCGCCTGCTGATCGCCGCGCTCCTCGAACAATGGGGCTTGCTGCCCGAGCCCCTGATGTACCTGAGCGGCTACTTGAAGCAGTATCAGACGGAGTACTACCGTTGCCTGTCCAACGTCCGCACCGAAGGGGATTGGGAAGGCTGGGTGGTTTTCTTCCTCGAAGGGGTGGCCTATTCAGCTAGCGAGGCAGAGCGAAACATCGTGGCAATCGCCACATTGGTGGCCGCGGATCGTCGCCGCATACTCGAATCGCCGAAGGCAGGCCCGGCAGCCTATCGCCTGTTCGAAATGCTGCCGACGATGCCGCGCTTCACCATCGAGCGTGTACGGCAGATGCTGAGTACGAGCTTCCCGACGGCCAGCTCGGCGGTCGGCCTGTTGGCCGAACTGGGCATTGTCAAGGAGATGACCGGGCAGAAGAAGAACAGGAGCTATAGCTATCAGGGCTACATCGATCTGCTGACTCGGTGATGATCGCCTCCACCAAATCGCCGCAGGCCGCCTACCTGATCATGGCCCCTTGCTTGAGTTTCCTCACTCTCCCGCGTATGCCCGCAGCGTTGCTCACTGGCCCCAAGAGCGAGGAGTTCGGTAGTAAACCCAGCACCACCACTAATCGAAGACCAGATGTTGCTCTGGCCTTTTTCACGTCTACCCGCCACGCCAGTGCTGGCGCGGGTTCGCGGATTTGTGCGAAAGGCGGCATCGGCCCGAAAACCCCGGTTTCGGCGGTTTTTCCGTTTTCTGTGTCTGCGAAGGCTGCTTGCGCACTTGAAACGGACTCACAATACTTTTCATTTACAGGAGGCATGCCGCAATGCTGCGTGTGATTACGCTGAACCTTAACGGAATTCGCTCCGCTTCCAGCAAAGGCGTTTTTGCCTGGCTGGCCGCTCAGGATGCCGATGTTGTCTGTCTCCAGGAACTCAAGGCGCAAGCGCCCGACCTCTCACTGGAAATGCTCAACCCGCCCGGCCTCCACGGCTATTTCCATTACGCGGAAAAGAAGGGGTACAGCGGTGTCGGCATTTACTCGAGAAAACAGCCCGACCAGATCATCGAAGGTCTCGGCATCGCCGATATCGATGCGGAGGGCCGCTATATCGAGGCGGTCTATGGCGACCTCTCCGTGGTTTCCCTCTATTTACCCTCCGGTTCCTCTGGCGAGGAACGCCAGGCCGCGAAATTCGCCTTCATGGAACGTTTTCTGCCGCGCCTGGAGGCGCTGGCGAATAGCGGCCGCGAATTCATCCTGTGCGGCGACTGGAACATCGCCCACCGTGAAATCGACCTCAAGAACTGGAAAGGCAACCGCAAGAACTCCGGCTTCCTACCGGAAGAGCGCGCCTGGATGAGCGACTTGTTCGAGCGCGTCGGCCTGGTCGACGTCTACCGCCGACTCTATCCCGACCACGAAGGCGAGGCCTACACCTGGTGGAGCAACCGGGGCCAGGCCTGGGCGAAAAATGTGGGGTGGAGAATCGATTACCAGATTGCGACTGCTGGCTTGGCGCAAAAAGCGAAAGCCGCTTCGGTCTACAAGGCGCGGCGGTTCAGCGACCATGCCCCACTGATAGTGGATTACGACTGGAGCCTCGCGCCTTGATTTTCTGGAGGCAGGTGACAGTGCCGTACTCGGGGCTGGAGCAGATTCCGTTAAGATTCAGCCTGATAACGCGCACAGAACGAAGGTTATAGGCATGCAGGATTTCAAAGGAGCGTTTCTCGACTTCGCGATTCGCCAACAGGTGTTGCTGTTCGGAGAGTTCAAGACCAAGGCGGGGCGGATGAGTCCGTATTTTTTCAACGCCGGTTTGTTCAACGATGGGGTGTCGCTGAAACAGCTCGGCGAATTCTACGAGAAGGCCATCGTTGATTCAGGTATTGCCTTCGACGGCTTGTTTGGGCCGGCCTACAAGGGTATTCCGCTGGCGGCATCCGTGGCCATCGCCTTTGCAGCCGCGGGCCACAATCTGCCCTACAGCTACAACCGCAAGGAAGCGAAGGACCATGGCGAAGGTGGCAATATCGTCGGAGCCAAGCTGTCGGGCCGTATCCTGATCGTCGATGACGTGATATCCGCCGGTACCTCGGTACGCGAGTCGGTAGAACTGATCCGCGCCGCGGGTGCCACGCCGTGCGGCGTGGCCATCGCGCTGGACCGCATGGAACGCGGCCAGGGCAGCCTGTCGGCGGTGCAGGAAGTGAGCCGCGATTACGGCCTGCCTGTGGTTAGCATCGTCAATCTGAATGATTTATCCAACTACCTGTCCGACAAATCGGAATGGCGTAATACTCTCGCGGCAATCGAACACTACCGTGGCCAATATGGCGTAGGCGAGTGACGAAAAACCGGGGAAGGATGCCGGTATTTCAGCGGATGAAACTGGGCTATGGTTGTTCAACATGTTGAAAACACTAGAACTAATACTGGCCCATGACTTGCTGAGAAAGGAGGAGTCTTTCTTCGTGAACCCCATGCGCATCTGCGTCTGCCTCCTTCTGTTTTTCGCCGCCAGCTCAGCCTTGGCCACCACATACCGTTGGGTAGATGCCAAGGGCAAAGTGCATTACGGTGATGTCATGCCCACTCAGCAGTCCGGCCTGGGCCACCTGGAACTGGACAAGCAGGGACGCGTGGTGCGAGAGACGCCGCGCACCCTGCTCACCCCCGAGGAGCGCCGTCGCCGTGCCGAGGAAAGCGCCGCCCACGACGAACATTTGCGCCGGGTGGAAGATCAGCAGCGCCGCGACCGCGCCCTGTTGTCCACTTATGCCGACGAAACCGAGATCGACCTGGCGCGCGATCGCGCCCTGGAACTGGAAAAACTGACCCTGAGTGGCTTGCAATCCCGCATGGATAACAGCGCGGCCAAGCTGTCTTTCGCCAATGGCCAATTGGCCCGGTTCCGCGCGGCGCGCGTGGCGGAGCCGGCTAACATCCTGCAGATGCGCGACGAGGCGCAGGCCGAATTGGCGCAAGCCGGTGAGGCCATACGGCAGCGTGAAAAAGCCATGATCGAGTTGAAAAAACGCTTCGAGGCGGAAAAGACGCGGTTCCAGGAGCTGATGGAATTGAAGGCGATGGTCAGGCAGTAGGTGCGCGTTTTGCGCTGTCACTCGCCGCGCATGGACCAGCAGAGGAGGTCAGGTTGCCGAAGGCAACCTGACGATCGTTTTATCAAACTGGAAGTGGGTCGCCAGGTAGCGATAAAGCCGCAACCTGGCCTACTGGAAATCGGCCCGGTCAAACAGCGCCGAGTTTCTTCTTCAGCAGTTCGTTGACCTGGGCCGGATTGGCCTTGCCTTTGGAAGCCTTCATCACCTGGCCGACCAGAGCGTTGAAGGCTTTCTCCTTGCCGGAACGGAATTCCTCGACCGATTTGGTGTTCGCCACCAGGACGTCGTCGATGATCGCCTCGATGGCGCCGGAATCGGAGACTTGTTTCAGGCCTCGGGCCTCGATGATCTGATCGGCGTCCATGCCTTCGCCTTTCCACAGCGCATCGAATATTTCCTTCGCGATCTTGCCGTTGATGGTTCCGTCCGCGACTCGCCTCACCACACCCGCCGCCTGTCCTGGCGTAACGGGGCATTGGTCCGGGCTGTTACCCATCTGATTGAGGTAAGCGGCAAGGCCACCAGTGACCCAATTGGCGCAAGCCTTGGCTTGATCAGAGCCGGCGGATACAAGCATTTCCTCGAAATAATCCGCTGTCCATTTGCCGCTGGTGAGCACCGAAGCGTCATATGCCGACAGCCCGAGATCGGTCCGATAACGCGTCTGCTTCTGTTGCGGCAGTTCCGGCAGCGTGGCGCGCACCTGTTCGATCCAGTCTTCCTCCAGTTTCACTGGCAGCAGGTCGGGATCGGGGAAGTAGCGGTAATCGTGGGCATCTTCCTTGGTCCGCATGACGCGGGTTTCACCGCTGTCCGGGTCGAACAGCACGGTGGCCTGCTGAATGGTGTGGCCGTCTTCGATCTGTTCGATCTGCCAGCGCGCTTCGTAATTGATCGCCTGTTCCAGGAACTTGAAGGAGTTGAGGTTCTTGATCTCGCGTCGGGTGCCGTACTCGGCCTGGCCCAGCGGCCGCACCGAGACGTTGGCGTCGACCCGGAAGCTGCCTTCCTGCATGTTGCCGTCGCAGATGCCGATCCAGGTCACCAGCGTATGCAGCGCCTTGGCGTAGGCCACCGCTTCCTTGGCGGAACGCATGTCCGGCTCCGAGACGATTTCCAGCAGCGGCGTGCCGGCACGGTTGAGGTCAATGCCAGTCATGCCATGGAAGTCTTCATGCAGCGACTTGCCGGCGTCTTCTTCCAGGTGGGCGCGGGTGATGCGGACGGTCTTTTCCACCGCCTTGTCACTCTCCCCAACCTGCACCGTCAGTTCGCCGGCCTCGACGATGGGCAGGGTGAACTGGCTGATCTGGTAGCCCTTGGGCAGGTCGGGATAGAAGTAATTCTTGCGGTCGAAGACGTTGCTGCGGTTGAGCCTGGCGCCGATCGCCAGCCCGAACTTGATCGCCCGCTCCACCGCGCCCTTGTTCAATACCGGCAGTACGCCAGGCAGGGCGAGATCCACCTGGCAGGCTTGCCGATTGGGTTCGGCGCCGAAAGCGGTACTGGCGCCGGAGAAAATTTTGGTCCGGGTGGAAAGCTGGGAATGCACTTCCAGCCCGATGACGGTTTCCCATTGCATGGTGTGGTTCCTACTGGTTTCCTAGTTTCTGATCCCGGTCAGAGAGACGAGTTGTTCCCTGAAATCCTGATAGGCATCGCTGTCCGGGTTTTCCAGGTCGACCAGATTATAAAAACGGTCGGAGCTGGGCGACTCTTTGTGTGCCAATGCGTTGTCGAGACCAGACACGTTCACCACAGTCCAGCACTGGGTAAAACCGTTCGACCTGGCCTTCTGGTGGCTTTTCTCGGCTTCACCAAGGCGATTGTGGATGTTGGAGTAATCGGTTCCACCCTTGATCTCGATGGCGATCTTGTTGATGTGGCCGCCCTTGGGGGTTTGCTCTCGGATGATGATGTCAGGGTCCGCCGCGAATTCGATCATGACCGTTCTGCGCGCGGCGTTGCGCAATTCGATACTGCTGGCGGTTCGGGCCTTGATCGCACGCTTGACGATGGCCTGGATGATGTCGAATACCCGCAGAGTGGCGTCTCCACCTTTACGAACATTGGCCCCACCGCGCAACTGGGGGCCAAACGTCAGCAAGGTGATGTCATCCAGCAAGCTTCGGGAGACGCCTTCCAGGCCGATGCCCTGCACCAGGATCGCCGCAGCCTGGTTCAAGGATTCGCAGAAAGCCGGCAATTCAAGATTCGCCTTGTCGGGCAGACGGCCATCCGCCTCCATCGCCTTGAAGGCGGAAGCTCCTGTGGCCTTGGTAAAGAATTCCTTCTGGCTGTAGCCCAGCAGAAGGCGGTAATAGGCGAGCAAACGCGGGTTGGCTTGCAGCACGCAAGGCATGGCGAACACCAGTTCTCCGCGCAACCCATGCCGTGCCAGGGCCGCGAGCCATTTTTTCGGCGCAAGTCGGGACAGTTCCTGGTCCACCAGCGCGATGTCCAGGTCAGCCACGGTTCGTCCCAGCGCGTCCTGCAAAAATAGTGTGCGCGCCTGGGTCAACGCGAGGGAAAAAGCGATCTGCTGGCTGGGTGGTGGGAAGTTGAACATCACGCGGCTTTCAAGCGCATGACCTTATGGGTCAGCGCCCCCAAGCGTTCGACCGCGAGATCGGCATACTCCGGGTTCAATTCGATGCCGATGCAACGACGCCCCAGTTTTTGGCAAACCAGGCCGACCGTGCCAGAGCCGAAAAACGGGTCGAGTATGAAATCACCCACACGGCTCGTGCTCAGAATGCAGGGCTCGATCAAAGCCGGCGGAAACACCGCGTAGTGGGCGTGATCGGTGGCCTGAGTGTTAATGCTCCATACGCTGCGCCGGTTGCGCGAGGCCCCGTTGAGCGCGGGTTCTTTGGCCGCCTGGTAATCATAAAAATATCGTTCGGACTTGGTCAGCATGAAGAGAAATTCATGGCTCCGGCTAGGCCGGTCCTTGACGCTCTCCGGCATCGCGTTGGGCTTGTTCCAAACGATGTCGCTGCGCAGATACCAGCCGTCGTCCTGCAAGGCAAAGGCCAGACGCCAGGGAATGCCCATCAAATCCTTGGGTTTCAGGCCTTCCGGCGTATCCGGCCGAATCGACATGGCACGAGCGGGATTCTTCTTGTCAGGGGCGCGATAGCCACGATTGCCGCTGGTATAGCCGTCACCGATGTTCAACCAGAGCACCCCGTCGTCCCTAAGCACGCGCCTGGCCTCGGCGAAAACGCCGACCAGTCGGTTGATGAACTGCGGTAAGGTTTCTTCCAGGCCGATCTGGCCGGCGATGCCGTAGTCGCGCAAGCCCCAATACGGTGGCGAAGTCACCACGCACTGCACCGAGTTGGCCGGCAGGCGGGTCAAGACATTCATCGCATCGCCTTCCAGCACCAAGGAATCGTCCAGAGCAATCTGCTCGGGGATGGGGACAATTTCGTATTTCATGCGTAGCGGGCGATGTCCTGGCGTGCCTCGATCTGCAATGGCCAGCCGAACAAATCGTGAAAAGTGAGGGAGAAGCCGGGCGCGACGCGCAGGGTCAGCGCATCTTCCGCCAGCAGCACCTCGGGCTCGGGATAGCGCCCGTCCGCGTCCAGGCTGTACAACTCGGCGAAACGGTAGGCCGGGTCGATCAAAAGGTATTGCGGCACGCCGGCGGTCTCGTAGAGGCGGCGCTTGTGCTTGCGGTCCTTGGCGGCGGTGCTGGGCGAGAGCACTTCCACCACCAGGTCGGGCTCGCCGCGCACTCGGCCATTCACCACGATGGTCGGATCGCACACGACGATGAGGTCGGGTTGCACCACGGAGATGTCGGAGAGGATGACGTCAATTGGCGATTCGAGGATGTCGCAGGGCGGCTCGCCCGCGCCGCCGCCTGATTTCAGGCGCTCGCGTTGGTGAAGCTCCAGTTCGACATGCAGCGACGCCACGATCTTCTGGTGATCGTAGCCGGGCGCGTTCATCTCGAAAGGAACGCCGTCGATCAACTCATAACGCGGGCCGTCCTCCGGCCAGGTCAGGTACTGCTCGACCGTGCAACGCTCATCCTTCTTCAGCGCGAAGCCCATGATCGTCTCCTTTCAGAGCGCCGGCGCCCGCGTGTGCCAGTCGCTGGCCAGTTGGTACTGGTGCGCGACGTTGAGCATGCGCGCCTCTGCGAAATAGTCGCCGATGAGTTGCAGGCCGATCGGCAGGCCCTGGGCGTCGAAGCCGCAGGGCAGCGACATGCTGGGCAGACCGGCGAGGTTGACGGCGATGGTGTAGATGTCGGAAAGGTACATTTCGACCGGGTCGGCGGTTTTCTCTCCCAGCTTGAAGGCGGTGGTGGGCGCGGTGGGGCCGAGGATAACGTCGCATTGCCTGAACGCCTCAACGAAGTCCTGGGCGATCAGGCGCCGCAGTTTCTGCGCTTGCAGATAGTAGGCGTCGTAATAGCCATGCGAGAGCACGTAGGCGCCGATCATGATGCGCCGCTTGACCTCGCTGCCGAAGCCTTCGGCGCGGGTCTTCTCGTACATGTCGGTGAGGTCTTTGTACTCCGGTGTGCGGTAGCCGTAACGCACGCCATCGAAACGCGACAGATTGCTGGAGGCTTCCGCCGGCGCCAGGACGTAATAGGCGGCGACCGACAGGTTGGAATTGGGCAGACCGACTTCCACGGTTTGCGCGCCCAGCTTCTTCAACTGATTGATGGCTTCCTCGACCGCGCGGGCGGTGTCGCCGGAGAGGCCGGCGCCGAAGAATTCGCGCGGCAGACCGATCCTGAGGCCAGTCAGGGGTTGGTTCAGGTCGCGCGCGTAATCTTCTTTCTCGCGTTCCAGGCTGGTGGAATCGCGTGGGTCGAAGCCGGCCATGACGTTGAGCAGCAGGGCGCAATCCTCGGCGGTCGTCGCCATCGGTCCGCCCTGATCGAGGCTGGAGGCGAAAGCGATCATGCCGTAGCGCGACACCACGCCGTAGGTGGGTTTGAGGCCGGTGATGCCGGTCAATGCCGCCGGCTGCCGGATCGAGCCGCCGGTGTCGGTGCCGGTTGCCGCCGGCGCGAGTCGCCCCGCCACCGCCGCCGCGCTGCCGCCGGAAGAACCCCCGGGCACCCGGTCGGTATCCCAGGGGTTGCGCACCGGGCCGTAGTAACTGGTTTCGTTGGAGGAGCCCATGGCGAACTCGTCCATATTGGTCTTGCCCAGGCAGGGCATGCCGGCCGCCTTGAATTGCTCGATGACGTGGGCGTCATAGGGCGAGACGAAGTTGGACAACATCTTCGAGCCGCAGGTGGTCAGCCAGCCCTCGGCACAGAAGATGTCTTTATGGGCCACAGGGACACCCAATAGCACGCCGGTGAGCGGCCCGGCCTGGCCTGTGGCGCGGCGCGCATCGGCGGCGGCGGCTTCAGCCAGGGTCTTTTCGGCATCCACCGTGACGAAGGCGTTGAGCGCGGGATTCAGGCGCTCGATGCGCGCCAGATAGTCCTGGCACAGCTCGACGCTGGAGGTTTTGCCTTCGGCGAGAAGGGCGGAGAGGGATTTGATCGTGTCGGTCATGTAATCGTGCGGCGTTAGGCGTGAGGGGTGAGGCGCGGCCCCGGCTCACTCGATGACTTTGGGTACCAGATACAACCCGTTCTCGACCCGCGGCGCCACGGCCTGGAAGGCCTCGCGGCGATCCGGTTCGGAGACTTCGTCGGCGCGCAGGCGCTGCGACAGATCCTGGGCATGCGACATGGGGGCGACGCCACGGGTATCGACGGCCTGCATTTCCTCGATCAGGCCGAAAATGCCGTTGAGTTGCGCCTGATACCCGGCGGCCTCGGCTTCATCCACCCGAATGCGCGCCAGATGGGCGATACGTTGAACGTCCTGCAGTGAAAGAGACATGGTTACCAAGGCCTTATTGCATAAGGCGTCGTAGGTTATCATACGGCGCTATTTTTCCGCCCTATTGGACCAAGCATGTTCGGACTGCTACGCGGTTACTTTTCCACCGATCTCGCGATCGACCTGGGAACCGCCAATACCCTTATTTATGTACGCGGCCGCGGCATCGTTTTGAACGAGCCGTCAGTCGTCGCCATTCGCCAGGAAGGCCTCACCGGCAAGAAGACCATTCAGGCCGTCGGCCTGGAGGCGAAGCAGATGCTGGGACGCACCCCCGGCAACATCCAGGCTATCCGCCCGATGAAAGACGGTGTCATCGCCGACTTCAACGTCACCGAGCAGATGCTCAAGTTCTTCATCAAGAAGGTGCATGACAGCCGCATGTTCCACCCCAGCCCGCGCATCATCATCTGCGTGCCGTCGGGGGCGACCCAGGTGGAACGCCGCGCCATCCGCGAATCCGCGATCGGCGCCGGCGCCCGCCAGGTGTACCTGATCGAGGAGCCGATGGCGGCGGCGATCGGCGCCGGCATGCCGGTGGCGGAAGCGACCGGCTCGATGGTGGTGGACATCGGCGGCGGCACCACGGAAGTGGGCGTCATCTCCTTGGGCGGTCTGGTCTACTCGGCCTCGGTGCGGGTCGGCGGTGACAAGTTCGACGAGGCCATCACCAATTACATCCGGCGCAATTACGGCATGTTGATCGGTGAAGCCACCGCCGAAAATATCAAGAAGCAGATGGGCTCGGCCTTCCCCGGCTCCGAAGTACGTGAGATGGAAGTCAAGGGCCGCAACATGGCCGAAGGCATCCCGCGCAGCTTCACCATCACCAGCAACGAAATCCTGGAAGCGCTCACCGACCCGCTCAACACCATCGTCTCGGCGGTCAAGTCTGCCCTGGAGCAGACGCCGCCGGAACTGGGCGCGGATATCGCCGACAAGGGCATGGTGCTGACCGGCGGTGGCGCCCTGCTGCGCGACATCGATCGTCTGCTCATGGAAGAAACCGGCCTGCCGGTGATTGTCGCGGAAGATCCGCTCTCCTGCGTGGTCAGCGGCTCCGGTCGCGCCCTGGAAGAGATGGACCGGCTCGCCACCGTTTTCACGAACGACTGATAGATCAGGTGCAAGTCACAAGGCACGAGGGGCAAGGTGAGCGTTGGCTTTCCTTGCCCCTTGTCCCTTGTGGCTTGTTCCCGTCCTGACCACTCATGCCTCACACCCCGCAGGCTCATCTGTTCGTCCGGGAAATGGGCTTGCCCACCCGGTTCACGCTGTACCTGCTGGTCTGCCTGCTGCTGCTGGCGCTGGATACGCGCTATTCGGCACTGGCCTGGTTGCGTAGCGGACTCAACGCGGCGCTGCATCCGATGCAGCAGGTTCTTGCCGCGCCCTGGGAATGGAGCCAGGAGGTGGCCGGCTTCTTCATCACCCACGGCGAACTCAAGCGCGATAACGATCATTTGCGCGAGGAGCGCGACCATATGCGCATCGCCCAGCAGGATCGTCAGACGCTGCTGGCGGAGAACAACAATTTGCGCCAGTTGCTGGAATTGCCGGCACGGCCCGATACGGCGCCGCGCGTGGCGGAAATCGTGCAGACCGTGCCCAGCCCGTTCGCGCGCAAGGTGATCATCAACCGCGGCCAGATGCATGGCCTCGCGGCCGGCTGGCCGGTGGTCGATGCCGCCGGCTTGGTGGGGCAGGTCACGCGCAGTTATCCCCTGACTTCCGAGGTAACGCTGCTGACCGACCGCGACCAGGGCGCGCCGGTGCAGAATCTGCGTAACGGCCTGCGCCTGATCGTTTCCGGCACCGGCTCGGACAAGTGGCTGGAAGTGCGTTTCCTGGACATGCACGCCGACATCAAGGAAGGCGATCTGCTGTACACCTCGGGCATCGACGGCACCTATCCCGCCGGCATTCCGGTGGCGCAGGTAGTCAAGACCGAACCGCCACGCAACACCCCGTTCGCGCGCGCCTATTGCCGTCCGCTCGGGGGGGTCGGCCGCTATCGTCATGTGGCGGTCCTGAAACCCCTGGAGCGGGCGCCCGCGCCGGTGGCGCCCAAACCATGATTTCACGCCCCCCCCTCATGAACGGTGCCCGTCCCCTGTTGCCGCAGGGCTCGGAACTGGCCGCGCCACCCAACCGCGCCAAGGTCATGGCCACTCTGTTCGCGGCGCTCTGTATCACCCTGTTGCCGTGGGCGGACGGACTGCGCTGGCTGTTGCCCGATCTCACGCTGATGGTGTTGCTTTACTGGTGCATCCATGCGCCGCGACTGGTCGGGCTAGGCATTGCATTCGCGCTCGGCCTGGTCACCGATGTGACCCACGGCCTGCTGCTGGGGCTGGATGCCCTCGCCTATTGCGGCGCCGCCTTCGTGACCCTGTCGCTGCAAAAGCGCCTGGAGGGTTTCGATGCGCCGCGCCAGACCCTGCAACTGGCGCTGCTGCTGCTCGGCAAGGAGGCGCTGGTCTTGACCCTGGGCCTGGCATTCGGCCGTGGCGAGGCGGATTGGCGCTATCTTTCCGCCGGCCTGGTGGCCATCCTTCTGTGGTGGCCGCTGGCCATGCTGCTGGACCGTATCAGCGGTCGCCCAGCCCTGCCTGAAAAAACGGTCATGGAATGAAGCCTGGTTTCCTGCCGCAACCGCCGCGTAGCGCGCCCCACCGCCTGTGAGTGGCCTGCGCCTGATCAACCCCGAGGTCGAGTTCCTGCGCTATCGGCGGCGTATGGAAATCGCCGGCGTCGTCGCGGCCCTGTTGTTTCTGGTGCTGTTGGCGCGCTCTTTCTGGCTGCAAGTCATCCAGTACGACCACTACCACGCGCTGGCCGAAAGCAACCGCATCTCGCTGGTGCCGGCGCCGCCGTCGCGCGGGGTCATCTATGACCGGCGCGGCGAAGTCCTGGCGCAGAACTTTTCCGCCTACACACTGGAAATCACCCCGGCCAAGGCCGGCAAGCTGGAGGACATCATCAACCAGCTCAGCCAGGTGGTGAGCATCGACGCGAACGACCGCAAACGCTTCAAGCGGCTGCTGGCGGAAAGCAAGAATTTCGAGAGCATTCCCATCCGCAACCGACTGAGCGAGGAAGAGGTGGCGCGCTTCACCGTCAACCGCTACCGCTTCCCCGGCATCGAGGTGAAGGCGCGCCTGTTCCGCCAATACCCTTATGGGGAAATCTTCTCGCATGTGGTCGGCTACATCGGCCGCGTCGGCCAGCGCGATCTAGATCGTCTTGAGGCCGACGAGCAACTGGCCAACTACCGGGGCACGGATTACATCGGCAAGCTCGGCATAGAGGCGAGCTATGAAGCCTGGCTGCATGGCCGCACCGGCATCGAAAAAGTAGAGACCGATTCCAGCGGCCGCGCGGTGCGCCTGCTGTCGCGCACCGCGCCGGTATCGGGCCACAACCTGTATCTGCATATCGACGCCAAGTTGCAGCAGGTGGCGGAAAAAGTCTTCGGCGACTACCGTGGCGCCCTGGTGGCGTTGGACCCGCGCAACGGGGGTGTGCTGGCCCTGGTATCCAAACCGGGCTTCGACCCCAACCTGTTCGTCGACGGTATCGACAGCGCCACCTGGCGCGAGCTTAACGATGGCTATGAGCGCCCCTTGATCAACCGGGCGCTGCGCGGCGTCTACCCACCCGGCTCCACGATCAAGCCGTTCATGGGTCTGGCCGGCATGGAACTCGGGGTGCGCAAACCCGGCGACACCATCTCCGACCCCGGCTATTTCACCTTGTCCGGCAGCAGCCATCGCTACCGCGACTGGAAAAAGGATGGCCACGGCATGGTGGATCTGAAGAAATCCATCACCATTTCCTGCGATACCTATTATTACGGCCTCGCCCATCAGATGGGCATCGAGCGCATGGCCGGCTTCCTCGCCCAGTTCGGCTTCGGCCAGAAAAGCGGGGTGGACCTGGATGGCGAGTTGTCGGGACTGCTGCCCACGCCGGAGTGGAAACAACGCCGCTATAAGCAGCCCTGGTGGCCGGGCGAAACCGTGATCGCCGGCATCGGCCAGGGCTACGTCCTGGCCACCCCCATGCAACTGGCGGTGGCGACCATGGCCATCGCCAACAATGGCGTGGTCTACAAACCGCAACTCATCCGCGCCTGGCGCGACCCGTCCTCGGGCCTGTTGTCCAACGCCGCGCCGCGGGTCTTGCGGCGCATCCCGCTCAATCCCGAGTTCCTGCGCCTGGTCAAGGAGGCCATGGTGGACGTGACGCTTCCCGGTGGCACCGCGTCCGCCGCGGGCGCCAACGCCCCCTATCAATTCGCCGGCAAGACCGGCACCGCCCAAGTGGTTGGCATCCGCCAGGGTGAGAAATACGATGCCAGTCGAGTTGCCGCGCGCAATCGCGACCACGCCTTGTTCATCGCTTTCGCGCCCGCCGACGACCCCAAGATCGTGCTGGCGGTGATGGTGGAAAACGGCGGCCACGGCGGTTCCACCGCCGCCCCGGTGGCCCGCAAGGTGATCGACTACTGGCTGCTCGGCAAGCTGCCCACGGTCTACGCGCCGGTGGTGCCGGGAGCCGCCGCCCAGGAAGAAGAGGTGGAAGATGCCGGCCCGGTGGACGAAACCGTAACGCCAGTCGTGCAAGGAGTCACGCAATGATCCTACGAGCCCTGTTCACCCGCTTGTTCGCGCATTTGGACGGTCCGCTGGTCGGCCTGCTCGTGCTCCTGCTGCTGCTCGGCAGCAGTGTGGTCTACAGCGCCTCCGGCGAGAACCCGGCCAAGCTGGCTTCGCACTTCCTCAATATGTCAGTGGCGTTGGGAGCCATGTTGCTGGTGTCCCACATCCCGCCGCAGCGCCTAATGCAGTTCGCCCTGCCGGCCTATGCGGTGGGTCTGATCCTGTTGCTCGGCGTGGCCCTGTTCGGCATCGTCGTCAACGGTTCGCGGCGCTGGCTGGAACTGGGTGTGACCCGCATCCAGCCGTCCGAACTGATGCGCCTGGCCGTGCCCATGATGCTGGCCTGGTATCTGCACTACAAACAGGAAACCTTGCGCGCGCGCGATTTCGCCATTGCCGGCCTGCTGCTGGCGCTGCCGGTCGGCTTCATCGCCAAACAGCCGGACCTGGGAACCTCACTCCTGATTACCGCCTCCGGCTTCTACGTGCTATTCCTCGGCGGCTTGTCCTGGAAAGTCATCGCCGGCGCCGCCGTCGCGGCCGGCGCGGCCCTCCCCGTGGCGTGGAACTATCTGCTGCACGACTACCAGCAAAAGCGCGTGCTCACCCTCATCGACCCTTCCTCCGACCCCCTCGGCGCCGGCTACCACATCATCCAGTCCACCATCGCTGTGGGTTCCGGCGGCGTCGCCGGCAAGGGCTGGATGGCCGGCACCCAGACGCATCTGGATTTCCTGCCGGAACGCAGCACCGACTTTATTTTCGCGGTCTACTCGGAAGAATTCGGCCTGATCGGCAACCTGTTCCTGCTCCTCCTCTATGCCGCCATCATCTGGCGCGGCCTGATGCTCGCCTCCGGCGCTCCCTCCCTGTTCGGGCGCCTGTTCGCCGGCGCCATCGTGCTGACCTTCGCCACCTATGCCTTCGTCAACATGGGTATGGTCTCCGGCATCCTGCCGGTGGTGGGCGTACCGCTGCCTCTGGTCAGCTATGGCGGCACCTCCATGGTCACCGTGCTGGTCGGTTTCGGCATCGTCATGAGCCTGGTTACACACAAAAAACTTGTAAAAACATAATGATGGGCGATACTCTTGCAGCACTTTCTAACGACGTTAGTCGTTGCGAGGCAGCCATGGATCAACCCACGTACCGACATTTCCCGCTTCACTCCTTGCGTACCCCCCTGATCGCCCTTGCCGTTGCCGCCTACCTGACGGGTTGCGCGAGCGTGACCGACAAGAGCGCCCAGAAGACCCAGCCGGTACAGACCGCGCGTGGTGAAGACAAGCCGGTCACCCCGCCTTACAAGGGGGGCGGCTACTACAAGGACGATGGTCCCGGCCGCGATACGCCGGCCAACCTGGATCAGGTTCCGGATGCGGTGCCCAAGGCGGAACCCCTGCACCGCTACGCCAACGATGCCTACAAGGTGCTGGGCAAGACCTATCAACCCATAGCGGCGGAACAGCCTTACAAGGAAAAAGGCCTCGCTTCCTGGTATGGGCGCAAATTCCACGGCAAGAACACCTCCTCGGGCGAGCCCTATGACATGTACGCCATGACGGCGGCCCATGCCACGCTGCCGATTCCCAGCTATGCCCGCGTCACCAATCTGGATAACGGCCAGAGCGTGGTGGTGCGGGTCAACGATCGCGGCCCTTTCCACGAAGGCCGCATCATCGATCTGTCGTATACCGCCGCCTACAAACTCGATGTGCTCAAGGGTGTCACGCCGGTGGAAGTCGAACTGGTCTCTGCCGACGCCGCGCCGGATTCCTTCGTCGCCCAGGCCGGCGAAGTCCAGGCCAGCTCACCGATCAGCGAGGCATCCACGCCGGTGGCGGGCGAGGCGATCTACCTGCAATTGGGTGCCTACGCCAATCCGGCCTCCGCCGAAGCGCTACTTGCCCGCGCCAGCGCCATGTTGTCGCGCGGGGTGCCCAGTGTGATGCGTCTGGAGGTTGGCGGTTTGCACAAGGTCCAGGCCGGGCCGTTCATGTCCAGCGACGCCGCCAATCAGGCCGCCGAACGCATCCGCGAGGAACTGGATGTGCAACCGATCAAGGTCACGGGCAAGGCGCCGGCCAGCGCCGCAACGATCGCCACGATCGCGCCAACCGCCGCGGCTCCCGGTATCTATCTGCAACTCGCCGCGCTTTCCAACTCCGCCGCCGCCGATATCCTAAGCGCCAAGGTCAAGGCCCGCTTCGGCAGCGAATTGCCCGGCATCAGCCACCTTGCGGCGGGGAATCTGGTCAAGGTTCAGGCCGGCCCCTTCGCCTCCGCCGACGCGGCCGAACAAATGGCATTGGCCTACCAGCAGGATTTCGGCGTCAAGCCCTACAAGGTGCAGCGCTAGCAACTCGCTGCCCCCAATTGCCGGGATACCTCCACGGTGGGGGGCAAGCGGGCATGCCACGGCCCTATAATGTGCCGCTTTTACAATCCAACCGGACCCCACCATGACCGATCAGCAACCTCAGCAACAAGCCATTCCCGTATTCAATATCGAGAAGATCTATGTGAAGGATCTTTCCGTGGAAGTACCCAGCGCGCCGGCCATCTTCCTGGAGCGTGAGCAGCCGCAGATGGACTTGCAGATCAACTCCAAGAGTGCCCCGATTGAGGACGGCGTCTATCAGACCATCCTCACCATTACCGTCAGCGCCAAGATCAAGGACAAAGTCGCGTTCGTGGTGGAACTGCAGCAGGGTGGCATCTTCCGTATTCAGAATCTGCCGCCGGAAGCGCTGGAGCCGGCCCTGGCCATCGGCTGCCCCAACATCATCTTCCCCTACGCCCGCGAAACCATTTCCGACGCTGTACTCAAAGCCGGTTTCCCACCCCTGATGTTGCAGCCGGTCAATTTTGAAATGCTCTACATGCAACAGCAGCAGCAACAAGCACAGGCCGCCGGCCAGCCCAACTGAACCGCCTGAACGCACCCCCATGAACGTCTGCGTACTGGGGGCCGGTGCCTGGGGCACGGCGGTGGCCATCCGTTTGGCTGGCGCCGCCGCCCAGGTCCGGCTGTGGACACGCTCACCAGAACATGCCGCCGCGATGCGCGCGGAGCGAGTCAACACACGTTACCTGGCGGGTCAGGCGCTACCCGCCAGCTTGACGCCAAGCGCCGATCTGGACGCCTCCCTGCGCGACGCCGACTGGCTGATCTCGGCGGTTCCCAGCAGCGGCTTCCGGCCCTTGTTGCAAACCCTGCGCGATCGGGGCGGCGAGACTCCCCTGATCTGGTTGTGCAAGGGCTTCGAGGCAGGCACGCGGCGACTGCCGCATGAAGTGCTGGAAGAAACCTGGCCGGAACATCCGGCGGCCGGCGTACTGTCCGGACCGAGTTTCGCGCTGGAAGTCGCGCGCGGTCTGCCCGCCGCGCTCACTGTCGCCTCCCGTGATGCCGAATTCGCACGCCGTGCCGCGCAGGCCTTGCACGATCCGCGCCTGCGCCTCTATGCCAGCACCGATGTGGTCGGGGTGGAACTGGGTGGCGCGGTGAAGAACGTCATCGCCATCGCCGCCGGCATCTCGGATGGCCTCGGTTTTGGCCTCAATGCGCGCGCCGCCCTGGTGACACGCGGCCTGGCCGAACTCACCCGCCTCGGCCTGCATCTGGGTGGCCGCCCGGAAACCTTCATGGGCCTGTCCGGCATGGGCGACCTGATCCTGACCTGCACCGGCGACCTCTCCCGCAACCGCCAGGTCGGCCTGCGCTTGGCGGCCGGAGAAAGCCTGGAAGGTGCCCTGCGCCAACTCGGCCATGTCGCCGAAGGCGTCACCACCGCGCTCGAACTCGCCGTCCTGGCCGACTCATTGCAAGTCGACATGCCCATCACCCAGTCGGTCGCCGCCATCCTGCGCGGTGAAATACCCCCGCGCGAAGCCGTGGCTGCCTTGTTGGCCCGTGAGTTGAAGGACGAGGCGATGTAGTAGTCGGTTACTCATCCAGCTGAACAACAAAAAAGCCGGCTTGAAGCCGGCTTTTTTGCGTACCCGAGAAGGCTTACCAGATGCCCATGAACGCCAGCATGCCCTTGGCGGCTTCACGGCCTTCGTAGACGGCGGTGACCACCAGGTCGGAGCCACGCACCATGTCGCCGCCCGCGAAGACCTTGGGGTTGCCGGTCTGGTAGGCGTGTTGCCGGCCTTTGGCCAGGACTCGGCCGCCCTGGTCGGTGGTGACGCCAATGTCGGCGAACCAGGGCTGCGGGTTGGGGCGGAAGCCGAAGGCGACCAGGACGCGGTCGCAAGGGATGATTTCCTCGGAGCCTTCCACCACCACCGGGGTGCGGCGGCCACGCGCATCAGGCTCGCCCAGTTCGGTGGTGACCAGCTTGATGCCTTCCACTTTGCCATCGCCGATCACGGCGACCGGCTGGCGGTTCCACAGGAAAGCGACGCCCTCTTCCTTGGCGTTGGCGACTTCGCGCTTGGAGCCGGGCATGTTGGCTTCGTCGCGGCGGTAGGCGCAGGTGACGCTGGCCGCGCCCTGGCGGATGGAGGTGCGGTTGCAGTCCATCGCGGTGTCGCCGCCGCCAAGCACCACGACACGCAGGCCCTTCATGTCGATGAACTCGTCCTGCGGCAGTTCCAGGCAGTTGTTCACGTTGGAAATCAGGAACGGTAGCGCGGCCATGACGCCGGGCAGGTCTTCGCCGGGAATGCCGGCCCGCATGTAGGTGTAGGTGCCCATGCCCATGAACACGGCGTCGTATTCATTGAGCAGGTCAGCCATCTGCACATCCTTGCCGACTTCGGTGTTCAGGCGGAACTCGATGCCCATGCCTTCGAAAATCTCGCGGCGGCGGGTCATCACGCTCTTTTCCATCTTGAATTCGGGAATGCCGAAGGTGAGCAGGCCGCCGATTTCCGGGTATTTGTCGAAGACGACGGCCTGGACGCCATTGCGCGCCAGCACGTCGGCGCAGCCGAGGCCAGCGGGGCCGGCGCCGATGATGGCGACCTTTTTGCCGGTGGCGACCACCTTGGACATGTCCGGGCGCCAGCCCTGGGCGAAGGCGGTCTCGGAGATGTATTTCTCGATGCCACCGATGGTGACGGCGCCGGCCTCGACCTGGTTCAGGGTGCAGGCGCCTTCGCAGAGGCGGTCCTGCGGGCAGACGCGGCCACACACTTCCGGCAGGGAGTTGGTCTGGTGCGACAGCTCGGCGGCCTCGAACAAGCGCCCTTCATCCACCAGCTTCAGCCAGTTGGGGATGTAGTTGTGCACCGGGCACTTCCACTCGCAATACGGGTTGCCGCAAGCCAGGCAGCGGCCGGCCTGTTCATGGGCCTGATCGACACCCAGCGGGGCGTAGATTTCCTTGAACTCGACCTTGCGGACTTCGGCCGGGACTTTGTCGCCGTCGCGGCGGGCGATGTTCAGGAATTGGAATACGTCGGACATGGCATCAATCCTTCAACAAACTATCCAGCGTCAAAGCCTTGGGCTTCACCAGCCAGAAACGGTTCACCACATCGGCGAAGTGTTCCAGCATCCAGCGGGCGCGGTCGGAGCCGGTGTAGAGCACGTGTTTTTCCAGCTTCTCGCGCAGGAAGGCGCGGTGTTCGCCGGTCTTCTCGTCGTTGATGCGGTTGATGTCGACCAGCTCGTTGTTGTACTTCTCGGCGAAATTGCCGTCCTCGTCATAGACCAGGGTGAAGCCGCCGGTCATGCCGGCACCGACGTTGAGGCCGGTGTTGCCCAACACGATGACGCAGCCGCCGGTCATGTATTCGCAGCAGTGTTCGCCGACGCCCTCCACCACCGCCAGCGCGCCGGAGTTGCGCACGCCGAAGCGTTCACCGCCCATGCCGGCCGCGTACAGCTCGCCGCCGGTGGCGCCGTACAGACAGGTGTTGCCGATGATGCTGGCCTGGTGCGAGGCGAACACGGAGCCCTTGGGCGGGTAGACGATGAGGCGGCCGCCGGACATGCCCTTGCCGACGTAGTCGTTGGCGTCACCTTCGATCTCCATGGTCAGGCCGTGGTGGTTCCAGACACCGAAGCTCTGGCCGGCGGAACCGTTCAGCTTGATGTGCAGGCAGTCGGCGGGCAGTCCCACGGCGCCATGCGCGCGGGCGATTTCACCGGAGAGGCGCGCGCCCATGGAACGGTTGACGTTGCGCACGGTGTATTCCAGGCGTTGCGGGGTCTGGGTGAGGATACCGGGGAGCGCGTCCCTGACCATCTGCTCGGCTAGCTCGCCCTTGTCGAACGAGGGGTTGGAGGCTTCGATACAGAAGCGCGGTTCGCTGTCGGCGATGCTGCCTTGCGAAAGCAGGACGCCGAGTTTCAGCCGGCCCTGCTTGTCCGATTCGCCAGGAAGCAACTCCAGCAGGTCGGTGCGGCCGATCAGGTCTTCGAACTTGCTGATGCCCAGCGCGGCCATCCACTCGCGGGTCTCGCGGGCGACGAAGGTGAAGTAGTTGATGACCATTTCCGGCAGGCCGATGAAGTAGCCCTTGCGCAGGCGCGCGTCCTGGGTGGCGATGCCGGTGGCGCAGTTGTTCAGGTGGCAGATGCGCAGGTATTTGCAGCCCAGGGAAATCATCGGCGCGGTGCCGAAACCGAACGACTCGGCGCCGAGGATGGCGGCCTTCACCACATCGAGGCCGGTCTTCAGGCCGCCGTCGGTCTGTACCCGCACGCGGCCTCTGAGGCCGTTGGCGCGCAACACTTGTTGCGCCTCGGTGAGGCCCAGTTCCCAGGGCGTGCCGGCGTATTTCACGCTGGTCAACGGCGAGGCGCCGGTGCCGCCGTCGTAGCCGGAGATGGTGATGAGGTCGGCGTAAGCCTTGGCCACACCCGCCGCGATGGTGCCGACGCCGGGCTCCGCCACCAGCTTCACCGACACCAATGCCTTCGGATTGACCTGCTTCAGGTCATAGATGAGCTGCGCCAGGTCTTCGATGGAGTAGATGTCGTGGTGCGGCGGCGGCGAGATCAGGGTGACGCCGGGCTTGGTGCAGCGCAGCTTGGCGATGTGCGGCTCCACCTTCTTGCCGGGCAACTGGCCGCCCTCGCCGGGCTTGGCGCCCTGCGCGATCTTGATCTGCAACACCTCGGCATTGACCAGGTAATGCGCGGTGACGCCGAACCGGCCCGACGCCACTTGCTTGATCTTGGACATCTTGATGGTGCCGTAGCGGGCCGGGTCTTCGCCGCCCTCGCCGGAGTTGGAACGGCCGCCGATGCGGTTCATGCCTTCCGCCAAGGCCTCGTGCGCCTCGGGCGAGAGGGCGCCGAGTGACATGCCGGCGGAGTCGAAGCGTTTCAGGATGGCTTCGATCGGTTCCACCGCATCGACGGAAATCGGCTCGGCGGCCAGTTTCAGCTTCATCAGGTCGCGCAGCATGGCCACCGGGCGGTTGTTCACCGTCGCGGCGTATTGCTTGTAGGCGTCATAGGAGCCGGTCTGCACGGCGGTTTGCAGTTCCAGCACCACATCCGGGTTGTAGGCGTGGTACTCCTCGCCGTTCATGTACTTGAGCAGGCCCCCGGCGGGAATCGGGCGCAACGGGTTGAAGGCGGCGCGGTTGAGCAGTTTCTGGTCCACCTCGAAATCTTCGAAGTTGGCGCCGGAGACGCGCGAAACGGTGCCTTTCAGGCACATCTCGACGACATCCTCGTGCATGCCCACCACTTCAAACAACTGCGCGCCGCGATAGCTGGCGATGGCGGAAATGCCCATCTTGGACATGACCTTGAGCAGGCCCTTGTCGGTGCCCTTGCGGTAGTTCATCAGGGCTTTTTCGGCGGGCAGCTTGATCTCTCCGCTACGCACCATCTGCAGGATGGACTGGTAGGCCAGGTAGGGATACACGGCGGTGGCGCCATAGCCGATCAGGGAAGCGATCTGGTGAGGGTCGCGCGCGGCGCCCGTCTTCACCACGATGTTGGCGTCACAACGCAGGCCGGCTGCGATCAGGGCATGGTGCACGGCACCGGTGGCGAACAGGGCGGGGATGGTCAGGGTGGATTTGTCGATGGCGCGATCGGAGAGCACCACGATCACCGCGCCCGATTTCACCGCGGCCACCGCGTCGGCGGCCAGTTTTTCCAGGGCGGCCTTGAGGTTGCTCCGGGTCGGGTCGTATTGCAGATAGAAATGTTCCGTCGCGTAGGCCGGGTCGCTGCTGCTGGTAATCGCTTTGTAGGTGTCGTTGGACAGCACCGGCGAATTCAGCTCCATGCGCGCGGCATGCTGCGGGGTTTCCTCGAACAGGTTTAGTTCCCGCCCCAGCACCGTGTGCAGGGACATGACGATGGCTTCGCGGATCGGATCGATCGGCGGGTTGGTCACCTGGGCGAACTGCTGGCGCAGGTAGTCGAAGGGCGAACGCGCTTTCCGCGAGAGCACCGCCATCGGGGTGTCGTCACCCATCGAGCCGACCGCTTCCTGGCCATCCTCGGCCAACACGCGCAGTACCTGATCCAGTTCCTCGGAGCTGACGTTGAACAGCTTCTGATGGGTCGCGACACTGGCGGCATCCATCGCCGGGTAATCGCTGTCCTGCTCCAGGCCGAATTCGATCCGCTGGCCGTTGTTTTTCAGCCATTCCCGGTAGGGGTGGGCAGACTTGAGCTGGGCATCGATGTCTTCCGGCAGCAGGAACTTGCCGGTCTCCAGATCGGCGGCGACGATCTGGCCGGGGCGCACGCGGCCCTTGGCGACGATATTGTCGGGACCGCCGTAGTCCCACACGCCGACTTCCGAGGCGATGGTGACGTAACGGTCCTTGGTGATGACGTAACGCGCCGGGCGCAGGCCGTTGCGGTCGAGCATGCAGACGCCGTAGCGGCCGTCGGTCATGACGATGCCGGCGGGGCCGTCCCACGGCTCCATGTGCATGGAGTTGTACTCGTAGAACGCGCGCAGATCCGGATCCATGTTGGTGACGTTCTGCCAGGCTGGCGGCACCATCATGCGCATGCCGCGGAACAGGCCGGCGCCGCCCATGACCAGGCCTTCCAGCATGTTGTCGAAGCTCATCGAGTCGGAGCCCTTGACCCCCACCATCGGCCGCACGTCGTCCATGTTGGGAATCAGCGGCGAGAGGAATTTCTGCTCGCGCGCCCGCGACCAGTTGCGGTTGCCCTGCACGGTGTTGATCTCGCCGTTGTGGGCGAGGTAGCGGAATGGCTGCGCCAGGCGCCATTCCGGCCAGGTGTTGGTGGAGAAACGCTGGTGGAACACGGCCAGCGCCGAGGCGAAACGCTCGTCGTTGAGGTCAGGATAGAACACCGGCAGATACTCCGGCATTACTAGGCCCTTGTAGGAAATCACCCGGCCGGACAGGGTCGGAATATAGAAAGTGCTGTCCGTGTCGGCGACCGCTTTCTCCACCTTGCGCCGCGCGATGTACAGCTTGCGCTCGAAGATGTCGGCGTCGATGGCATCCGGGCAGTTCACAAACAGTTGCTCGATCACCGGCAGGCTCTTCAGGGCGAACTGGCCCAGCGCGGAATTGTCGGTCGGCACCTTGCGGAAGCCGGCCGGCTCCAGGCCTTCGCCTTTGAGCTCGCTGACCAGCAATTCGCGTGCACGCTGCGCCTTGGCCGCATCCTGATTCAGGAAAGTCAGGCCGGCGGCGTAGCGGGTATTCAAGGTAAAGCCGCTCTCCGCCGCCACCGCGCGCAGGAAACTGTCCGGTTTCTTGAACAGCAGACCGCAACCGTCGCCCGACTTGCCGTCGGCCGCCACCGCGCCGCGATGGGTCATGCACGCCAGCGAGGAAATCGCGGTGGCCACCAGCTTGTGTGTCGCCTGGTCATCCAGTTGCGCGATCAATCCGAAACCGCAGCTATCCTGCTCGAAATTCGGGCTGTAGAGCGTGCCGCCAAGGCTACTTTGTCGATCATCCATTATCGTCGGGCCGATCAAGTGGTCCGCGCGGGGCGCGCGAACGCAGGGTAAAAAAGGGCGGAAATTCTAGCTTGAACAAGGACTTCCCGCCAGACAGGGAATTTTCGAGCGTGGCGAACAATGATTGCCGTGTGGCGAAACGGTTTAACTGAGATTGTCCATTAGCCGAAGTAAGCCTGTAGCGCGGGCGTCCCGCCTGTTTCGTGGGCCTGATCAGAAGGACAAAGCAGGCGGGACACCCGCGCCACAGGGGCATCCGGTGTCGCCACGGCTAATGGATAAATTGGGTTTAACAGCGGCGACCTAGCCGGTTTTCAGGCGGGAATCAGCTGTGAATCAGGGCCAAGTTCGATGAATCGATGGGGATCGGGCGCCGCTTCGATACGAGCCAGATGTTCGGCTATCAAAGACTCAGGTTCAGCGTTGGCAATATTCCTTTCACTTGAGGCCGGAAGCACCCGCATATTGGACAGGTAAACTCCGAACGTTGACAAACCACTGCGCCAGATGTGGCAACCAGGGGAGCTAACCACATGAGCAAGCCGCTTGAGCTTGGGATCGAGAAGGGCTCATCGCCCACGATGCCGACTAACTCAGGGCCAAGTGCCTGTCGATGCCATTCAGCCAGTGCGGAGATTTTTCAGTATTCGTGCCCACGCTCGAAGCATGGCCGCTCGCAAGACAATCAATAGTGGTGTGGGGAGACAACGAATATGAATGACTACCGGCAATCCCCCCTCTGGCAAACCGCTTTTCCCGAGCTTGATGACGACCTGAAAACCCAGCGAAACAAGTTGGCGACCGCCTACGAGGCGTTCCGGGAGCGAGTGAAATTGCTGGTTGGGCAAATCCACAAGGACATGCCCGCGCTGACGGTCCAAGACATCGGCCATATCGACGCCCTGTGGTGGGTCGCCTCGGAAATCGCTGGCGATAACTACTTGCTCAACCCCGCAGAAGCTTTCGTATTGGGCGGCGCCTTCTTGCTGCATGACGCCGCCCATTGCATGGCGGCCTACCCCGGTGGGATCGAGGAAATCCGCGCCTTGCCGGAGTGGCGGGAGTTCTCAGCGGGGATGACGGAAGAGGAACTGACCCCCGGCAAGCCGGACTTCCAGCTTGTTTTATTCGAGGTACTGCGGGTTCTGCACCCCAGACAAGCGCGCAATTTGCCGGCTCTGCATTGGTCCGCGCCTGGCGACGCGACACCGCTCTACCTTTTACCCCACGACGAATTGCGGGCCGTCTATGGCGATGCTATCGGCCGGCTGGCAGAAAGCCATTGGTGGTCGCCGCATGAATTGGAAGCGCTGAGCCAGACCAAGATCACCGCGCCGGTCTGCCTGAAACCCGCAACCTGGGATGTGGACATCCTCAAGCTGGCCGTGTTGCTCCGCACCGCCGATGCCGCCCATCTGGACGCCGAACGAGCGCCGCGTTTCCTGCTCGCCCTGGTCCAGCCCGGCGGGGCTTCTCTGGCCCACTGGCAATTCCAGAGCCGCATGAATCAGGTCAAGCGCGACCCCGACACAGCCCGCCATGACTTGCTCATATCCTCCTCGCCCTTTCCCATCGAACAACAGGAAGCCTGGTGGCTGGCTTACGACGCCGCGCGGCTGATCGACAAGGAATTACGTGCGGCGGATCGGCTGCTCCTGGACCATCACCGCCCGCGCCTGGCTGTTCGTCAACTCGGTGCCGCCCACAGCCCGGAAGATTTCGCTCGCGCCGTGCCCACACAGGGCTGGCAACCGGTAGATGCCAGCATCAAGATCAGTGACGTGAAATCCCTGGTGGATCGCTTTGGTGGCGAAAAACTCTATGGCGACGACCCTACCGCCGCGCTGCGGGAATTGCTGCAAAACGCCATCGACGCCGTCCATGCCTGCCGCAAGTTGGGTGGCTTGGGCGAGGAGGAGGGGCATATCGAGGTGGCGGTCGAGGATGATCCCGACGGCCATTGGCTGCACGTCACGGATACCGGCATCGGCATGAGCCGCTACGTGCTGACCGAAGTGCTCCTCGACTTCGGCCGCTCGCTATGGGGAAGCGCGGATTTACGCGGCGAATGGAGCGGCCTACGCGCCTCCGGCTTCGAGGCCATCGGCCAGTTCGGCATCGGCTTCTTCTCGGTGTTCATGCTGGGTGAGCGGGTTCGGGTCACGACACGCCGCTATGAAGCCAAAGAAGGCGAACGCGGCCAATGGATGCTGGAGTTCTTGGCTGGGACCGACAAGCGGCCGATTTTGAGGGTGCCTGACGTGAGTGAGAAATTGAGTCGGCACGGGACGCGGGTGTCGGTGCTGATTAGCAAGGAAGTACTTCTCCGCCTGTGCCCAGAAACTAATCGCTGGGGCAAAGACTTGCCCCGCATGACGTTCGCCCAAGCCTGCGCCTGGCTGGCTCCCGCAGTGGATATCGACCTCTATGTGTGCGAAGGCGGTACGGCGCGTCAATGTGTTGTGAAGGCGAATGACTGGTTGACGCTCGAAGCGATTGGTTTGCTTAAACGCATTGCACCTGGGGATTTCGTAAACGCGGATGACTCCAAATTCGGTCTTTGGTCCTACTTGGCGCCCTTGCGTCGAGGGGATAGAAGTGTGGCTGGGCGTTGCGCCGCCATTCCAACGAATCACTTCTTCAAAAGCGGCCGGCTGGGCGTCGGTGTGGTGAAGGGATTGCGCGCCGGCGAGGTCGAAGGGTTGGCTGGAATCGTGTCCGCGCAACAGCAGCCCGATTTGGCGAGGAAAACGGCTATTCCAGACATTTCCCTGACAGACCTGCAAAAGTGGGCAGAAGGAGAAAAGCATCTGCTGTTTGGTCAAACGTGGCCCAGTGATGACGACCCGTTTGAAGTTCTCTTTGTGAAGTTCCGTCCGGGTTACGTACAAATTGATTACGCATTAGCCGGGATACTGGCCGCATTCGGTGCAAGTCATTCCGGTCTAATCATCGGACGGTTGGGAGGCGAGGAGATCAGTGTCGAAGATCTGGCTAAGCATGTGGATTCCCAATCCGAACTTCTGGTGCATATCGGAGATGTCGATTACGACGAGGATGACAATGTGCTGCCACGTTCGTTTCGTGATGGTTACGAGCCAGACCCAAATGTGTTGCTAATGGACCCCGTCGGTCATCCAGGCTGGCTCAATCGGATAGAGAACGGCTCGATTTCCCGCGAATCTTGGTCACTGACAGCCACCATGCAACATGTATTGGAAAAAGCCTGGAGTGAGGTGGAATGGCACAGTGAAAAGCGCCAAGTTGGCATGGTTGATGAATACGCAATAATCCTCCGTGAGTGCCAAGTTGCCACCAGAAAGAGCGCCCCATGATTGTCTCAAGCACGATTCCGAGGTCGCCTTTCCGCCGCTGGAACAAGATATTTCGCCACCACAACGCCGCGCAGCCGATTCATTGGATACAACAGCAATTCGCAGCTGGATTCACTCTGGCAGGTCGCCAACGTGAAACCTTGCCGATGAGCGCCCAGCCATGAGTGCCGACTTCAACATTTATTGCGACGAAAGCCGCCACACCTCCGACCCCGCCGACCGTTATCTGGTGATCGGCGCGCTGGCCTGTCCGCGCGAAGCAAAGCGGGACATCGTGCATCGCATCCATCTATTGCAGGCCCGGCACAGCGCGCGCGGGGAATTCGGCTGGAGCAAGGTGGCGCCGGGCAAGCTGGCTTTTTTCCGGGAATTGGCCGACCTGTTCCTCGCCATACCGGAATTGCGCTTCCGTTGCCTGGTGGCGGATCGGAGCAAGTTCGACCATGACCGTTACAACGGTGGCGATACGGAACTCGGTTTCTACAAGCTCTACTACCAGATGCTGGTGCATTGGCTGGCCCCCGGCTGTGCTTATCACGTCTATCTGGACTGGCAGCGCAACGCCTCGCAGCAGCGCTTCGCCGACCTGCATACTATCCTGGGCCGCAAGTTGAGCGGTCGCGCCAAGCTGGCTTGCCTGGAGCCGGTGGCTTCCCACGAACAGTCTTTGGTCCAGTTGGTTGATCTGTTCATCGGCGCGGTGGGGTATGCCTGGAATCAACGAGACACCAGTCCGGCCAAACTGGCGTTTAGCGAGCATCTCGCCACCCGCCTGGGCAAAGGCTCACTGTGCTACCAGTCCTGGAAGACGGGGGATGCCAAATTCAACATCTTCCATTTCCAGGGGCGAGGTGAATGAGCGTCACGCATCTCTGGAAGCTGCTGCGCCTCAAGCCGGCGGATGGCGACCTCTGGAAAGCCTACCGCAAGGTGTTCATCGAAACCTATGTCCGGGATTCGGCGGGAATCGAACCGGTTTTCACGGACTGGCGCGGTCGGCGGGTGATGTTCCACGCGGGCAACTTCAAACATGCCTTCACGCGCAACCCCAATTTCCGCGAAGGGCTGGAGCACAAGGAGGAGCTGGATGAACGCCGCGCGCAGCGGGTGCTTTGGATCAAGGAAGTATTGGCGGCTTCGGCGGGAGACATTCGCCAGTACCGTGAGCAATTCATGCAGGCCGGCGACACGAAGCGGCGCCGAGTGTTCTATGTCGTCGAAGAGGCTTACGTCGTGGTGCTCGATGAGCCACCAACTCCCGACGCGCCCTTGCAGTTCGTCTCGGCCTACCCAACGGCAGGGCGCGACTATCAGAAGGAAATCAAACGCAAAGGGGGAATGCTGATTGACAGCAGGAGAGGGAGGAAAGCCCCAGTTCTTGACGGCGACTGAGGCGGTCGCGCACTAGCGCGCCAGGATCCAAAGCCAAGGGCAAAGGGTCATCGGCTACAAGGCCGGCGGGCATAGTAGCAAGCACTGCTTGTTATTTGAAAGCGGCAGCTGTACATATTTCCCGTTTGGCTTGGCTGCCAAGCGGTTGTTGCAACAGGAAGTAAACAAGGGCGGCTGCGAGTCTGCCGGTGTATTGGGTGCCCACCCACTCAGCCTCCGCATTCCGCTGCGCCGTACCCGGGTTACGCGCTACCCCTTCGCTCGTCGTTTCCCCCCCTCATAAGCCTGCGCGTACCCCGCCAGCCCCATCAATCCCCGCACCAGCCCGTAAGCCAGCCAGGAGGCGAAGCGCAGGGTCCAGGGTATCTCGCGCCAGGCCTGGCGGTGGATGCGGTGGGCGCCACGCTCGCGGGCATGGAGGATGCGTTCGCGCAGGGTTTGCGCAAACGTTGGGTCGTGCGTCGCCAGGTTGGCTTCGCGCGCCAGCAGCAGGCTGAACGGGTCGATGTTGCTGGAGCCCAAAGTGGCCCAGTGGGTGTCGATCACCGCCGCTTTGGCGTGCAGTTCGCTGGCGTGGTACTCGTAGACTTCCATGCCGTTTTCCAGGAAGAAGCGATAGAGCGCACGGCTGGCGGCGTGGTAGAGGCGGTGGTCGGTGTGCCCTTGCATCACCAGAATGACGCGCACGCCGCGCCGGGTGGCTTCCAGCAATGCCTGGCGGAAGCGGCGGCCGGGCAGGAAATAAGCGTTGGCGATGAGAATTTCTTCACGCGCATGGCCGATGGCCTTGAGATAGGCGCGTTCGATGGAGTGGCGCCGGTGCAGGGTGTCGCGCGTCAGAAATTCCGCGCGTTGTTCGCCAACGGCGCGGGTGTCGGGCTTGATCCATGTGTCCTCACCGCGCTGCAGGCCCATGCGGCTCCACTCCACCAGTTTCCAGAGGCGTCGGGCGGCGGCATGGATGTCGGCCACCAACGGGCCGCTCACCGCGACGGCGAAATCCTCGCGCGGCGCGGCCAGGTTGCGGCCATCCTGATCGTTGACGACATTGATGCCGCCGACGAAGCCGATGCGCGCGTCCACCACCGCCAGTTTGCGGTGCATGCGGCGCAGACGATGTCGGCGCATGCGCATGAAACCTCGCTCCGGCCGATAAAACAGAAGTTCCACGCCGGCGCCACGCAGTTCCCCGACCAGCTCGCCGGACAGGCCATGCGAGCCGAAGCCATCCAGCAACACCCGTGTAACCACGCCGCGCCGCGCCGCGCGCATAAGGGCGGCACCCACCTCGCGGCCGGTGGCATCGGCCGTGTAGATGTAGCTTTCCAGGTGGATTTCATGACGCGCCGCGTCCATGGCGGCGATCAGGGCGGGAAAGTACTGGGCGCCGTTTTCCAGCAGGGTCAGCCGGTTGCCCGGACGGATCATGTCGACGCCAGTGGCCTGAGTTGCGCGGTCAGCGCCGCATGGTCGGAAAGGCGGCGCCAGTGCAGGCCATGCAGTACGTTGGCGGTTTCGACGCTGAAACCGCGCACATAGATGCGATCCAGCGAAAGCATGGGCAAGGCGGCGGGGAAGCTGCGGGCGGGTTGTCCGTGGGCGAGATCGAACACTTCGCGCAGCCCCAGTTCCTGGCCCAGGTAGCCACAACTGCGGCGGCGCCAGTCGTTGAAGTCGCCGGCGATGATCAGGGGGGCCGCATCCGGAACAACGGCGCGGATGCGCTCGGCCAGTTGCCGCACCTGTTTCTTGCGGCCGGCTTCGTTCAGGGCCAGGTGCAGGCAGATGGCGTGTAGTGGCTCGCAAAGGCCGGGCACATCGAGTTCGCAGTGCAGCATGCCGCGTGTTTCGAAGACATGCGCGGAGATGTCGATGTTTTCCGACTTGAGGACCGGGTAGCGGGAGAGTATGGCGTTGCCGTGGTGGCCGTGCTCGTACACGGCGTTTCGGCCATAGGCCATGCCCTGCCAGTTGCCGTTGGAAAGAAACTCGTGCTGCGGCCCGGCCGGCCAGTTGCCGTGGCGCCCGGCGCGATGCTCATGCAAGCCCTGCACTTCCTGGAGAAACACGATGTCGGCATTGATGCCGTGCAGGCGTTCACGCACGTCGTGCAGCACCACGCGGCGGTTGAAGAAGGACATTCCCTTGTGGATGTTGTAGGAGGCGATGCTGAGGCTTGTCATGCGACTTGCGGTCAGTGGCCGGCATCCTTTTCTTTGGCTGGCGTGGGGGCGTCGCTCTCTTCGCCATCCGCCTTCTTCTTCTTCTTTGGCGTCGCTTTGGCTGGCCTGAGCACTTCCGGCAGGATGGTAGGTTCGACAGCTTCGATGTTGTTCTTGGCCATGTACTCGGTCATTTCCTTCCAGCCGGCGTAGATCGCCGGTATGGAGGCATCGGGATGGAGCTGGTAGCAATCTTCCAGGCCACGTCCGGCATGCCGGCAGGCGCCGCCGATGGCCTTGCCCTCGGCTTCCACGCGGGCGGGGTCGCGGATGCCGGCGCGTTCCTTCAACTGGTCACACCCGGTCAGGAGCAGCAGAACAGCCAATAACAGGGTTCGCATGAGATATCCCTCAGCGTGAACGCCGCTCGGACTCGTTGCCGACGGCTTCAAAACGGGCACGCACTTCGCTTTCGATGAAATATTCGGAAACCAGGGGTGGCAGTGGGGTCAGGGGTAGCACATGGGCGCGGTAATGCAGCGTCACCGGCGCGTGCTCGCCGATGATGCGCCATTCCCCGGACATGCTTGCGACCTTGCCCGCTATCGCGCGGAAACGCAGCGTGTAGGATGGCACTTCCTCCATCGCCAACACCACACGATCGGGCATGATGAAGGCGAACAGGCCGGCATCGGCGATCTGCTCGACCCGCTTGGGGGTGCCGGGCGCGGAAATCACGCGGCTGGACACCATGTCGGGGATGAAGGCGGCGAGGCGGTTGTAATCGGTGATGGTGCTCCACACGGTGGCGGCATCGGCGTACACCACCTGGCTGGCATCCACCCGCACCCCGGTCAGGCTGGTGTCGACCTTGACACGCGCTTGCCCGGCTTGCGCTGCGCTAGCAAGCAGGCACAGGGCGAACAGCCCGGTAAGCCGGCGCAATCCAACAGAAATTACGTGCATAGTCACTTGGCTTTTCGCCGTTCCATTTGGTTGTCCACGCGATTATCCATGCGTTTGTCCATCTCACGTCCGAACATGTCCACCCAAGTCCGCACCTGCTGCTCGGCGATGCTCGGTGCCAGCGGCGGTGGAAACGGGGTTTTCATCATATCCATGTTCATCCGATAGACCAGCCGTAATGGACGTTTTTTTTCCGCGCGTTCCATGCGCCATTCGCCGCGCACTTCCTTGAACGGGCCACTCAGGAAAAGGATGCTCAGGCCTTCGTCGGGGAATTCCTCGATGCGCATGGTGCCCTCGTAGAGCAACTTGAACATCCCGGTCACGACCTCGCCGCTCTGCGCGATGGTTTTTACACGGCCTTGAGTTTCCAGTACGCGATTAACGCGGATGCCGGGCACGAACTCGGGAAAATGCTCATAGTCGGTCAGCACCGACCAGGCGATTTTCCGCGAGGCGCCGGTTTCCAGCCAGCCTTCCACAGTCAACTGGCCGCCGCTCTGGATCACCGTGAGCGGCGTATCGGCACCGGCAATTGCAGGCGCTTGAGCTACGAGCAGGGAGAAAAGGAGGGGAAAATAGCGCAGCGGTTTCATGCCGCAAGTATATCCACGCAAGGGAGTTGTTCGTGCTGGCAATCCTGCGATCCCATCGTCTCGCCGATTTCGTGCTCGGCGCCGTGCTCCTGCTGGGGGCATGGGCCTATTACGCCATGCCGCGCGCGCAATATCCGGAGGTGAATCTCAACTGGATGGCGGTGGCGGTGATCTGGCCGGGGGCGGCGGCGCAGGATGTGGAACGGGAAATCACCCTGCCGCTGGAAGCTGCCGCGCGCCGGGTGGCGGATGTGCGCCTGGTGACGGCCACCTCGCGCGACAATGTGGCGACCCTGCTGGTGCGCTTCGCGGATATTCCCCATGCCCGCTTCGAGCGTCGTCTCGCCGCGCTCGAACGCGAGATCCGCCAGGCCGCCGCCGGCTTCCCGCGCGAGGCGCGACCGCCGCAGATCCTGGAACTGACCTCTTCCAACTTTTTCCCCACCGCGATGGTGGCGGTGAGCGGCGCGGCCGGCGATGGCGGCGTCTGCCGCCTGGCCGAGGTCGCGCGCGACGAACTGGAGCGTCTGCCCGGCGTCGCCCGGGTCTGGGCCTATGGCCTGCGCGAGCGGGAACTGGCGGTCGACTTCGACCCGGACGCCCTGCGCCGGCATCAGGTTTCCCCGGAAAACCTGGCCCGCGCCGTGGCCGATCAGGCGCACACCTATCCCGCCGGCATGGCCGATGTCTCCGGGCGGCGCTACGCCATCCGCGTCGAGGGGCTGTCGGCCAATCCCGATTTCCTGGCGGAACTCCCCATCCTCAATGCCGCCGGCAAGACCGTGCCGCTGGCCGACTTGGCCAAGGTGCGCCAGGGCGTCGGCGCGGCGCGTGAGCTGGTGCGTCTGGACGGAAAACCCGCCGTGCTGCTCTCCGTGATCAAGGCGGAGAACGTGAACACGCTGGACCTGACCGAGGCCGTGCGCGGCCTGGTGACGCGCAAGAATCAGGCCTTCGGCGCGCCCATCTACACCCTGCTGGACGACCAGAGCGACAGCACCCGCGAAGCCATTGGCGTGATGGAAGCCAACGCCCTGTTCGGCCTCGCGGTGGTGCTGGCCGTCACCTGGTTCTTCCTCGGCGGGCGCCTGGCCCTGCTCACCAGCCTGGGAGTGCCGTTCGCCCTCGCCGGCATGTTCCTGGCCCTGCATCTGCTCGGGCAGACCCTCAATGTCTCGGTATTGCTGGGGGTGGCCATCGTGCTTGGTATTCCCCTGGATGACGCCGTGGTGGTGGCCGACGCCATCCGCCTGCGCCTGGCCGCCGGGATGAACCGCCTCGACGCGGTGGCCGGCGCGCTCAAGGAAGTCGCGCGGCCGGTCACCGCCTCGGTGTTCGCCACCTGTCTCGCCTTCGCGCCGCTGTTGTTCCTGCCCGGCCTGATGGGGCGCTTCATGTTCGTCACGCCGCTGGCGGTCATTCTTACTCTGGTCATGAGCACGACCGCCTCGCTCTGGCTGCTGCCGCGCCATGTCGTGTCGTGGGGTGGCAAGACCCGGGCGGCGGGCTGGCGCGACCAGGTCGGCGTCTGGCTGCGCCGCCATTACGGCCGCCTGCTGGCGCGCGCCTTCCAGCACCCCTTGCCGGTGGCGGGCCTGTTCGGCGCACTGGTTCTGGTGGCCGGTCTGGCGCTGGGGCTGGAATGGGTGAAGCCGCGCTGGTTCGCCTCCGACCCGCTACGGGTGTTCAACCTCAACCTGCAAATGCCGCCCGCCTCCGGCATGGAAACCACCCTGCAAGCCACCCGCGCCCTGGAGCAGGCCGCGCGCGGCGTGGCGCGGCCAGGCGAAGTGAAGGCTTCGCTGGCGATGGCCGGGCTTCAGTTCACGCCCAGCGAAATGGTGCTGGGCGAGCATCTCGGCCAGGTCACTCTGAGCCTGGCGCCGGAATCGGCCGGCGCCCGCCCGGTCGCCGAGTTCGTCGCCGCCCTGCGCCCCATGCTCAAGGTGCCGGGCGCGGAAAACATCTCGGTGCAGGTGCTCTCCGCCGACCTGCCCATGCTCTCCAGTCTCACCCTGCGCCTGTCCGGCGCGCCCCTGGTCGAGTTGAGCGCCGCCGCCCAGGATCTGGGCGGCGAACTGGCGAAAACGCCGGGCTTCACCGATGTGCGCAACGACGCCAACTTCAGCCAGCCGCGCATCGTCCTCAAGGTGGACGCGGCCGCCGCAGCCCGCGCCGGGCTCGACCCGTTCAAGCTCGCCGCCCTGATTCGCCTGCACTTCGAGGGTGTGCCGGTGGGCAAGGTGATGGAAGGCGAGGAAACCCTCAACGTGGTGGTGCGCGGCCAGCCACTGGACGAGGCCGGCGTGCGCCGCCTGCTCTCGGAACCCTGGCGCCTGCCGGATGGCGGCGTGATCAACCCCGGCGAGCTGTTCAGTATGCAGTTCGAGAGCACGCCGGGCGAACTCAGAAGGGTGAACGGCAAACGCGCAGTCAGCCTGCACGCCAGTTTCGACCAGGATCGCGTCACCGCCCGCCAGGCGGTTTCCTCAGTCGATGCCGTCTGGGCGAAAATGCTGGCCAAGCACCCTGGTGTGAGCCTCGCCCAGGGTGGCGAAATGGAGGACGTGAAGGCCAGCCTGAGTGACCTGCTGCTTTATCTGCTGCTGGGCTTCGTCCTGATGTATGCCTGGCTGGCCGGGCAATTCGGCCGCCTCGCCCTGCCGCTGGTGATACTCGCCACCGCGCCGATGGCCTGGGCGGGGGTCGTCATCGGCCTCCTGGTGAGCGGCCAACCGATCACGCTCTATACCCTCTACGGCTGCGTGGCGCTCTCCGGCGTCGCGGTGAATGCTTCCATCGTCCTGGTCTCCGCCGGCGAAGACCGCCTGGCGCTCGGCATGAACCCGCTCGCCGCCGCCTTCCACGCCGCCCGCCGCCGTCTGGTGCCGATCATCATCACCACCCTCACCGTCATCGGCGGCCTGATCTCGCTCGCCTTCGGCTGGGGTGGCAACTCCCTGCTCTGGGGTCCGCTGGCCTCCGCCATCGTCTGGGGCCTGGCCGTCGCCACCCCGCTCACCCTGTTCGTCACCCCGCTGCTGCATGCGGGGTTGATGCGCAGACGGCTGGGCAGCGAGGGCGGATAGAACATCGCATCCAGCCATGAACCGCGCATCACGGTGCTCATCATGAGCATCCGACCACTGGATGGTGGTTTTGCTCATGCCTCCTACCTGGCGCGCTCCTCCGCGCCGAGTGAGCGCAGTTTCTGCACCGCGCGGGCCAGATGGGCCTCGTCCCGGTCCATGGGAAATACCATGTAGGCAGGTAACGTGATGAGGGGGCTTTCGTGCACTCGCCACAGCCTTCCCTGTTCGATCGCATCGCGTACCGTGCGCTGCGGCAGGTAGACCGAACCGCCGCGAGACTCCATCAGCTGTAGCCCGATCCAGCCGATATTGGCGATCCGGGCGGGTGCTTCCACAGCTGGAAAGCGGGCACCAAACTGGGCATGGAACTCGGCGCCCCAATCCACGTGGATGTAGTCGGGGTCCGGCCAGGGGCGGTTCGGGTTGCTGGTCACCAACACCAGAGATTCGTCGAACAGGTGCTCCACGGCCAGGCCGGGCCGGCTTTCGGGGGTGTACATGACGCCGATGTCGACGATGCCCTGCACCAGTCCCTGCATGATGCCTTCCTCGAAGCCGAGCTCCAGACGCAGGGACACATCGGGCACGGCCTCACGCATCCAGTCGACCCAGCGCGGCAGAAAGTCCTCCCACAAGGCACTGCGCCCACTCAGGGTCAGCCCGCCGCTGAAGCCACTGGGCAGGCTGACGTCGTGGCGGGCCTGCTCCAGGGTGCGGACCAGCGTTTTTGCGTGGCGCAGGAAGCGATGTCCCGCGGCGGTCAATTCCGCGCCACCACGTCCACGCCGGAACAGCCGCGCCCCCATTTGCGACTCCAGGGTCTGGATGCGGGCACTGACGGTGGATTGGGTGATATGCAGGCGTTCCGCCGCGCCGACAAAATTGCCGGCGGCCGCCACCGCGAGAAAGGTGCGGGCAAATTCGGTATCCATATATGCCGTCCATGTATTCAACAACCCGATATGTAACATGAATAAATATCGATTTACGAATATAAGTGCGTGCTCATAGACTGCTTCCACCTTGTTTCTAGTGGAACGGATGTCATGAAAGCCTTGAAAATCTGGAGTCGATGGTTTGGCAACGACCCTCATCCGGCCAGCCATGTGGAGAAGCTGCTCTCCGCCCTGGGCGCCTTCCTCGGCATCCTCGGGGTGCTGATCATCAGCCACGGCGTGTTGGGGGGGCAGGGAACCGCGCTGGTCGTCACCTCCATGGGCGCTTCCGCCGTCCTCCTGTTCGCCGCGCCGCACAGCCCCCTGTCGCAGCCCTGGCCGGTGCTGGGTGGGCATATGTTGTCTTCCGCCATCGGCATTACCTGTGTCCTGCTCATCCACGACACCCTGACCGCGGCGGCGGTGGCGGTGGCGCTGTCCATTGCCGTCATGTACTACCTGCGCTGCCTGCACCCGCCGGGCGGAGCGGCGGCACTGGCGGTGGTCTTGGGTGGGGAAGCGGTGCACACCCTGGGTTATGCCTATCTGGTCACGCCCCTGTTGCTTAACGTATTGGTTCTGTTGAGCGTGGCCATGTTGTTCAACGCGCCCTTCAAGCACCGTCGCTATCCCCTCTGGATGGCCAAGCTGGCCACCGACCACGAGCCCGCCGACGTCAAGGAGAAATCCATGATTGCCCATAGTGATCTGGTCTACGCCTTATCCCAGATCGATTCCTTCATCGACGTCACGGAAGACGACTTGCTGCGGATTTACCACCTGGCGACGAATCATGCCCACATGCCGCCCGTGCTGGCGGTTCAAGGCGGTCGGGCTGGCTAGCCTGGTCGGGACGCGAAGCGTTCTCAGCAATTGACCCACCCATGAAAAGGAGTTTCACCATGTATGAAATGCCGAAGATCAACTACCGCCAGGACGCGCTCGACAGCACCAGCCCCTATGCCATCTACACCTGCAAACTGCTGGTGGATGGCCGGGAAGTGCTGACCGACCAGGAAGGCTACATCCTCGACATGGACACCTGGAGCGAAAATTTCGCCCACGCCCAGGCGGCCAGGGAAGGCCTTGTGCTCACGGACGAGCACTGGCAGGTGATCGATTTCATCCGTGAGTTCTACGAAGAACACAACGTCCAGGCCCAGGTGCGCGACATGATCAAACACTTCCGTGATGTCTGGGGGCCGGAAAAGGGGAACAGCCGCTACCTGCATGACATCTTTCCGATGGGCGGCCCGCAGAAACAGGGCAATCGCGTCGCGGGAATGCGCAAGACCAAGGGTGAACACTGATCCCGCGCAAAGTGCGGCGCAGGCATGGCCGCCACAGTCAGCGGCGAAGTCTGCTTGTTCTTCTCCGGTGTATGCCGTACCCGGTCGATACAGACTTTCCGGCCACGTTGTGTACATGTTTACTTCGCGCGACCAGATGCGGCTAGGAAAGTCCGCGGGAGCGCCTACTCTTGTCTCTGGCTGTCACATATCCGGACCTGGAGGTTTCGATGGCAAGGCAAGACAAACATGGCATGCCGCTTTGGCGCCTGCTTTTATTCCCGGTAGGCTTGCTACTGGCGGGATGCGTCTCCCACGAGTCGGTTCCACCCGCCGCCAGCCAGGTGGCGGCTGAGCAGCGCCTGGAAGACCTGGAGCGGCGCATGCAAAGGATCGAAAGTCGTCCGCCCGTGGAAGCACCTTACGGTAACCGGGAGGACGTTCAGAGCCGCATCAATCAACTGGAAACGGAGCGTGGCATTCTTCTGCTGAAATATACGGAGCAGCACCCCGCCGTCCGGAGCATCGACCGCAAGCTGCTCATCCTCAGGGAGCAGCTACGTATGTTGGAGCCCTGAACGCCCGCTGCCTCCTGTGCCTCTCAGAACGGCGGCTCGCTGCGGAAGGTGAGCGGAACGCCGGTGAGCGGATGCGCCAGGGTCAATTCGCGGGCATGCAGCAACAAACGGGTGGCGCGGGCCTGGGCGGCGGGGGAGGCGTAGAGGGTATCGCCGAGGATGGGGTGGCCGAGGGCTTGCAGGTGGACGCGCAGTTGGTGGGAGCGGCCGGTGATGGGCTCCAGGTCGACCCGGGTGGCGGGCGCGCCGCCGAGTTCACCGGGTGGGTAGGGCCGCCAGCGGGTGCGGCTGGGTTTGCCGGCCTGATGGTCGACGATGTGCAGGGGCCGGTTTTCCCAGTCCAGGCACAACGGCAGGTCGATCAGTCCCCAGCCGTCCAGCGCCGTCGGGTCGGCTTCCAGCACGCCATCGACGATGGCCACATAACGTTTGTGCACCAGGCGCGACTCGAACGCGCGGTTGAGCGCGCGCTGCGCGTCGGGGCCACGCGCCAGCAGGATGACTCCCGAGGTGTCGAAGTCGAGGCGATGCACGATCAGCGCGTCGGGCCAGCGCGCCTGGACGCGGGCGGAGAGGCAGTCCTGCTTGTCCGGGCCACGCCCCGGCACGGAGAGCAGGCCGCTGGGTTTGTTGAAGACGAGGAGCGCGCTGTCCTGGTAAAGAATTTCCATTGTTGACGCTGAAGTGTGGCTGACCCGTCAATCATCCTGGAAACGGCCGCTGAATGCTGGCTGTCGTTTCTGCTCAACAAGGGGCGCGCATGGGTAAAATCGCGCTTTCTTTGCGATTCCAGGTGTTTCCCTCATGTTCTCCGCCTCTCAGACGCTTGCCGTCACCGATCCCGAACTCTGGTCCGCCATCCAGAGCGAAGCCAAACGCCAGGAAGAGCACATCGAGCTCATTGCCTCGGAAAACTACACCAGCCCGGCCGTCATGGAGGCGCAGGGTTCGGTGCTGACCAACAAGTACGCGGAAGGCTATCCCGGCAAGCGCTATTACGGCGGCTGCGAGTGGGTGGACGTGGTCGAGCAACTGGCGATCGACCGCGTGAAGAAATTGTTCGGTGCCGAGGCCGCCAACGTGCAGCCCAACTCCGGCTCACAGGCCAACCAGGCGGTGTTGATGGCGTTCTGCAAGCCCGGCGACACCATCATGGGCATGAGTCTGGCCGAAGGCGGCCACCTCACCCACGGCATGGCGCTGAACATGTCCGGCAAGTGGTTCAACGTGGTGGCCTACGGCCTCGACGCCAAAGAGGCCATCGACTATGACGCGATGGAAGCCAAGGCGCGCGAGCACAAGCCGCGCCTGATCATCGCCGGCGCTTCCGCCTACGCCCTGCGCATCGACTTCGCCCGCTTCGCGAAAATCGCCAAGGAAATCGGCGCCATCTTCATGGTGGACATGGCGCATTACGCCGGCCTCATCGCCGCCGGCGTCTATCCCAACCCGGTGCCGCACGCCGACGTGGTCACCTCCACCACGCACAAGACACTGCGCGGCCCGCGCGGCGGCATCATATTGATGAAGGCGGAGCATGAGAAAGCGATCAACTCCGCGATTTTCCCCGGCCTGCAAGGCGGCCCCCTGGAACACGTGATCGCCGGCAAGGCCACCGCGTTCAAGGAAGCCGCCGGCAAGGACTTCAAGCACTACCAGGAACAGGTGGTGTCGAACGCGCTGGTGATGTGCAAGGTGCTGTCCGAACGTGGTCTGCGCATCGTTTCCGGGCGCACCGAATCGCATGTGTTCCTGGTCGACCTGCAAGCCAAGCATCTCACCGGCAAGGACGCCGAAGCGGCGCTGGGCCGCGCCCACATCACGGTGAACAAGAACGCCATCCCCAACGACCCGCAGAAGCCCTTCGTCACCAGCGGCATCCGCATCGGCACCCCGGCCATGACCACGCGCGGCTTCAAGGAACTGGAGGCCGAGAAACTGGCCCACCTGGTCGCCGACGTGCTCGACGCGCCCAACGACGAAGCGGTGGCGGCAAAGGTGAAGGCGGAAGTGGCCAAGATGAATGCCGCGTTCCCGGTTTATGGGAAATGAGTGAGCAAAGCGCGCTAGACCGCCTACCTGGATGAGATGCCCCTTCTGCGGCGCCACCGATACCCAGGTGGTGGAGACCCGCTTGGCCGAGGATGGCCTTTCGGTGCGCCGGAGGCGCCGTTGCGCAAGTTGTGACAAGCGCTTCACGACCTATGAAAACGCCGATGTGAGGTTGCCCCAGGTGGTCAAGGGCAACGGTATGCGCGAGGAGTTTTCCGAAACCAAGCTACGTGAAGGCTTTCGTCGCGCGCTGCACAAGCGGCCGGTATCCGTCGAGCTGGTGGACGAGGCCATCGGCCGCATCCGCCAGAAGCTGCTGACCCTGGGCGAGCGCGAAATCCCCTCGCGTAGCCTCGGCGAGATGGTGATGGACGCGCTCTACCGACTCGACAAGGTGGCTTATATCCGCTTCGCCTCGGTTTATCGCAGTTTCCAGGGGGTCGACGATTTCCGCGATGTGATCAGCTCCCTCGGTGAGGGTAGGAAAGGCGAGGGTTGAAGATGTTCTCCGCCGCCGACCACACCCATATGACCCACGCCCTGCGCCTGGCGGAGCGCGGGCTGTTCACCACCACGCCCAACCCGCGCGTCGGTTGTGTGATCGTCGCCGGCGGGCAGGTGGTGGGCGAAGGCTGGCACGCGCGCGCCGGCGAGGCGCATGCCGAAGTCCACGCCCTGCGCGTCGCGGGTGAACGGGCGCGCGGCGCCACCGCCTATGTCACCCTGGAGCCGTGCAGCCATCACGGCCGCACCCCGCCCTGCGCCAACGCCCTGATCGGCGCCGGTGTGAGCCGCGTGGTGGCGGCCATGCGCGACCCCAATCCACAGGTTTCCGGGGGCGGACTGACCTTGCTCACCCTGGCCGGCATCCAGGTGGAAGTGGGCGTGATGGAAGCCGAGGCGCGCGAACTCAACATCGGCTTCATCGCCCGCATGACGCGCGGCCGCCCCTGGCTGCGGGTGAAGACCGCCTCCAGCCTGGACGGCAAGACCGCGCTGTTGAACGGCGCATCGAAATGGATCACCGGGCCGGCCGCGCGCGCCGATGTGCAGGCCTGGCGCGCCCGCGCCTGCGCCATTCTCACCGGCGTCGGCACCGTGCTGGCGGATGACCCGCGCATGAATGTTCGCGATCTCGGCACGCCACGGCAGCCGCTCAAGATCATCGTCGATAGCCGGCTCAATACCCCGCCGACGGCGCAAATCCTGCAAGGTGGCGCCCTCATCGTCTGCGCGCTAGACGACCCGGCGAAAGGCGCGGCATTGGAAGCGGCGGGCGCGGAAGTGCTGTGTATCCCCGGCCCCAATGGTCGAGTGGGCCTGGCCGCCTTGTGCAATGAACTGGGTCGGCGTGGTCTCAACGAAATCCACGTCGAAGCCGGCGCCACCCTCAACGGCGCGCTGCTCGACGCCGGCCTGGTGGACGAATGGATCGCCTATCTCGCGCCCCTGGTGATGGGTGACGCGGCGCGCGGCGTGTTCGCCTTGCCGCCGCTCGGCGACATGGCGAACCGCTTGCCCTTCAAATTGCTCGACAGCCGCCAGATCGGCGGCGACCTGCGTCTGACACTGCGCCCGGCTTGACGGCGGCTTTCAGGGCTCGACCGGGAAACGCACCACGATTTCCCTGAAATCGGCGCCGCGCCGCACCCGCAAGGGGAGCCAGGTGCCCGCCGGCTGGCGCTGTACCAGGGCATGGGCCGAGACGATGCGATTGATGCCACGGCCGGCGGCCTGGACGATGATGTCGCCCTGGCGCAGGCCGGACATGTCGCCGAGACTGGAGGCGGCCACCTGCTCCACGCGCAGCCCCTCCGGCACTTCCTTCAAGGAAATGCCGAGGCGCGCCATGAGATTGGCGTCGGCCGGTTGCGTCGTCGCGGGAACGACGAACAACAGGTCGGCGTAGCCGGCGGCAAGATCGCCACAATCCATGTTCGCGGGCCAGGTGGCGAGGGCCGCGACCCGCCGCCGATCGAGGGCGCGCAACTGCCGGGGAACGCCGTGGCCGTTGAGCAGGTGCCCGGCACCCAGGATGCCGACCACGAGAGAATTCGGGTGGATATTGCGATAGGTGTCCAGCGCTTCGGCCATGGCGCGGTCCTTGAACTGCTGGGCTTCCATGAAATGTTCGAAACGCACGCCTTTTTCGACGAGGAAGGCATGGGCCTCGAAAACCACCGCCAATTCATCGCGATAGTCCGCCTGAAGCGGCGCGGGTTGCCCCACGCCTTCGCGCTGTCCGGCCGGAATCGCGGCCAGGCCGGAGGCGCCGATCTGTTTGAGCAGGCCATGTTCGACATTGAGGGCCAGCATGGGAACATGATGCTCGCGCGCGAACTGGAACAGCGGCAGATAGAGCCGGGAGTCCATGCCCCAGACATGATCCCAGTCGGCCTGGGCCAGGAAATCCGCCTCGGACAGTTCCCCCCGCACCCAGCGGTCGAGCACCGACTGAACCCGGCGCGGGAACATTTCGAAGCCGATGGCCATGTCGGGGTGGCTCGCATACAACGTGTTCAACATGGCGTATTGCCAGCGATGATCGTTGAGCGCTTCATGCGACTCGCCCAACAGCACCACTTCACGGTCAGCCAGTCTGGTGAAGGCTTCGCTGGTTGAGACTACGTCGCCGCCGGGCCGGAACCACCGGCCCGGTTGAGCGCAGGGCGACGCCTCGCCACGAGCAGGCCCGCTCGCCAGCATGGCGGCGGCCAGCGGGATGAACCAGGCCTGGCGCCATCGCTTGGGGGACTGATCGCGTTTGTCGCCGAGATACATGGACATTTCCTTTGCGAAAAACTGTTGGGCGCCGACGACCATTATTCGCTAGGGGAATTCGCTCCGCCAGGCTGCTAGACTCGCCGGATTATCAATACCTTGAGCCGGCGCCAAACCGGACCCGAGGATGGCGGAAGACAGCGATCTCGAAAAAACGGAAGCAGCGTCCGGGCGCAAGCTGGAGCAGGCGCGTGAGCGTGGCAATGTACCGCGTTCGCGCGAACTCGCCTCGCTCGCCGTGCTGCTGATGAGTGCCGGGGTGATCTCGGGGCTCGGCGTCTTCATGTTCCAGGGGCTGTATCGGGTGATGCGGAACGGCATGCGTTTTGGCTTGGCCGATGTCGCCAGTCCCGCCATGATGGGGCGCGATCTCATGCAGGCCAGCTTCGATGGCGTGGTGGTCTTCCTGCCGCTGGCATTGGGCGTGGTGATCGCGGCGGTGGTGGCCAATCTGATGATTTCCGGCTGGGTGTTCTCGCCCAAGGCGCTGGAATTCAATCTGTCCAAGCTCAACTTCTTCTCCGGCGTGGCGCGCATGTTCTCGCGCCAGTCGCTGGTGGAATTGTTCAAGGCGCTGATGAAAGGCGGTCTGATCGCCGGCGTGGCGGGTTGGATGATCTGGAAGCAACGCGAGGGCATCCTCACCCTGTCGGCGGAGCCGCTGGAGGCCGCCACCGTACATTTCGCGCAGATCACCCTGTTCACCTTTCTCGCTGCGGCATCGGCATTCGCCTTCATCGTCGCGCTCGATGTGCCGTTCCAGATATGGAATTACCACCACGGGCTGCGCATGACCAAAGAGGAAGTGCGCCAGGAATCGAAAGAAACCGAGGGCGACCCACAGATCAAGGCGCGCATCCGCTCCCTGCAACGCGAGGCCGCGCGCCGCCGCATGATGCAGGCGGTGCCCAAGGCGGATGTGGTGGTGACCAATCCGCTGCATTTCGCGGTGGCGCTCAAGTACGAGGAAAACGCGATGGCCGCCCCCCTGGTGGTGGCCAAGGGCTCGCAACTGGTGGCTGAGCGGATCAAGGAACTGGCGCGGGAGAGCCGGATACCCATCGTCGAGGCGCCGCCCCTGGCGCGCGCCCTGCATCGCCATGTGGAAGTCGGCGAGGCCATCCCCGCGACGCTGTTCACGGCGGTGGCGCAGGTGCTGGCCTATGTCTACCAGTTGCAGCGGCAGATGCGGCCGACGCCACCTATGGATTGGCAGGTGCCGGCGAACCTGGACCCGGCGGCGCGGGCTGAGGCTACCTGATGGCGGAAGCCACACTCAAGCCAGCCAGGTCCTGGCAGAAGCTCGGCGCGCCCATCCTGGTGATCATGATCCTGGCCATGATGGTGCTGCCGCTGCCGCCCTTCCTGCTGGATATGCTGTTCACGTTCAACATCGCGCTGGCGATGATCGTGCTGCTGATCAGCCTGTACACCCTGAAGCCGCTGGAGTTCTCGGTGTTCCCCACAGTGCTGTTGCTGACCACGCTGTTGCGCCTGTCGCTCAACGTGGCCTCCACCCGCGTGGTGCTCATGCAGGGCCACACCGGGCCCGACGCGGCCGGCAAGGTGATCGAGGCGTTCGGGCATTTCCTGGTGGGCGGCAATTACGCGGTGGGCCTGATCGTGTTCATCATCCTGGTGCTGATCAACTTCATGGTGATCACCAAAGGTGCCGGCCGTATCGCCGAAGTCAGCGCGCGTTTCACCCTGGATGCCATGCCCGGCAAGCAGATGGCCATCGATGCCGACCTCAATGCCGGCCTCATCGGCGAAGACGATGCCCGCCGTCGCCGCCTGGAAATTTCCCAGGAAGCCGACTTCTATGGCTCCATGGACGGCGCTTCCAAGTTCGTTCGTGGCGACGCGGTGGCCGGCATCATCATCATGATGGTCAATGTCATCGGCGGCCTGATCGTCGGCGTCGCGCAGCATGATCTCGCTCTGGGCCAGGCGGCACAGACCTACACCCTGCTGGCGATCGGCGATGGCCTGGTGGCGCAGATTCCCGCCCTGGTGATATCCACGGCGGCGGGTATCGTGGTCTCGCGCGTATCCAGCGAGGAAGACCTCAACCAGCAGATCCTCACCCAGATGTTCGGCCGCCCGCAGGCCATCTTCCTCACCGCCGGCATCCTCGCCCTGATGGGTTTGATCCCGGGCATGCCGCACACCTCGTTCCTGCTGATCGGCGGCACCCTGGCCGGCGCCGGCTACATGCTGCTGCAACGCACGCGCGCCGAGGCCGAGGCGCAAGCGGAGGCGGTCGAAGCCGGTCCCGCGCAACCGGAGGAGGCGGTGGAAGTCGGCTGGCATGACGTGGCGGCGGTGGACCGCCTGGGGCTGGAAGTGGGTTACCGCCTGGTGCCGCTGGTGGATCGGCACCAGGACGGCGATCTGTTGCGGCGGATTCGCGGCATCCGCAAGAAGATCGCCCAGGATCTCGGTTTCCTGGTGCCCGCCGTGCACATCCGCGACAACCTGCAACTCAAGCCCAACAGCTATCGCGTCACCCTGAAGGGGGTCACCGTGGCCGAAGGCGAGGCCATCGCCGGCAAGTACCTGGCGATCAATCCCGGCCGCGTGCTCGGCGCGGTGCAGGGCCAGGCCGCCATCGATCCGGCCTACGGCCTGCCGGCGGTGTGGATCGAGGCCAACCTGCGCGACCAGGCGCAGACCTATGGCTACACCGTGGTGGATACCGGCACCGTGGTCGCCACCCATCTGACCAAGGTCATCAACGAACACGCGCCGGAATTGCTCGGCCGTGAGGAAACCCAGCAACTCCTGGATCACATCGCCAAGCAATACCCCAAACTGGTGGAAGATCTCACCCCCAAGGTGATCTCCGTGACCGGCATACAGAAAGTCCTGCAAAACCTGCTGGAAGAGCAGGTTCACATCCGCGACATGCGCAGCATTCTGGAAACCCTGGCCGAGCACGCCGGCCGTACCCAGGATCCCGACGAACTGACCGCCGCCGTAAGGGCCGCGCTGGGCCGTGCTATCATTCACGAGACCTTTGGAGGAGCGCAGGAATTGCCGGTAATGGCCCTTGAGCCCAACCTGGAGCACATCCTGATGCAGGCCTTGGCCACCCGAGGAGATGCGGGAGCCGGATTGGAGCCCGGATTGGCTGAACGCCTGGTGCGGGAAACGGTACAGGCCGTGGAACGCCAGGAAAACGCGGGATTACCCGCTGTCTTGCTGTCTCCGCCCGCCATTCGCGCTATCCTCGCGCGCTTTCTGCGCCGCTCGGCGCCGGGTCTCAAGGTGCTTTCCCACGCTGAAGTCCCGGATGGCAAGACCATTCGCATTACCAGCCTGATCGGCGGTAACCCATGATCCTAGAAACGGCAGTTGACCGCTCGATTGTCATTGGAATCCTTGATGAATAGCGCCCCTCGTGCCTTCGATCACCCTCACCCTTTTGGTGAGTCCGCTACGCACCCGCTGCCGTTTCTAGGATGATCAAAAAGTTCTACGCCACCACCACCCGCGACGCCCTGCGTCAGGTGCGCGACGCGTTGGGCGCCAACGCGATTATCCTGTCCAACCGGCAGGTGGCTGGCGGAGTGGAAATCATCGCCGTGGCCGATCTGGACATGGCGAGCCTGACCGCGCAGGCCGAGCCGGCCGGTTCGGTGCTGACCCATTCCCCCCGTGCTCCCCAGCCCACCGCCCAGCCGACACCACCGGAACCGCCAAAACAAATGACGCTGGAGGACGTAAGCCCACAGCTCACCGCCTTCGCGGACTACCTGGCGCAACGTGATGTTTCGCCCACCAGCCGAGCGACGGGTCGTCCCAATGTCGACCAGGCCGCCACGGGGGGCGGCTCGAATACTTTCCCCGAGCCGGGGGCGCAACTATTCCGTCCTTCCCCCGTACGCCAGGCGCAGAGCCGCAAAGCGTCGGCAGCGACCACTCCCGCTGAATCACCGCTGCACGCCGCTCCTCCGGAGGCGTCGCCGGCACAGCCCGAGGTGCATGAGCTGGCGCGCGAAATCCGTATGTTGCGCGGCCTGGTGGAGGGGCAACTGGCCGGATTCGCCTGGGGTGACATGACCCGGCGTGACCCGTTGCGTGCTGAAGCCATGAAGCGTCTGCTTGCCGCCGGGTTCTCCAGTGCCTTCGCGCGCCAGTTGCTGGACAACCTGCCGCGCGAGGAGTCCGACCTGAATCGTGCCCTCAAGTGGGTGAAGTCAGCCATCGGCCATAACCTGCGTATCGCCGGACCGGAGGAAGACATCGTCGAACGCGGTGGCGTCTACGCCCTGGTGGGGCCGACGGGGGTGGGCAAGACGACCACCGTCGCCAAACTGGCCGCGCGGGCGGTGCTGCGTCACGGCGCGGCCAAGGTCGCGCTGGTAACCACCGACACCTATCGGATCGGTGCCCAGGATCAGTTGCGCATCTATGGCCGCATTCTTGGCACGCCGGTATTCGCGGTGCGCGACGAGGGCGATCTGGAATTGACCCTGGCCGACCTGTCCAATCGCCACCTTGTATTGATCGACACCGTCGGCATGAGCCAGCGCGACAAGCGGGTGGCGGAACAGATTGCCTTGCTCAGGGGCGACGGCGAAGAACGTGGTGTGAAACGCCTGTTGCTGCTGGGCGCGCCCAGCCAGGGCGTGACCCTGGAAGAAGTGGCGCGCGCCTACAGCGGCCCCGGCCTGATCGGCTGCATTCTCACCAAGATCGACGAAGCGCTGACCTACGGCCCGGTACTGGACGTGGCGATCCGGCACGAACTGCCGTTGCACTATGTCACCAACGGTCAGCGGGTCCCGGAAGACCTGCATCAGGCCAACCCGACCTATCTGGCCGACCGCGCCTTCCGGGTGAATCAGACAGATTCGCCGTTCACCCAGGAAGAAGGCGATTACCCCATCCTGATGGCGGCGGCGCAGGAAAACGCCCTGGCCGCCGTCGAATCCACAGGCGCGCGGGGAGCCTTGGGTGCGGCTCGCTGATCCGTTTGATCAGGCCACCGGCCTGCGTCGCATGTTCGCAGCCGACTCGGCTTTTCGCGCCGTCGGCATCCTTGGGCCGGATGCGAGACGCAATGCCCGCTTCACCGCCGGCATGGCGCTGGCGCTGGGGCGACGCGGTAGCCGGGCGCTGATCCTGGACGAGGCCGCCGCGCCACATAACGTGGGTTCGCTGCTCGGCATTCTGACGCGCCGCACGCTGGCGGACGGCGTCCGCGCCGGACATCTGGCGCAAGTCATCCAGTCCGCCGGCCAGGGTGTCGATCTGCTCGCGGCACAGGATGGCATCGCCGCGCTGGCGCGCATGGACGAGCGCGAAGTCTTGCAGCTGGCGGATGGCTGGCGCAGCCAGGCTGAAGCGCCGCAGTGGCTGCTGCTCAATAGCGCGCCCGGTTCCGGGCAAGGCCTCTCGGCCACGGCGGATATGCGCGTTCTGGTGCTGCCCGGCGCCAAAGCCCGTCTGGCCGAGGCCTACACCGTCATGAAGAGCGCGCATACGGTATGGCCGGGCAGCGCCTGGCTGGTGGTTGTGGAAGGAGCGGAAACGGCGGTGGGTGAGTCGCTGTTCACCGCTTTGCGGGAGACCGCGCACCGTTTTCTCGGCATCCAGTGCGATTTCCTCGGCACTCTGCCGCGCCAGCGCGAAGGCGCGCACCCAATCCTGGCGGATGCCGACGTGATCGGGCACAACCATACGGCGGGCGGGAGTGCCGGCAGAAGCACGGAAATGGGCATAATGGCGGAACGGCTTACCAGCCGGCCGGTTGGTGAAGCACTCGAATTCGAACAATATTGGCAGCGCATGTGGTTGTATTGCCGGATGACCGCGGAAGCGGACATGAGACGCACAGCCCCCAGCGCGGCCCCTCGGGCCGCGTCGCCCCCCGAGGGGGCTAATAAAAACTTGGGGCGGCCCGGCGTTTTTATTAAGGGCACGTGATGTACGTTGGAGCGGAAAACAGGGATAAAAATGCGTTGGCCCAGGAGTTCTTGCCCATGGTCAAGCGCATTGCCTACCACATGATGACCCGACTGCCCGCCAGCGTGGAGGTGGATGACCTGATTCAGGCTGGCCTGATGGGGTTGATGGATGCGGCCGACCGCTACGACAGTGAGCAGGGCGCGCATTTCGAGACCTATGCCACCCAGCGCGTACGCGGCGCCATGCTGGATGAACTGCGCGAGGCCGACTGGGCTTCGCGCAACGTGCGGCGCGCCGGACGCCAGATCGAGGGCGCCGTGCATATCCTGCAACAGCGCAACCAGCGGCCGCCTTCGGAACAGGAAATCGCAGATGAAATGGGCCTCGACATCCACGCCTATTTCGATCTGCTCAGCGACGCGCGCGGCGCCCAGCTGGTCTATTACGAAGACCTGCACGATGGTGATGGCGACGACTTCCTGGAACGCTTTGCCGATCGTGGTCACCAGGCGCCGTTCGATGTGCTCTCATCGGTCCACTTCAAGAAAGCGCTGGCGCAAGCGGTGGGCATCCTGCCGGAGCGGGAAAAACAGCTCATGGGCATGTATTACGAGCAGGAAATGAACTTCAAGGAAATCGGCGCCGTGCTGGGCGTATCCGAGTCCCGCATCTGTCAGCTCCACAGCCAGGCCATCGCGCGCTTGCGCGGCCGTCTGCGCGAATGGTCAGCCGCTTGATTGGACGTTCGAGGTAGCCCCCGCACATGGACATCACCAGCATCCTCGGCATTACCCTCGGCCTTTCCGCCATCCTGCTAGGGCAAGCGCTGGAAGGGGGGCACATGGGCTCCCTGTTACAGTTCACCGCCTTCATGATCGTGATCGGCGGCACGCTGGGCGCGGTGATGTTGCAAAGCAGTACACGGGTCTTCCTGGATGGACTTTCCATGCTCAAGTGGGTGTTCCAGCCGCCGCGCGTGGCCCCGCACGACACCCTCAAGCTGATCATCGAGTGGAGCCATCAGGCGCGGCGCGGCGGCCTCCTGGCCCTGGAACCGCTGATCGAGCAGCAAGCCGACCTGTTCCATCGTCGTGGCTTGCAGATGCTGGTCGACGGCGCCGAGCCGGAAGTATTGCGGGAAACACTGGAAGTCGACTTGCAGGCCTATGAGAACCACTACACCGATGCCGCCAAGATCTGGTTCGCGGCCGGCGGCTATTCGCCCACCATCGGTATTCTCGGCGCGGTGATGGGACTCATCCACGTCATGGAAAACCTAACCGACCCCTCTAAACTCGGCTCCGGCATCGCTGTCGCCTTCGTTGCCACCATCTACGGTGTCGGCTTCGCCAACCTGCTATACCTGCCCATTTCCGGCAAATTGCGCTACTGGGTTGGCCGCCAGATAGCTGACAAGGAGTTGTACATCCTCGGTGTGGTGGCCATCGCCAACGGCGAAAATCCGCGCATCATCGAAGCCAAACTGCAGGGGTATTTGTCGTGACAGGCAAGGAGCAAGGGGCAATATGCACGGCTCAACCAGGGAGTCGCAATGACGCGCGCTCCCGCCTCATGATCTTCGGTTCGTAACGCACCGCCATGGCGCGCAAGAAACGCGTGGAAGAGCACGAAAACGTCGAGCGTTGGCTGGTCTCCTACGCCGATTTCATCACCCTGCTGTTCGCCTTCTTCGTGGTGATGTACTCCATCTCCTCGATCAACGAGGGCAAATACCGGGTGATGTCGGACTCGCTGGTCGACGCCTTCCGTGAACCGCCTAGCAGCGGCAAGCCCATTCAGATGGGCACGAAAAACAGCGAGATCCTGCCAGGCTCCGGTAAGCCCATCGGCACGGCGGCGCTTCGCGCGCAAAGCAACACGCCGGAACGTCAGCAGGCGACCGAGCGGATGAAGAAAGTGGCGAAAAACGTCCTCGAAGCCATGCAGCCGCTGAGCAAGGACGGCAAGGTCCGGGTGACTCAGTCGCCGCGTGGCATCACCGTGGAAATCAATGCCAGCCTGCTGTTCAACAGCGGCGATGCCGTGCTGCAACCGCAATCCAAAGAGGCCCTGGCCGCGGTCGCCAAGGTTCTGGCCGGAGTCGACAACCCCATCCAGGTTGAAGGCCATAGTGACAACATACCGATCAACAGCCCCGCCTACCCCTCCAACTGGGAACTCTCATCGGCTCGCGCCGGGAGCGTTGTGCGCCTGTTCGCCGAACTTGGCGTACCTACCACGCGCATGGTGGCCATCGGCTATGCCGACAACCAGCCGCTGGACACCAACGCCAGCGCCGAAGGGCGCGCCCGCAACCGCCGCGTCAACGTCCTGATCCTCAATGAAGTCGGCGGCGCGGCGCAGGAACTCAGCCTCCAAGGCGAGCAGCAGGCAGGCACCCCCTCTACCATCGCGCCGCCCGCGGCGCGCTGAATCCACCACAGCGACAGTTGTCAGCTATCCCTTCGGGGGAGTGGCGGCCAGATCAGCCTGGAAACGGCGGGCGTTATCGAACGCACGAACGCCGCTATCCATGAGCCTTTCGAGGGCAAACGAGCGGTCAACCGCCGTTTCCAGGCTCAGACGCGCTTGTGCTTCTTGAGGTGCTGCAACACCAGGGTGGCCACCTGCACGCGGTTGTGGAAGTTGAGCTTCTGCATGATGTTGGCAAGGTGGTTGCGCACGGTATTGTCGGAAAGGTTGAGCTTGGCGCCGATCACCTTGTTGCTGTAGCCCTGGGCGACGTATTCGGAGATTTCCAGCTCGCGCACGGAGAGCCGCGCCAAAGGGTCTTCGCCGCTGCTGCGCGTGAGTTTCTGCACCACATGCGGCGGGAAGGCGCCAGCGTTCTGGAGCACCATGCCTATGGCGTGGGTGATCTGTTCGGTATCGGCGGACTTGAGCAGATAGCCATCGACGCCAGCTTCGATGGCGGCGCGGATCTCGGAATCTTCGTCTTCCACGGTCAGGACAATCACTTTCATGCCGGCTTCTTTCAGTTGCGGCACCACTTCCAGGCCATCGCCATCGGGTAGGCTCCGGTCGAGGATGGCGACCTCGGCCTTGCCGCCACCGCTTAGCCAGGTTCGTACTTCGGCGAGATCGGCGCATTCGGCGGCGACCGCGAGGCCTTCCTCGCTTTCCAGGGAACGGCGCACGCCGAGTCGTAGCAGAGGGTGATCGTCAACCAGCAGGACATGGATAGGGTTCATGGCTAGGGACTCCAGTAAACGTGAACATCATGCAGCGATGCTCGAAACTCCCCTCTCCCGCAGGCGGGAGAGGGGCTGGGGGTGAGGGAACGGGCATGGCGCCAATCGCCCTGCTCGTTGGGGTAGCGGCATCTTAGCAGCCTGCCGGCTGCGCAATTAGTCGAGAGGCAGGTATTCGATGGCGACGATTTCCAGTTCGCGCGGGCCGCCCGGCGACTGGAAGCGCACGTGGTCGCTCAGGCGCGCCTTGATCAAGGCGCGTGCCAGGGGGGAAATCCAGGAAATACGCCCTCGTCCGGGATCGGCTTCGTCGAGGCCAACAATGCTGTAGGTGAACTCCTCTCCACTTTGGTCGAGGACGGTGACGGTGGCGCCGAAGAAGACGCAGTCGGTGTTTTCCTGCGCGCGGGGGTCGACCACCACGGCATTGTCCAGTCGTTTGGTGAGGAAGCGCAGGCGCCGGTCGATTTCGCGCAGGCGTTTCTTGCCATAGATGTAATCACCGTTTTCCGAGCGGTCGCCGTTGCCGGCGGCCCAGGACACCACGCTGACCACTTCCGGCCGCTCGACCTTGACCAGGTGTATGAATTCGGCCTGGAGTCGGGCATGGCCAGCCGGGGTCATGTAATTTTTTGTACCGAGAGGAAGGGGAGTGCCGCTTTCCTCATCTTCCTCGTCAGTGGGCGCTTCATCCTTGACGAACGCCTTGTTCATGCTTCCCGCCGGGGTCGATTCTTACTCTTCGGCGGGTGGCTTGCCGTCATAAACCAGACCGCGCCGGTGCGCCAGATAGAGGTCGCGGCTGAATTCATAAGGATCAAGCGCGGTGGCGTCGATTGCGTTCTTGGCATCCAGCAGGTCGGCGCGACGGCTGACCGCGCGTACGACCCAGGTCCGGTTGCGGATCGGGATGTTGTCAATTTGATTGACCAAGTCGGTGTATGCCGAGTCGACCACGAGTCCGGCGCCATCGCGAAAACTGCTGGGACCGAAGAAAGGCAGCACCAGGTAGGGGCCGTTGCCGACACCCCAACGGCCCAGCGTCTGGCCAAAGTCTTCATTGTGTTTATGCAAGCCCATCTCGGAAGCGATGTCGAGCACTCCGAGGAAACCGAGGGTGCTGTTGATACTGATGCGCAGCACGTCAGAAGTGGAACTCTCCAGCTTGAACTGAAGGATGTCGTTGGCCAGCACACTGACATCGTTCAGGTTGGAAAAGAAGTTGCGCACACCGGTTTGAGCGAATCCGGGCATGACCGTCTGGTAACCGGTCGCCACTGGTTTCATGACGACGCGATCGAGGCCTTCGTTGAAGTTGTGGATCGCGCGGTTCATGGGCTCAAGCGGGTCGCGCGGGTCACCATTGCTCGCGCAACCGGTCAGTTGCATGGTAATCAGTGCCCCAAGCAGGGCGAGGTGTGTTCTCATGGGTTGCATCCAGGCTTCGCGCTAATGTGGTCGCGATAGTTATCGGCAGGCCGGCAGTTTACTTGAGGCCTGTGGTGAGCGGGTATTAGTCGAAAGTCATGACAGCAAGTCCCTGGCCGTGTCACGGTTGACCCTGCAAGGTAGGCACGGTGACAATGCGCCGCCTCTTCCCCCTCATCATTGAAGGCCTTTGCATGGAAAATCTGGAATCCAGCGCTGAACTCTCCAAGGAACAGCAGATCATGCGCGCCATGCGCAAAACCCTGACCTCCATCGTGCGCGACACCGCGCCGCGCGACGGCGAGCCCAGCCCTTTGCTCCCCGATACCGTGGAAAACATCCGCATGTGCCTGGGGCTGATTTCCGCGCGCGAGGCCGAACTGGCCGAACTGCTCGGCCTGGCGCGCAACGAGCGGCCTCGCTACGCCGATGAGGACGCGCCAACCCGGACGATGCAGTTTGTGGCGCCAGGCAAGAAGCTGAATTGATGGCCGAAGCGATATCCAGTCTGATTACGGATACCGAATCGCCACTGGTTCAGACGGGCTATGTGGTGATCTACGCGCCACAACGCAATCGCAAGCGTTTTCCCGAAGGTTGTGTCAGTGTTCATGTCTCCGAGGCGGCGGCGCGCGAGGCCGCCAATCCGGAACAGGGCTATTACGCCGCCGAGGCGTCCGGCCCATCACGCTCCTCGGAAGGCTTTCGCCTTTTTTACCTGGTGCGCTGGCTGGACTGATCGCGTATTCAGAGCGCTTACGACGCCCGATTTGCTGATCAGTTGGCAGCAATATTCAAGTTTTCTCAAAAAATGCCGACAAGGTGCCTGTGGCATAATCAACCGGCTTGTGTTCCATCGCGAGGATCCCTCATGCATCGCTTCCTGCTCTCCCTGTTATTGGCGACATTGCTGTCGGCCTGCGCCACCAAACCACTTTATCCGCCCGCGCCCGCCAAGGCTGATGGTGCTTCGGAGTGGACCTACTTGCTCGGGCCGGGAGATACCGTCACCGTGTTCGTCTGGGGCAACCCCGAAGTTTCCGGAGGATTCCCAATTCGGCCTGACGGCAAGATGACCATGAATCTGGTCGAAGACATGCCTGCCACCGGGAAAACCCCGACGCAATTGGCGCGCGAGATCGAGAAAGTGTTGGGGAAATACATCCAGGATCCCATCGTTACTGTAACCGTGGGAGGGGGCGTCGGCCCTTTCAGCCAGCAGATTCGCGTCCTGGGTCAAGCGGCCAAGCCGCAGACGCTTAACTACCGAGAGCATATGTCTTTGCTCGATCTGATGATTGCGGTGGGTGGCATTACTGATTTCGCCGCCGGCAACCGTGCCAGCATCCTACGTGTGGTCGATGGCAAGCCGCAGCAATTCGGGGTGCGACTCGATGACCTTATCAAGGATGCGGATGTTTCGGCGAATGTGGAGTTGCGGCCCGGTGACGTCCTGATCATTCCCGAGCGCTGGTTCTAAGCGATGGGCCATTGCGCCATCTGGCCTGACGGGAGCACTGAATGAATCCTGTTGTCGAACAAATCTTGGGTTATGCGCGCAGCGTCTGGCGTCGTCGCTGGCTGGTATTGATCATCGCCTGGCTGGTGGCCGTGCTCAGTTGGGTGTGGATCTATTCTCTGGAAAATCGATACCGGGCTCAAGCGCGAGTTTATGTTGATACCCAATCATTACTGAAGCCATTGCTGGGTGGCTTGGCGATTCAAGCCAACCTGGGGCAGCAGGTTTCCATGATGACCCGGACCCTGGTCAGTCGTCCCAACCTGGAAAAACTGGCACGCATGACCGATCTGGATTTGCGCGCGAAAACCCCGCAGCAACAGGAGGCGCTTTACAACGGATTGGTCGGGAAGATCGGCCTGGAAGGTGGGGGGGAGAACCTCTATAGCATTTACTTCGAGGACTCCAACCCGGACTTGGCGAAACGCGTCGTGCAGGCATTGCTGACCATCTTCACCGAAAGTAGTCTGGGAGGGGCGCGCCAGGATCTGTCCAAGTCCCAGAAGTTCATCGATGATCAGCTTCAGCACTACGAAAATAAGCTGCTGGAGAAAGAAAAGGAATTGGAGGAATTCAAGCGCCGCAACATCGGAAACATGCCGGGTTCGACAGGTGGTTTCTATAACCAGTATGACCAGATTTCGGGGGCGCTAGAGCAGGCAAAACAGGAGCTTGAGGAAGCTAATCAGCGCAAACGGCAATTGTCGCTGCAACTGGAAGATCAGCAGGAAACCCTGTCTTCCGTTGTTCCTGTCAATTCGACCACCACTGCCCTGGATTCGCGCATCTCGGCTTTGCAGCAGCAAATCGACAACTTGCGACTGAAATATACCGATCTGCATCCTGAGATCACACGGACAAAACATCTGATTGCCCGCCTGCTGGAGCAAAAACAGCAGGAAGAAACATCGATGCGCAAACCGAATCAGGAAACGGTCAAGGCGCAGAATCCGATCTATCAGCAATTGACCATTGCCATCGCCGAGGCGGATGCCAACGTTGCAACCCTCAAGTCTCGTGTTGATCAACTCAGCAAGAAGAAGGCCGATCTTTACCGCACCGTCGATCAGGTTCCCCGCATCGAGGGTGAGTACACCCAGATGATGCGCGACTATGGGGTTTATCAGAAAAATTTCGGAGCCTTGCTTGATCGGCGTGAGACGGCCGCGCTTACCAGTGAAGTGGAGACGAAAACCGATACCGTGGACTTTCGTGTCATTGACCCGCCTCGTGTAAACAGCAAACCGGTCTGGCCGAATCGCCCTTTCCTGGTCACGGTGGCGCCGTTTGGCGGCCTAACCCTTGGTGTGGTGCTGGCTTTCCTGCTGGGGCAATTACGGCCCACGGTGCTCAGCCGCCGTCAGTTGGGAGAACTGACCGGATTGCCCTTGCTGGGCGCGGTTACCATGATCCAGACCGACGAAATGAGGATACGCGCGCGCAAGCTCAACTATGTCTACTTCGCCGCGACGGGGGCGTTGTTCGTCGCGTATCTGGGACAGATTGTCTACTACCTGCTGCTTTCTCCCGCGGCCTGATGAGGAGGATGGTATGAGCATCATCGAGCGTGCGGCCGGCAAGATGGCCAGAGTTCTGACACCCACAGCTCCGGACCCGATCATGGGTTCCGAGGAGAAGCCTCACGACCGATCCAGTCGTAACCTGATCGAGGAGGCGATTGATCGGGTCGAGGCTACTTTCGATCGGCCGAGCAGGCGCCCCGTCAGGCCTCCTGTGGAAGACGACGGGCCGGCGACGGTCATTAGCAGCCAGCACGGCGAGATCGACATCGGCCGTCTCGAGAAAATGGGCGTGGTGACACCGGCTTCCGGTCGCAGCAAGATCGCCGAGGAATATCGCCTGATCAAGCGTCCTCTGCTGGCCAATGCGTTCGGCCATGGTGGTGTTGAGCGCGTGCGCAACGGCAATCTGATTATGGTGACCAGTTCTCTACCCGGAGAAGGCAAGACATTTTCCGCCATCAGTCTGGCCATCAGCATGGCCACCGAACTGGAGCACACGGTGCTGTTGATCGATGCCGATGTCTCGAAATCGTCGGTCATGAGATATCTCGGCCTCAAGGCGAAGCGTGGCCTGGTAGACGTTCTGCAAAACCCCGATCTGCCACTGTCGGATGTGCTGATCAAGACCAACATCGCCAAGCTTACTGTCTTGCCGGCGGGTGACAGCATTTCACATCCGACGGAACTGCTGGCGAGTTCTTCGATGAAGACGTTCGTGCGTGACATCGCCAGCCGTTACCCGGACCGCATCGTGATTTTCGATACGCCTCCGCTGCTCTCCACCAGTGAGGCCTCCGTATTGGCAACCTACATGGGGCAAATCGTATTCGTGGTGGAAGCGGAGCACACTCCGCAGGATGCAATCACGGATGCCCTCTCGCATATAGCCGACTGCGAGCATGTCGGCCTCGTGCTCAACAAATTCGCTTCCGGTGGAAGCTCCGGGGATTACGGTTACGGTTATGGGTATGGCGGGTATGGCGAGTACGCTCCTGAGCAATAACGCCTTGCCGCGGCCTTTCTGGATCCTGGTCTGGGCGCTGCCGGCCACGGTATTCGCGGCAAGCGACTGGAAAGCCACATCCGGCCTGAACCTTTCGGAGCGCTACACCGACAATGTTTCCCTGGCCGCCAGTGGCCGGGACTCCGCCTTCATCACCCAGGTGACGCCGCATATCGGCCTGAGCCGGCAGGGGAAGAGAGGGAAAGTCAATGTGGCCTACAGCTTGACCGACCTGCTCTACGATTCCGGCCAGAACGATCTCACGCAGGACCTCAATGCCAGCATCCAGCTCGAACCGGTAGCCGGGGTATTCAAGCTGAATGGCAATGCGATGATCGGTCAACAGTACGCCTCGCAATTCGCTCCGGTTTCCCAGGATACCTACCATACCTCCTCGAACCGGGTGGAAACCCGCTCGGTTTCGCTCACTCCCAGCCTTCATAACGAGCTCTTCGAAAGAAGCCTGATTACCGACGCCAGCCTGGGATTGAACTACGCCAGCGCGGGTTCCAATGCCCTCAGCAACAGCACAAGCAATACGTTGAATCTTTCCTTGCGCAATGGCCCGAGGCCGGAGCGCCTCACCTATGGCGCGAAATACAGCCGCAGCAGCGGCAATTCCAGCGGGGTTACCGCATCCACGTTCGAGAGCGAGAGCTACAACATCGGCTACGCCATTTACAGCAGGACACGGGTTTTTCTCAACGGCGGCAACAACAGCACCCAAGGCGTCGCCAGTCTGCAAGGGCTGGGCGGCAGATACACGACGGTTGGCGTGAGCTGGGTCCCGGTCAACTATTTCAGCCTGACGGGAACCGCGGGGCAAAGCGCCAACAGCGCCTCATACAGTCTGAGCGGCAACTGGTCGCCTTCTCGCAAAATCAACCTGTCCGCGACGGTCGGCAAACGCAACAACGCGTCTTCCTACAATCTGAGTGGCAATTGGACACCCTCCGTGCTGACCAGCCTGTCCGCGTCGGCGCAGAAAAACTTCGACAGCGGCACCTTCGGCGTTGACACGAGCAACAACGGCCTTTCCTCGTATGGATTTACTTCCTACGCCCTCAAACTCAACCATCGTGTGCGGCGCGCGGCACTGGGCTTGAGCTATTCGGAATCGGTGGTGGATGCCTCTCAGCAACTCAACCAAGTTTTTACGACCAATTTCTACATCTGTCCCAATAGCACCGGAACAGGGTTTACCACCGCAGCTACGCAAAACGCAGAGAACACCTGCTACGCGCCTGGTATGGCAATCCAGAACAGTCGTCTCCTCAACCAGACGACCTACAACAAAACTTGGGGCGGCACGCTCAACTACTCTCTGGGAAAGAGCTCACTCGCTTTCACCCTCAGCCAGTCCAAGCGCCAGTACCTCAGCACCCTAGCCGGAGGCGAGGATCAGCAGACCGCATACTCCGCAAACTGGACCTTGCCACTTTCCGGCCGCACTTCAACGTCGCTGGGTACCAACTGGAGCACGGCGGAAGCGGCAACACAGCAAAGCGACACCTGGGCGCTCTACTGGTCGCTGGCGCACCAGATCAGCCCGCGTGTAAGCAGTAGCTTCAACGCCCGCCATTCTGAGCAGAAGACCAATGGCACCACCGGCAACGTCAAGGAAAACTCCGTCAGCGCGCAACTTGGCATGACTTTCTGAGCACACCATGTACGAGAGCTATTACCACCTGCGGGACAAGCCGTTCCAGCTTAACCCCGACCCCCGTTTCTTCTTTGCCAGCCGTGGCCACAAGCGTGCCTTCGCCTATCTGGAATACGGCCTGTCGCTGGGCGAGGGTTTCATCGTCATCACCGGTGATGTCGGCGCCGGCAAGACCACGTTGGTCAAGAGCCTGCTGCGCAAGTTGGAGAATGGCCAGTACCTGATCGCGCAACTGGTCAGCACCCAACTCGACGCCGACGACGCCCTTCGCAGCATTGCCTCGGCCTTCGGCCTGCAAGCCGAGGGGACGACCAAATCCGCCGTCCTGAAGAATCTGGAGGACTACCTTCGAGTGGCCGTGCGCCAGGGTCAACGGCCGTTGCTTGTCGTCGATGAAGCACAGAACCTGAACCATCGCGCGGTCGAAGAGTTGCGCATGTTGTCCAACTTCCATGAAGGCGACAAACCGCTGCTGCAATCCTTTCTCCTCGGCCAGCCGGAGTTTCGTGACACCCTGCAAAGCCCGGAGATGCTGCAACTGCGGCAGCGGGTGATCGCCTCATATCATCTCGGCCCGCTGGACCGCGCGGAAACCACGCAATATATCCTGCACCGACTCAAGACCGCGGGCTGGCAAGGCTCACCCTCGTTTTCCGAGGATGCCTTCGACATCATTTTCCAGTTCACCAACGGCGTGCCCCGGCGCATCAACACCTTGTGTGATCGTATTTTGCTGTTCGGATTCCTGGAAGAGCGGCCGCACCTCGATTCGGCCGCAGTGCACGAGGTAATCAGCGACCTGCAGCAGGAAGTCCATCATCAGCAGCCTCATGACCGTGCGCCGACTGTGTCAGCAACCCCGGAGAGCGTCACGCCTGTGCAGCCGCGTTCGGCATCCGACAGCGCCCTGCTGGAGGGCATGGATGCCCGCCTGGAAGCCATCGAACGCTCCGTCACCCGCCTGATCCCCCTGGTACGCAAGGTGCTCTACGCCATCACCACCGGCAAGGAACACGAATGAGATCCTGGATTCCCGGGTTGACCGCTCACGACCCCTTGAGCGGTCGCATGAATGCCGGCTTTAGTGCCTTCGATGGCGCTTGTCACTTGGCCGCCCCCGCTACGCAACCGAGAAATCCAGGATGACCGAGATTCTCTGTGTGGTGGGCGCGCGCCCCAATTTCATGAAGATCGCCCCAATCATGGCGGCCTTCAAGGCGCAACCGATCAGCGCAAAACTGGTTCACACCGGACAACACTACGACCCGGCGATGAGCGACAGTTTTTTCGAGCAGCTCGGCATTCCGCGACCGGATGTCAACCTGGAAGTGGGTTCGGCCAGCCATGCGGTGCAGACCGCCGACATCATGCGCGCCTTCGAGCCGGTGCTGGATGCGGAACAGCCGCGCGCCGTGCTGGTGGTGGGCGATGTCAATTCCACCATCGCCTGCGCCCTGGTCGCGGCCAAGAAGGGCGTCAAGGTCCTCCATGTGGAAGCCGGCTTGCGCAGTTATGACCGAGGCATGCCGGAAGAAATCAACCGGGTGCTGACCGATCAGATTGCCGATCTGCTCTATACCACCGAGCGTTCGGCGCTGCCCAACCTCCTGCGCGAAGGCATCGCCGAGGAACGCGTCCGGTTCGTCGGCAACGTCATGATCGACACCCTGCGCGCGCACCTGGAACGGGCCGTGCCGGCGGAACGGACTCTGGGAACGAAACCGGCTCGCGGACATGCCGTGGTGACCCTGCACCGGCCTTCCAATGTCGATGACCCGGCCACCTTGCGCCGCTTGCTGGAGACCCTGGCCACGATCGCGCGCGAACTCGATGTGGTCTTTCCCATCCATCCGCGTACCCGCGCGGCCGCCGAACGGCATGGCCTGGCGGCGTTGCTGGAGGCGCCGGGCGTGCGTTTGCTGCCGCCGCAGGGTTATCTGGAAATGTTGGGATTGATGCGCGACGCTACCCTGGTGCTCACCGATTCCGGTGGCCTGCAGGAAGAAACCACGGCGCTGGGCGTCCCTTGCATCACTCTGCGAGAGAACACCGAACGCCCGATCACCCTCAGCGAAGGCAGCAACACGTTGACCGGGCCGGACCCGGAGAAAATCCTGCCCTGTTTCCGCGAGATTCTCGCCAACGGCGGCAAGCGCGGACGCATCCCGGAATACTGGGATGGCCATGCCGCGGAGCGCATCGCGGCGCATTTGCGCGGCTGGCTGGATGGCGCGTCCTGAACAGATGGGTGGCATCACCAATGTAATGAGCGTCGACGTGGAAGACTACTTCCAGGTCGGCGCTTTCGAACACACCATCCCGAGAGACGCCTGGGAACAATGGCCTTGCCGGGTGGAGGCCAATGTCGAGCGCATCCTCGCCTTGTTCGCGCGGCATGACCTCCGCGCCACCTTCTTCACCCTGGGCTGGATCGCCGAACGCTATCCCGGCGTGGTGCGCGCCATCGTCGCCGCCGGCCATGAACTGGCCAGCCACGGGCATGGCCACCAGCGTGTCGGCGACCTGACCTCCACCGCTTTCCGCGAAGACGTGGTACGCGCCAAAAAGCTGCTGGAAGACCTCTCCGGCGTCTCCGTGGCGGGCTACCGCGCGCCCAGTTTCTCCATCGGCCGCGCCAATCTGTGGGCGCTGGATGTCCTGGCCGAGGCCGGTTACCGCTACAGCTCCAGCATCTACCCCATCGCCCACGACCATTACGGCATGCCCGAGGCGCCACGTTTTCCCTACCGGCCGGCAAGCTGCCCGGCCTTGCTGGAAATGCCGCCCACCACGGTCCCCCTGGCCGGGCGCAACCTGCCGGCGGCGGGCGGCGGCTATTTTCGCCTGCTCCCCTACGCCGCCTCGCGCTGGCTGATCGGACGGGTGAACCAACTGGAGCGGCGCCCCGCCATGTTCTATTTCCATCCCTGGGAAGTCGATCCGGGGCAACCGCGTGTGCCGGGCGCGCCACTCAAGAGCCGTTTCCGCCATTACGTCAATCTGCATCGCATGGAAGACAAACTCGACCGCCTTTGCGCCGATTTCAACTGGGGTCGCGCCGACCAGGTCTATGCCGACCTTCTCGTGCCATGAATTTCAATTCCTCGCCACGTTGCGTGGATCGGGTTACGGCCGTGCCTAACCCGACCCACGCGCCTGGCCGATGAGCACACCATGAGCCTGACCATCAGAACGGCCACCGCCGCCGACGCCGCCGCCTGGGACGCCTATGTCCTGGGCGCCCCCGCCGGAACCTTCTTCCATCGCTTCGGCTGGCGCCGGGTGATCGAGGAATCGCTCAGGCAGCCCTGTCATTTCCTGTTGGCCGAGCGCGATGGTCGCATCGAAGGCGTGCTGCCACTGGGCGAGGTCAAGAGCGTCCTGTTCGGCCATACCCTGATTTCCATGCCCTTCTGTGTCTATGGCGGCATCGTCGCGGACAACGAGGAGGCCGCACAGGCGCTGGATCGGGCCGCGCGGGAACTGGCGCAACAGTTGGGCGTGGGGCATCTGGAATATCGTGATCGCGACGCGCCGGCGCACCCCGAGTGGCCCGGCACCGATCTCTATGCCACCTTTCGCAAGGCACTCGACCCCGAAGTGGAAAAGAACCTGCTGGCCATTCCACGCAAACAGCGCGCGATGGTACGCAAGGGCATCAAGGCCGGGCTCAAGAGCGAGATCGACCGCGACCTCCAGCGTTTCTACCCCGCCTTCTGTGAAAGCTGGCATCGCCTGGGCACGCCGGTATTCCCCAGACGCTACTTTCAATTGCTGCTGGAAGAGTTCGCTGACGACGTCGACATCGTCACCGTCACTCAGGAGGGGCGCGTGGTGTGCTGTGTCATGAACTTCTATTTCCGCGATGAAGTGTGGCCCTATTTCGCCGGGATTACCGCTTCGGCGCGCGCGCTCGCCGGCAGCGATTTCATGTACTGGGAAGTGATGCGGCTGGCGGTGGAGAGGGGTTACCTGCTGTTCGATTTCGGCCGCAGCAAAAAGGGCACCGGCTCCTGGGATTTCAAGCACAACTGGGGTTTCGAGCCGCAACCGGTGCATTACGGCTATCACCTGGTGCGTGCCGCCACCGTGCCACAGAACAACCCCAACAATCCCAAGTACCAGCTGTTCATCAAGGCCTGGCAGCATCTGCCACAACCGCTGGCGAATTTCATCGGCCCGCACATCATCAGGCAACTGGGATGAGGTCAATTGCGGATTGCGGATTGCGGATTGCGGATTTGGCTGGCTCCCCCGCGCAGGCTGCGGGTGGAACAAATCCGAAATCCGCAATCCGCAATCCGCAATTCCACGACCTCCTGTTCCTTGCTCACCGTGTCCCCTACCCACCAAACAAGGGCGACAAGATCCGCGCCTGGCATCTGCTGGAGCATCTGTCGCGGCGCTATCGGGTGCACCTGGCGGCCTTCGTGGATGATCCCGAGGACTGGCGGCATTGCGACAAGGTGCGATCGGTCTGCGCCTCGACCTATTTTGCCGGCCTGAATCCGCGACTGGGCAAGCTGCGCGCGCTCACCGGGCTGTTCACCGGTGACCCGCTGACCCTGCCGTATTACCGTCATGCCAGGTTGCAGGCCTGGGTGGACGCGCATCTTCGCGACGGAGTCGATCGGGTGCTCACCTATTCCTCGGCGATGGCGCGCTTTGTCATGCACGCCGAGCAAACTCATCGGGTGATGGATTTCGTCGATATCGACTCGGACAAGTGGCGCCAATATGCGACGACCAAGCCCTGGCCCCTGTCCTGGCTCTACCGACGCGAGGGGGCGCGTCTGCGGCTGTGGGAGCGCAAGGTGGCGGCCGCGTTCGATGCCAGCCTGTTCGTCTCGGAAACCGAGGCCGCCGATTTCCGCGCCCTGGCGCCGGAATCGGCGACCCGCATCGGCTATTACAACAACGGTGTCGATGCCGACTATTTCTCGCCCGAACGGGCTTATGCCAACCCTTATTCCGCGGATGTGGAAGCCATAGCCTTCACCGGCGCGATGGATTACTGGCCGAACATGGATGCCGTCGACTGGTATGCGCGCGAGGTATTGCCTCTTCTGCGCGCATCCCGCCCAAACCTGCAGTTCGCCATCGTCGGCAGCCGGCCACCGCCGCAGGTGCAAGCTTTGGCAACATTGCCCGGTGTACTGGTCACCGGCCGGGTGGACGATGTGCGCCCCTGGCTGGCGCATGCGCGGGTGGTGGTGGCGCCTCTGCGGATCGCTCGTGGCATACAGAACAAGGTGCTGGAAGGGATGGCGATGGCGCGCACCGTGGTGGCGACCCCGCAAGCGTTGGAGGGCATCAACGCCAGTGTGGGCAAGGAAGTGCGTTGTGCCGCGAGCGCGGCCGATCAGGCACGCGAGACTTTGGCCGCGCTGGAGGGCCCTGAACTGGGCCCGGCCGCGCGCGCCCGTGTACTGAACGATTTCGCCTGGGATAGCGCCCTGGCCCGAGTGGACCGATTACTGGAGACATGATGCTGCCATTACCTCCCCCGAAATGGGGTCCACCCCTGCTGTTTCTGGTTCTCGCCTGGTTGTTGGTTGCCGCGCTGCTGCAACCAACCTTCATGTCCATGTATGACATCTGGGAGCGTTCGGAAACCTACGCCCACGGTTTTGTCATCCTTCCCATTTCGCTATGGCTGATCTGGCGCGACCGGCAGCGCCTGGCGGCGGTGCCGGTGGCCGGCGACGCGCGCGCCTTCCTGGTGATCGTGCCGCTGGCGCTGGGCTGGCTGGCCGCGCGCCTGGGCGGCGTGCTGGTGGTCGAGCAATATGCCTTCGTCGCGCTCTGGATCGCCACTGTCTGGCTGGTACTGGGTTTCAGGATGCTGCGCGCCGCCATGTTCCCGCTCGGCTTCCTGCTGCTCATGGTTCCCAACGGCGAGGCGCTGATCCAGCCGCTGATCAGTTTCACCGCCGACTTCACCGTCGGCGCGGTGCGTCTGGCCGGCATACCGGTGTATCGGGAAGGCCCGTTTTTCACCATGCCCACGGGTGAGTGGAATGTGGTGGAAGGCTGTTCCGGTCTGCGTTATCTGATTTCTTCCATCACCCTGGGCGTGCTCTATGCCTACCTGACTTATCGCAGCCCCTGGAAACGCCTCACCTTCAGCCTGGCCGCGGTCATCGTGCCGGTGTTCGCCAACGGCATGCGCGCCACCATCATCGTGTTCATCGCCCACTACTCCGACATGAAGCTGGCTCTGGGCGTGGACCATTTCATCTACGGCTGGGTGTGGTTCGGCATCGTCATGTTGGCGATGTTCTGGGTGGGTTTGATCTGGCGCGAGGATCTCGATGAGCAGGTGCGCGCGCCCGCCACCAGCAAGCTGCGCGCGGCACCCTTGCACACGGCCCTTCTGGCGCTGCTTCTGGCGGTGTTCCCGCTGTACGAAGGGCACCTCTCCAGCCGTCCTGTACCGACTCCCGCGCTGGCCCTGCCGGCACCAACCGCTGGCTGGCAAATCGACCCCGATCCTTTTTCTTCCTGGCTGCCACACTGGCATGGCATGGATATCCAGCGCGTCCAGAATTATCAACGCGGTGAGCAGCGGGTCATGCTGTTCCTGGCCTGGTATGGTACCCAGCGAGACGACGCCGAACTCATCAACAGCCGCAACATCATGATCCCGGAAAAGCATCCGGCCTGGCGCCAGGTCGGACGCGACACCTTGACCAAAAACCTCGCCGGCCAGACGCTGCCGCTCTATGAAGCGCGTCTGCTCGCCAACGATGAACATCAGCGCATCATGGCCTGGCAGTGGCACCGTATTCAGGGGAAAGACGGCATAAGCCCCTATCGCGCCAAGATCGAGCTGGCCCTCACCAAGCTTCTCGGCCGCCAGGACAGCGGCGCCGCGATCATTGTCGCCACCCCCTATCGCGAGAAGCAGGATGTGGACAAAGCCAGTGCCACACTTGTTGAGTTCCTGGTCGCCCACAAGCCGGGTATTGACGCAATGCTCGACCAGGCAAAATGAGTTCCACGCCTCTGATTGCCCATGTGGTGTACCACTTTGGCACCGGTGGCCTGGAAAACGGGCTGGTCAATCTGATCAACCGCTTGCCGCGTGATCGCTTTCGTCACGTCGTCATCAGCCTGACCGATCACACCGGGTTTCGCGGCCGTATCGAACGCGACGATGTGGCATTTTTTGACCTGAACAAACCACCCGGCCATTCGCTCGGCTGGCTATGGCGCCTGTACCGCTTGCTGCGCGAACTCAAGCCCGACCTGATCCACACGCGCAATCTCAACGCCGTGGAAGCCCAGTTCGTGGCGGCCCTGGCCCGCGTGCCGGCGCGTCTGCATGGCGAACATGGCCGCGATGTGTTCGACCTGGAAGGCAAAAACTGGAAATACAACCTGCTGCGCCGCGCCGCCCGTCCCCTGGTGCGCCACTACACCTGCGTCAGCCGCGATCTTGCGAGCTGGCTGCGCGATACGGTCGGCGTGGCGCCCACTCGTCTTACGCAGATATACAACGGCGTCGATAGCGACAAGTTTCATCCGCGCGGCGCCGAACGCCCCAGGCTCGGCCCGGAAGGCTTTCTGAACGGCGCCACCTGCGTCATCGGCAGCATTGGCCGCATGGTCGCGGTAAAAGATTATCCGACCCTGGCGCGCGCTTTCATCCAGCTTTGCCGGCGGTTGGACAACCCCACCGGCCCGCGCCTGCTGATCGTCGGCGACGGGCCCGCGCGCGCGGAGTGCCAGGCTCTGCTGGATCAGGCGGGATTGTCCAGCCAGTCCTGGCTGCCGGGGAATCGCGACGACACCGCCGAACTTCTGCGCGCGATGGATGTGTTCGTGCTGCCCTCTCTCGGCGAAGGCATCTCCAACACCATTCTGGAAGCCATGTCGAGCGGCTTGCCGGTGATCGCCACGGCGGTGGGAGGCAACCCGGAACTGGTGGCGGCGGGCGGCAATGGCGCGTTGTTCGTCCCTGGTGACGATGCGGCATTGGCGCGCACGCTGCTAGACTACGCCGCCGATCCGGAACGCGGCGCCCGCGAGGGTGCCGCGGCACGCTTACGCATCGAGCGCGATTTTTCTCTGGCGCGCATGGCGGCGGCATATCAGGCCATGTACGAAACAGCCCTTGAACCTTGATCTTGCCCCTAGATAACTGACATGTGCGGCATAACCGGCGTTTTCGACCTGCGTGAACAACGCGCCATCAATCGTGATGTGCTCGCGCGCATCAACGACATGCAATGGCACCGCGGCCCCGATGAAGCGGGTTTGCATCTGGAGCCGGGGCTGGGCCTCGGCCACCGTCGCCTCTCCATCATCGACATCGCCGCCGGCCAGCAGCCCTTGTTCAATGAGGATGGCAGCGTGGCGGTGGTGTTCAACGGCGAGATCTACAACTTCGTCGACCTGATCCCCGAGCTCACCGCCCTCGGCCACACCTTCAAGACCCGCTCCGATACCGAGACCATCGTCCACGCCTGGGAACAGTGGGGCGTGGATTGCGTGCACCACTTTCGCGGCATGTTCGCTTTCGCGCTGTGGGACCGGAACAAACAGACACTGTTTCTGGCGCGCGACCGCCTGGGGGTGAAGCCGCTGCATTACGCGGTAACCGACGACGGCTATCTGGTGTTCGGCTCGGAACTCAAGACGATCACCGCCTGGCCCGGTTTCCGCCGCCAGATCGACGATCACGCCGTGGAGGAGTATTTCGCCTACGGTTACGTGCCGGAACCACGCACCATCTACAGCACCGCCCTGAAGATGCCGCCCGGCCACCGCTTGCTGATCAAACGCGGCGAGCCGGTGGGGCAGCCGCAAGAATATTGGGACGTACCGTTCCAGCCGCATCCCGTCCTGTCCCTGGAAGAGGCCGAAGATGAACTCATCGAGCGCCTGCGCGAAGCGGTGAAGATCCGCATGATCGCGGAAGTTCCGCTCGGCGCCTTCCTCTCCGGCGGCGTCGATTCCTCCGCCGTGGTGGCGATGATGGCCGGACTTGCCGGCCAGAACGGCGGACAGCCGGTAAAGACCTGCTCCATCGCCTTCTCCGATCCGAAATACGACGAATCGGACTACGCCCGTCAGGTCGCCGAGCGCTATAGCACCGAACATCACGTTGAACAGGTGGAAGCCGACGATTTCGCGCTGGTTGACGAACTCGCCCGCCTCTATGACGAGCCCTACGCCGATTCCTCCGCGATGCCGACCTATCGGGTCTGCCAACTGGCGCGCAAGACGGTCACCGTGGCGCTATCCGGCGACGGCGGCGACGAAAACTTCGCCGGCTACCGACGTTATCGCTGGCATTCCTACGAAGAGCGCATGCGCCGAATGATGCCCTACAGCATCCGCAAACCGCTGTTCGGGCTCCTCGGCGGCGTCTATCCCAAGGCCGACTGGGCACCCAAGGTGCTGCGCGCCAAGACCACTTTCGAGGCGATGGCGCGCGATACCGTGGAGGGCTATTTCCACGGCGTCTCGGTGATGGGCGACGGCCTCCGGGAGCGCGTATTCAGCCCCGAATTCAAGCGCCGCCTGAACGGCTATTCGGCCGTCGAAGTGCTGCGTCGCCACCATGCGCGCAATCCGGCCCGGGATATGGTTTCGCAGGTGCAGTACCTGGACATGAAAACCTATATGGTCGGCGACATCCTCACCAAGGTGGATCGCGCCAGCATGGCGCACGCCCTGGAAGTGCGCGTGCCCTTCCTCGACCACAAACTGATGGAATGGGTGTCGGGCTTGCCGGTGGATTTCAAGCTGCGCGGCGGCGAAGGCAAGTTCATGCTGAAGCGGGCGCTGGAGCCGTATCTACCGCACGACATCATGTACCGCCGCAAGATGGGTTTTTCCATCCCGCTTGCCGAATGGTTCCGCGGCCCGCTCAAGGAAAAACTCACCACCGCGCTGCAATCGCGGCGCATGGCCGACACCGGCCTGTTCGACATGGCCTATCTGACGCGGATGGTGGATGAGCATGCGCGCGGCGTGCGCGACTACAGTTCGCCGCTATGGTCGTTACTGATGTTCGATGCCTTCCTGCGCAATCAAGAGACTCAAGCATGACGCTCCGCATCCTCCACGTCTTCGACCACTCCCTGCCACTGCACTCCGGCTACACCTTCCGCAGCGCCAATATCCTGCGCGGGCAGCGCCAACTGGGCTGGGAAACCTTTCATCTGACCAGCCCCAAGCAAGGCAAGCTCGAACGGGAAGAAGAAACGGTCGACGACCTGCATTTTTTCCGCACCCCGTTGCCGACCGGGCCGCTGAGCCGACTGCCGCTGCTCAATCAATGGGCCTTCATGCGGGCCACCGAGCGCCGCCTGCTGGAATTGGCGCGGCAACTCAAGCCGGACCTGCTGCATGCGCATTCTCCCGTGCTGAACGCCTTTCCGGCCCTCCATGTCGGCCACCAGCTCGGCATTCCCGTGGTCTACGAGATTCGCGCTTTCTGGGAGGATGCCGCGGTAGACCATGGCACCCAGCCGGAATGGGGTTTGCGTTACCGCCTCACGCGCGAGATGGAAACCCGCGCCGTGCGCCAGGCGAGCCAGGTCGTCACCATCTGCGGCGGCCTGCGCGGCGACCTGATCGCGCGCGGCATCCCGCTGGACAAGATCGGCGTCGTCCCCAACGCCGTCGATATCGAGCAATTCAGCCGCGGCGGCGAGCCCGACCTGGCTCTGAAAGCCAGGCTGGGGTTGGCTGACAGTCAGGTCATCGGCTTTCTCGGTTCCTTCTACGCCTACGAGGGGCTGGATCTGCTGATCAAGGCCTTGCCACTGATCCTGGAGAAAGCCCCCGACGTGAAATTGTTGCTGGTCGGTGGTGGTCCGCAGGAGGCCAATCTCAAGGCTCAGGCCGCCGCCCTGAATCTGGCCGACAAGGTGGTGTTCGTCGGCCGCGTGCCACACACCGAGGTGAACCGCTATTACGATCTCGTCGATCTGCTGGCCTATCCACGCCATGCCATGCGCCTGACCGATCTGGTGACGCCCCTGAAACCCCTGGAAGCCATGGCGCAAGGACGTTTGCTGATCGCCTCCGATGTGGGGGGGCATCAGGAACTGATCGAGGATGGTTATACCGGGGTGCTGTTCCGCGCCGGCGATGTCGCCGATCTCACCGACAAGGCGCTGGCCGCCCTGAATCTGACGGATGGCGGCACCAACCTGCGCAACAATGGCCGTCGTTTCGTGGAAAACGAACGCAACTGGGCAAAGAGTATTGCCAACTACCAGGCCATCTACGCGCGCGCCCTCGGGAGAGCCGTGTGAGCGTTCCGCGCGGCCGTTCGAAGGAACGCGATCTCCCCCTCGGGGGGGTGGAGCAGGGGTTTCGTGGAGCACTGCTCCACGCCTGCGGAACGGGCCGGCTGTGCAAAGCCGGCCCCCGTTCGCGCGGCGCAAGGGGGCTCTCATGAGCCTGGCAAGAGCGACGACGCCGGGCGGCCCCCGTCTCATTGTCTTCTCCAGCCTGTTTCCCAGTTCAGCTCTGCCGCATGCCGGGCTGTTCATCCGCGAGCGCATGTTTCGCGTCGGGCGACACCTGCCGCTGGTGGTGATCTCGCCGCGCCCCTGGTTTCCCGGCCAGGCCTTGATCCGTCGCCTGCGCCCGGGCTATCGCCCGCAACCGGGACGCCTGGAACAGCAGCAAGGCATCGAGGTCCGCTTCCCGCGCTTTTTTGCCCTGCCCGGCCTGTTGCGGCAGCTCGACGGCTTCATGATGGCGCTCGCCAGCCTGCCCACGTTATGGCGTCTGAAACGCCAGGGCTACAACGTGATCGACGCCCATTTCGCCTACCCGGACGGCTATGCCGCCACCCTGCTCGGGCGCTGGCTGAATCTACCGACCAGCATCACCCTGCGCGGCACCGAAGTGCCGCATAGCCGTAACCCGGCGCTGCGCGCGCGGGTCGCCAAGGCGCTGGCGCGCGCGACTCGGGTGTTCTCGGTTTCCGACTCGCTGCGGCAACTGGCCATCAGCCTGGGTATGCCCGCCGCCAAAGGCAGAGTGATCGGCAACGGCATCGACCTGGATCGCTTCCAACCCGTGCCGCGCGCGGAGGCGCGTCAACGTTTCGGCTTGCCGGAAGACGCCAGGGTGCTGGTTTCGGTGGGTGCCCTGGTCGAGCGCAAGGGCTTTCACCGGGTCATCGAATGCCTGCCGGAACTGTTGCAAGAACAGCCGAATCTGCATTACCTGATCGTCGGCGGCGCCAATCCGGAAGGCGACATGCTTCCCGAACTGCGCGCCCAGGTCGCCGCCGCCGGCCTGGAAGCACAGGTGCATTTTCTCGGCGCGCTGCCGCCGGAGGAACTGAAATGGCCGCTTTCGGCGGCCGACGTATTCGTCCTGGCCACGCGCAACGAAGGCTGGGCCAATGTCTTTCTCGAAGCGATGGCCTGCGGCCTGCCGGTGGTGGCCACCGATGTCGGCGGCAACCGCGAAGTGGTGTGCCGGCCGGAGCTCGGCGCGATCGTTCCCTTCGGCGAGCGCGCGGCGCTGACCACGGCGCTGCGCGACGCCCTGCGCCACCCCTGGCCGCGCCAGGCCATCCTCGACTACGCGGCGGAAAACGCCTGGGACACGCGCGTGCGCGTCCTGCTGGCGGAGTTCGCGGCAATTCATGCGAGCGCCCATCCATGAACCTCTTGCTTGAACCTCGCCGCGTCGTGGGATGTGGTGAGCGTAGCGAACCGCATCGACCACGGCTACGTCGCGTGGCGCGGTTCGTTCCTCACCGCACCCTACGACACGCGCGCAACTTTGCCGGAACGGGAACCCATACATGAAAATGCCCGCCGCCCTGGCCCGCAACGCCATCTACCCCTTGCAGGAACGCGCCTTCAAGCGCCCTACCTTCACTTATCTGGCGGAACTGGAAAAGAGCCAGTGGCTGTCGCGTCCAGATGTGGAAGCCCTGCAACTGGAGAAGCTACGCCGCCTGTTTCAGGTCGCCCATGCCCATTGTCCCTGGCATCGGCAAAGGATGGATGCCGCCGGCCTGTCGCCGGAGAGCCTGTCCAGTCTAACCGACCTGACGCGACTGCCGCTCATGGACAAACAGGATGCCGCCGCCAACCGGGAAAATCTGGTGTGGGCCGACGTGCCGGGAGGCGCTTTCCAGTACAACACCGGAGGTTCCAGCGGCAAACCGCTGATTTTCCATTTCGGCCGGACCCGCCAGGCTTCCGACGCGGCCGGGCGCATGCGGGCGCGGCGCTGGTGGGGTGTCGAAGTGGGTGAGCCGGAGGTCTACCTGTGGGGCGCGCCGGTAGAACTGAACAAGACCGACTGGGTCAAGACCGTGCGCGACCGCCTGATCAACCAGTTGGTGCTCAACGCCTTCGCCATGTCGCCGACGAGCATGGACGCCTACCTTGACGCGATGGAATCCTTCCACCCGCGCTGCGTCTACGGCTACGCCAGTTCCCTCGCCCTGCTCGCGGCGCATGCGAAGGAACGTGGCCGTCGCCCGAGCTTGCCCGAACTCAAGGTGGTCTGCGCCACCGGAGAACCGCTCTATGCGCATCAGCGCGAACTCATCGGCGAGGTCTTCGGGGTGCCGGTGGCGAACGAATTCGGCAGCCGCGATATCGGCTTCACCGCCCATGAAACACCACAAGGCCAGGTGCTTCTGATGAGCGAAAGTATCATCCTGGAAGTGCTCGACGAGTCCGGCAAGCCGGTGGCCCCCGGCGAAATGGGCGAGGCGGTGATGACCGGCCTGTGTTCCGAGGCGCAACCCTTCATCCGTTATCGCAGCGGCGACATGGTGCGGCTATCGCCGGAGGCGGATCGCGCCGGGCGCGGCCTGCATGTGGTCGGCGAAGTGGTGGGGCGGAGCACCGATTTCCTGGTGCGCGAAGATGGCACCATCATGCATGCCCTGGCCGGCATCTACGTCCTGCGCGCCACCGAGGGGCTGGCCGAATTCAAACTGATCCAGCACAACACGCGGGAACTGGAAGTGCTGGCCGTGCCCAACGCGCGCTGGAGCGATCAGGCTGTTCTGAGCATCAAGGCCGGACTGCGCCAGCGCCTGGGTGACTCGGTGCGGATCGCGGTGAAGCTGGTCGACGCCATTCCACCGGAAGCTTCCGGCAAGCATCGTTATGTGGTGAGCCATGTTCGTCTTGACGGCGAACTGGGCCGCGCCACCAGGAAAGAATAAAGGAGCCTCATGGACATCGCCGACCTTCTTGCCCTGCCGTTTCGCTACAAACCCTGGCGCCCGCGCCACCTCGGTTTGATCCTGGACAGCCTGCGCGATGTGCGCGGCGAGGCGAAACCCCACGCGGAACATCTCGGCGCGGCCATCGACTGGTTGTGCCGCGCGCAGGACGTGCGTGACGGCGAAGACGACGCGGGGGGCGTATCCGCCGGCTGGAGCTTCGAGGATGGCTGGCTGCCCAGCTATCCGGAGACCACCGGCTATATCATCGAAACCTTTCTCGCCGCCGCTGAATTGTTGCGCCGTCCGGAGCTGAAAGAACGCGCGCGCCGCATGATCGACTGGGAGCTTTCCATCCAGCAGGCCGATGGCGCGTTTCCCGGCCACTTCGGTGAACCCGGAAGCAAACCGGTGATCTTCAATACCGGGCAGATCATGCACGGCATGGTGGCCGGCTATGCGCAGCTGCAACGCCAGGACTGCCTGGAAGCCGCCGTGCGCGCCGGCCACTGGCTGGCCGATCAACAGGACGCCGATGGCTGCTTCCGCCACTTCGAGCACAACGATACGCCGCACGTCTACAACACCCGCGCCACCTGGCCGCTGCTGTCCACCGGCCTGCTCGCCCATGAGCCGCGCCTGATCGACGCGGCGAAACGCCATATGGACTGGGCGCTTGCACAGCAGACCGATTCCGGCTGGTTCGCCAGCAATGCCTTCGTGCCCTGGCGCTCGCCCTTCACCCACACCATCGCCTATGCCATACGCGGCTTCCTGGAAGCTGGCGTGCTGCTCGGCGAGGAACGCTATCTGAATGCCGCGCTCAAGGCCGGGCGCGGCATTGCCGCGGCGCAACGCCAGGACGGCTGGTTGGCCGGCACGTTCAAGGATGGCTGGGTGGCGGACGCGAAATATTGCTGCCTCACCGGCGCCGCCCAGATGAGCATGAACTGGACCCGCCTGGCGCAGGCCACCGGCGCCGAGGAACTGCGCGCCAACGCGCGCGCGGCGATCGCCTACCTCAAGACCACGCAGCGGCTGGATTACCCGGATCCCGCCGTGCGTGGCGGCATCGCCGGCTCGGCGCCGATCTGGGGCGACTATTCGCGCTTCGAGTATCCCAACTGGGCGGCCAAATTCTTCGCCGACGCCCTGATCATGGACATGGCCGACATCGCCGTACCGCCGGTTCCCCAGATGGGAGACAGGCATGGCTGAACCTTCCTCACTGCGGGTGATGGTGCTGTGCGGCCGCAGCCCGCGCCACATCCACGTCGCCAACGCGCTGTGCGAGGCGGCCGACGTGGTGGCCATCGTCAACGAGACCGGTTCGGCTTTCTCCTGGAAGAAACTGTTCAAGACGCTGCGCCCGGACAACCTGACGCGCAAGGTCTGGCGCTGGCTGCGCGATCGCCGCCGCTATACCGGCAACCCGGAGCGCCGCTTCTTCTTCGGTGATGCCGAGGCGCGCCTCGACCATCCCGAGTTGGTCCGCGAATTTCCGCACATCAACCATCCCGACGTGGTGGCCCTGGCGCGTGAATTGAAGCCAGATCTCCTGTGCGTGTTCGGCACTTCGTTGATCCGCGGTGACCTTTTGAAGGAAGGGCGCCTGGGTATCGCCAACCTGCACGGTGGGCTCTCGCCGGAGTATCGCGGCGCCGACTGCACCTTCTGGGCGCTCTACAACGGCGAGCCGGAAAAGGTGGGCTGCACGCTGCACTGGATTGACGCCGGCATCGATACCGGCGGGCTGATCGCCCACATCCGGCCGGAAATTGACGCCGGCGACGACGAGTTGAAGCTGTTCTGGCGCGCCGTGCAAACCAGCGCCGAGGTCTATGCCGAGTTCGTGCGGCGCCTCGGTGAAGGCGAGGGCTTTGGCCAGCGGCAGACGCACAAAGGACGCCTGTATCAGGTCAAACAGCGCGGCCTCAGCCATGAGCGTCAGGTGGACCGCCGCTTGCGCGACGGCCTGTTGCGCGATCTCTACCTCCCGCGCCGGGTCACCTGGTTCACCGCGGCAACGCGCCAGGATAGTCCGCGGTGAGGGATCTGTTCGTCGCCATAGTCGTGTTCGGGCTGTTGCCCATGGCATTGCGGCGTCCGCAGGTCGGCATCTATCTTTGGGCCTGGATCGGTTACCACAATCCACACCGCCTGGCGTTCGGTTGGGCGCGCGATTTCCCCTGGGCCATGATCATCGCCCTGACCATCTTCGTCGGCATCCTGTTCGGCAAGGAGCCCAAGCGCATTCCCTGGACGCGGGAGACAGTGCTATTGCTGATCTTCGTCCTGTGGATGTGCGTGACGACCTATTTCGCGCTCTACCCTCTCCCAGCCTGGGAGAACTTCACCAAGGTATTCAAAGTGCTGCTGATGACCTTTGTCACGCTGATGGTCATCACCAACCGGGAACGCCTGAACGGCCTGATTTGGGTCATCTGCGTCTCGCTGGGCTTCTACGGCATCAAGGGCGGCATCTTTACCATCTCGAAGGGGGGCGTACACCACGTACAGGGCCCGGACGGCACCTTCTTCGGCGGAAACAATGAAATGGCGCTGGTTCTGGCGATGACCATTCCCTTGCTGGCTTACTTGCGGCTGCAGGAAAAACGCCGCTGGCTGCAACTGGGCCTGGGCGCGGCGATGATGCTCTCGGCCATCGCCGCGATCGGCAGCCAGTCGCGCGGCGGCCTGCTGGGGCTGGCCGCGATGGGCCTGTTTCTCTGGCTGAAGAGCCGCAACAAGTTCATGACCGGGTTGATGGTCATCAGCAGTGTCCTGATCATCGGCAGCGTCATGCCGCAGGCCTGGTATGACCGCATGAACACCATCCAGACCTACCAGCAGGACGACTCTTCCCTGGGGCGTATCAATGCCTGGTGGACCGCCTTCAATGTGGCAAAGACCCGGGTTACCGGCGGTGGCATGGACATGTTCAGACCCGAGACTTTCGCGGAATACGCGCCGGACCCCGACAATGTCCATGATGTACACAGCATCTATTTCGAGCAGATTGGAGAGCAGGGCTTTATCGGCTTCGCCATATTCATGACGCTGGGCCTGATGACCTGGATGCGCTGCAATCAGATCATGCGCTTGTACAAACGAGACCCGGGACGAAAATGGGCCGCTGATCTCTCCGCCATGATCCAGGTCAGCATGGTCGGTTATGCGACCGCCGGTGCCTTTCTAGGCCTGTCGTACTTCGATCTCTATTACCATCTGATCGCCATCACAGTGATCACCTGGACCTTGGTCAACCAGCAGCAAGCGCCCTCCCTCGTCAAGGAAATGACTGTGGGCATCAAGCCTTTCACACGACGTAAGGCTGAAACATAGCCGCGTCATGGGAGGCGAGGGTGGTGGATGATAAAATCCTTCCCCTTTTCGCCCCTGGCCGCCCCCATGTCCGATCGCACCGCTGAACTCCGCGCCCTTAGCCAACGCCGCATCCTCATCCTGGATGGCGCGATGGGCACCATGATCCAGCGCCATGGCCTCGCCGAAGCCGACTATCGCGGCGAACGGTTTGCCGACTGGCCGAGCGATCTCAAGGGCAACAACGATCTGCTGGTGCTGACCCGGCCGGAAATCATCCGCGACATCCACGCGCAATACCTGGCCGCCGGCGCCGACATCCTGGAAACCTGCACCTTCAACGCCAACAGCATTTCCATGGCCGACTACGGCATGGAAGCGCTGGTGTGGGAGATCAACTTCGAGGGCGCGAAGCTGGCGCGCTCGGCGGCCGATGAGTATTCGACCCCGGACAAGCCGCGTTTCGTCGCCGGTGTGCTGGGGCCGACCTCGCGTACCGCCACCCTGTCGCCCGACGTCAACGATCCGGGTTTCCGCAACATCACATTCGACCAACTGGTCGCCACCTATTACGAAGCCACCGATGGCCTGGTCAAGGGCGGCGCCGACCTGATCCTGATCGAAACCGTATTCGACACACTCAACGCCAAGGCGGCGGTGTTCGCGGTGAAGAAATACTTCGATGACACCGGCAAGACCTGGCCGATCATGATCTCCGGCACCATCACCGATGCCTCCGGCCGCACCCTGTCCGGGCAGACGGTGGAAGCGTTCTGGAACTCGCTGCGCCACGCCGACTGCTTCTCCTTCGGCTTCAACTGCGCCCTGGGCGCCAAGGAACTCAGACAGCACATCGACGAGCTGGCGCGACTGGCCGATTGCCTCACCTCCGCCCACCCCAACGCCGGCCTGCCCAACGCCTTCGGCGGCTATGACGAAACCGGGGAGCAGATGGCGGAACAGATCGGCGAATGGGCGCGCTCCGGCCTGCTCAACATCGTCGGGGGCTGCTGCGGCACTTCCCCGGAGCACATCAAGGCCATCGCCGACGCGGTGGCCGACTGCGCGCCCCGAGTCCCGCCTGCCATCGCGCCGTCTTTGCGTCTCTCCGGCCTGGAGCCGTTCAACGTCGGCGCCGATTCGCTCTTCGTCAACGTCGGCGAGCGCACCAACGTCACCGGCTCGGCCAAGTTCAAGCGCCTGATCATCGACGGCAACTACGACGAGGCCCTGACCATCGCCCTGCAACAGGTGGAAGCCGGCGCCCAGATCATCGACATCAACATGGATGAGGGCATGCTCGACGGCGAGGCGGCGATGGTGCGCTTCCTCAACCTGATCGCCGGCGAGCCGGACATCGCGCGGGTGCCGATCATGATCGACTCCTCGAAATGGAGCGTGATCGAAGCCGGCCTCAAGTGTGTGCAGGGCAAGTCGGTGATCAACTCGATTTCCATGAAGGAAGGCGAGGCCGAGTTCCTGGAACGCGCCCGCCTCGCGCGCCGCTATGGCGCGGCGGTGATCGTCATGGCCTTCGACGAGGCCGGCCAGGCCGACACCTATGCGCGCAAGGTGGAAATTTGCGCCCGCGCCTACAAGCTGCTGACGGAACAGGTCGGTTTCCCGCCGGAAGACATCATCTTCGACCCCAACGTGTTCGCCATCGCCACCGGCATCGAGGAACACGCCAACTACGCCGTCGATTTCATCGAGGCGACGCGCTGGATACGAACCCACCTGGCGCACGCCCACATCTCCGGCGGCGTCTCCAACGTGTCCTTCTCCTTCCGTGGCAACGAGCCGGTGCGCGAGGCCATCCACACCGTGTTCCTCTACCATGCCATCCAGGCCGGCATGGACATGGGCATCGTCAACGCCGGGCAGTTGGGCGTGTACGACGAGATCCCCGCCGAGTTGCGCGCCCTGGTCGAAGATGTGGTGCTCAACCGCCACCCCGACGCCGCCGACCGTCTGGTGACCGCCGCCGAAAGCGTCAAGGGCAAGGCCCGCGATGCCGTGGAAGACCAGGCCTGGCGGAGCGAGCCGGTGGAAGCGCGGCTCACCCACGCTTTGGTCAAGGGCATCACCACCCACATCATCGAGGACACCGAGGAAGCGCGCCTGAAGTTTGATCACCCGGTGAAAGTCATCGAAGGCCCGCTGATGGACGGCATGAACGTGGTCGGCGACCTGTTTGGCGCCGGCAAGATGTTCCTGCCGCAAGTGGTGAAATCCGCCCGCGTCATGAAGCAGGCGGTGGCGCATCTGCTGCCCTATATCGAAGCGACGAAGTCGGAGGGATCGCGAGCCAAAGGCAAGATCCTCATGGCCACGGTGAAGGGCGACGTGCACGACATCGGCAAGAACATCGTCGGCGTGGTCCTCGGCTGCAACAACTACGAGGTCATCGACCTCGGTGTCATGTGCCCGGCCGACAAGATCCTCACCACCGCGCGGGAACAGAACGTCGACATCATCGGCCTCTCCGGCCTGATCACGCCGTCTCTGGAAGAGATGAGCCACATCGCCAAGGAAATGCAGCGCCTGGGCATGAAACAGCCGCTGCTGATCGGCGGCGCCACCACCTCGCTGGCTCACACGGCGGTAAAAATCACGCCGCATTACGAAGGCACCACCGTCTACGTGAAGGACGCCTCGCGCGCCGTCGGTGTCTGTTCCAACCTGCTTTCCGATGACCTCGCCGCCGACTATGTGGCGAAGATCAAGGCCGATTACATCGAAGTGCGCGAACGCCACCTGGCGCAACGCAGCGAGAGCAAGCGGGTCAAGCTGGCGGAGGCGCGGGCGAACAAGTTCAAGACGGATTGGGCGAACCTTGCCCCGCCCATACCCAAGGTGCTCGGCACCCAGGTGTACCACCACTACCCGCTCGCCGAACTCGCCGAAATCATCGACTGGACCCCCTTCTTCCACTCCTGGGAACTGCACGGCCGCTACCCGAAAATCCTCGAAGATGCCGTGGTCGGCGAGGAAGCGCGCAAGTTGCTCGCCGACGCCCAGGACATGCTGAAGCAGATGATCGCCGAGAACTGGATCGAAGCCCGCGCGGTGATCGGCCTGTTCCCCGCCAACACGGTGAACGACGACGACATCGAGATTTACGCCGACGAGCAGCGGCAACAAGTGCTGATGACCAACCACAACCTGCGCCAGCAGATGGCGAAACCGGCGGATCAGCCCAACTGGTGCCTGGCCGACTTCGTGGCGCCCAAGGATAGCGGTGTGAAGGACTACCTCGGCGCCTTCGTGGTCACCGCCGGCATCAACGAAGAGGCGAAGACCAAGGCCTTCGAGGCGCGGCACGACGACTACAACGCCATCCTGTTCAAGTCGCTATGCGACCGCCTCGCGGAAGCCTGCGCCGAACACCTGCACCGGCGCGTGCGCCGTGAATTCTGGGGCTATGCCGCCGACGAGACGCTAACCGCCGCGCAACTGGCCAACGAGGAATATCGCGGCATCCGCCCCGCCCCCGGCTACCCGGCCTGCCCGGAACATAGCGAGAAAAGCGCGTTATTCAATCTGCTCGACGCCACGGCCCGGATCGGCGTCACCCTCACCGAAAACTACGCCATGCTGCCCGCCGCCTCGGTCTCCGGCTTCTACTTCAGCCACCCGAACGCGCGCTATTTCGCCGTCGCCAAGATCGCCCGTGACCAGGTCGAGGACTACGCCCACCGCAAGGGCTGGACCCTGGCCGAAGCGGAACGCTGGCTGGCGCCGAATCTGGGCTACTCGACGTAGGAAATCCACACAACCGAATGGTGCGCCGGCTTCCAGCCGGCGTTTTTCTCAGCGTGTGCGGAACCCTGTATTGAAGAGTAACCGGTAACCAGCCGGCGTACTTCCCGCTTACATTGAGGTGTTGTAGAGC
>CAZIUC010000009.1:0-115565 GCA_964542455.1 uncultured Thiobacillus sp. | reverse complement strand
ACCCTGCTTGACCATCCAGGCAGCGAATGCCATCACGGGCGGTGACCGTACTCACACCGCCTCGTCCCGCAGCAGCGTGTCTTCAATATTGATGCTGTTGAGCAGGGAGAGCCCGGGCCCCGCCGGCACGCCGGCCAGGCCGCCAATCAATCCTGATGAGACGCCCGGGGCGGCGGCCAAGTGGGCGACGTAGGAAGTGACCGCGTACAGTACCGGCCACAGCTCGATCCACACCATGGCCATGACGTAGGATTTGAGTACGATGCCGCCCTTGTGGCCGGCCATGAGCACCAGGATGAGCACGATGGGGAAGATGGCGATGATGATGATCTGCACCACGTTGCGGATCTTGGGCAGCGCCCCTTCCGCCACTGCCGCCATGGTTAGGTAGGCGGAGTTGGCCGAGGCCTGGGCCTGGCTCTGGGCAATGGCCAGCTGGGCGGCGGAGGTGTTCTCCACAGCAGCGGCCAGGGACCCCGGCGCATCCCGCCAGAAGTTGACCATGATGGCCTGGCGCACGAAATCGAGGGAATTGGCCGTGGAGACCCGCATCAGCACGTCGGCTGCCGCCGGGATCTGGGCGGCCAGGAGCCCGTTGAGGACAGCCGGCGCGGCGGTGGTGGCCGCCTCGGGGTTGATCAGCCGGGCCATGTTCAGGTGGGCGGCCTGCAGGGCGGCGGGCAGTCGGGTGTTCAGGTTCGTGTAGCCGTCCGGACAGGTCAGGGTGCCCCCGTCGATCCACACCGCCCGGGCGGGGTTGGTATCGCCCATCTCACCCCAGATGTCCTCGGACTTCATCAGGGTTTCCAGGCTCTTGTAGCCGGTCAGCAGGTCCGGCGCGACGCAGGTCTTCACGTACTCCATCAGGTCGTTGTTGAAGCCCACGTCCAGTAGATGCGAGGCCATGGCGCCGCGGATGATGCGGCTGCCGAACAGCATGCCGTTGCCGGTGAAGCGGACTTCCTGGGGCAGGGCGAACACCGTCTCGAAGCTGCGGGTGAGCCAGTCCCCCACCTTGCTGGTGGCGTGGGCGAAGAAGGCCAGGCCCAGGGGCACGTTGGCCACCACCCGGGGCGCGCCCGCCACCGCGGTGCGGTCGACGATGACCACGTCGTCCTTGGGCAGGAACAATACGCCGTAGAAGAAGGTGAGGAAGAAGATCCACACCATGGGTTCCTCCGCCCGCAACCGGGCCACGGCCGTGCCCATGACCACGATGAAGCCCAGCAGGACCAGGGTGAAGGTGATGGTCGCGTAGGCACCAGCGCCCGAGATGGCGGCCACCCCGTTGAAGATGGCCTCCAGCTGCTCGGCGTTCCAGTAGGCGTAGACCTCCCACATCCCCGGTGCCTCACTTCATCTTGCGCAGGGCATGGGCGAAGCGTAGATTGGCGGCCACGCTGTCGGAGAGATTGCCGAACAGGGATTTCTCCAAGAACTGGATCTCCGCCATCAGGTTGTAGATGCCGGTGGCCTTGGCCGTGAGCACCGCCTTCTCGCTATAGACGTTGCGGCGCCAGTCCCGGGACTTGTCGATGAGGATGCGCAGCTCCCGTGCCTCCGCCTCGGTGGCCACCTTGGAGCGCGTCTCCAGGGCCTTCTCCACCTCGTCCAGGGCCTTGAGCATGAAGGTGGCGGCCAGCTCCGCGCCGATCACGTCGGCGTTCTTGACGATCTGCTCGTGGGCCACGGATTCCGTGGGCAGGGAAGCAGCGCTGGCCAGGATCTTGTACACCGGTACGCTGGTGGCGTTGATGAAGTCGATCTCGCCGGCATTGAGGGCCGGGCCCCGGTCGCGGATCTTCTCGTAGATGGCGAGCATGTGGTCATAGGCCAGTTTGGAGAAGGGCTCGCTCTCGAAGGCCTCGGTGCCCAATACCGTGCACTCGTCGGCACCGGTGCCATCATTGCACGTGAAGATTTGGGGCTTGGCGTTGGCGTCGCTGCCGTCCACGTTGCCCAGCAGACGCTTGAAGCTGATCACCGGCTCGTAGAAGCCCGGGTCCGGGGTGCCGTCGTCATGCTTCCTCACCACCACCGCTCCCAGGGCGGACATGACCATGCGCCGCTCCTTTTCGTTGAGGTAGCCGGGCAGGCTGCCCCGGCTGAGGGCCTTCCACACCAGGTTGCCCTCGATGTACTTCAAGGCCAGTTCCTGGTCGGTGGCCTTGAGCGCATCGGCCTTGGCGGCCACCTGGCCGCTGTCCCCGAACAGCTTGGTGCGCACCTGGGACCAGTCGTCGTAGAGACCGGCGGCGGCCGCGCCCAGACCGGTGTTCACCTTGTTGGCCTCCATCCACTTCTCCACGCCGCTGGCGGCCATCAGGCCCTTGGCCGCCTCGCAGGAGTTGATGCCCATGGCGTTGACGTCCTGGGCGATCTTGTTGAGGTACTTGATGGCCTCCATGATGTCCGGCGCCATGGACTGCAGCGCGGTCATGAAGAACAACCCCAGGGCGTTCTGGCCGATGTTGCGCAGCATGGCCACGAACTGGTCCACGTTGATGAAGGAGAAGGCCCCGGCGAAGGCGTCGATGCCGCCGCAGCCGCCGCGCAGGCTGGGGGCTGCCGCCGAGAGCAGTTGGTAGTTGCGGCTGGGAGTGCGCAGGAACAGGCTGCCGCCGGTGTAGAGGTTCATGGTCTGCCCCTCATAGGCGGTGGGGCCGGTGACGTTGTTGTAGGCGGAGACCGAGTCGTAGAAGTCCTCCAGGCCACCGCCCGTGGCGGCGGGGGCGGCCAGACCCAAGGTCAGAAGGCAGACGACGGTGATCTGGTTCAGTCGCGGGATGGGAAGACGGGTCATGGCGTACTCCTCAAAAGCTGTCCCCCGGCCGGGTGCGGGTCAGTACGTAAATGCGCTGGACGATCTCGTCCGCCGAGAGCATGCCCTGGCCCAGGGGGATGGGCACGTTGCCGGTGGTGGCGTCATGGGGCATCAGATACAGGGCCGGCACGGTGGTCACCCCAAGCAGCCGGGCAATGCCGTTGTCCGGCCGGGGCGCGGGATAGCCGGGCAGCCCGCCCCCATCCAGGCTCACCGGGAAAACCTCCACCCCGTAGGCCGATTCCAGGAACTTGAGCACCGGCGCCAGCTGGTGGCAGTAGGGACAGTCGCCGCGCAGGAAGAAGTAGAGCCCATGGCTGCGCATGGCCTCCGCGACCGCTTCCGCCTCGTCGGCCTGGTGCTGGACCTTCCAGGTCTGGATGGCGGCGTTGTGGGTGGGCCTGCGCAGGCTGTAATCGAGCTCCGGGCTGGCCCAGACCACCCGCCGAGCCACGTCGGCGAACACGGCCCCCTTCTCCATGACGAACTGCTGGGCATCCAGGAAACGGTGCACGTTTTCTGGCGTGGGGCTCATCACCGCCACGTCCTTGAGCCGGTCCAGTTCTTCCCGGATCGCCCGGACGGTCTTCAGGGCGCGGATATCGCGCGGCTTCGATTTGGCTGCTTCCTGTTTGGTCTCCTGCGGGAGCGGCGGGTCCGGGGGATACCATTGGTAGGCGCGCTCTGGATCACCCCAGATAGAGCTTTCCCACCAGGGGGCGGCAAGGCCCCCTTCATCCGCTCGGGCCGCCATGGCCAACATCCCCAGCAGTCCCACAAGACCCCAGCGAACACCGGTTGCGGTCATGGCTGTCCCTCCGGCACTGCCGGCCGGGCGCCATCACTGGAAGCGGGTGGCCGTCCCCCCTCGCACCAGTTGAGGGCGAACTCCGCGTGCCGGTCCCTGGGCATGCTTTCATTGGGCAACATGACCTGGCTCTGGTCGAAGCTCACCTTCAGCCGGGCGCAACCTGGATCCTTCAGCCGATGGAGCCGAAGAACCGATACTTGCACCGGCTGCTCGATCCCCTGCTCCCGCATTCGCGCGGCTACCTCGCCCGCCAGGACCGTCGAGGACTGGCCCTCGATTCGCGCTTGCTCCATGAGAGGGGCCAGTTCGCCCGACAGCTTGATGCCCTGGGAGGCCGCCCATGCCGGCCAGAGCAGGAACAGGATGAAGACGGCACGCTTCATGGATTGGCCGGGTAATAGCCCCGGGTGGGATCGCTGACGATCCGGTTCTGGATCGCGGTACTGATGGCGGAGGTATCTAGGGACGTGGCCTGGATTTCGGCATAGAACTCGGTCAGGTCCATCTGGCCGAAGTCCAGCGACTGCAACTGCTCCGGGGTGAAGCCCGAGCAATCGGGCGACTTGGCGCCGCCCCAGCTCTTGCCGATCTGGCCGCGACCTTGTTCACTGATGATCTTGGCCAGCCGGGAATTGAAACAGCAGTAGCTTTCCTTCTTGGTCACACAAGCCCCCAGGAATTTGCTGGAGCAATAACTGCCCAGGTAGTGGCACAGCCGGTTGCTCTTGCGCATGGCCACCATCTGGTCGGACTCGTCACATGAGAGCAGGGCATCCAGGACGAACTGGATGGCGATGCCCACGGCGAAACTCACCGGGTCAAAGGCCACCACGAAGTCGCCGGTATCGAGCAGGGTGATTGCCGAGGAGGACAGGGAGGCGGCATTGAAGGTGCCGGTGAAGCCGTAGTAACTGAAACTGGGATTGGTCGACAGGCCCGCGTCGGCGCCATAGAGCCCCTTCATTACCCAGTCCGCCGCGTCGCTGTTGAACAAAGCGTCGTACATGTAGGTGGAGCGGGCGTAGTCGTAGCCCATGCCGGCGGCCTCGGTCACCGCCTTGAAGGCCTGGGAGTTGGTCGGGGCGCCGCCGGATTTGGCCTTGCAGCAGTTCACCAGGCCGAACAATTTGTGGGAACACTTCCCGGCGCGGCCGTTGAACAGGGTGAGGCTGTCTTCATCGAGGTACATCCCGGCTTCCCGCAGGGCCTCCATGGAGGCCACCACCTGGGCGAAGTCGGCATCGTTGGCATGGCCGGCATCGAAACAGTTGCCATCCAGGCAGAAGGTCTGGGTACCGCAATCGGCCACGGTCGAGGTCTCTGCCGTGGTCACCACGCACTGGAAGCGGTTCTCGTAGTAGGAGCAGCCGGTGTCCGAATTGGTGACGCACTTCGAGGAAATCTGACCGCAGCCCCGGTCGCGCAGTGCGTCGCACTCGCTGGTATCCAGGGCACCGGACAGGCAGGTGTAACGGGCCTCGTATTTCCAGCAGTCCTGATGGACCGGATAGCCTGAGATGGTCTTGGTGGATGGTCCATCCAGACAAACTTCGGAGAGCTGTTCACACTCGCTGGCCTGAACCGTGACAGCCAGGCAAACCGGTAGCAGAAACATCAGTACGAGCCTGAGCACAACCGCGATCCGGCTCATTTCGTCCTTGCCTCCAGCGTGACACAGCCATCGGACCAGGCGTCGGATGTGGCATAAGTGGTGTGCTGCCGCTGGAATTTCAGCGTGGTGCTGGGGGTGATGGCCTCACAGTTCAGCCAGCCCACGGGGCCGTTGTCCGACCAACCTCCATCGTCGCAAAGCATCTGGGCGTTGGTGGCAGGTCCGACATAGGTTGGACAGGACCACCAATAGGGAAGCGTGTAGCAACCATCCTGGAAAAGCGTACAGCCATAAGCCTCGGCATCCCGGCGGGTGATCTGGCCAGACGGACAGGTCGTGATGGCGGCCAGTTTCTTGGTGGAGGCCACCACTTCCAGGGTGCAGTCGATTTGGCCGGACTGGCAGCCTCCCCGGATATAGAGATGACTCCAGACACCGGCGCCGTAGTCGCCGAAGATCTCCTCCCAATTGGCGCGATAGGTGCTGACGGCCCGGTAGGGCAGCAAATCGAGCTTGGGTCTGACCCCGGGTCCACAACCCGAGGCTCCATACGAGCCCTCTCTGACCAGAGTCTCCGCGGCGATATACAGCTTGGTCTGGTCGAATGAGTCACACCTGATCTTCAAAGCCCCCGGCCCATACCACCAGTCCGGGCCGCTTGCTTTTGAGCAATATCCGATCCCTGGCATATAGGTTGCCACGTCAGTACCGGTCACACAACTGGACGACTCGGTCACCGAAACCGTGAGCACTTTCTGGCAGACCTCCTCACCCAGGGTCTTGAACTCGTTGCATATCTCCTCCTCGTAGGTGGCGGGCCGGGTGACGGTGGTGGTCTTGCATGCCCCGTAGGCGCCGCCGAAGGCCCCGGCCACCGCGGCGGGGTCCGCCTTTACCGTTGCGCCCTTCACCAGGATGGGATCGGCCGGGACGATGGCCAGAGGCGGCCGGGACGCCCGGTTATTGGCCAGGTCATTGATGGCGTCGCATTCCACCTGCTGTTTCGGGTCGGCGTAGGTGGCGGTCGCGCATTCCGTGACCCGGTTGCCGCCGGGCGTGCGGGGGTCGCCGTCGCCACCGCTGTAATAGGTGGAATTGGCGTTGACGGTGTCGTGATGGGGAACATCGGCCGCCGCATTGGTGCCGCTGATGGCCCCCTTCACCGTAGCGGCACCCTGGGGCGACTGACCGAAGGTCCTGCCCGCATCGAAGGCCTGGGCCGGGGTCATGTCCGCCCAGGCGTGAGGGACGGGGAGCAGCAGAGCCCAGAGGAGAAATCCTGCCCTCATGGCTTCCCCCTCAATCGTGCCAGGCGTGCCTCCGCCACCCCCGCGAGGGGATGGTCCGTTCGGGCCATGCGCTCCAAGACGAAATCCAGTCCCGCGTCGCCGGTGACGCGCAGGCCGTCCGTGCAGGATATGGTGTCATCGCAGCCGCCAGCGGAACCCAGCAGGTACACCGGCACCGCCTCGATCCGGTGGCGGGTGAAGGCCTCGGGGTCGATGGTGGCCTTTGCACCCCGTCTCGCCAGGGGCTCGAAGGCAGCAAGGGTCTTGCGCAACGAGCCGTCCTTCGGTCCGCGGAAGACCAGCACCGCATCCACCCTGGCCGCGTCCGCCGCCAGGCGCTCCAGACTGGCCCGAGGCATAGCGAAGGAGACGAATACCAGCAGGTCCGGCCCCGTCTCCGCCTTGCCATTTGTGCCTTGCGCCTGCCGGTAGCGTTCCGCCAGTGCCAGGGGATCGGCCCCCGCGGTGGGCATCACCACCTGCGATGCGGACTGCACCGGCCGGCCAGGGTCCGCGCGGTAGCTCTCCTCGGCCCGGCGCATGAGCAGCTCGCCGCGCGTCTTCTGGCGGGCCATCTCGGCCCGGAGCGCCGCCTCATCCGGCAGACTCGGGGGCGCCCCCCAGGCGGCCAGGCTAAGGAGCCAGGCTGGCAGGAGAGAACACCGACGCACAGCAGTTCCTCTTTCGGTAAATCAGATAGGCGAAGTCCTCGCCCCGGTAGGGAAATTCCTTCCCCGCCCCCCAGATCGCCGTGGTCCGCCCGTAGGGCTGGCAGCACCTGCCGTCGATCTTCCCGGTCTGGGGCACGGGATGGAGCATGGTCATCTTGTAGTTGCGCTTGTCCATGAGCGGCTGGGGGTAGTAGCCGCACTGGCCCCGGTCCCCGGATGCGCCCCAGACCAGTAATTCCCGGTGCATCTTGGCGGTCATGCGCTGGGCGATGAGGGTGGAGGCCTGCACGCCACCGATATGGGCCGCCACGTTGCCGTTGAGGGGGTACATGGAGCCCTGGCAGCCCGCGCACCAGTACAGCTCGGACAGGGGGAAGCCTGCCGTGGCCGCCACGCAGTCGGCGGCGCACACCGCCTGGGCGGCGGGATTGGCGAACAGGGCCACGTCCGGGTTGAGAATGAAGGTGAGCTCCGACTCGTTCCAGAGCGGGTCCACCTCGGTGATGTAGGCGATGTCGAAGCCGCCCTGCTCCAGGCAGTCGGATTCCAGCAGCACCTCCAGCAGGGTGAGCACCGGAAAGGTGTACCAGTGGGCCTGGTAGAAGCTGGAGCCGTGCGAGTCGTGGGTGCCCTTGCCGCGCCCGTGGGCCGGGGCGTGGATGCCCAGGTCCAGGGACAGGCCGCCCAGGCTGGGAAAACAGTAGGGATGGCGTACCACCTCGGCGATGCGCACCGGCTCCCAGAAACCGATGGAGATGCCGATGCGGGGCGGGTTGGCGCAGCCGCAGATGGCGTCGCCGGAGTTGGACCCGTTGTCTTCCTGGTCCATGGAGAACAGCGTCGCGCTCCCCAGGGTCAGGGGCAGCATGCAGGACCAGCAGATGTCCGTGATGGGGTTGGGGAACTTGCCCGGACAGGTGGGGTCGGCCCAGGCGGGCAGGACCAGCATGCAGGCCGCCAGCAGACCGGTCATCAGGCGAAGCCACCCAAGCCTGGCCATCATGTGCCCACCTTCAGCTCGTCGATGCGCAGCATCCGGCCCTCCTGGGTGACTAGGGCCGGTACCTGGCGGATGCCCAGACGGCGCACCAGCAGGCCTTGCTGGTCGTAATACACCCGCAGGTCGTGGCGCTGCATGAAGTCGATGAAGCTGCCGCCGGTGAGGATCAGGTGCGCCCGGCCCCGGTGGCGCTGGCGCAGGGCCAGGGCTGTCCTGGTCTGATCCTGGTCTCGGGCGTCGAAGAAGATGAGGGGTTGGGACAGGGAGACGTAGTCCAGGGGATTGACCCGGGTGCCGGCCGCCACCAGCACCCGGCCCTCGTGGTCCCGCACCGTGTCCGGCGCGGTGACCGTGGGGTCGAACAGGAAACTGCGCGGCGTCCGGGTGCGGGCCAGCCCCGCCACCGGTGCCGGCGATTCCAGGGTCCGGCGGGCGCGCGCATCGAAGTCCCGCTGGATCCGGGCCAGCTCGCCGCTGGCCTGCTTCTCCTGGAGCCGGGATTGGATCAGGGCCAGCAGATCCGGCTCGGCCACCGGCCAGACCGGACCGACCCGGCCCAGGTCCAGGGCGTGAACGGGCGCGGCGAGCAGTAGGGTCAGTGCCACCGCCCGGATCGGAAACCGTTGCTCAGAATAGCCCATAGGCCCTGCCCAGGATGCGTTCATGGGCCACGTAGCCCGTGGCCGCGTAGCGCGAGTCCAGGGAATCCCGGTGGGGGGCGTACAGGTAGTAATGCCCCGCCGGCACCACGCCGGGCTGGTTGGCCACCAGCACCTGCCCCAGCCGGGACACGGGCTTGGCCCGGCCCACGTACTCGCCGTGGACGAAGAAGTCCCGGCCGACGACGCTCACCCGGTCCCCCGGCAGGCCCTTCACCACCTTCAGGAACACCGCCCCCTCCGGGTAGATGAGCCCACCCGGCCAGCGCCAGGCCACCAGATCGCCCCGTTTCAGGCTGCCCGGTGCCGGTAGAGCCTTCTCCACCAACACCAGGTGCCAGGGCATGCTTTCGGTGAGGGTGAAGCGCAGCCAGTAGAAATGGCTGAAAACGAAGCCGGCACAGGCAATGATGGCGAAGGTGCCCCAGGCCAGGGGATGGCACCGGATCGCGGCCCAAACCAGGCCGGCATACGCCTTCAGGCCCACCCTGGGCCGCAGGGCGCGGATCAGGCGGTCAATCCGGGGCATGGATGAGCTCCCGCAACCGTGGGGTGAGGTCCTCGGCGCCGGCCACCACCGCATCCGCCACCAGAATGGCGCAAGCGCATTCCCGGGCCAGGCGTTGTACCGCCTGGTTCAGGCCTTGTCCGGCGCGGGTGGCTTCGTCCAGGGCCGCCTGGGTTTCCCCCTTGGCCACCCGATCGGCGAAACCGCGCTGGGTTTCCGCCACCACGCTGGCCAGGTCCACCCGGCCGAAGCTGGGCGCCGGGGGCGGCAGGAGGAAGTGATAGCCGGTGATGAGCGCGGCACTGACGGTGAAGGACAGGGCAGTGGCCAGTCCCCAGCCGATGCCCGGGTTCCCGTCTCCGGACGGAGGCCCATCCGTTCCGGTTTCCTGGACCATCGCCTTGTACTCAGCCATGGTCGAGCCCCCGTTCCTTCAGCACCGCCCGGATGGCCTGGTCCACGGTGAGCCCGGCGCCGGTCTTCTCCCGGATGGCGTTGAAGTCTTCGGCCCGGGTGGAGGCCAGCAGCAGGGAATAGGGGTCCAGCACCAGCCGGCCGATGCCATGTCCCACCGGGCAGTGCACGAAGACCTCGGAATAGGCTCCCGCCTCGGTATGCAGGGTCTCCAGCAGGTTGCGCATGCCCGCGCTCACCGCCAGGCGGTTGTTCTTCTCCAGGGCCAGCAGGGATTCCGGCTTCTGGCGCAGCATGAACATCCAGTCGGCGTTGTTCAGCGCCGCCGTGGCCGCCTCGTTGCGGTAGTAGTCGTCCACGCCCTGGGTGCCGGTGACGAAGGCGCCGTTGTACTTGCGTGCTCGCCGGTAACCCGCCTCGATGAAGCCGCCGCTGGTGCCCATCATCAGGCTCCAGGCCTCGTCGATGATCACCAGCTTCCTGCGCCCGTCGGCCCGGTTGAGGGTGATCTCGTTGGTGATGAGGTACATGAGCAGGAGCAGGATCACCCCTTGCAGGTCCTTCTTCGCCACCAGCTCGTCCAGTTCCAGCACCACCAGGTCGGCATCGAAGCGCACATTGGCCGGCCCCTCGAACCAGCGGCCATGGGCGCCGTCCTGGGTGTAGGGGAAGAGCTGGATGCCCATGTTGCGTACCCGTACGTCGCACTTGCCCTCGTCGTCCTTGCAGGCGGTCTTCAGGTGTTCCGCCAGTTCCGTCAGGGTGGGCAACCGGCACTGGCCTTGCGCCTGGTACCAGACCTGACGGATGGCGATGTCCAGCTGGGACATCTCGTACTGGGGCAGGGGCTCCTGGGGGGAGATCATCTGGGCGATGACCGGCTTCAACATCTCCATGTCCTCGTCCAGGTCCGTGACCAGGGAGAAGGGATTCAGAGACAGGTCGGACTGTGGGGTGAACTCCAGGTACTGGCCGCCCAGGCGCCGGCACAGGTTCTCGTAGGAACGCCCTGCGTCTATCACCCAGACCCGGGCGCCGGTGCCCAGGTAGCCCAGGGCCAGCTCGTTCATGAACACCGACTTGCCCGACCCCGAGGTGCCCACCACGCAGGCGTTGAAATTGCCTGAGGGGTTGGCGAACAGGTCCACCCCCAGGGCCTGGCCGCGCCGGCCGAAGAGGGCGATCACCGGCTCCCCCAGACCCGCCCATTCGCCGATGATCGGGGCGAGGTGGATGGCGTTGGCCGAGGTCTTCAGGCTCTCCCGCCCCGCCCGTTTCGCCTCCCGCTGGAGCGAGGGCGTATAGGCCATGGGCAGGCCCAGCATCAGGCTTTGCAGGTTGATGTAGGTGTCGGATTGCAGGTCGAAGCCCAGGCCGCGCCACACTCCCCTCGCCGCCAGTTCATCCCTGGCGGCGTGAGCCGGCAGGGAGAACAGGGTCATCTGGTGATACAGATACACCAGGGATCCCGCCTCGGAATAAGCGGCCATGGCCGTGTCCCAGTCCAGCTTCTGCTCCTGCCAGTCCGGCATGAAGGCGGCCAGCTTGCTCTGGGCCGCCTGGGTGGCCCGGGCCGACTTCAGGGTGGCGAAGGAACGGGTGGACTCGAAGTCCGGGATGCGCAGCCCCAGGGTGATGAGGAAGGGGCAGGAATAGGCTTGGGCGCCCTGGATGAAGTCGCCGATCAGTCCCCCCATGGCGGCTAGCTCCATGGCCTTGGGATAGTTGCGCACCGACAGGCAGCGCACCACCGCCTCGGCGCTGTCGGCGGGGCTGCCCACCACCAGGCCGTCCCGGGTGACCCGGGTGAGGGTGTCCAGGGCCAGGATCTGGTCGCGGATCAGGCGTCCGTCGTCATAGGCCAGGCACTGGGCCTCGCCCTTCAGGAGCCGGTTGGCGTTCAGCACCTGGGCGCACCAGGCGATCAGTTCGTCCGGCCCCCACTCCCCAGCGAACAGGTAGGCCCCCTTCAGGACCGTGGCCAGGGCCTCGCGCAGGGTCTGTGCGCTCTCCTGGGCCTCCCGGTCGGCCATGCCCTCTGCGGGCAGGGTCACCGACAGGGCGGCCAGGAAGTGGCGCGGCATCCAGGGCAGGCCCGGGAAAGGTGGATGGATCGCCGCTCGGGCCAGATGGTCGGCCCGGCGCCTGGCGGCCTCGGTGTGGAGACCGCCGACCGTGCGCAGTCCCCGGTACCTGTCGAGGAAGGCGTGGATATCCGGCGTGCCCAGGAGATGGAATTGCAGGCTCGCCCCGGTAGGCAGTCCGTTGAAGATGGACTTGAGCAGCGCCGCCATGCGCGCGTCGGCGCCGGTCTGGGGGTTCAAAGCCAGCACGAAGCCCACCGCCTCCGCCGGGTCCTGGCCGTTGCGGCGCGCCCCCGGGGGACGTTCCAGCAGGAAGAGTCGCTCCTCCGGCAGCCAGCCGGAATAGGGTAGCCAGTCGGCCAGCCGGTCGAAGACGGGCATGGGCGAGGGCTCTACCAGGGTCGAGGGCAGGTAGGCCGAATCGGTGAAATCGGTCCGCGCCGGCCGCCAGAGATTGCGCAACGAAGCGAGGGCGTCAGCGCTCATCGTCCTCTGCCTGACGGGATGACCGTGCTGATTCCAGCACCGTTTCTCGGGCGTCCTGGCGGGTGGTTTCCCGCTGAGTCGCAGGGTCCGCAGGCTGGGTAGCGGCCGGTGCGGCCAGAGGTGCCTCGATGGGACCGAATTGCCGTCGTATCACCGCTTCCGTATGCCCGAGCTGCCACTCGCCCCGGTGCCACATCACATAGAGGTAGGCCTGGTCATGCAGATCACCGTCCTCGTCCACCCAGGGGGCGAGCCAGAGGCGCAGCACCCGGGGCGGAGACAACAGTGGTGTGCCGGTGGCCGGCGCAGTGCCGGCAGGGGGCGTCGCACCGTAAGGCCTGGGGGTATCAGCCGGACCCTTCTGCTGGATCTCGGTGGCCGATTCGGGCGCCACGCCTTGTGGGTGGTCAGCCAGCTGGGCCGGCAGCGTCCCGGCCAGGGTGTTGGTGTATACCCCCGAAACGGAAGTGCAGACCACGCCATCCGGCGCCTTGCAGGCGAATTCGCTCTTGCCGTCGAGTCCGGCCATGTTGGCGCAGGCTGACAGGGCGGGAAGCAGTATGAGGACGGCCCGTCTCATGGCTGCGTCCCTTCAGCGGATGGTTTCTGGTCACCCTCCGCAAGGAAGGCCTCGATGCGCTGTGCCGGGGCCGCCCCAGACAGATGCCGGCCCCGGACATCGAACAGGGCGGGCGTGCCCTCCACGCCCAGCTTGCGGGCCAGCGCGATGTTCCGGTCGACGGGATGCGCGCACTCGGCGGCAGGCGGCGCCTTGCCGTTCACCATCATGGCCTGCCAGGCGGCGGCCCGATCCGGCGCGCACCAGACGGCGATGGCGCGCTGGCGCGCTTCGGGATGGAGTTCCACCAGGGGATAGAGGAAGGTGTGGACGGTGACGTTGTCGAGCTTCGTCAGCTCCTGCTCCAACTTGCGGCAGTAGGGGCAGTCCGGATCGGAGAACACGGCCAGCACACGTGCACCGTTGCCGCGCACCGTGGTGATGGCGTCCGCCAGGGGCAGGCTGGCGAAGTCGATGCGCCTGGCCGCCTCCAGGCGGTCCGCCGTCAGGTCGCGCTGCTCCCGCATGTCATAGAGGTGGCCGAACAGAAAATACCGCCCATCGCTACCCACATAGGCCAGGTTGCGGCCCATGCTGACCTCGTAGATGCCGGGCAATGGGGTCGGGCGGATGTCCCGGAAGGCCGTGGCGGGATAGGCGGCCTTGAGGGCGGCCTCGATGTGGGCGATCGGGTCCGGATCGCCGGCCCGGGCCAGACTGGTTATGGCGATGCTGGCGAGTAGTGTCGGGGTCAGGATTCTCATGGCTTAGCGCGCTCCATAGCGTTTGCCGGATTCAAGGGGGACATCGGCCGAGGCCTCGCCCATGGGCAGCATGGCCCCCTTGGTGATGACCACGTCCACCAGCCTTCCGGCATCCACCTCCACCACCGGGTAGAGTTTCTCGGCCAGGGAGATGTAGTACTGGGCCAGGCGGTCCATGGCCTTGCCCACGCCGGAGGAGATGCCGGCCTTGAACTCCTCCCCCGACTTGACGGTGCTGGTGGACCCCAGGGGCGAGGTGGAGGTGGTGGTGGCGCTCTGCTGGAAGGCCTGGCCCAGGCCGGAGCCGACGCCGGCGATGAGGGCGTTGGCCAGCACCTGGCCCTGCTTGGTGATGAGCCGGCCCATCACCCCCGCCTTGCCGTCCTCGCCAGCCACATAGCCCTTGATGGGCAGGTCCAGGGACTCGCCCCTGGGCGAGACGCAGGACAGGGACTCGGTGCGGATGTAGGCCCGCTCGGAGGAGAGGTCGCCGTAGCCGGAGCCGACGATGAGGCAGTCCTTGGCCTTGAGGCGGAACTGGTTGGGCAGCTGGGCGTGGTCCACCAGGCGCAGCAGGACGGGATGGGGGTTGCTCTGGGCCTGGCCGCCGGTGGGGGCGTTGAGCCCGGCCAGCAGCACCGCCCGGACGAAGGAGCCGGACGGCAGGTAGGTGCCGGGGGTCTTGGCCGCCGGCTTCTCCTTGCCGGAATCCGGCGCGGAGGACAGGCGGGCATCCGGAGCCGGCCCCATCTCGCCGGACTCAATGCCCCGCTCCGGCATGGCTGGCGGAACTCCAACGGGAGCCGGTTGCCCCGGCACCGAGGTGGGGGGCGGCAGGGGCACCACCGAGGCCGGCCGTGTGGGGGCCAGGGGCGGAGGCGGCGGCAGAGAGGGCAACCCCGAGGGCAGACCTGGTGGAAAGCCGGATAACCGGGACGAGGCCTGTTTCTCCGCCTCCTGGCGCTTCATCAGATCATTGATCTCCGAGACCGAGCGTTCCAGCCGGTCGATGCGGGTACCTTCCTGGCCACGCCAGGCATCCTTCGGATCTACTCCGGCGCCGGCCGGTACCACCGCCAGGGGAACAGGCTTCTCCGGCAGACCGGCGCCCGTCTGGGACTTGCCTGCCCGCATGAAGGCCACCAGGCCGATGAGCCCCAACCCCACCACGATCAGCACCCCGCCCGCGATCAGGGCCTGCCGGCGCCGGATGGCCGCAGCGGCGGCGGAGAGCATGGGCCTGGTACACCTGCCGCCTGGGCCGTTCTTGCCACCGAGGATCATTCGTCGCCCTCCCGCTGGCGGATCACGAACACGCGGGTGGTCTCGCCGGGATTCAGGGCGTGGTTCTCCACCCCCACGGCCAGCACGCCGGATCGGAAGAGCTCCGCTTCGGCGACCCGCAGTTCGGCGTTGCCCGTGTTGGTGAGTTCATACAGGTCGGCCACCACCGCCGTGCCCAACCAGGAGCGCTGATGCACGAAGCGGCTGCCCTGCCACAGGCGCAGGGCCTCGCCCCGCTCCCGCACCTCCATGTCGGCCGGCAGGCGGTCGGCGGCCATCATGAGGGCCAGCTCCTTGACCAGGCGTTGCCTTGAGTCGGCCTGCTCGGCCACCGAGGGTTTGGCCGCCCGCCGTGCCGGGTCCTTCAGGATCAGACTCTCGGCGGGGGCGTCCACCGGCTGCAGGGTGAGTGCATAGGTGGCGCCGGATTCGGCGGTCAGGAACAGAGACACCGGCTCGCCCCGGTCCAGGGGCCGCACGTAGAGCTGGCCGGTGCGGGGGTTCTTCTCGATGGCCAGCCGCCCCTTGAGGGCATGCCAGGACTGGATGCGGCCTTCCGCCAGTGCGATGCGGGTCAGGTCGTCGGCCGCGATACGGGCGAAGGCGGTCTCGCCGTCACGCACCGGAATGACCTGGAGCGCCCAGGCCGGCGGCGTCAGGGCGCCGAGCAGGAGGAGGCTAGCGGCCAGCAGCCGAGGCCCAACGATCAACAGTTTGGCCGAAGGGATCATCTTGCGAGGTCTCCTTGAGGGTGGTGACGACGGTGCGCCCGCCGTCATAGCGGAAGGCCACCAGCACGGTGAGGGCCCGGGGCGGCGAGGCCTTGTCGGTCACGTAAGTAGTGAGCTCACCCGTGACGGCCACACGCAGGGCGTCACCCTTGTCGTGCAGGACGCTTCTCGGGGAAAACAGGGTGGTGACCTGGTCGCGCTTCACACGCTCGGCCGCGAGCCGGCCGGCCTTCTCCAGGGCACCGTGGGCCTCCGGGGCAGCGTACTTGAGCAGGGCCGCGTTCTGGAAATCGACGGAAGACGGCGTGACGTTGTAGGCCAGTTGCAGGACGAACAGGGCCATCTGGTCCAGGTAGTCGCGGGACACCCGGTCGGCCTCCACCCAGAAACCGCGCTCGATCTGGGGCGGCAGGAAGGTGACCCGGTCCCGGTCCTGGTGCAGGAAGACGTGCAGGGCGAGCAGCAGGCTGGTCAGTGCCAGGACCGTCACCAGCAGCTGCATCGTTCGGCCGATGCCGGTGCGGGCCTCCAGGTCGGCGCTGATCCGGATTGGGTTCATCCGATGAACTCCCGCAGGTGGGAGGGTGGCGTGCGGGTGAACCCGGAGCCGAAGGGCAGATGCCAGTAGGTCCAGTGCAGCAGGAAGCGCCGGTGCCGCCCGCCCGTGAATTTGCCCAGGACGTGGGCCAGCACCAGGCCGGCGGCGATCCAGGTGATGGGGTCCTTGAGCAGGATGCCCAGGAAGACGAAGGCCACGAGCAAACCCACCTGGCTCGCGTCCCACATGAGGAGGCGGGCTGGTTCGTCCAGGCGGGTGGGGATGCGGGTGTCGCCCATGGCCTTCGCGGCGTTCAGTTGCGTGTCAGATGACCGCGCCGATGATGCCGGTGATCAGGCCCGCACCCAGGGAGAACAGGATGGCGAACACGATGGAGGTCAGGGCCGGCATGGCGGTCACCCGGGCCAGGCCCACCACGGCGCCGATGATCAGCGCGCCGATGGAGATGGTGATGGCCAGGTTGCCGGTCGCCCAGTTTGTGACCCGGGCGGATAGGGCAGCGAACTCCGGGTCGGCGGGCACGCCGGCCAAGGCGGGGCCGGCGCCTAGAACCAGGCCGCCCAGGAGTAATGCGAGTTTGTGGGTGAGTTTCATGAATGGGATTCCTATGTAAATGAAGGAGTGGTCTCGTCGTCTCGAAATCAGCCGGCTTCCAGGTCCAGGCGCACGATGTCCTTCACCAGGGCCAGAAAGCCCGCTCGGGCCACGGCGTCGGTGAGGCAGTACTCGATGGCGGCGGTGGCCAGGCGTCGTTCTTGGTTGAGATCCCGCTCCGGCAGGGCCTTGCGCAGCGCCTGTAGGCGCCGCTTGGTCTCCTCCCGGATCAGCACGGCCTTATAGCCGGGTTCCCAATCGCGCTCACTCACGGGTTCTGCCTCACGATCAGCAGCTCCAGGTCGGTGCGACGCGCAGGGGGATGCACCGGGGGTGGCGCCTCGATGCAGCACTCAGCCTCCACCCGGACGATCCGGTCCTCCGGGATACCCAGGTCCAGCAGGACCTGGCGGACGGTCTCGGCGCGGCGCAGGGCCAGGCGACGGTTGAAGGCGGGTTTCCCCACCCGGTCGGTGTGACCGGTCAGGGCGATGGATCGGGTCTCCAGCAGCAGGGGACGCAGGCTGTCGAGGGCCTGCCGTTCCCCGGCTGTCAGCCGTGACGAGGCGAAGGGAAAGTGGATCGCGCGGGCGAGGCGCTCCTCCCGCAGTGGTGGCACCGTCTTGGGCTTGGGGACCTCGATGAGCCGGATAGGGGGCGACACCGGCGCCAGGACCTTGCGGGTAGGCGCTGGGCAGTTGGCACACAGCCGGAACACCGCCTCCCGGCCATGGCCGGTCTGGGAGATGCCCAGGGGCTCGCGAGCGGGCACGGCCGACAGGTTGGCCACCGGTTCCACCGGCTGTACTGTGCATCCGACGAGCAGGGCGCAGCAGACCAGTGCGGCTCTCACCGCAGCGCCCTTCCGATGGCCCGGTACACCTTCCAGGCGTAATCCATGCGGGCCTTGCGGCAGGCGGCACCCTTGAGCTGGGTGCATGCAGCGTTGTAGGCGCCCACCGCCTCCCAAGTGTCGCCGTAGCGGTCGAGCTTCTCGCGCAGGATATGAGCGCCCACCTGCACGCTGGTGCAGGGGTCCCACAGCCGCTCTGGCGCGACCCCAAGCTCCGCCAGGGCAGGCAGGTTGCGCGAATTGATCTGCATGAGGCCGATGTCGTAGGAGCCCGTACGCTGAAGATGCCCCAGGTTCAGGGCGTGGGGGTCGAGCCCCGACTCCACCGAGGCGATGCCGTATAGCAGCCAGGGGTCCACCCCGTAGGCGCGGGCGGCCTCGTCCCAACAGGCCGATGCCCCAGTCGACAGGGCCAGGGTCATGAGCGCGACCATGCGGACGAACGGGTCCATGTTGGGGAAAGCGGTGTTTGCACTTGGGTCTTCCTTGCCGCCGAAAAAAGAGCCCCCCAAAGGGGGCGCTAAGGAGGAGGTATCAGCGGGAGTGAAGGCTAGGGACGGGACAGTGGCTTGTCGCCCCGAAATGCGAAATCGATTTGTCGCTTATTGCCGCGACGAAACGGTGGGACTTTGCTGCTCCGTGGCCATGCATTGGTCTCGACGTGGAAGCTCACTCGACTGACAGCGAAAGAGACCGGCAAAGGACCCCAAACGACAAGGGGAAGGGCCTTATCCAAAGGGCCTGCCCTCATGGCAGGGCAGGGGCAAGGGTTTAACGGGCAAGGGGATGCCTTGTAAGGGGAGGGGTAAAAGGACATCCGCGAAAAGGGTTACAACAACCTGACTGCTGGCACCGAGATCGGGATATGGCGTCACGCGCCAATGAATTTGTTCGTGGAACCCGTGCTTCGGGCAGCTGCATAGCTGACAGCAGGCGCTTGTTTTTGTCGTTCGCCATGCAGGGGGCTAGCGGCAGGTTAGTGGGATGGAACAGTCATACAGCGCTGCGAGGGGCAGACGGCAGGTCGGCCGAAGCGGCCGGTCAAGCTCACAGCCGCCGGCGGCGGCAGTGAACCTTGAAGAGACGGTCGCGACCTCGTCAAACTGCTTCAGCTTCCGGCCAGGAGCGGTCATTTACCAGCTACCGCTTTCGGGTAGGCTAGCCCTTGGTGCCCAAGCTACCATTTCGTCCTCATCATCAAGAGCGGGAGGTAGCGTGACGGAGAAACTCGAAGACCTTTTGCTACAGGGAATCCAAGCTGTGGCGGGAGTGTCGCCGAGCATGTTCTTGAGCGTCGGCTATCCCTCTCTCGTCAAAGTCATGCGGTTCATCGAGGCTACCCCGACTGCTGCGTATGCAGACAAGAAGCTGCGCAAGCTGTTCGCCACCCATAACTGGGTTCTTAACGCCAAGCAGCTCGAGTCGTTCTTCCAACTCGTGGGCGAGGTGCAGTTCTGGATGCTGGCCAAAGATAAGGGGGTCGCGCTTGAACGCATCCGTGAAGCGAAGGGCAACACGGCGGACCTGAAGATGTCGGGCGCAACACCCGATCTTCCTCAGTTCGAGGTGAAGACGCTCTCAGTCAGCGATGGCTGGATGCACCTGGCCAAGATGGCAGAAGACAGCTTCATGGCGCAGCTTGAGTTGCAGGCCAAGCAATTGCGTGGCGAGAAGGTTGCCATGAGCACGCTGAGTATCGCGCCCCATGGCGAGTTGCAGCGCGGCAAGGAGTGCACCGAGATGTGCACAAACCTCATCGACAAGGCTGTGGGCAACATCAAGGCCGGGCAGTACGCTGCTGCGCCGACGTTCATGGTGTTGAACCTGATGCTTATTGGCAGCCACTACAATGGCAACATGGAGCTTCGGCCGGTGGCGGCTGGCTATCCAGAGAGTTGGTCTGTTCGCACCGGAGTGCTCTGGACGACCGGCTTCGGAACGATGTGTCAGCTAGTTCACGGGCAGCCGGAGTTTGAAGGCAGGCCCGGCATCGAAGGCGTCCTCGGTCGGGAGGGAGTGCTGGCCCACCCGCACTTTAGAAAGCTTGCGGGCCTGCTGCTGGTCATCCACAGCCTTGGCAAGGAGCCGACGGTTTATGGCTTGATGCGCGATGTAGACAGGGAACGTTTCGAGAAAAACGACGTGACGCTGCTGAGGGCATTCTACTCGCTGGTGGGCAACAACTGGAACGACGACCTGGACACGAATGGCAGGTGCCTCACGGAGCATTGAGGCGGCTGTAGACACGTATCGCGACTGAGATGCAAGGCTCGTCGCCGTACCTGGTTCAGTGACAGCTTGCGGGCGGTGAGAATCGTGTGATGAATGTCGCAGATGGGTCGAAACCAGCCTGATCGGTAGTGCGGGCTGGGCGGCCGCTTCGAGGCGGTTTCGGCCAGTCGTCGGAGTGGGCGTAGATGACGGCTTTGGCCGAACAGCACGCCTACGGTGTCAGGCAGGTATCAGATGTAGTCCTGCCGCTTGAATGACCGACTGAGGTAGCAAGCTTAGACGGGAGCGAATCAAGCCACGTACGGTCGCTGCCCTCTCCCGCATGTCACAAGGCCACCCAGGCTGTGGCCAGAGGCATTCGGCAAGAAGGGGCATGTAGGCAGCAGAATCGCGGAAAAGGGCAAACAGGTGGGCCTGCGGTGCAGCCTCAATAGCCTACGGTGCACTATGAAAATCGAAGGCACCGGCAGCTTGGCGGTCATGGCATGGTCCCGCGTCCCGAGTCTATCCAGCGGATGCCCGAGGGTCTTTGGAAAAACGACCGTCTGATTCTCAGATTTCTCGCTGTCATGAGATGGCGGCGATCGCTACGGTATCTCCCCGCCCCATCGAGCAGCGAGCTTGTGCATGAAGCCGCCTCAGGAATCCGTATTGACGAGGCCACACCCATTCCGAATCCCCAATTCCGTCCGTGTGCTCCAACACCGTTTGGGCAGGGTCTTCTCACCGAAATCCGCTGGTTCCGGTCTGCATGGCCGCACTGGGCAATGATGGAGACAGTCGCCGCCTTGCTCGGTGCCGCCAGCCTGGCCGCAGGGATAGCCTTTACCTTCACTGTAGGAGGCCCGAGAACCCGGCAGAAGCAGGAGACAGAAATCCCGCCGGGCTGGATGCCTGTCCTGCCCGTAGAGGAATTGAAACGGCATCTGGGCGCGGGTTCCCTCCTCGCCTCCATTCGCGTGGAAACCGGCCTTGCAGCGGCCAACTTCGAGCGGGACTATGGCCAGACCATCAGCCGGTTCATGACATTTGCCCAGTTGCTGCCGGCTTCGGAATCCCACCACCATGCCCAGCCCGGCGGCCTGCTGCTGCATGCCCTGGAGACGGCGAACATCGCCTTGCATCTGCGGCGTGCCCAGGTTCTGCCCCCCGGCGTGGCGCCCGAGGACATCCAGCGGCGGGAACACCGCTGGTCCTTTGGGGTGTTCCTGGCGGCACTCATCCATGACGTGGGCAAGCCCCTCACGGATCTGCATGTGGTCATCGTCAAGCCGCGTGGGGAGGGACCCTGGTCGCCCCTGGCCGGTGCTATGGCCGAATGCGGGGCGGTCCGTTACCGCGTGTTGTTCGAAGCCTCGTGCGCCTCTCTGGCCGGCCTGTCGGGGGTGCGTGATTACACAGCCCATCAGCGCCTGGGTGCGTTCCTCATGCAGCGGCTGGTGCCCCAGTCCACCCTGGCTTGGCTCTCGGAGGATGCGGAATTGCTGACCCAGCTCACCGCGTTTCTCTCGGGCGAGGACAAGGCCAGTGCCCTGGCCCGGATCGTGATCGAGGCGGACCGGGAATCGGTGCGCCGCAACCTGCTGGAGGGACCGCGCACCCGCTTCGCCAACGCCAGGGCGGTGCCTCTTGTGGAACGCCTGATGGAGGCCCTGCGCCGCATGCTGGCCGAGGGTGGGCGCCTGCCCCTGAACCGGCCGGGGGCGGCCGGTTTCGTCGCCGACGGCTGCGTCTGGTTCGTCTCCAAGCGCCTGGCGGATGAGGTGCGGGACTATCTCGCAGCCCACGAGTCCGCCGCCGGCATCCCAGGGACAGAGAAGAACGACCGGCTGTTCGACGTCTGGCAGGAATACGGTGCCCTTATCCCCAACCCGGACACCGGCGGGGCCATCTGGCGGGTGCGGGTGCGCATGGAGGGATTCGACCAGGTACTGACCATGCTGCGCTTCCCCTTGGACACGCTCTATGCCGAGGCGGAGCGGTATCCGGCCGGGTTTGACGGTCAGGTGACACCGTTGACGAGTGCGGCGGAGGTCGAGGAAGAGTTATCGCCCCAGGGGGACGGACAGGCGCCTATCGACGCTCAGGTAGCCGACGTTACGCCTGGGTTGGCGGCAGTCTCTTCGGCCGATGGGGTCTGCATCCTGCCGGCCGCCGAGGGGGATGCCCGACTGCCCCCTATGTCGACCCCGGACCGGGAGGGAATGCAGGTCTCCCCGCCGGAGGAGGAATACCTGGAGACGGAAAGCGACATTAACCACTTCCTCCCCAGGCCGCCGTTGGGTGGGCGCATCGCGCCCATGCGCCTGCCGGACAAGCCGGACCGGCCTGCCGCTAGGTCCAAGGAGGAGAAGTCGGTCAGGAACGCCCCCCAGGCCTCTTCCGAGGCCGCCCTGCGCTTCATGGCCTGGCTGCAACAGGGCCTGGCGGGTGGCGCCATCGCTTACAACGAGGCCGGCGCGATGGTGCACTTCGTGCCCGAGGGCATGCTGCTCGTCTCGCCGCGCATCTTCCGCCACTTCGCCGAGCGCTTTGGCGAGAAGGGGGACGGCAGCCCCTCCACCCTGGCAGAGGACAAGGTCGGCACCGGAATCCAGCGGGAGGTGATCAAGGCCGGCTGGCATGTGCTCGGCCCACGCAAGACCAACGTGCACCGCTACCAGGTGGTACGCCGCAACGGCCGGGGTGGGAGCCCGCTCTCCGTGATGATCATTCGCGAGCCCCGGCGCTTCGTCGAGCCCGTTCCTTCGGCCAACCCCCACCTCGTCAAGGTGAAACTCGAACCCAACCCGGATGCCCTGTCATGACCCCCATCCCCACCCAATTCCAACCCCTGCTGGATCGGATCCTGGCCGGCGACCGGCCACGCGCGGTGTTCCTGCTCGACGGCGAAATCGTCTCCTGCCCCGCCGATGGCCAGCTGGAAGCCCGCTGGCTGCAACGGCCCGAGGCCGTTTTCGTGGGCACCTATGACTGCGAGGTCAGCGCGGCCATGTTGCTGGAGGATCTGCAGGCGGCAGAGGCGCAGTAGCCATCCATGGCCTATCCGGTAGAGAACCTGCTGCGCCGGCCGGTGGAGTTCATCCCCGTCGGGGTGTTCTTCCTGGCCGCCCTGGGGATCGTCCTCAGTCCGGAGACCTTCCTGCTGCCGCCGGTACTGGCCTATCTGGTTGCCACTGTCCTGATGCTGATGGCCGGCTGGCGCCTGGTCCAAGGCAGTAGTCTATTGCGCTACCAGGCCAATCTGCGACGCCTGCCCCGCTACCGCCTGGCTGCGGAAGCGATCCCCTGGTCCGAGCGGTCCCTGTTCCTGGGCATGGGCTTCGCCTGGGACCGGCGCCATTCCCAGCGGCTGCACGACACCCGCAACCCGGCCTACCAGAAGCTGCTGCGGACGGGTTGGCTGTATCGGGCGGCCAGGCGCCTGGAGCGAGGCGTGGAGGGCACGCTGTTCGACTGGGTGGGCCGGTTCACACGCAGCGAGGCCTGGTGGAACCCGGTGGTGCCGCTGCCCCCGATGGGAGGCGACCCGGCAATCCACGGCGTGGAGCCGGACGAAGACGCGGTGTGGATGGATCTCGGCGAGCGGGTGGGCCACATGCTGGTGCTGGGCACTACCCGGGTGGGCAAGACCCGGCTGGCGGAGCTGTTGATCACCCAGGACATCCGGCGCGGCGACGTGGTAATCGTTTTCGACCCCAAGGGGGATGCTGATCTACTCAAGCGCATGTACGCCGAGGCCCGGCGCGCCGGCCGGGCGGGGGAGTTCCACTTCTTCCACCTGGGTTACCCGGAATTGTCGGCGCGCTACAACCCGGTGGGCAGCTTCTCACGGGTGACCGAGGTAGCCACCCGCATCACCAACCAGCTTCCCAAAGAGGGCGAGGGGGCAAACTTCGCCCAGTTCGTCTGGGGCTTCGTCAACGCCATGTCCAAGGCCATGACCGCCCTGGGGCGCACGCCCTCCTATCAGGACATCTACCGCTACGCCAACGACATCGAGCCCCTGGTGCTGGACTACTGCCGCTTCTGGCTGGACCGGGATCCGCGCGCGGCGGGCTGGCGCGATGAAGTGGAGGCCTTGGAGGTGGATCCCAAGTCCCTGGACCGGGCAATGAAGAATCGGGACATGGATGTGGTGAAGCTGCTGGAATACATCCGCGCCCAGGGCCTGCACGACGACACGGCGGCAAGCCTGATGAAGATCATCAGCTACGAGCAGAGCTACTTCAACAAGCTGGTGGCCTCGCTGATTCCGCTGCTGGAGAAGCTCACCACCGGCAAGGTGGCGGAGCTGGTCTCGCCGGACATGAACAACCTGGACGATACCCGGCCGCTGTTCGACTGGATGGGGGTGATCAACCGGGGCGGCATCGTCTACGTGGGCCTGGATGCCCTGAGCGACTACGAGGTGGCTGGCGCCGTGGGCAACTCCATGTTCTCCGACCTCACCTCCACCGCGGGGCGCATCTACAAGCACGGGGAGACCTATGGCCAGTCGGGGCCGGCCGAGAAGCGGCGCATCTCCATCCACGCCGACGAGTTCAACGAGCTGATCGGCGACGAATTCATCCCGCTGCTCAACAAGGCGGGCGGCGCCGGCTACCAGGTCACCGTCTATACGCAGACCTGGTCCGACGTGGAGGCGCGCATCGGCTCCCGGGCCAAGGCCCAGCAGATCGGCGGCAACCTGAACACCCTGATCATGCTGCGGGTGAAGAATGCGGACACGGCGAAGATCCTCACCGACCAGCTCGACGAGGTGGATCTGGTGACCACCATGAGCGCCAGCCAGGCCTCGGACAGCAACGATCCCCTGGATTTCTCCGACTTCACCAGCCGCAACGAGGATCGCTTGAGCGCCCGGGCGGCACCCATGATCAGCCCGGCCGACCTTACCCGCCTGCCCAAGGGCCAGGCCTTCGCCCTGATCGAGGGCGGCCGGCTCTACAAGCTGCGCCTGCCCCTGCCGGACGCGGGGCACGACCCGCTGATGCCGGAGGACCTGGAGGCCGTGGCGGAGGACATGCGAGGGCGATACGTGCGGGTGACGCCGGGGGAGTTCGCGCCGGGTGCCGGCTGGCACACCGGGGAGGCGCCCCCTTTCGACGGCCCGGACTGGCTCAGACATGTGGTGGTGGAGGGCAAGGGCAGTGGCTTCTAGGCGGGACGAGGGGTTGGCGGCCCACGACGTATTCCTGTGGCCACTGAAGCTGGTCTTCTACGCTTGGCTCACCCTGGCACTGATGGCCCTGGCGGCCATGGGGATGGAGGTCATCCTGGCCAAGCAGGTGTGGGGCGAGGCAGAGGGATTAGTCCAGGCACAGCAGACCCTGAGCCGCGATCTGGCGCTCACCCACGACCTGCGCCCGGAAGCACCTCTGACCGGACTGGCCCGGACCTGCGCCAGGGCGGTGTACGGCTTCTTTTTCCAGCTGATCCCCATCGAGCGCTGGATGACCAACGCGGCCCTGCTGCCGGCCCAGCCCGACGTCACCTACTACGGAGGTGACATCATCGCCCGGAAGGATTTCGTCTACCCCCTGCAGGACGAGATCTACCTGGCCATGCTCCGGGCACAGATCTTCGGGGTCCGGCTAGCCATCCTGATGGGGGCGGCGCCCCTGTTCCTGCTGGTCTGGGCATTAGGACTAGTGGACGGACTGGCCCAGCGCCATATCCGGCGCACCTGCGCAGGGAGGGAATCTTCCTCCATGTACCACCGTGCCAAGTTCTTCCAGTTCGCGGGGCTGGCCTTGGGGGCGATGGTCTATCTCATGTGGCCGGTAAGCATCCGGCCGGAGTGGATCGTGCTGCCCCTGGCGCTGCTCACTGGACTGCTGTCGCGGGTGCAGTGGACGTATCTGAAGAAGTATCTGTGACCGCGCCTTGTGGGATCCCGCTTGCCGATCAAGTGCAAACCAGGATTAGAAACAACGTTCCCTAGTCAGTCTACGCATAATGGACGCGATCAGTTGGCAAACCACGATTTAATACGCGACCAGAAGTTGACTGGCACCCTGGTTGTTCGGCTGGCGATCCTTGACTTTGAAACAGCTTCAGTGGGTAGGGTGATGGTGCCATCACTGTGACTCTTGAATTGGTCGTAGTAGGCAGCTTTCGCTTGCTGGTCACGATGGCGTTCCACATCTATCTGTTTGCCAGTCCAAGGGCTGGCTTCCACGACACGGCTCCGCTTGATGACATAGTGAGACTGGCACTTCTGGTTCCAGTTGCCAATGGATGGGTGAAGAGACACGGATTCGCCATCGAAAATCATTTTCCAGTCTGTTGGAGTGAACGGCGTCACCACGCGGTCACCACAACCACAGCAGCACGAGTGGACTGCGGTTGCGTATTCCATTGAAATGTAGAGAACCCCAGGCTCCAACTTGCGCGGAACATTGCGGACGAACCTGTGTTCCAGAGTCTGATGTCGCATCACGATTGGTCTCCGTTCAGCAACATGCCGCCGTCCGTGGTGTAGGTGGTGTGGTGCTCCTGTTCCAGATCTCGATAGAAGCCGCGCAACTTCTTCCACTTCACGATTGCCAAGCACGCGTTCAAGGCGTTCAAGTCCGCCACTTGAATGTTGGAAGCATAGACATCCTGACCGCCACCACCCATGAATGAAATGCGGCCTTGGTGCACGTGCTCCCGCTTCTCCGGTGTGCTCGTCGTGACGCGCAGGATGCCGCCAAGGCTGCCTTTGGTGAGCTCCAGCCCCATACCGACGTCGATGAACGGCACACCGAGCGCTTCGAGCTTGTCCACGACAGCCCGCTTTTCTTCCCCTGCGTCCATGCTGATGAACGCGAACGTAATGCCCTCAAGGAGACCAAGCGTATCCGCACCCATCTTTACGGCGTGCGCCACAATGCCGCGATGCATCCGCTCGTAGATGCCCTTCAGGTAGTACACCTTCTTCGGCGCATCGCGCAGTTCATCGAGAGAAGGTGCCCCGGGCGCACGGAAGGCGTTGTGGGAGAGGAAGTCGTCGTCGTCGAACAGCCGAATTTCCTTCACTGGCGTCTTCGCTACCAAGTCGAGGATGTAGCTCCCAGTTCCGCCCGCGCCGATGATCCCGACTACCTCGTTCTCCAACTTGCTGGCGAGGGCCCCGATGCCCACCCGGCTTGTCGCGGTATCGAGATAGTTGAAGACGCTGGGTTCATCGTCATCGTCGGCACCACGAATCAGCCGCGGACTAATTCCGGGCTGTAAGACAGCCGCCGGGCCGGCCAAGATAGTCGCGTAGGTGGCCATCTTGGCATAATAGTCCGGGTAGCCGTCCGGGTTGGGCTTGCTGGAGAAGCTGTGCCGTGCGGTGAGCCCGTGACCGAGGTCGGTGTTGGGCGACGCATGCGAGATGCCAGGCAATGGCGTTCCGTCCGCATTGCAGGGGAAGTCGCCATCCCAGTGGATGACGTGCGTCTCCGGCTTGCGTGTCCGGTCCCCGGCCAGGTCCAAGTTGGACACCAGCGTGCCGGTGCGCACACGACGCTGGGCGTCGACATAGGGCACCTCCTGCATGACCAGGAGGCTCCCCTGAATGCGAACGAAGTAGCCCTCAGCACGCAGCCGGGCCAAGTCGGCATTAAGACTGAACAGTTCGCGTGACATTGAAGATAGTCCCATGTTTTTTGACTTCAACAGAGCCGCCCTCACCCAGTTCACCGTTGTGGGGGTACGACGCCGCGTTGCGGTATGTCATCGAGTACTTGACGTTGGTCTCCGGCGGCGCGTCCGGATACGCCAGCTTGACCACCTGCTCGAAGCTGACGTTGTTGTCCGGCACCGTCTCCTCAATGGCGTTGACTACGATGACGAAGCCTGTATGTGGCCGCGGGGCGGTGATGAACCGCTCAACGCCAGGGGCGTCGAGATTGATCCTATCGCCCGGTTCAATGAGGCGGCCCTCGCCGCCCCGGACCACCAGGAAAATGGCTGCTTCGGGCGGGGCCTCGGCGAGGTCGTACAGAACGCTGCCCGGCAGTTCCGGACGGCCCCAGGCCATCTGGTGGTCATTCAAGGCGAACTTGAAGTCGCGGTCCGACTTGAACGCAATGAAGCGTTCAGCTCCCTTGCCGCGTAGATCCACCGTCTCGTCAAGGCGGATATCCTCAAAATCGCCCGAGGCGAGGAGCGCGTAGAGCAGATAATCGCCGCGGCGGTCGAGCCCAGCACTGTCCAGGATTTGCCGGCCGGTGGGAACCGGGTCAGGCACGTCGATGTTGCGGAAGGTGAGCCCTTCCAAGCCGAATCGGATACGGTAGGCGGCAACCTCCCGCAGGGGACGACCCTCACGGATCGCGTCACCAACGTCGTCAAACTCAATGTGTTTCATATAGTCCTCTTAAGTGATGCGGCGAGGATTTCTCGCCTACGACCCTTTAATCGGACTCACCGGCAGCCGCCGGTAAACTTTATTAAAACTTTTTTGATAGCGTCCCAGGTGGGACTGCACCGCACACGAAGAAGGCTGGGCAGTTTGGGCAAGTTGCGTCCGACGCGTCGGTTCGAAACTGGCCGCCTCGGATGCCGCGCAAAATCTCGCCCAGCTTCTCTTGGCGGTTGCTCAACTCTCTTGGAGTGAGTGCCAACGCCTTGCTTTCAGCATCCGCCAAGTAGACCAGTTCCACTTCGGCGTCCGGGAACGCCGCTTGGGCCGCCAGGACAAATGCGGCGGCGCCGACGTCCTTGCTGTCGCGGCTGGGTGCGTGACCGGTTCTCACACGGCGTATGGTCCGCTTTCCGCCTCGCACGAGGACATCATCTGGCGTTACCTCTATTTCATGGCGGTCGAACGTGATGCGGAGTGCGGTCGGCGTTTCGATCAGCGCGCCGGTCCTCGACGCCAAGAAGTACCGGAGCATGGTGGTCGCTATCGCGCGATATTCATCAATGTAGCCATGCTCGTGCAGTCCATGAGCGGCAAACGCTTGAGAAAGCAGTTCTTCCCACTCAACCGTATGTGCGTTCCCCTGCGCAACGACCGCACGGTAGACCTCACGAATTGCTTCGTGCATCTGCATGAACGAACTCATGCGATGCCGGCCGCCAACCTGAAGCAGATGCGTATAGAGGAATCGCCTTGCACACGACTCGTAAAGCGCGACCGCATCTGAGTTGAACCGTGGGGTCCCAGTGAAGGCGATGGGTATGTGCACTTCGTCCGACGCGGGAGGCAATATAGTGGTGGGCGTTACGGCACGCCGTTGGACCGGACTGATTCGACCCAGAAACGGCGACAGCGGCCGCGCTCGCCCATTCGCTGTCGCGGTTGCCCCGTAGAACGCCAGACGGGTCTTCGCCCGGGACATTGCCACGAAGAACAGGCATTCCTGCTCTTCGTTGTGGGCCGCCCGTGCAATGTCCTCTGCGCTTCCTTGACCGCCTGAGACCATGCCTGCGGGTGGAGGACACTTCGATGTCCGAAGTGCCCCGGGGATGGAGTCCTTATTGACACCGGCAATGTGAACCGCCGGAAACTCCAACCCTTTCGAGCCATGGATCGTCATCAGGCGGACCGCATCAATCCCCTGAGCTGCCGCAGGTAGCTGCCTCAAGTCTCTGTCATCCCTGAGGCGCAGTAACCTCCTCACACGGTCGGAAAGCCGCTGGATCGGGAGGCCCTGGCCGTTTGGCTGCATCCGCACGAAGTTCATGAACTGCCAGATGGCAATTCCCTGAGCTTGTTCCGCAACACTGGACGACGATGCGATTCGTGCGGCTTGCCTGGTCCGGTCGAGCAGCAGGGTCGCTAGCACAGTCCAAGGCTGCGAGGTTGTATCAAACCCGGCAAGGGCATTATGAAGAGCAGCCAGCGCCGCGCACCCGGCCGGAGTGAGGCCTGGAGCGCCAAGTCGCCAGGCGCCAGCCTCCGCATTGGAGCCCCGAAGGTGTTCGAACACCCGGACTGCATCTTCGAGTCCCATGGCGAATTCCGGCCAGCAGGCGGTGCGAATCAACCCCATCGCTCGCCTATCCACTAGAAGTGAGAGCACGGCCACGAGGTCCTTCACCTCTGGGCGTTCGAAAAGGCTGCCGAGGAACAGCACGGGCACGCCAGCGCGTTCCAGATCACGTCCTGTGTCTGATAGGCGGTCGTTGCCTCGACAAAGGACGGCTTGGTCGCGATAGCAATACCCCATTTCACGCAGCTGCTCGATGCTGTCGGCAAGCGCAGATGTGAGCAGCGAGCCTTCCGCTACTGTGATGACTTCTGGCTGTTCACCACTGGACCCGCGACTTGCTACAAGGGAAGTCGCCCCATCAGCAGTGCTCATGGTGGCCGCGAAGCTGGAGAACGCATCAACGACTTCCGAGGTCGAGCGGTAGTTGATAGTCAAACTGTCGCGGACCGCTCCCGGAAAATCTTCGCGTCCGAAACGGGCCATGTTGAAAGAGGATGCGCCTCGGAACCGGTAGATCGACTGTTTGGAGTCTCCGACCACCCATAGATTTTCACCCGTCGGCTTCAATGCCGACAGCAGTCGCACGCTGCTGCGGTTCACATCCTGGTATTCATCCACCAGGATGTGGTCGTAGTCTGTCTGGAGTTGGGCCCGAACCGCGTCGTCTGTCTCAAGGAGGAGAACTGGTCGCATTACGAGGTCACCGAAGTCCACATACCCAGAAACAGCCTTGAGTTCCTCGTAGCGGGCGTAAAGCCTCGCGACTTCCATTGCCTTCTCGGCAGCCACAACATCTTCCTGGTCCTCTGCTGCTGCGCGCATCGCCTCAGCAAGAGCGAGGTAGCCTGGAGCATCGACGACCTCATCCTTAGCGCGGGAGACCGCACTCAACATCTCAGCTACGGTTTGCGATGGGTCGTAGAGGTTTCGGTAGTGAGTCAGCCCCAGGCGCGGGAACTCGTTCTCCAACAGTTCAACCGCCTCCGTACGGTCCATCAGGCGAGGATCTGTGGGCAGGCCGCATCTGTCGTTGAAACGCCTGAGGATATCCAGGCCAAAGCCATGGAATGTGCCAATCCAGAGGGCAGCCGCTTCTTTTGGGCGCTTCTGTGCAATCCGCTCGGTCATCTCCGCAGCAGCTTTATTGGAGAAGGTCAGCAGGAGAATTCTTCGAGGGTCGACTCCATCGTCGAGCAAGCTCTCAACGCGAGCAATGAGCGTGCGGGTCTTCCCGGTTCCTGGTCCAGCCTGAAGCAGGAACGCGACGCCCCGATGTTGGGCTGCATCGCGTTGCTTATCGTTGAGAGGTGTTTCAGTAGGGACGACTTCAGCGACCACCGAAATGGGCGGTAGCAGTAGCGCATCTAGCATCTGCTGTGCGACGACTTCAAACGGCGCACATAGACGCTCCGCGATGTCGGAACAGGTCTGACCTTGAACCACATGCAGGTCAATGACCAAAGGTCTGGGTAGGAGAAGCTCCCTCGCAAAGAGGTCCATTTGGACTTCTCGTCGCTGCCGTCGGCTGTAGTCGACAACCCGATCCATCCCGACAGGACTGGCCTCGGACGCACGAGCTGGGTCAATCTGGACCGGAGACCCACCGTCTTCCTCGCCGTCACCTAGCTCGGCGTGCCCGATTTCATGCGCCACCAGGAATGCCCGTTCGAACGGCGTCCCGCAGTTCTCGTGGACGATTAGTGGGATTCCACCATCGAAGGCTGCACGCGCACCATCGAGGAGTGCTGCCCCGGGGGCGCAAGCTTCTACGGCAATACCGAGCTCGTTGGCTATATCGACCGCGAATTGATAGGGCGACCATGGGTCGCTCCCACGCTCGACCGCTTGATTGTGCAGCCGCTTGGCATACTGTCGAGCCAGCTCAACAGCGTCCATGGTTACTCGTTGTTGCGCAGCTTCGACAGAGTCTCTTCGTCGACGCCTGCGTCCCTCAGGATTCTTTCAAACGACACCTTTTCTACTGCCGTCGGCTTGGTGCTCGACTTGCTTGCGCGAAGTTGGGATACCTGCGGCGGCAATGCCAGGTAGGAGTGAAGAACCATGACTGACGCATTAAGCGCCTGGGCCAGTTTCTCGATTATGCGTGAAGGTATGGTTGAAACATCGATCCGTCGCTCGCGCAGAGCAAGGCCGGCCTGAATTGGCAGATCCAGTGCTTTGGCCGCATTAGTGAACATCTTGGCCGGCGCCTCCAGTAATGACTGAAGAGTTGCGGTGCGTTCCTGAAGCCTACGTATGCCTGCTTTCACAGAGGCAAGGTCATCAGCGCTCAATGGCCTGTCGTCATCGAACTCCCTAGACAGTTCTCTGGAAAGATCTACAAGCTGTAATGAGTACTCTGGGTACTGCGAAAGATATCGCTCAAGGATTCCTGTTCCCGGTTCGAATTCCATGGCGAAGGCGCCCAAGATATCCTCTCGTGTGACTGGCGAATGTCTAGCCATTACGTCCTCCCTTTGCGTTCAAGACGCAGCCGCAAGGATGCGAACGCTTTGTCGCGATGTATGCGGATGGTCTTCTCGGCCTTGCCCAACACCTTGCTAATGGAGGCGACCGAAGGATCCTGCGATTCAATGGGGATTTCTTGGCGCAGCATTTCGACGATTCTCCGTTGGAACTCAGGCAGGCTGTCAATCGCATCGTCGAGCAGCAACCGGTAAACTTTCTTGTCGAGTTCGTCGGCATCGAAGGGGGCGTAATCTCCGACAGCGGCTTCCACCTGGTCGGAGACCTCAACCTCGTCAGAACCCAGTTCATCACTTCGATTCTCGTGTGTCCAATGGCGAGTACTTGCGTCTAGCCGGTCCCTGGCTATGGCCGAGTTGAAGTTAACTTCGTAGTAGTCGAGGCGGTCGTCGTACCTATCCCGGTCGCTCAGCAGTAGATCTACGAAATGGTCGACCATGTCCTCACGAATGTTCATGCGGGTGAGGGACGTCGTGTGGCCACTTGCGTCGGAAGCGCGCGGCACGCTGCGAACCACGCGGCCTAACAATTGTTCAGTCAGTTTGTCACGGTGAGTACCTGTGGGCAGGTTGCGAACAAAATACACCAATGCTTCCGGTGAAACGTATCCCAGCGTAGTACTTGGCCAAAGTGCGGAACGGCGCTCAAGTTCGGAGGCGCTGATCGTTTCGAGCTCTTGAATCTCCGCTTCAACAGCCTCGCGCCTGTGATAGGGCGTGCCATCCAGCTTCGTCTTTTGGAGGTGGCGTGCCACGATGATTCCTCTGATTTTCGTAATTTCGTGTGCCCAAACTGGTGTCTACAGGGACTTCTTGCAAAAGGTAACACGCGGGAATCCAGTTTTGACCGGCGGGCAAAGGATGCTCTATCCATCCAGCCACAAGTTCCGATGGGCGACATAGACTGACCAGAAAACGTTGTTTCCATCCCTGGTTTGTACTTAGCCCTCTGTTCTTGAAGCTTTGAGGCCCGCAGCCATGAGCATAGCTGTGGTAGCTCGCTCCACCGACTCGCGCACCGGATCGAGGTCCAGCCTGGCATAGATGGCCGTGGACTGAATGCTCTTGTGGTTGAGACTCTTGCCGATGATGGCCAGCGACGCTCCTGTTCTAGCCTGCCAGCTGCCCAGTGTGCGGCGCAGGTCATGGATGCGCAGGTCGTGGATTCCGGCGCGCTGAAGGATGCGGTCCCAGCCCATTTTCGGTTCCATGAGATGACCGCTCCGGCCGCCAGCGGGGAACACCCATTCGCTGCCGTTGTTCTTGCGGGCTTCAAGGATGGCCAATGCCTCGGAGGTGAGGGTGACGACCTGCGGGGTACCGTTCTTGGTTACCGGGATGCGCCATTCACACCGTTCGAAGCTGATTTCGTCCCAGCGCATGGCCAGTGTGTTGGATCGCCTGGCCCCGGTCAGCAGGGCGATCAGGAAGTAGTCCCGGATGGTCTCGTTTGGCTCATCACGCAAGGCCTGAAAGAAGCGCGGCAGCTCATCAGCTTGGAGAAAACGATCCCGGCTGATTTCTTTGAATCGGTCGACACCATGAGCCGGATTCTCACCCGTCCACCAGCGCTTGTTGCGTGCCTTCTCGTAGATGGCATGGAGGAGCGCGAGGGCGGTGTTGGCGGTGCGGGTGCCGGCCACAGGGGTGGACTTCACACCTCGCCCCACGCGCCCCTTCTGGGCCAGCACCTCCTGGATGCGCTGGCGTTCCTGCTCGCGGCGTCGGTTGATCACCGCCGGCATTTCCTTGTGCCAGCGATCCACCGTCGGATAGGTGATCTGGGAAGCCTTTTTGTCCGCGAGCGGGGCCAGGTAGAGACGGAACAGGTCGCGCATCTTGTCCGGCCGTTTCATCAGATCGCCATGGGCGTTCATGTACATTTCGAACAGGTCATTCAACGTGGGCTCGGCCTTATGGGCACGTTTCACGGCTGCCGGATTCGCGCCTTCCTCAATCTCGGCATTGACCCTGGCCGACAGCTTGCGGGCCTGCTCAATGCTCATGTCGGGATAGCGGCCCAGCGTGATACGCTCCACGTCGCCCCCTTTGGTTCGGCGACGCACACAGAAGGTTTTGATCCCCTGACTGGTAACCCTGAGTTGCAGGCCAGTAATCTTGGTATCGTGTACAGTCGCGCGCTGCCCCGGAGTGGGTATTGGAATCGCATCCAATGCCGCCTTGGTAAAATTGATTTTGTTCGCCATAAGTTGCCTCCTGCAGGGTCCAACCGGGGTCACGCCGGGGTCACAAAATTGGTGAAATCGGGGTGTTTCTCATGTTACTGCATTAAACCAAGTTTTCACGTAACATATTGTTTTATTAAAGAGTATTAAGCTTGGTGCTAGCCGGTTAAAGCCGGCTCAGTCGGACTTGTAAGCGGTAGGTCCCCAGTTCGAATCCGGGTGCCGGCACCAATCTGGAAGCGTGGCCGAGCGGTTTAAGGCACCGGTCTTGAAAACCGGCGAGGGTTTATCCCCTCCGTGAGTTCGAATCTCACCGCTTCCGCCAGACTGAAGCCCTAGGAAGTCCTGGTTAGACCTGAAAGCCCGCGTAAACATTGAGTTCGCGGGCTTTTTCGTTCACGGATGGTTCGCGGCGGTCTTGGGAGGGCCGGCCCATTCTGGGGGTATATTTGGGGGTATCAAAATACCCCCGTCCAGGATGTACCCCCAATGCCAGTATCCGCCCCCCTGACCGATCCCGAAATCCGCAATGCCGAACTCAAGGCCAAGCCCTACAAGCTGGCAGATGGCGCTGGCCTGTTCCTGCTGGTGAACCCAAACGGTTCCAAGTACTGGCGGATGAAGTACCGCTATGCCGGCAAGGAAAAGCTGCTGGCCCTGGGGGTATATCCCGAGGTGACCCTGAAGCAGGCCAGACAGAAGCGGGACTCGGCCAGACGGAAACTCTCCGATGGTCTCGACCCCGGCGAGGTCCGCAAAGCGGAAGACCGGGCCAAGAAGCAGGCGGCCGTGAACAGCTTCGAGAGCGTGGCGCGAGAGTGGTATGCAAAGCAGTCTCACACCTGGGTTTCCAGTCATGCCAAGGATGTATCCCGGCGCCTGGAAGGAAACGTATTTCCCGCCATCGGGCATCGCCCCATCGCCGAGGTTGAAGCGCCCGAGCTTCTTGAAGTGGTCCGCAAGATCGAGGCGCGCGGCTCCCATGACCTGTCCCATCGTGTCCTTGCCGTGTGTGGACAGGTATTCCGCTACGGGATTGCCACCGGGCACTGCAAGCGTGACCTGTCCGCCGACCTTCGCGGCGCTCTGACATCTCACAAGGCGAAACACCAGGCCGCCGTCAGGCCCGAGGAACTGCCCGACCTGTTGCGGGGTGTCGATGCCTACGACCAGACGACCGGCGACACCCTGACCCGCCTGGCCTTGCAACTGATGGCGGAAACCTTTGTGCGGACTTCCGAACTGATCGGCGCCGTCTGGGATGAGTTCGACACCGAAGCGGCGCTATGGGTTATCCCGGCCGGCCGGATGAAGATGAAGACGGAACACCTTGTGCCCCTCTCACGCCAGGCTCTCGCCTTCCTGGAAGAACTGCGCCCCATCGGCGGCGGAAGTCGGTTCCTGTTCCCAGGGCGAAACCGAGACAAACCCATATCCAACAACACCATGCTTTATGCCCTGTATCGCCTGGGCTACAAGGGCAAGATGACGGGCCACGGTTTCCGCGCCGTGGCCTCAACGATCATGAACGAGTCGGGCCTGTTCAGGCCGGATGTGATTGAACGCCAGCTCGCCCACTGCGAGCGTAACGAAGTACGCGGCGCCTACAACCGGGCCGAGTATCTGCCCGAGCGTCGGAAGCTGATGCAGTGGTGGGCGGATTACCTGCAGGCAGTGAGGTCGGGGGGCAAGGTTCTTCCCTTCATCAAAGCCGCCTGAAACACCGTCCTGCAACTACAGTTTTCCAGCCCTCAAAGTACTTACCCCATGAAAAACAGGTGGGACAAGTGGGACAACTGGGACACTTGCTGTTATATCTTTTGCATTCAATAGGTTATCGTGTGCATGCAGGTGGGACACTTGCTGTTTTTCACTGGGACACACTGGGACACTTTGCCCTTTATTGGGGGAAGTTGCCTCATTTTTGTGCAAATCCTGCCCAAATTGCGTTCCGCATGCTGGGACGTTGCAGTGTCCAAAAGAGGGATTTCAGGGTGTCAGGCCGGGGCTTCTGGGTGTCCCGTTTCAGCTTCGTGCATACGTCTGCACTGTCCCAGTAGTGGCCCGGTTCTCTACCTGGTGACGATGGGCAGGCGCATCGATGCCGCCGCCGGCAAGGTGTCCACCGTCTCGACGTGGTGATGATCCAGGGCGGCGCCGGCACTGTCTCGGCGTGAGCTGTCCCAGGATCAACGATGGCGCCGCCGGCAGGGTGTCCACCGTCTCGACGTGGCGGCGGTCAAGGTCAAGGCCGGCAACGTCCCGGCCAGGCCACCGTCTCGCGCTGGATATCCGGCGCGAGACACGAAAATCCTCGCGAAATAAATCCTGCCGCCACCCCTCGCGTACATTTTAGGAAAGACAGGCGCATCTAAACAACGCTAGATCAACGAGTTAGGGGGATTTGTTAGCGGACATTTTCCAGGAGGCGCGCCGCATCCTGTTTCTGAAAAATACGTCCACCACTTCCGGCAACGACATAGGACGACTCAGGAATGAACCAAGCCATCACCCTACAACCCCGTGACGACGTTTGTCGTTCCATGGGGTTTCGCTCGAAAAGCCTGCTCTACAACCTGATTAGCCAAGGCCTCATGACGCCAAGCGTCAGCATCGGAAAGCGGAGTGTGGCTTGGCCCAGCAATGAAGTTCAAAAGATCGCCGCCGCACGGGTGGCGGGATGTAGTGACGAGGAAATCCAAGAACTCGTCGTAGCGCTCCTGGAAGAGCGCGCAAACCTGAAACGTCAAATCCTGAATGGAGAAGCAAATGGCAACTGAACAATGGCGCCAACAGGCCCGCATCAAACTGAATAGCTTGCAGGCCAATGCAAGCTCTGAAGTGGCTGGTTACGGCTCACTCCTGGATCAAAGAGCCCACACCCTCCACAACAAGATGAAGCAGGAGCGCGAGGTATTACTGCTCCAAAGTTATAGCGCCAGCAGCCCGCTGAGGTACGAAGCGCGATTGAAAGAGGCCAAGGATGAACTTGGCGTATGCGCCGAGCTTGTTGCAGCCATCAATAAGCAGGTGAAAGAGATCGAGGGCGCGCCCAAGCCGCACGGGAAGTTGTTCCACGCCTGTGAACAGATTTTGAAATCAACCGAGGGCCTGTGAAATGCAAACCACCAATGACCGCCGCGCCAAGATCGCCAAATTGAAGGCGCGCGCTACCGAACTACGCAATGCGCGCCTGTCGCCCGAAGAGATGGAATCCTTGCTGAATACCGAGTTCGACCGGCACGAAAGCAAATATCTGGAATGGCTGGGTAGACGGGCACAGGAACTGGCTTTCGCTCAAACCGGCGACAAGTTCTATTGCTTCCAGTACCACAGTGTTCCCATGGTCCAGGCCGTTCTTGTCGGGGCGCTCATGCACAACATGGGTCGGTCCGGCCGCCAGGCGTTGTTGCAGCAGGCGCTGGAATTCAGCGACACCACGCGTATGGACTCCACTAAACGCCTGGCCGAGCTGGACGCCGTGAGCCGCGAGCTTTACGCCCTGGAGTTGCTCGACGAAGAAGATGTGGAAAAGGGCCTGGCCCCGCGCCGTGACGATGCCGACCCGCGCAGCGTGCTGAAGCTGCCGGTGGCCATCGCCTTCCATCCCAATGTCCTGAAAACAACGGAGTTGTACCGATGAGCCCCAGCCTGAAACCCCGCGCCCCCGCCCGCGCCACCGAAGCCAACGTTATCGCGCCCGGCCTCGCCGGCCTGGGCATGGAAGCGTTGCTGACTTACCTGGAAGGCGGCTTGGCCGTCGCCCAGGCCGTTGAGCCGTCTACCCTGCCAAGCGAGCGTAAAGACCGCTGGCGGACGGAGCTTGAGACCGCCGCCGCCGCTCTTGATGAACTGCGGAAAGATCATCCGGCGACCGGCGTGGTCGCCAGTTCTCGACCTCGCGCATTTCGCGCCGACGCCACCACCGATAAAACCAACTTGATCGCGGCCGTCGATGCGCTGGCCTGGTTGGGGCTCGCTCTGGCGGATGCCGGTGTCACCAGCGAAAGCACCAGTGCACGGGTATCGACCCGCGCCATTTGGGCGCGCCGCCGCGCCTAACCCCTCAATGCCTGGGCGGCGGTTACCGTAAGGCCCGCACCCGGCGCTTGCGTTGGTGGTTCGCAAGCCGGCGGCTGTTGCACGCCCAGGCACCCCAACTAAGAGACTTCAAAATGACTCAATCAGGTAGTCAGGCCCCCGGCTTGTCAGCGCCGCGCCAGCAAGCCCAGGGCCAGGCCGATCATGGCCACCCCGAATCCCTCTGCCAGGATCGCCACCACCGCCACGGCGGGCGGCGCCACCAGCAGCCACCACGCCACGCCATCCGGCGGGAACACGTCGCGCACCGCCAGCACCACGGCGAGCGCCAGCCAGGCGAACAGGTACTTGAGAAAACGGGGAGCGGGTCGCACGCGCCGCTTGACCCTCGCGCCCCTGTGGACTACCGCGTTGGTGGAAGAGCAACCGGCAGTCAACGCCAGGTGATCCACATGATCCAGTCCCATACCCTAGCCTTCATAACATGCTAGCAAGTTGTTGACTTGCTAGCATGTGACTCCTATTATTCAGTTGCTAGCATGTGCTAGCGTACTCATAGGACAACATCATGGAAACTGAAGTCATGGTCAAACGTGTAATCAAAGGTCGTGCATACAACACTGATACCGCCGATCTGATCGCTAGGTATCGCGATCAAACAGCCTCCGGGGTTATTTCAGAGACCTGCATCTATCGCACCCGCGCTGGTGCCTACTTTAAAACGGCATATCAGAAGAATTTGAAGGATGACGACACCGAGGTTGAATTAACGCCACTGACAAAGGAAGAAGCCAAGTCCATTTTGTCGGGCGAAGATTCTGGTTACTCGGATATGAAGTTCACTATTGTTGGCAATGCTGATGAACTTCAGTCTGATATTCCCGAAGCGGCTGGTGAAGATGAAGCCGACCAACATGCGGTAATTTTTTTCAGGGTATCCAAGCCGTTCAAGACCAGCATTGAAGCTGTAGCGAAAGCGTCCGGATTAAGCGTGAATGCATGGATGCTGCGCACAATCGAAGCCGAGATGTCCAGGCATGAAATTGACGGTATCCAGGATGCGGTCAACCTAATTAATGACCTTGCCGAAACATTCAAGGCTCAACAGAACACTGAGAGCCTCACCATTGCCCTTAGCTTAAGCATGGTAGCTTTCTTCCTGAACGACTATTCGGTTCGCATTCTCTCCGGGGAAACTGTTGATGCGGCCAAGGCTGGAGTTGTTCGTGGTGATCTGCCCTTGGCTGGGCAGATAACCGAGCAAGAAATAGATTTCTTCGAGTCAGAAAAGTGGAATAGCCACATCTCCGACTTCTACCGCGCCTTCCTGGAACTGAAAGGGGGCCGCCATGAGTAAGCCCACCACACCCAACACGGCGGAAACCCTGTGCCAGGCGCACCGTGTCCCCGGCTACCGCTTTGCCTACACTCCCGAGAGCATCGCCGACGCCGCCCTGGCTACCGGCACGCCACGAAGCGCCGAATACCGCGCCGGCCTGGTCGACGTGCTCAAGTTCAAACTGCGCGGCGAGCGGATCCACTGCCCGCACCCCGCTGGTTCTGTCCAGTTCGACGCCTACTTCGCCGGCAACCGCCACGGCTTCGACGTGTATCGCGCCCACCTGGAACAGCAAGGGGGCCGCCATGAATAAGCGCACCACACCCAACACGGCGGAAGCCACCCGCGCCACGGTTGATCCCGAGGCCTTGCGCCTGGCCAGCCGGTTGCGAGGCGTAGACCCCTACGCCATCGAAATTCTTGCGGACTATGGGCCGGGATATTGGAACCCCTTGCTGAATGGCGGCGACGCCAAGCTGTTCGAGGGCGTGAGCGACTGCATGGCCCTCTTGCATAACCTCCTGGCCTCCGAAAAAGACCTGGAAGAAATCCGGCCAGGCCTCGCATTGATGGTGCAAACCGTATGGGCGGCTACTCAGTACGAGCAGCATCGCCTTGAAGCGGTAGTCGATTCAGAAAAGGAGAAGAGCCATGACTGAACAGAAAGCAACTTCCGTGCTGTCCCGTCTCACACTCCCGAGCACGCCATTCTTCCGCTGTACTCCGAACGGCGACAATCTATTCACGGTGCGGGAAGGCGTGCCGGCCGATGCTGCCTTGGAACAGGCCTCATGCTTCCTCGCCTCTGCCCGTGAGTCCGCTTACAGCGCCGCGCACCCCGAGGCGGCCTACCTGATCGAGATGGCCAAGGGCATCGTGGATGCGGTGAGCGCCGCCGACCTACGAGCGGATGCAGTCCGGGAGACCGGCCCCGCTGTTTCCAGTTTGTCCGAGTATCAACGCGGCGGCCTGGCTTTCAAGTCCCTGCTGATCGAGCTGCATGCCCTGCATCAACGCAGTATCGACACGACGGGTAACGACGATTACCACGGCTTCATGCGCGCCCTGGTGACGGGCATGGACAGCACCACCCACGGCGGCAGGGGCGACCACTTCACCGGCTTCATGATGGCCTTCGCTGTGTGGATGGAGCTGACTATCGGGGGAACCAACCTTGATGTCGATCGCTGGGACGTGCTGGCCGACCTGGCCGGCGAAGGGGGCGAACCATGAGCCGCCCCCATCCCCACCGCCAGCCCAGGCCCGCGCCGCCAGCCCGTCAAACCCAGCGGCGCCGCCGCGAGGTATTACCCCCATGAGACCTTCCGAGTTCATCCGCGCCGTTGCTGGCGCGGCCCTGGTCAGGTTTGACGATGTAATGAGCTGGCTGCACCTGGCCGGCAAGTTCCAGGGTCATGAGTACCTTCCCACCAACCCGAAACGCGGCGACAGCAAGCCGGGATCATTCAGCATCAACTATCACACCGGGTCATGGTCCGACTTCGCCACCGGCGACAAGGGCGGCGACCTGGTGGCGCTGGCCGCCTATCTGTTGGACCTGCGCCAGGGTGAGGCGGCGAGCCGATTGAATCGAGAAGTCGGATTAGGGATTGAGGAAGCGGAACCCGGCAAACGCCCTAGGAAGGGCGCGGCGGCTGCGGTGAAGGTCAGTGCACCACCGCCGCCGACAAAACCCCACCAGGACGATGCAGGCGCGGCGGCGGATGCTTTCCGGTGCGTGATGCCGGTCCCGGAGGATGCCCCCGCGCCGCCGGCCGGGCACAGTCGCCACGGCAAACCGTCTCGGCGCTACGCCTACGCGGCGGCGGATGGTCGGGTGAACTTCTATCACGACCGCTACGAACCTAAGCGAGAGGGCGAGCGCAAGCAATTTAGCCCGCTGACCCTGTGGCAAGGCCCCGGCGGTGCGCTGGAATGGCGTTTCAAGGCACCGACCGAGCCCCGGCCCTTATATGGCCTGCCCAGCCTCGCCGCGCATCCCGAGGCGCCGGCCTGGTGGGTGGAAGGCGAGAAGGCGGCGGAAGCCCTCGCCGGTCTGTTGCCGAGCGTGCCGGTCCTGACCTGGCAGGGTGGCGCCCAGGCCGTGGGCAAGTCCGACCTGACCCCGCTTGCGGGGCGCCGGTGCGTGGTGTTCCGCGACAACGACGAAGCCGGCGCCAAGGCGGCCGACGTGCTGACCAAGCGATTGCGTCAGGTGAGGGCGGCTTCGATTCACTTGGTCAACCTCGCGGCCCTGGCATTATCTCCGGCCTGGGAAGGCGATGCGCGGCGGCCGTTGCTGGTCGATGGACCGGCCCTGGTCGATGGCGACGACGCGGCGGACCTGGTGGCCAGAGGATGGGCGGCGGATCACTTCGCCCTGTTCCTGGCCCGGCCGGATGCCCTGGTGGAAATCGAGGGCCCGGCCAAACCCGCCAGCCCGGCGCCGGCCGTGCACACGTCTGCACAAGAGCCGGCGCCGCCATCGATGCCGCTGCGCCGTTTCGTGTTGGATGAACGCGGGGTTTGGTACTACGAACCGGACAAGTCGCCGCGCTGGATATGCGCGCCGCTCGACGTGGTGGCCCTGGTGCGCGACCCGCATAACCACGGCTGGGCGCTGCTGGTGGCCTTCAAAGACCCGGATGGAAACCGCCACCGGGTAGTTATTCCAAGAGCCATGTTCAAGGGAGACGGCGCCGAGGTGGCGGGCTTGTTGCTCGATCAAGGATTAAACCTCGCCCCACGCGCCCGCGCCCTGCTGGTGGAGTACCTGCAAACCGCCGACACCCAGAGCCGGGCCAGGATCACGGGCCGCACCGGCTGGCACGATAGCGGCGCGGCCGGCGGGGTGTTCGTGTTGCCCGAGCTGGCTATCGGCGGCGGCGATGAAGAATGGTTGTTCGAGACGGAATCGCCAGCGGCGAACACCTACACCCGGCGCGGCACCTTGAGCGGCTGGCAGGAGAACGTGGCGGCCTTGTGTGTTGGTAACTCTCGACTGGTGTTCGCCGTCTCCCTGTCTTTCGCCTCGCCGCTGCTCTACCTGATCGGCGGCGAGTCGGGCGGCTTTCATCTTCGTTCGGCTTCCAGCGATGGCAAGACCACGGCGCTACGGGTGGCGGCTTCGGTATGCGGCGGGGCGGACTACATGCAGCGATGGCGAGCCACGGATAACGGCTTGGAAGGGCTGGCCATGCTGCATTGTGACGCGCCCTTGCTGTTGGATGAGATAGCCCAGATTGACCCCAGGGCGGCCGGTGAAGTCGCCTACATGCTGGCTAATGGCAGCGGCAAGACGCGGGCCGGCCGCACCGGCGCCGCGCGTGAGCGGAGTTCGTGGCGTCTGTTGTTCCTGAGTGCCGGCGAAATCGGCTTGGCCGAACACATGGGCGAGGCGGGAAAAAGCCCGAAGGCCGGGCAGGAATTGCGGCTGGCGGAAATACCCGCCGATGCCGGCGCCGGTCTGGGGGTGTTCGAGAAGCTGCACTCATACCCCGGCGGCAATGAGTTCGCCAAGGCCCTGGCCGACTCCATCCGCCAGCAGCACGGCACCGCATTTCCGGCCTGGCTGGAACGTCTGACCAAAGAACAAGCGGACATCCCGGACATCATCAAGGCCGGCATCCGCGCCTTTGAATCTCGCTTTCTGACTGACCAGGCCGGCGGCCAGGCGCGGCGGGTGGCGTATCGCTTCGCCCTGGTGGGCGCGGCCGGCGAGTTGGCCACCGACTGGGGTTTGACCGGCTGGCCAGCCGGCGAGGCCATGCAGGCGGCGGCCCTGTGCTTTCGCGCCTGGCTGGATCGGCGCGGCGGCGAAGGCAACCAGGAAGAGCGGGCCATGCTCTCCCAGGTGCGTGAGTTCCTGCGCCGCTATGGGGAGTCCGCCTTCTCCGACTGGGACCGGCCAGGCAACGACAGCGACAAACACGCGCCGCGCTCTGGGGATCGGGTGGGCTACCGTCGGCATGATGGGATGAAGGACGAAACGGATTATTTCGTCTTCTCCGAAACGTGGCGTACCCGGATATGCAAGGGCTTCGACCATGCGGCAGTAGGTCGCCTGCTGGTCGCCAAGGGCTATGTTGAGGCCGGGAAAGAGAAGGGGCGCGAATGGCTGTTGAAGGTCGCCATTCCCACCGAAGGACGGCCGCGAGTGGTTCACATTTTGCCGACTCTTTTCGAGGAGGAATGATGCTCAACTGGGACGCGCTTATTCCCGCTTCGGCTCAACACGATTTGAAAACGGCGGGACACTGGGACAGGGCAAAAAACGACCCTGAAATGACTGAACAAATCCCCGCATCCGATACGCAAGTTGGGCAGGATATGCACAAGAAAGAGGCAACTTCCCCCAATAAAGGGCAAAGTGTCCCAGTGTGTCCCAGTGAAAAACAGCAAGTGTCCCACCTGCATGCACACGATAACCTATTGAATGCAAAAGATATAACAGCAAGTGTCCCAGTTGTCCCACTTGTCCCACCTGTTTTTCATGGGGTAAGTAGTTCGACACCCGAAAATAGCGCGCACGGTGGGGGTGCGGCGGAAGGGACTTTTGCGGCAGAAAAAGAGAAAAGTAGATTTCTTTCTGATTCACTTCTACATGAATGTTCCTACGAATATCCACTGAACCCGGCTGCTGTATGCCTGGTTGTCGCGGCCTGCGAAAAGGCGAACAAGACACCGGAAGAGATCGGCCGGAATGTTCTATCCCTGCACCGTCTGGCACCGGCTGAACAGGTGCGGCACTGGCACAAGAACTGTCTTGCCGTTGGTCTGGCGCCGTGGCGTGTACTGACCATGGATAGCCCAGGCGAGGGGAAAGACTGTGGCATGTGTGTCCACCTGCATTCCGTTCACGACTACATAGAAGGCGACCAGCGGCGGAACTTCCGTTGGGCCTGCAAGCTGGGTTACCTGATCCTTGAGTACGGCCGGGCAACCGAGCGGATCATGCTGGCGCCGCCGGAGTGCGATAGGTGGGAGAAGTTCTATCCGGGGCCGTGGCGGTAGGAGATGAAAATGGAAGAGATGATTGAAGGCGACGACCATGAAGAGTGGCGGGTTGCACTAACGAGGGAGTGCGTACGCCGCCTCAACAGGGGTGAGAGCCTCAAGGAGATAGCCTCAGGGGTTGGGCTTCCAAAGATGTTCGTTAGCCTGTTGCTCATTCAAGCGGTGGAACTCGGCTTGAACAGAGCCGAGCAAGGGGAGGCGGAAGGCGGGGGCCCCTGTGGGTGACCTGAGATGCGGGTCGAAGAGGTCGCGAGGGAGCGGTAGGTGCGGCTCTGACGTGGCTCTAACATGAACCTCTAACACTATCGTTTTCCGTACAGGCAGGGATGGTGCCCAGCGTCACCAGGTCGAAGGCAGGCCACGGCCGGGACGGTGCAGGCCTCGCCCTGGATCATCACCACGGCGAGACGGTGGGACACCCTGCTGGCGCCGGCATCGATGCGCCTGCCCAGCTCACACCAGGAGGGTGCCCAGCGCCACCAGGTCGAGAGCCTGGCCACGGATGGATGAGTAGCGAATTGATGTTGGGGGTACATCTGGGGGTACATAAGAATCCACAAACACCTAGATCAAGTGCTCATGCGGCCTGCCGGGCATAATGTGAATGACACCGCTCCGCCAGATAACACTCCACACAGCTTTTTATGTCCCATGGAGCCCGTGTCATGCGGGCTTGAAAAGGCGGACTACTATTGCTGGCAGAATAGACTCCATGCAAGTTGAAAATGCGCTTTATTGTCTTCGCTTTCAAGTTCGACTGGCTCATTTGAATTCCAAACAAAGCGAGTTAAGCCTGCATTTCCATTAAAGCTCTTCTTGGAGCTGATATTTCCGCACACAACATCCTGTTTTGATCCGCCGAAGCGAATGTCCAATTGAACGTTGTCGATGTTGAACTGGGCGTTATCCAGATCGGGGAAAGCGCTTTTTATATCCAGCATGGCTTTGTTTTTAAGTGTCTGTTTTAATTCATCTGATTGCTTGGGTGACATTGCTTCTTCTCGTTGTTGCTGATGAGAAGTTTCCTCTCCGGCCTGCTCAATTTCTCGTCCCAACAATGCATGCTCAGGTGGTTTTTCGGTGGCCGAATGGTTGTAATATTTGTTGCCGAGAATGAGCGCGGCAACTGCGACAAAGATTAATAGCATGATAACAACTGCGGATACTCCGGATAAATATTTACGCATTACACTTCCTCTCTTTGCTTGGTTGCGGGTGGGTAAATAGGCCTTGCTCATGACGCCAGAAGACCAAGGATTATCTTATTTAGTCGATGTTTTTCGTATCGTTTATGTGCAACCTTTTGATTTTGCTGGTTGCATGGTTTGCGTAACCGATAAAGCCGGCACTTTTCCGGTAAATCGCTGATCATCGTTGAGTGATGAAGTGATAATTGATTTCTTGTGTGTGCTGAATCCAGTGGTAATGATTGGCTGGTACTCCAAGATGGCTGAATGGCGGCGATAATGAATAAAATAATATGCGCAATTAATTTGACCAAACAACCTTGGTTATTCCAATGGTCTGTTCTTGATCGGTCTGCTGAAGTATTCGTGTTTCTATAGCGGGTGATTCAGTTCGGATCAACACAACCTTGGTGCTGGAGTCTGGATTACGCGAGGCTTTCAGTACATGTACCCAATTCGTACCCTGCTTATTCATGATACATGAATAAGGCTCTATGTGATTCGTAGTGGGTAACGCGCAGCCGTAGGAGGCCCGCTTGCGGGCCGAAGCGGCGGCAGCCGCAAAGGGCAAACGCACGCTCGGGCGGGGGTTCCACCATTGCGCCCTACCGGGCGCTTCGGCCCGCAAGCGGGCCTCCTACGACGATTGCGGCGGTCGCATCGCGAACCCGCTCCCACACGCCATCATTGCCGGTATGCCAGGTGATCGGCGTGACCTGCCCGCCGGCCTTGCGGGCGTTACCCACTACGAATCACATAGAGCCATGAATAAGCACCCATCTTCAGTCTAGGCGGAAATCCGCGCCTAATGCCTCGCGTATCTCTTGCAGGGTGAGGTGGCGCATGAACGGGTAGACTCCGGGAAGGTTCTGGTTGCTCATGCAGGTTAACAGGCGCACTTTGGGTTGTTGCTCGGAGTGCAGCCAGAACAGAGTCTTGTAATAGATGTGAGTGGGGCGTTGATCGTTGCTCAGGCCGACTTTGATCGGTGCGGGAAAGGGCGGGCTGGAGGCGTCGGCGATGGTACTGATGCTATGGCCGATCTTGGTAACCCGGAAGGTGTCCGGGTGCACGGTCTGCGGAGAGTCGCTGACTGTGTTGATCTCGAACACGCAGAACGGGTCGTACTCCTGCACCGCGTTGCGGGCGACGGGTTTGCCGTATTGCAGGCGCAAAGTGGCGGATTCGGGCGGGATGGTCTGTGCGGTGAGCAGAACCAGACGGCCGGGTTCGATGCCGTTCACGGGGGCGCCGGCACAACCGGCCAGCAGCAAGGCAAGTGCGATGAGTCGCATGGGGATCTCCTGGGTAAAGGCTGGCGAGATGATTTCCTGGGTATCATCGCCCCATGTCACGAAAATTCCCAACCGAAGCTTTCGACAGCCAACGTGTGCGCCTGGATAAATGGCTCTGGGCGGCACGTTTCTACAAAACACGCGCCCTGGCTCATGAGGCGATCGAGAGTGGACGCGTGCAAATCGGTGGCGATCGTGTCAAGCCGAGCCGGGAAGTGCGGCTGGGCGATGTGTTGGCGCTGCATATCAACGACCTGAAATGGGTGGTGAGCGTGCAAAAGCTGTCGGAACGACGTGGGCCGGCAACAGAGGCGCGGGAACTCTATGCCGAGACCGAGGAAAGCCTGGCCGCTCGCCAGCAAGCCATCGAACAGCGGCGTTTGGTGGCAGAGCCCGGCAGCGGTATCCGAGGGCGTCCGAGCAAGAAGGACCTGCGCTTGATCCACCGATTTACCGAGTCGCACTGAGTATTTTCTGGAAACCTGCATGGAACATTTTGATTTCATAGTGATCGGCGGCGGCGTCAGCGGTTTGGTGACAGCCGCGAGGCTCGCGCGCAGCGGTCGCTCGGTACGGGTGCTGGAGGCGGCGGATCGACTTGGCGGCTGCATCCAGTCCTGGCGTATGGAGGGAGATTTCTGGCTGGAGTTGGGCGCGCATACCGCCTACAACTCATACGCGCCACTGCTGGAAGCGCTGGCCGATCGGGGGCGGCTGGAGGATCTGTTGCCGCGCGAGAAGGTGGGCTACCGATTTGTTACTGCCGATGGCCATTTGCAATCGCCGATGGCGCGGCTGAATCTCCTGGAAGCAGCCCTGTCTTTTCCACTGGGGTTATTCAAGGCCAAAGCCGGGCGTAGTGTCGCGCAATGGTTCTCCAGCCTGCTGGGACGCGGCAACTATCGCCGCCTGCTGGCGCCGGCATTTGCCGCTGTGCTTTCGCAGAGGGCCGATAATTTTCCGGCCGAGTGGTTGTTTCGCAAGAAGCCACGCATGAAAACGGCACCGCGCAAATACACCTTCACAGGTGGCTTGCAGGGTCTGTTGGAAGCGTTGGTCGAAGGCGCGCCTTTCTCGGTGAAAACTGGAGTCCCGGCCCTGGCGATCAACCGAGAAGGCCAGGGTTTTTGCGTTCACACGGTCGACACGTCGCTATCCTGCTCGCAATTGGTGCTGGCCGTGCCGGTGGATGTCGCAGCCCACCTGCTGGCCGATCTTTATCCCGAGGTGGCGCAACGCCTGGCGTGTATCCCGATGGTGGCGAGCGAGGCGATGGGTGTGGTGCTGCCCGCCGCCAAGACCGCTTTGCCGCCCCTGGCCGGGTTGATTGGTGATGACGACAGTTTCTGGTCAGTGGTGACGCGCGACCCGGTGCCGCACGAAAAGCTGCGCGGCTATACCTTTCATTTCCGTCCCGGTGTACTCGACCGCGCCGGGAAATTGACGCGCATCGCGCAGGTACTGGGTGCGCAACCCAGCGATTTCCTGCATGTGGCGGAGGCTACCAATCGCCTACCCGCGCCCGGCCTGGAACATGCGGCGCTGGCTGGCGAAGTGATTGATTTGCTGGCGAAGGAACCACTTGCCCTGGTCGGCAACTATCTCAATGGTCTTGCCATTGGTGACTGCGCGGAGCGCGCGGTGATCGAATCGGATCGGCTCATGAACCTGAAGACGTAGGATGCGGTTACCGGAGGGCAGGGGCTTCATCAGAGCTAGGGGCCGCATCAAGGGACGTGACCGTGGTCGATGCGGTTCGCCGCGCTCACCACATCCTAACAACTGAAAGGCTGAAACCATGAAAAGCGTTCTGATTCCTCTGGCCCCCGGTTTTGAAGATCTGGAAGCCGTTACTCTGATCGATCTGTTGCGCCGCGCCGGTATTGAAGTGGTGGCCGCCGGCCTGCATGCCGGGCTGATCGAAGGCAGCCGCGGCGTGCGTGTACAGCCGGACACATTGCTGGATGACGTCATGATGCGAGATTTCGACATGATCGCGCTGCCCGGCGGCATGCCCGGCGCCGAACATCTGAAGAATGACACGCGAGTGCAGACATTGTTGCGACGCCTGGGGGATACCGGAAAATTTACCGCCGCCATCTGCGCCGCGCCCATCGCACTGGCCCGAGCTGGGCTGCTGGACGGCAAGCGCGTCACCAGTTATCCCGGTTTTGTCGAGAAACTGGGCTTGCCGAATACCACCTGCCTGAATGATCCGGTGGTGGTGGATGGCAAGGTAGCCACTTCCCGTGGGCCGGGCACGGCGATGGATTTCGCGCTTACCCTGATCGAATTGCTGGTTGGCAAGCCCACTCGCGACCAGGTCGAAGCCGGGCTGGTCCGGCCCTGATAACGAAGTGAACCAAGGAGAAGGCAATGTTCATCCGTGAAGTACTCAGCATCAAAGGCGACTGCGCCAATTTCGCCATCGAACCGGATGCGCTCATCACCGAGGCGGTGAAGCGCATGGTGGAAAACGATGTCGGTTCCTTGCTGGTCATCCATGATGGCGATTTGGTCGGCTTCATCAGCGAACGCGATATCCTGCGCGGCATGCACAAGCGTGGCTGCTCGCTGATCGAGGTCAAGGTCAGTGCCCTGATGGAAAAGGAGCCGGTGGTGGCAAGTCTGGACGACAGCGTGGACTACGCCCGCGATGCCATGACCAAGAGCCGCATCAGCCATCTCATCGTGATGGATGAAGGCAAGGTGGTCGGCGTGATTTCCTTCCATGACGTGGCCCGCGCCTGTCTGAAGGAAGCCAACTTCGAGAACGCGTTACTCAAGCGTTACATCAAGAACTGGCCGGAGTGAACGAGGGACTGGGCGAATAATACCTGATGGATATAGTTGGATATAACTATTGACAGATACCCTTTTGATAAATGCTGCATACACTGGACTTCATAGCGATAACAATTCTCATCAACTTTCAGGAGATTGCCATGAAGTCCATTCTGACCATATTTGCCCTGGGTTTAGCCGCTCTCACCAGCCTGCCGTCCAACGCGGATAGCGAAACCTGGCCAGGAACCCTGTATCGCAATGGCGGCTATTTTGGCCTTGCCAACAGTGATGTGAAACTGGAACAGGGCCAGAATCAGCCGGTCATCGCTGGTGCTCCCAGTTCCGAGGCCAGTGAACCCGAGGCTGCGCCCACGCAGACCTGGAACGGCACGCTGTACCGCAATGGCGGCTACTTCGGTGACAAAAACAGTGATGCCAGGCTGGAAAACACACCCTGATCCCCGCTTGTCTTGCTGACTGCAACGGCCCAATGGGCCGTTTTTTTACGGGTGGTCGCCACAGCGAGGTCAACGGTTGTCGAAATCGAATTCCAAACCCAGTTGTTCCAGGCTGGTGTGGTAGGCATCCGTCACCGCGGTGGTGAACTTCGTGCCGGACTGAATGGCTTGCAACATGTCGGCGAAGCCGGTGGGGTCGCGCCGTTTCAGATACTGCAGGAAGCGCCAGGCCTGGCGATAGAACTGGTGGATCGACATCTTGAAGTCGGCCGCCTGGTATCGCTTTTTCGGTGTGTCGAGCAGGCTGAAGTCGATGCGGTGACCGGAATCCCAGGCGTTGCAGGCATCTTCATCACTGCTGAATTCGGCGCCGCCTCCGTCGGCCACCAGGCTGGCGAGGCCTTCATGGAACCAGATGGGCAGGACGGCGCTGTAATGGCCGAGGCGTTGGCCCAAGTGCAGGTGTGAGAGTTCATGGGCCAGGATGCCGGGCAGCCGTTCGTTCTCTTCCATATCCAGCCGGGGGGACAAGGCGAGTATTTCGCCGGGCAACACGGCGGCGGTGTAGCCGGGTGTCGCGACCAGTTGTTTGAAACAGGGCGTGCTCGCGCACACGAACACGCGTGGCGGCCGCAGGAACGGCAGGCCGTGTACCGCCTCCACCTGTGCTACCGCGGGATTCAGCAGCCGGGAGACTTCCTCGGCATAGGCTTGTCCCGCCGCTTCGTGCCAGACGCGGGCATCGTTGAGCAAAGGGGTGAAGCCTTCCGGGCTACTGGCTAGACGCGGTGTGGCGCAGCCGGCCAGGAGCAAGGTGAAGAGGATGAACAGGATGCGGTGTGGAACGAACCGCATCATTCGGCCTATTTGTCGCTGATTACGTCCGCGCCCTTGGGTGGCGTGAAACGGAACAGGCTGCCGCCGAGGGCGGGGTTGCGCTCCAGGTTGGAGAAACGCAGCAAGGTGGTCTGCCCGAAGTTATCCTTCAGTTCCATGGCTTGCAGGCTGTCGCCCTTGAAGCCCAGGCGCACCATTTCAAAGCTGCCTTCCTTCGACTTCGGCGCGGCTTCGACCCAGTCGAGGCCGTCCTTGTTGCCGGCGTCTTTCAGGTTGAAGCGTTTTTCGATGTCGTTCTCGCCGGCCAGCAACGCTGCGGGGCTGTCGCCGATGGCGAGGTCGAGCTTGCGCACGGTGACCTGGTCGAGGTCTTCGTCGTAGATCCACAGGCGCTTGCCATCGCCCACCAGGAGTTGCGCGTAGGGCTTCTGATAGACCCAGCGAAACTTGCCCGGGCGGGAGAAGAACAACGTGCCGCTTGACTCCTGGGTCTTGCGGCCGTTGCGGTCGAACACCGTCTGGGTGAACTGGGCCTTGAGGCCCTTGGTCTGGCTGACGAAGGTGGAAAGCCGCGCCTGGGCGTCGGCGCGGGCGGGGAGGGTCGCCCAGACGGTGGTGCAAAGGGTGAGGAGCAGAGGGAGCAGGTATTTAGCTGTCATTTCGAGGGGCGATCACTTCACGGTTGCCATTGGTTTGCATGGGAGAGACCAGCCCGGCGCGTTCCATCGCTTCGATGAGCCGGGCGGCTCGGTTGTAGCCGATTCGGAGTTGCCGCTGCACCGAGGAAATCGAGGCGCGGCGGCTCTTGAGGACATAGGCGACGGCGTCGTCGTAGAGCAAGTCGGCCTCGGCATCGTTTGCATCCGCGTCTTCACCCGATTCGTCCTCGGGGTTGGACAACACTGCTTCGTCATATTGCGGCGGCCCAAGTTCCTTGAGCCAGGCACAAACCCGGTGAACTTCGTCGTCGGAGACAAAGGCGCCATGCACCCGCGTCGGATGGCCGTGGCCGGGTGGCAGGTAAAGCATGTCGCCCTGGCCGAGCAGGGACTCGGCGCCCTGCTGGTCGAGGATGGTGCGCGAGTCGATGCGGCTGGCGACCTGGAAGGCGACGCGGGTGGGGATGTTGGCCTTGATCAGGCCGGTGATGACATCCACCGAGGGGCGCTGCGTCGCCAGCACCAGATGCATGCCGGACGCGCGCGACTTCTGCGCCAGGCGGGCGATGAGTTCTTCCACCTTTTTGCCGGCGACCATCATCAGGTCGGCCAGTTCGTCGATGAGAATGACGATGTAGGGCATGGTGGTGAGGCGTTCCGGGCTTTCCGGGGTGATGGAGAAGGGATTGGTCAGCGGTTGCCCGGCTTTTTCCGCTTCCTTCACCTTCTGGTTGAGGCTGGCGATGTTGCGCACGCCCAGGGAGGACATCAGGCGGTAGCGCTTGTCCATCTCGCCCACGCACCAGGTAAGCGCGCTGGCGGCCAGCTTCATGTCGGTCACCACCGGGGCGAGCAGGTGTGGAATGCCCTCGTAGGAAGACAGCTCCAGCATCTTCGGGTCCACCATGATCAACCGCACTTCTTCCGGGGTGGCCTTGTAGATCAACGACAGGATCATGGCGTTGATTGCCACCGATTTGCCGGAACCGGTGGCGCCGGCTACCAGCACGTGCGGCATCTTGCCCAGGTCGGCGACGATGGGGTTGCCGCTGATGTCCTTGCCCATCGCCAGGGTCAGGGGAGAAGCGTTGTCGTTGTAGACCTTGGCGGAGAGGATTTCGGTCAGGCGTACCACCTGGCGCTGGCTGTTAGGCAACTCCAGGCCCATGCAGTTCTTGCCGGGAATGGTTTCCACCACGCGGATGCTGACCAACGACAGCGCGCGCGCCAGATCCTTGGCCAGGTTGGTGATCTGGCTGCCCTTCACGCCGGAAGCCGGTTCCACCTCGTAACGGGTGATGACCGGGCCGGGGTAGGCGGCCAGTACTTTTACTTCGACGCCGAATTCGCGCAGCTTGCGTTCGATCAGGCGCGAAGTGGCTTCCAGGCCGGCCTGGTCGATCTGGGTGGTGGTGGCGGGTGGTTCGTCGAGCAGACGCAAGGGTGGGCGCGGATCGTCGTGGGGGTCGTGGAAAAGGCGTTCCTGGCGCTCCGCCTGCACCCGCTCGGACTTCACGATGGCCGGGGGCGGCGCCTCGATGCGTACCGGCGGTTCCTTGACCATGCGCTTCCTTTCCTTGCTCACCACTTCTTCGCGTTCATTCAAGGCTTCCCGCCCGGCGCGACGGTCGCGCCAGGCCTGCATGGCGCCGAAGGCGCGGCTAAAGCCAGCCTCGATGCCCGTGCCCAATTTTTCCGCGAGGAATATCCAGGACACGCCAATGAACAGACTTATACCCGCACCCCAGGCAAGCAGCAGTAATACCGTGCCACCATCAAAGCCAAATACGGTTTGCACCAAGCGGGCCAGGGCATCGCCAAGGGCGCCGCCGGCCCGCAGCGGCAGCTCGGCTTTTCCACCGTGGAAGCGCAGGGCTTCCAGCGCGCTGCTGGTCAACAACACCAGCAGAAAGCCGGTCAGGGTGATGCCCAAGCCATGGCGGTGCTCACTGGCGGCCGCCGCCTCGCCGATGTTGCGGTAGCCCCACCAGACCAGGAACAGCGACAGCGCCACCCACCACCACGCGGAAAGGCCGAACAGGTATAGCAGCAGATCTGATAGCCAGGCGCCGAAATGGCCACCGGTATTTGCCACGGCCCGATCCATGCCGGTATGTGACCAGCCTGGATCGGCGGCGTGATAGCTGAGCAGGATCATGCCCAGATAAACCGCCAGCCCGACAGCAGCCAGCCACCAGGCTTCGCGTAGTTGTCGCGTGACACGGGGAGCCAGAGGCTTCCGGGGGAATTTGGGAACGGCACAACGCCGAGAGGGCTTTCCAAGCATGGCGCGCACTATAAAGGATGCCTCTGCTTGCCTGTAGCCCCCACCACCTGCCGCGTATGTAATAAGTGGCTCAAGAAATGACGTTTCATGCCGACATAGAGGGCTGGCAACTGGTAGTAAATGGGCCGTCGCCATCGCTTTGCGGCCGATGATTCGCGCGTCCGACAAGCTGCTAGAGGCACCTTACCGGTGCTTATCGATGAATCTGGAGTGTTGTGTGATGGAAGAGACTCAGGCTGAACCTGTTAAGCCGGACCAAGCGTTGCTCAATGCGGAATTTTCCGATATCCACTTCAGAGCGGGGGAGATTCTGATCGCACAGCCCTTGGTGGGGCTCGATGCCGAGTCTTTCAGTGTCAGTTACATCGGTGCTCACGGCGGGCTGAGTTTTCTCACCACATTACCCATCGTTGGAAACAAGGGGATGTGGATCTCGCCTAACAGCACTTTCAAATTCCGCGCCGTACATGGCATGTATGTTTACGCTTTCACTTCGCGCTGCCTGCGCGCGCGTTCTCGTCCCTATTCCTACGCGCATTTCGCGATTCCCGAGGATGTGAAATGTCGCCAGATTCGCCAGTCGCATCGCTTGGAAATACGTATGCCGACAGAAATCAACCGGAATGACGGTTCTCGTGTCATGGCGATTCTGCGGGATGTCAGCCAGCATGGCGCCAAGCTGGAATTGACGGAGGAATTGGGCGAAATCGGCGCGGAAGTGACGCTGACGATTCCCATCGTCCTTCCCGGCGTGACCAGTTCCATGTCCGTGACCGCCACGATCCGCAACAACAACAAGCGTGCCGTTGCGGCGGGGCGTTTCCTTTACGGTGTCAGCTTTGCCCCGCTGTCGGCAGACGATGGTGTTCTACTGCAACGCTTCATCGACCATTTGCTGGTCGAACAACTTGCCTGAATATCAGCCTAATGAATCGCGCTTGCCGCGTCAGGTTGCGGCTTTATCGCCACCTGACGCTCAACTTTCAACATTGGAGGAACGAATGTCAGGTAGTCGCTACGCGCCAACCTGACCTACCGCGGGACATTCCCGTGTGGGTCTACGGAGAGCCAAACAGTGCCCGCGCCGTTTGATAGAAGGCAAAGCTGAGTAGCCAGGCAATCGAAAGTGACCAGGCCACCGAAGCCCACATGTAGCGGCTGCTGCCGGATTCGCGGCGCAGGGTGGCCAGGGCGGACAGACAGGGGGTGTAGATCAGGGTGAACAGCATGAAACTGTAGGCCTGGATCCAGTCCAGGCGCTGCGCCAGGATGCCGGAAAGCTGATCGCCGCCGGCACCGTAGATGACGGCGAGCGAGCCGATCACGACTTCCTTGGCGACGAAGCCGAACAACAAGGCAATAGACAGCAATTGGTCTATCCCCAGTGGTGTGAAAATGGGTTCCAGCCAGCTCGCCAGATGTCCGGCCAGGGTAGCGGAACTGGCCGGGACGGCGTCGAGCGGAAAGTGAGTGAGGAACCAGACCAGAGCCACGCCCAGGACGATGAAGCCACCGGCCTGGCGCAGGAAGTGGCCGGACTCGCGGAAAGATTGCCGGGTCAGCGCGGCGAGGGTGGGGACCCGGTAGGGCGGCAATTCCATGAGCAGCGGGTCGATTGCGTGCCGGGAGCGGCCACGCATCACCCAGGCGGTGAAAAAGGCCAGTACGAAACTCATCACATACAGGCTGAACAGCACCCAGGGCGCGGCACGCGGGCTGAACACCGCGCTGGTGAAGAACAGGAATACCTGTAGCCGCGCCGAACACAGCGAGAAGGGAATCGTCATCATGGTGGCGATACGCTGCGAGCGGCTGCGGATGACGCGGGTACCCATCATTGCCGGCACATTGCAGCCGAATCCCATCAACTGCATCACGAAAGCACGGCCATCCAGCCCCATGCGTGACATCAGCGCATCCATCAGGAAAGCGGCGCGGGCGAGATAGCCGCTGTCCTCCACCACCGCCATCGCCAGGAAGAACACCACGATGATGGGCAGGAAAGACATCACCGTGCCGATGCCGTCATACAGCCCTTCCAGCAGGAAACTGGTCGCCCAGGTCGGCAGCCCCGCGACCAATGGGGCCAGCCAGCGCGTTTTGGCCCCATCCAGTAGCCAGGCCAGTCCTTCCTGTAATGGCGCGCCGATGCCATAGACGATCTGGAACAGCCCCAGCATCAGCAGCAAAAACAGCGGAATGCCGAGCCAGGGGTGCAGCAGGAAGTGGTCGATGCGATCGGTGCGGGTGGGCGAGAGGCAGACCGGGATGTGCAGGATCTTGCTGAGCATTTCATCCACCGTCTGTTCGATGGCATCGTCTTCCGATAGCGCGGCTGAACTGGCCTGAACCGGCTTGGGGTGGTCGCGCAACCAGTCGACCAGAGTCTGCTTCAATTCGGGAACACCGCGGCCGTGTTTGGCGCTGATCAGTCGCACCGGAATGCCCAGACGGGTTTCCAGCGTTTCAATATGGACACGGATACCGAGTTGATGAGCCTCGTCGGCCATGTTCAGCGCCAGCAACATGGGCAGGCCGAGCGACTTGAGTTGCAGCACCAGCGCCAGTTGCCGTTCCAGTTGCGTGGTGTTGAGCACCACCAGAATACCGTTGAGCGGCTGCGTCTCGATGAAGTGCCGCGCCACCCGTTCATCTTCGGAAAAACCATGCAGGTTGTGCAGGCCGGGCAGATCCACCAGTTCCACCATCGAATCGCCCAGCAACAACTTGGCTGAAAGCAATTCGACCGTGAGGCCGGGCCAGTTGCCGACACGCGCGCCGGCGCCGGTCAGACGGTTGAAAAGAGTGGATTTTCCGGTGTTCGGCATGCCCACAAGGGCGATTCGTTTGCTCATGATGTGTGGGTCCTAGGCGCAAACTGTTTCCGCCGGGCAAGGCAGTAACAGGATGGTGACGGCTTCACTGCGACGAATGATCAGGTCGGTCTGGCCGGCGCGTACCTGTATCGGTCCCTGGAAGGGGGAGTGGCGAATCACTTTGACGCGGCGTCCCGGCAACAGACCGAGGGCGCGCATGCGCGAGGCGAGTTCGGCGCTGGCGTCGATGTGGGTGATGGTGCCGCAACGGCCGGCGGGCAGGGCGCTCAGGGTGATGTAATCGGGCATGGCAACAGGGCTTGTATCTGGCTGACGGCCTGATGCGGCAAATCGCTCAGGGGAACAACATGGGGTAGTTCGACTTCATTGAAGGGATCGACGGCGGCAAGTTGGGCGACCACTATGTCGGGCCCGGCTTCGGAGGCATCGTGGCCACCCGCCTGGCGCGCCACCACGCGTTGCCCCAACACATCGGCAGGTGCTTCCAGCGCGGCGATCCACCAAGGGATGCCATGTTCCTCGGCCAGCTTCTGGAAAGGCTCACGCCAGTCGTGTTTGATAAAGGTGGCGTCGACAATGACATGGAACCGGGCGCTGAGCAGGGTTTTTGTGAGGTCGAGCAAGCGCGCCAGGGTACGGGTGCCGGCCTCGCGGCTGTAAATGTCTTCACCTGCCGCGCGGCTGTCGGCCAGTGCGGTCAGGCCGAACAGGCGTTTACGCTCCACGTCGGAACGCAATCGGATGGCCGGTAATTGCTCCAGCAAATGTTGTGAAATCCAGGTCTTGCCACAACCGGAAACCCCGTGCATCAGCAGCAGGATGGCGGCGGGACGTTGCGTGATGCGTTGGGCGAGTCCCAGGTAACTCAGGGTTTCGGTGAAATCGCCATCGGACTGGCTGCTGCGTATGGCAGAGACTTTCGCCCGCACCATTGCCCGATAGACCAGATAGTAGGGCAGGGCGGCCAGCCCGGCATAATCGCCGCTATGTTCCAGATAACGGTTGAGGAAGCGCCAGGCCAGTGGCGCCTTGCCGCGATGCATGAGGTCCATGCAGAGAAAGGCGATCTCGCTGATCACGTCGATATGGCGCAGACCGGGGTTGAACTCGATGCCGTCGAAGATGAGAGGGCTCTCCCCCTTTGCCAAGGCTCTTTTTTCGTTAACGATTGATGCGACCGAAAGCGCCCGAGGGAGTGTCCTCCCCCTTTCCCAAAGGGGGAATGAGGGGGATTTAGCGACATTTGCCTGAGCCGCAGCCTCAGAAATCCCCCCTGTCCCCCCTTTGGTAAAGGGGGGAACCACTACGCCAACCGCATCACCAGGTAACGGTAAAAGAGCCTTTGCTAAAGGGGGGAGTCCCTCGGTCAGCCAGGCGATGTTGCCCAGATGCAGATCGCCGTGGCACTCGCGGATATAGCCTTCGGCCCACCGCGTCGTGAAGTGGTCGGCGAGGCGCTGGCCTTCGGCCTGGCTCCAGGCTTCAAGTGGATTCAGCGGGGCATCGGGCGTGGGGAGCAGGGCGCGTAACTGCCTGAAATTCTCCGCCACCGGCGCCCGCACCGCGTCAGGCAAGCCAAACCCGCTATCCGCCGGCGCCACCGCGATCTCCTCGTGAAATCGCGCGACCCGGTCGGCGATGGCGTCGATCTGTTCAGGGGTAATTTCAGCTTCGTGATCCAGGGTGGCGTCCGCCGGGAAGGCGCGCATCTGTACCGCCCATTCCAGAACCGGCCCTTCGCCCCCCACGCGCGACGGTGTGCCGGCGATCGGCACCACGCCCAGGTAGATTTCCGGCGCCAGACGACTGTTCAGACGCACTTCCTCATGGCAACAATGTTCGCGTTTTTCCAATGTGCTGAAGTCGAGAAAGCCCAGATTCACAGGTTTCTTCAGCTTGTAGGCGTAGTCACCGGCCAGAATGACCCAGGAAATATGGGTTTCGATCAACCGTGGCGCGGGTGCCGGGTGCGGATAGGCGGCGGGGTCGAGAAGCGAGGCGATCAGGGGGTTCGTATGGCCTCCCACATAGGCTTGGCGTCGCTATCGAACAAGCGCGTTTTGCGCGGGGAATGACCGATGGTTTCCGCAATCGGAGTCGCCATTCCCCACAGAACGCAGGACAAGGATTTCGAGGAGGGGCTGCACTTCATTGAGGGTGGCGGAGCAGGGGGTGACTGGGGTGAATTATGCCATTGATGAGAATGGTTATCGACTTAGTGGCCACATGAATGATGCAATCAATCAGGATTGTGGCGCGCATGAATACGCAATACAGGCAAAAAATTAGCGACCCGTGGGTCGCCAATGGATTACCGAAATGGCTGAGCGATCAGCCGTTCTGCTGGATTCCGGCCACCATCCAGCCGCGGCTGGCATCGGCGGGTCGCGTCAGGTGCCAGGTCTCGTCGAAGGGGGCGGCTTGCTCGCTGTCTTCCCGGAGCATGCCGTGGAAACGCACGCTGACAATCTGACGGTTGCCTTCTTCCAGCGCTTCCAGCACTTCGGCGTTGAGCGTCACCACATCGGTGCGCTGCGTGGCGCCCTTGCGCTCGTCGATATCCAGCTTGATCTCGGCATACATCTCCGGCGTGGTGAACTCGCGGATGTCGTCCAGGTTGCCGGCGTCGTTGGCCGCTTGCAGGCGCAGGAAGTTGACTTTGCCCTGGCGAGTGAAAGCTTCGGCGTCGAAGCCCGGGGGAAGGGTGACGGCGCTTTCGGGGGCTGCCTTATTGAGACTGGCGGGGCTGCCAGGCAGCGCTTGTGTCGGCTCGTAACGAATCGGTTGATTGGCGTCCATCCCCGCTCCGGCATACTGAACCGGCCTTGTCTGCGCTTGATTGCGGCGCATGAACCAGCTGATCAACATGAAGGCGGCCACCGCCAGCAGGGCCATCATCAGAAAGTTGGCCATGCCCTCACCCATGCCGAAATGTGAGAACAACGCAGCCAGACCCAGGCCGGCGGCCAAGCCGGCGAGCGGGCCCATCCAGGAGCGCTTGCCGGGTTGCGCGGCGGCATTCTGTGCCTGACTCGGTGACTGATTCGGCGTCGCCTCGCGCTTCACAGGGACTTGGCGTTGCATGCCGTAGGACTTGCCGCCGCCCAGCCTTCGGGCTTCGGCATCCTGCATGGGCAGCGCGAAGCTGAGAAATACGGCGAACAGGGCCAAAAACAATCGTTGCATGAGGTGAATCTCCTGGTTGAGGGACGTGCATTCTATCTGGGAGCGCATGTGACAGTGGTTTGCGCAACGAAGTTGCACCTCATTGGAGAGGCGACACGGCGTTTGCCGGGAATGGCGAATGATGCGGCTATACTCCGGGCGCCCCTGATGTGGGCACTTCCTTTCCCTGGCCCGGGTTTCTCTCCGGGCACATCCCAGCAAGTCTCCTTGGACCGGACAGCAGCGCATCGGTAGCCCGCCCGTGGCCGGTTTTCGGCCTGGCGTAATGCTTCACCCAGGAGACACGCTTTGAATAATCCCTATCTTGTTCCCTCTATGGCCCTGGCCAGCCTGTTTGCCATTGCTTTCCCGGCCCAGGCGCAGACCCCGACCGGCATGGAAATGTTCAATCCAATGACCATACTGGCCCCGATCATGACGCCTCTGGGCGCCATGCTGGTGCCCATGACCGCGCCCATGAATAATCCCGCGAATGCGTTCAATCCGGCGACGATGTTCAATCCCGCCATGTTCAACCCCGCGATGCTGCCCTCCATGCCCACGCTGCCAGGCTACCCCGTGCCTGCCGGAATGACGCCCTTCAGCGGCCTCCAGGCCGCGCCGCAGGCCTATGGCATGCCTCCCCAGGTGATGGCCAACCCGTTCGCTGGCATGCCTCCTCAGATGGCCAATCCGTTCGCCGGTATATTGCCGTATCTCATGCCCGCCCAGCCGACGCGGCCGAACCAGGCCACTTACCCCATGTTCCCCGGCGTTCCCGGTTTGCCCATACCGTTCCCCGGCGCGCGCTGATCCTTCTCGGTCATCACCGGCGGTTATTGCCGCCGGTGATGACCGTCGTTTCTCCCGAGCCAGCCTCTTCGGCCGCGCCATTACGGGAAACCCGTATTCATGACAGCCACACCCCGGGCACTGGGTTATCAGGTCAAGTTCGAGACGTTACATCTCGGTGGCCTGGATTACCGTATCCGCTCCCTGTTTGATAAACAGCAATATTCAGATCCCGACGGCAGTGCCGAGCGGGCCGGCATTACTTCCGCCATCTGGCCGCTGTTCGGTCAGGTCTGGCCGTCTTCGCGCATCCTTGCCGGTGCCATGCAGACTTTTGCCATCGAAGGGAAACGCATCCTGGAAATCGGCTGCGGTCTTGCCCTGGCCAGCCTGGTCATACAGCGACGCGGAGCGGACATCACCGCCAGTGACTGCCACCCGCTGGCCGCCGTATTTCTGGCGGAAAACCTGCTCCTGAACCACATGGCCGCTATTCCCTTCCAGACCGGGAACTGGTCCGACGCCGACCCGGTACTGGGCAAATTCGATCTCATCATCGGCAGCGACGTGCTTTATGAGCGCGGCCAGCCCGACATCCTTTCCCGTTTCATCGACCGGCATTCGAACCCCGAGGTGGAAGTCATCATCGTCGACCCCGATCGAGGCAACCGGGCGAAATTCAATCGCGATATGGCTGGCCTGGGTTATGTCCACAGCGAGCAAAGGGCAACCAATCATCAGAGCAGCGGTGAGCCTTACAAGGGACGATTCCTGACTTACCGACGTGGTGGAAGTGCTTCCAGCTAGAAACGACTGTTGGAAGCTCCTGGCAGCCTGTCGGGATGAAATATCAGATGGCTACTTGTTGCGCAGCCATTTCTCCACGCTGGCGACCAAGGTAATGGCCGCGGCGGCGGTCAGTACCCGGAACCAGTCTTCCAGGGTCAATGCGGTGGTGCCGAACACGGCCTGCATGGCCGGCAGGTAGGTGAACAGGCCTTGCAGCAGCAGCATGATGGCCACGCCGACGAGCAGCCAGCGATTACTGAAAAAGCCCAATGACCAGGACGAGCGGCTTAGCGAGCGGCAGTTGAACAGGAAGCCGATCTCGGCCATGACGAACATATTGGCGGCGACGCCGCGGGCATCCGCCAGGCTGCCGCCCATCGCGAGTTTCCAGTTGAACAGGGCGAAGGCGCCGGCCACCATGAGGCTGCCGATCAGCACGATCAAGATGCCCTTGCGGCGATCGAGCAGCGGTGCGTCGGGGCGGCGAGGGGGGCGCTGCATCACACCGGCTTCGATCGGCTCGAAGGCCAGGGTGAGACCCAGCAGTACCGCCGTGGTCATATTGATCCAGAGGATCTGCAATGGCGTGATGGGCAACGCCATGCCGAGCAGGATGGCGACCGTGATCACCATGCCTTCGCCGAAATTGGTGGGCAGGGTCCACACCACGAACTTGGTGAGGTTGTCGAAGACGCCGCGCCCTTCCTTCACGGCGGCGACCAGGGTGGCGAAGTTGTCGTCGGTGAGCACCATGTCGGCGGCTTCACGCGCGGTCTCGGTGCCGTTCTTGCCCATCGCCACGCCGATATCGGCGGACTTCAGAGCGGGCGCGTCGTTGACCCCGTCGCCGGTCATCGCCACCACATGGCCGGCGGCTTGCAGGGCGCGGACCAGGCGAAGCTTCTGTTCCGGTTCGACCCGCGCGAATACGTTGCATTTTTGCGCGGCGCGGCTGAGGCCACCTTCATCCAGTTGCGCCAATTCACGACCGGTCAGCACCTTGTCGGCATCCGTCAGGCCGAGTCCGGCGGCGATGGTGGTGGCGGTTATGGCATGGTCGCCGGTAATCATCTTGACCATGATGCCGGCACCCTGGCAGGCTACCACGGCGCGTTTCGCCTCCGGCCGGGGTGGATCCATCAGACCTTGCAGGCCGAGAAATACCAGGCCCTCTTTGACGTGCTGATGGCCCAGGTCCCCGCCGGCATGCCCCTTGCGCGCCAAGGCCAGTACGCGCAGGCCGCGCCGCGCCAGGGTGGCCGCCGCCACTTCCGCCGCCATCAGGTTGAAGGGTTCCTCGTTGCCTGCGTGGTCGAGTTGCGCGACGCAACGTTCCAGCAGGCGTTCCGGCGCGCCCTTCACGAACAGCAGGCTTTGCTCCCCCCGTGTATGCGACGTCGCCATGTATTGCTGTTCGGAATCGAACGGCAAGACCGACAGCCGTGGGTGCAAGGCCAGGTGGCCGGCGCCCAGCCCGGCCTTGTAGGCCACGGTGAGCAGGGCGATCTCGGTCGGGTCGCCGGAAACTCGCCATTCCTCCGCTTCCCGATGCAGAGCTGCGTCATTGCACAACAGACCGGCCAAAAGGGTTTCATGAAGCGCACCGGCCAGATCGGCGGATTGCCCGGCGCCATGCAGTTCGCCTTCCGGTGCATAACCGACGCCGCTGACGTCATACGCGCGGCCGCCGCTCCACAGCGCCTGCACGGTCATCTCGTTCTGGGTCAGGGTGCCGGTCTTGTCGCTGCAGATCACCGTTACCCCGCCCAGGGTCTCCACCGCCGGCAGTTTGCGGATGATGGCGCGGTTGCTGGCCATGCGTTTCACCCCCAGGGCCAGTACCACGGTCACCGCCGCCGGCAGGCCTTCGGGAATCGCGCCGACCGCCATCGCAACCGCCGCCATGAACATCTCGATGGCCGGCTGCCCACGCAGCCAGCCAACGGCGAAAGTCAGCGCCGCCAGGGCCAGGATGACCCAAAGCAGCACCTGGCTCATGTGCCCGATCTTGCGGGTGAATGGCGTGGAGAGATCCGGAGCGCTCGCCACCAGATCGGAAATACGTCCGGTCTCTGTATTCCGGCCAGTGGCCACCACCACGCCGAGACCGGAGCCTCGGGTCACCAGAGTGCCCGACCAGGCCAGATTGCGCCGGTCCGCCAGCACGGTATCCATGGGCAAGGCGCGCGCATGTTTGGCCACGGGCAGCGATTCGCCGGTGAGCATGGCCTCGTCGGTGTGCAATTCGTGGCAGCGCAGCAGGCGTAGATCCGCCGGCACCTTGTCGCCGGCATCGAGCAGCACGATGTCGCCCGGCACCAGTTCCGCCGCCGGGATCGTGATCCTGTGGCCGTCGCGGATAACCCGCGCGCTCGCGGCCAGCAGCTTGCTCAGGGCGAGCAGCGCGTTTTCCGCCTTGGCTTCCTGCAGATAGCCGACCACCGCGTTGATCAGCACCACGCCCAGTATCACGCTGGAATCCACCCATTCCTCCAGCAACGCTGTAATCAGGCTGGAGGCCAACAGGATGTAGATCAGGGGTTGATGGAATTGCAGGAGAAAGCGCAGCCAGGCAGGCTTTCCAGGTCGCTCGGGCAGACTGTTGCGGCCATGGCTTGCGAGGCGCGCAGCGGCTCTGTCGCTGCTCAGCCCGAAGTCGGCATCGCTGGCGAGTATTTCCAGCACCGCCGTGGCGGAAAGCGCATGGGGAGTCGAGGGAAGCGGGGGCTGTGTTGTCGACATGAGATCTATCTTAGGACGATGCGGCGCGAGATGAACGTTGTGCCGCATGCTATGCGGCAGCGGAGTATTCCTTGGCCACTAGAACTAAAGTTTTAGATACTTTTGCCGATGATGTACCACTTGGCTGTCCTTGGATTCCCAATCAATGAATCTGCTGCTCGCATCCCTGGTCTTGTTTTGTTTCGCGCTGTCTGGTGTACAGGCGGGTGAGCGGGTGTCCGTCCAGTTGATCTGGAAGCATCAGTTCGAATTTGCCGCTTTTTACGCCGCTCAGGAACAGGGCTATTACCGTGATGCTGGTTTGGAGGTGACGATCCGCGAGGGTGGCCCCGGCATCGATGCGGTGAAAGAGGTGCTGGAAGGCCGCGCGGATTTCGCTGTCGGTACCTCCTCTCTGGTCGTTGAGCGCTACCAGGGCAAGCCGGTGGTGGTCCTGGCTGCCTTGATGCAGCACTCGCCAATTGGGTTGTTGGCTCGGCGCGGGAATGGAGTGGAGAGCGTGCTTGATCTCGCCGGCAAGCCGGTTGCGGTGGATGCTCACTCCCGCGATGAGATCGAAGCGTATCTGCGCGCCTCCGGAATCCCCGCCGCGCAAATCAAGTTGATAGAACAATCCGACTGGACCCTGGCGTCACTCGACCAGGGACGGGAAGCGGCGAAAGTGGTTTATGTCTCCAATGAACCGTTCCTGATACGCGGCAGGGAACATGAATACCTGCTGCTGACACCGCGTTCCGCCGGTATTGATCTGTTCGGCAATGTGCTTTACAGCACTGAGACGCTGCTGAAACAGCGCCCGGAAACCGTCATGGCCTTTCGCGCGGCCACCCTCAAGGGCCTGGCCTATGCCCTGGCGCATCCCGAAGCAATGACGGATCTGATCCTCGCCCGTTACAACACACAGAACAAATCGCGCGCGCATCTGCTATTCGAGGCGGAACAAATTCGCGACCTGACGCGCCCGGACATCGTCGAGCCGGGCTATATGAGCCCCGGCCGCTGGCGCCATGTGGTGGAGGTCTATGCCAGCCAGCACAAAATGCCCGCCGATTTCGATCTGACCGGCTTTCTCTATGATCCCACTCCACCGAAAACTCCCGCCTGGCTGAGTTGGGCCTTGGCGGCCGCGCTTGCCAGCATGCTGACGGCGCTGGTGGTGGTGGCCAGAGTGCGCGCCTTCAATCGCAAACTTCAGCGCGAGATCGACGAACGCAAGCAGACGGAGACGGCCTTGCAGGCAAGCGAGGCGAAGTACCGCGAACTGGTGGACAACGCCAACGCGATCATTCTGCGGATGGCGCGGGACGGCACGGTGACTTACTTCAACGAAGTCGCGGAGAAGTTGTTTGGCTTTACCGCTGGAGAAATCCTCGGCAAGCATGTGGTCGGCAGCATCGTCCCGAAGATCGAGACCGGCACTCGCCGCGACCTCGGCGACCTGATCGCGTCCATCCTGGCCGATCCACAGCGCTATGCCGAAATCGAAAACGAGAACATGACCCGGGAGGGGCGCCGGGTTTGGGTGCGCTGGGCCAATCGGGCCATTCTGGATGCGCGGAAGCGGACTGTCGGCGTCCTCTGCATCGGCCACGACATCACCTCACAACACAAGCTGGAAATGGAACTCGCGGAGTATCGCAATCGTCTGGAGGAACAGGTGCAGGCCCGCACGGTTGAACTGGTTGCCGCGCGCCAGGAAGCGGAGCAATTGACGCGGGTGAAGGGCGAATTCCTGGCCAATATGAGCCATGAAATCCGCACGCCGTTGAATGGCGTGCTCGGCTTCGCGCAAGTCGGCCTGCGCGACAGTGAGGGACGCGGCAAGGCCAGAGAATATTTCACGAGGATCATCGACTCCGGCAAGCTGCTCCTGGTTGTGATTAACGATATTCTTGATTTTTCCAAGCTGGATGCCGGGCAACTCAAGATTGAAGCCCGGCCCTATACGCTTGAAAAAGTATTGCGGGAGTCCCTCGACCTGCTGCGTGATAGCGCCGCCGCGAAGGGCCTCTCACTCACGCTGGATATTTCTCCCGGCTTGCCGGCCCAGTGTGTGGGCGATGCCTTGCGGCTACAACAGGTGTTGCTCAATCTTGTCTCTAATGCGGTCAAATTCACCGAGCACGGTGAGGTGGCCCTGTCGGCGAGTCTGGCCTCCACGGTGGATGGTGAGCAACTGGTATTCGCGGTACGAGATAGCGGCATCGGCATCTCCCCGGAGCAACAGGCACGCCTGTTCACCGCCTTTACCCAGGCCGACACTTCCACCACCCGTCGCTACGGCGGTACCGGCCTGGGGCTGGCGATCAGCAAGCGTCTGGTGGAACTGATGGGCGGTGAAATCACACTGGAAAGCCGCGTCGGCTTCGGGAGTACCTTCCGGGTTTGCTTGCCCTATCTTCCGCCTTCGTTGCCCGCGCGGGCTCCCGCGGTATCGGACGAACGCGCCCTGACACCCGCGACGCAAATGCCGCAACTGACCGGGTTCAGGCTGCTGGTTGCCGAGGACAACGAGGTGAATCAGATGTTGCTGCGGGAATTGCTCGTTGACGAAGGCTGCACTCTGAATCTGGCCGCGGATGGACAACAGGCGGTAGACGCCGTGCGCCAGGCCGGCCGGGGTGCTTACGACCTGGTGCTCATGGATGTGCAGATGCCGGTGATGAACGGCCTGGAAGCCACCCGCGCGATCCATACGATCGACCCGGATTTGCCGGTAGTCGGCCAAACTGGACACGCCCTGGCGGAAGAACGCGAAAAATGCTTGCAAACCGGCATGGTCGAGCAACTCAGCAAACCCCTGGATCCGGACCTGTTGGTGGCGACAGTGCTGAAATGGGCGAGGAGGGGGAGGGTATGAAACTCAAGACCAAAATCTGGATATTGCTGGGCGCTTTGATGAGTGTGGTGCTGGTGATCGATCTGAGTGTCAGCTACCAGAAACTCTCCGCCGAACTGCGCAAGGAAAACGAACTCGATGCTCGCGCAATATACGGTTACATGATGGCGACCCGACGTGTGTATCAGCAGGTCTTCGTCGCCAGTGGCCTGCCGGTGAACGACCACACTGTCGGCCTGCTGCCGGCGCATTCTTTCTCGCGTATTTCCAAGGACTTCGCCAACTGGAACAACAGCGGCATCATTTTCAACAACGTCTCCGACCAGCCGCGCAACCCCGGCAACCGCGCCGACCGTTTTGAAATGGAAGACATTTCCTGGTTCCGCGGCAACGCCAAGGCCACGGAGCGGATTCGTGACATCGTCGACGACAAGGGCGTGGGCTACCTTCTCTATACCGCGCCGATCTGGATCGAACCCTCCTGCCTGACGTGCCACGGTGAACGCGCGGCTGCTCCGGAGAGCATCCGCTTGCACTACAGCAAGGCCTACGATTATCAGGTGGGCGACTTGCGTGGCGTGGTCAGCATCAAGATGCCCACCCACCGGCTGGATATACGTCGTACCGAGCTCTGGGGTGGGCGGTTGCTCAAGAGCCTGATCAGTTATGCCATTCTGGCCCTGGCTCTGGGTTTCCTGCTCGACCGCCTGGTGACGCGGCGTCTGGCCAGGTTGCAAGCCAGCGCGGAACAGCTCGCGGCGGGTGACTATGGTGTGCGCATGGAGAAAACGGGAGATGACGAGATTTGTCGTCTTTCCGACGCCTTCAACCATATGGCGGATGCGGTGGAAACACGCGATCACGCCTTGCAGCAGGAGATTGCCGAGAAACAGCGTGGCGCGGCTGAAATTCACCGTCTCGCTTATTTCGACGGCATCACCGGCTTGCCCAACCGTGTGCTACTGATGGACCGCCTGGCGCAATTGTTGGCATCGAGGCGCCGCTCCGGGCAACAGGAAGCGTTGATCCTGCTTAACATTGACCGCTTCAAGACCGTCAACGACGCGCGCGGCCATGCCTTCGGTGATGCCCTGCTACAAGCTCTGGGGGCGCGTCTTAACGGCCTGCTGCGCGATGGTGACACCCTGGCCCGCCTCGCCGCCGACGAATTCGCCCTGCTGCTGCCGGATCTCAGTCAGCACGTGGTCATGGCCAGCCGGCGCGCCCTGGTCGTGGCGGAAAAGATCCACGCGGCGCTGCGCGCGCCCCTGCTCATAAATGATGAAGAAGTTACCGTCACCGCCAGTCTGGGCATCGTCCTGTTCTCGGAAGAGCTGGAAGAAACACCGGAAGATATCCTGCGCCGCGCCAACACCGCGCTGCACCGAGCCAAAGATGCCGGCGGTGGCCTGACCGAATTTTTTGAAACCAGCATGGGCGAATCGGCGGAACAACGTTTCCGTGTGGAACGTGAATTGCGCAATGCCATACCGGCCGGCGAATTGCGCCTGTTCCTGCAACCCCAGGTGGATGTGGACAGCAATCTGGTGGGCGCCGAAGTGCTGGTGCGCTGGCAACACCCGGTACGCGGTCTGGTGCCGCCCGGTGTATTCATCCCCTTGGCCGAGGAATCCGACCTAATCGTCGATCTGGGGGTATGGGTGCTCACGGAAACCTGTGCCCTGATGGCGCGCGAAGACATGGCCGGCCACCCCCTGCGCCTGTCCGTCAACATGAGCCCGCGCCACTTCCGGCGTGTCGGCTTCGTGCCCTGGATACGCGACCTGCTCGCCACCAGCGGCGCCGACCCCAGCCATCTCACTCTGGAAGTCACCGAAGGCCTGATGATCGACAACCTTGGCGAAGTCGTCGCCAAGATGGGTGAACTCGCCGCCCTCGGCATCCATTTCTCGGTGGACGACTTCGGCACCGGCTACTCCTCACTCGCTTACCTGAAACGCCTCCCCATTCACGAACTCAAGATCGACAAAACATTCGTCCAGGACGCACCCGACGATCCCGACGACGCCGCCCTGGTGGAAACCATCCTGTCAGTGGCCCGGCACATGCACCTGAAAGTCGTCGCGGAAGGTGTGGAAACCGCGGAACAGGCCGCCTTCCTCAACGCCCGCGGCAGCGTTATCCACCAAGGCTATTTCTTCGGCAGGCCGGAACCGGCGGAAACCTGGATCGCACGCTGGCGCGAGGCCGCGGCGGCCAGGTAAAGGGAGGCGCCAGCGGTTTTCCAGATCAAGCCGCCTTCAGCCCGCGCCCGCGCCAGAGCAGATAGACCACCGGGATGACGAACATGGACAGCATCGGCGCGGTGATCATGCCGCCGACCATGGGCGCGGCGATGCGCTGCATGACTTCGCTGCCGGTGCCGCTGCCCAGCATGATGGGTAGCAGGCCGGCCAGGATGACGGCGACGGTCATGGCCTTGGGCCGTACCCGCAGCACGGCGCCCTCGATGATGGCTTCCAGCAGATCGGCGCGGGTGTTGAAGCGGTCTTCGGCCTGGCGCTTCAACACGGCCTGATCCAGGTAGATCAGCATGATGACGCCAAATTCCGCCGCCACCCCGGCCAGGGCGATAAAGCCCACCGCCACCGCCACCGACATGTTGTAGCCGAGCAGGTAGAGCAGCCAGTAGCCGCCGATCAGGGCGAAGGGCAGGGAGGCCATGATCAGCAGGGGCTGCCACAGGTTGCGGAAGGTGAAGAACAGCAGCAGGAAGATGATGGCCAGGGTGAGCGGCAACACCAGTTTCAGCTTGGCCTCGGCCCGTGCCAGATACTCGTACTGGCCGGACCAGGCGATGGAATAGCCGGGCGGCAGTTCCACCTGTTTGGCCACGGCGTCTTGCGCTTCCTTCACGTAGCTGCCCAGATCCTGTCCCTTGATGTCCACGTAGATCCAGCCGTTGGGGCGGGCATTCTCGCTTTTCAGCATGGGCGGACCATTGGCGATGCTCAGCCGGGCCACGGCGGAGAGGGGAACGCTGGCACCCTGGCTGGTGATCAGGGGGAGTTGTCCCAGGCGCGAAACGCTGTCGCGCAGCTCGCGTGGGAAGCGAACCTGGATCGGATAGCGTTCCAAGCCTTCCACCGTTTCCGACACCGTGGCGCCGCCTATCGCGATGCTGATCAGTTCCTGGATGTCGGCGATGTTGAGCCCATAGCGGGCGGCGGCGGCGCGGTCGATGTCGACATTGAGGTAGCGCCCGGCCGCCACCCGCTCGGCGAAGGCGCTGGCGGTGCCGGGCACGGTTTTCAACGCGGCTTCCACGTCGGTACCGATGCGCTCGATGACGCTCAGGTCCGGCCCCGCGATCTTCACTCCCACCGGGCTACGAATGCCGGTGGCGAGCATGTCGATGCGGGTGCGGATGGGTTGTACCCACAGATTGGCCATACCGGGAATCCGCACGTTGCGATCCAGTTCCGCGATGATGCCTTGCAGGGTCATGCCGGGGCGCCATTGCGAGGGATCCTTGAGCTGGATGGTGGTTTCCACCATGGTCAGCGGCGCCGGATCGGTGGCCGAGTCGGCGCGGCCGATCTTGCCGAACACGCTTTTCACCTCGGGCACGGTCTTGGTCATGCGGTCGGACAGTTGCAGCAACTCCGCCGCCTTGGACGGGCTCAAACCGGGCAGGGTGGTGGGCATGGCCAGCAGGTCACCTTCGTCCAGCGGCGGTATGAACTCCGAGCCGACTCGGGAAATCGGATACCAGGTGGCCGCCAGAAGCAGCGCCGCCACCAGCAGGTTCAGTTTGGGCGCGCGCAGGGCGATGCCGATCAGGGGGCGGTAGATGGCGATCAACAGCCGGTTGAGAGGGTTCCTGTTTTCCGGCGGAATCCTGCCGCGGATGAACCAGCCCATGAGCACCGGGATCAAGGTCACCGACAGACCGGCGGCGGCGGCCATGGAATAGGTTTTGGTATACGCCAGGGGCGCGAACAGCCGGCCCTCCTGGGCCTCCAGGGTAAATACCGGGAGGAAGCTGACGGTGATGATGAGCAGGCTGAAGAACAGCGCCGGCCCCACCTCGGCGGCGGATCGGGCGGAAATGGCGAAGTAGTCGTGGCTGCTTGGGTTCTTGTCCTGATGTTCGTGGCGCCAGGCCTCCAGATGTTTGTGGCCGTTCTCGATCATGACGATGGCCGCGTCCACCATGGCGCCGATGGCGATGGCGATACCGCCCAAAGACATGATGTTGGCGTTGATGCCCTGATGCCGCATGACGATGAAGGCGACCAGAATGCCCAGAGGCAGGGAAACGATGGCGACCAGGCTGGAACGCAAATGGAACAGGAAGGCCAGGCAGACCAGGGCGACGACAATGAATTCCTCCACCAGTTTGTGGGTCAACGTCTCCACCGAGCGCTTGATCAGGCCGGAACGGTCGTAGGTGGGCACGATCTCCACGCCCGGCGGCAGGCTCTTCTTCAACGTCTCCAGCTTGGCCTTGACCGCGGCAATGGTGTCCAGGGCGTTGCCGCCGGAACGCATGACGATGACGCCGCCCACCACCTCGCCCTGGCCGTCCAGTTCGGCGATGCCGCGACGCATCTGCGGGCCGGTCTGGATGCGCGCCACGTCACGCAGCAGGATGGGCGTGCCCGCCGCGCCCAGGCCCACGGGAATTAGTTCGATGTCCGTGAGGGTCTTCAGGTAGCCGCTGGCGCGCACCATGTATTCCGCCTCGCCCAGCTCCAGCACCGAACCGCCCGCCTCCTGGTTGGCGCGACGTACCGCCGTGACGATACGGGACAACGGCAGGTTGAGGGCGCGCATGCGTTCCGGGTCGATCAGTATCTGATACTGCTTGACCATGCCGCCGATGGTGGCCACCTCGGCCACGTTGGGCAGGCCCTGCAACTCGAACTTGAGGAACCAGTCCTGGATCGAACGCAGTTGTGCCAGGTCATGCTTGCCGCTTTTGTCGGTGAGGGCGTACTCGAAAATCCAGCCGACGCCGGTGGCATCCGGGCCGATGGCGGGCTTGGCCGCCGCCGGCAGTTTGCTGGCCGCGGTGTTCAGGTACTCCAGCACCCGCGAGCGCGCCCAGTAAAGGTCGGTGCCGTCCTCGAACAGGATGTAGACGTAGGAGTCGCCGAACATGGAATAGCCGCGCACCACCTTGGCGCCCGGCACCGACATCATGGTGGTGGCCAGCGGGTAGGTGACCTGATCCTCCACCACCTGCGGCGCCTGGCCCGGGAACGGCGTGCGGATGATGACCTGCACGTCGGACAGATCGGGAATGGCGTCGAGCGGGGTCGTCATCACGGACACCACGCCCCAGGCGGTGGCGATGAGGGTGGCGATCACCACCAGCAGGCGATTGTCCACGGACCAGTGGATGAGTTTTGCGATCATGGCCGTGCCCTCACTTTGCGCCGGGCATAGGTTTTACGGCCGCGGCCTTGGGGCGGATGGCGACGACGGGGAAGCCACCGTCCTCCTTGACCAGATCGAACTCCACCTGCTGGCCTTTCTTCAGGCCTTTGAGGATGGAGGGGTCCTTGACCTCGAATTCCATGGTCATGCTCGGCCAGTCCAGGCTGGGTATGGGTTCATGTTGCATCTCCAGTTCGCCAGTCTTGGCGTCGATCACGGTGATGCGGCCGCTGCCGGTGTGGATCTTCCGTGCCGCCTCCCCGGGAGCGCCCAGTTTGTCCAGCGCGCCACGCAGATTGGCCTCCGATTCGATCAGGAACTGGCCCGAGGTGACCACCTGCTCGCCCCCTTGCAAACCTTTCAGCACAGCGGTCTGGCCATCGCTTTCCATGCCGGTCTGTACCGCGACCGGGAGAAAATGCCCTTCACCCTGGGCCACCAGGACGATGCTGCGCCTGCCGGTGGTGATGACCGCTTCACTGGGTACCAGCACGGCCTCTTCACCTTTGCCGCCGTAAAGCGTGACCTTGGCGAACATGCCCGGCTTGAGCTTGAGCCCCTTGTTGGCCAGGACGATGCGAACCGAGTGGGTGCGAGTGCCGGCATTGACCGTGGGATAGAGGTAATCCACCTTGCCCTCGAAGGTCTCGCCGGGCAGGCTGTCGACGCTGATTTCCACGCTTTTGCCGGGGGCGATCCAGGCGGCCTGGTTTTCCATAATCTCGGCCGTGACCCATATCCTGGAAAGGTCGGTGATTTCCAGGATGGGCATGCCGGCATTGACCGCGCCGCCTTCCTGCACCGCGATGCGGGAGATGATGCCGTTGCCGGGGGCATAGTAGTTCACCCGGCGCAGGGGCTTGCCACTCTTCTCCAGATTGGCGATCTGGCTCGGGGAAAGCCCCAGAAAGGCCATCTTTTGCCGCGCCGCGCCGATCCAGCCGGCGTCCTCCGGGTGTTTCAGGGCCAGCAAAAATTCCTCCTGCGCCACATAGAGATCCGGGCTGTACACCTCGGCGATCAACTGGCCGCGTTTCACCGGATCGTTGAGCGCGCGCGCGTGCAAGGCCTCGATCCAGCCGTTGACCCGTGCCTGGAGGACTTCGACGCGGTTGTCGTCGGCGCGCACATAACCCACGGTGTCGATGCGACGCCACAAGCGGCCCCGTTCCGCTTTCGCGGTGCGCACACCCAGGTTCTGAACCACGCGAGGGTCGATGCTGATGCCCCCTTCGCTGTTGCCACCCGCGCTGTCACCGGCATATTTGGGCACCAGGTCCATATCCATGAAGGGTGACTTGCCGGGCTTGTCGAAGTGCTGGTCCGGCACCATGGGGTCGTACCAGAACAGGACTGCCTTTTCACCCTTGGCGGCGGGGGCGGCGTCCTTGCCTGCTGGATCGGCCATCTTTCCAGCGGGCATACGCATGTCAAGGGCGTACCAGGTGGCACCGCCGCCCACAGCGAGGCCCATGAGGAGGACGGCGAGGAGTTTCATATTCGTGTTCATGGCCATCTCCTCACAGCGTGCTGAAGTAGCGGATCTGTGTCAGGGCCTTGGCCCGTGCCACCTGTTGCGCGAGCAGCTGCAGGCGCGCCTCCGTTTCCGCGCGGCGCGCTTCCAGTACCCGGCCGTAACTGGCGCGGTCACCGCCATAAGCGGCGAGGGCGCTTTCCACACGGCGACCGGCCAGTGGCAGGATTTCACGTTCGTAATGGGCGATGCGGCTATCGGCCGATTGCCAGTCGGCATAAGCGGCTTCCAGTTCCGCCTTGAGCGACTGGTAACGGTCGAGGCGCATCTGATCGGCCCGCTCGACGCTGGCCAGCTTGGAGGCCAGTCGCTTGTCCTGGCGGTTGGCGGTGAAGACCGGCAAGTCCACGCCCACCACAAAGGAAACCAGATCGGCCCGGTTGCCGCCGCGCAGGCCGTAGCTCAAGTCCACCGACCAGTCCGGCTTGTATGCCTCACGCGCCTGGGCGACTTCGGATTGGGCCACGGCGACCGCTTCGTTGAGCGCGGTGAGTTCCGGGTGGCGTACCAGTTTTTCGAGCAGCTCGCTCAGTGGCGCGGGTGGCGTGGCGGTCGGCAGCGTATCCAGCGGACGCCTTGCCTCGGACCCGATCCAGCGGGCCAGTCCAGCCTGGGCTCGGTTGCGCTGCCGGTCCAGTTCAGCCAGCCGATCCAGAGTGTTTTCCAGCATGCCGCGCAGAGCCAGGGTCTCGTCCTGGCTGATTTTGTTGGTCTTGTAGGCCACCTCGCTCCATTCCACCTGGCGTTGGTATTCGGCCTCCACCTTGCCGACCAGATCCCGCGCCGCGCTGGGCGAGTAGACGTCCAGCCAAGCCAGTTGGGCATCCCGTGAAATGCGCTGGGCGATGGCGGCCAGGGCCTGATTGCCTTGGGCCGCCTCCCGTTCCACCCGGGCGGTGGCCAGGCGGCGCTTGTCGCCACCAGGAATGAGTTGGCTGATGCCGATACTGGCCTGGGTCATGGCCTCCTGGTCGAAATTGAAGGTGTCGACCGGCAGGCTCAGCAGCCCCATGCGCAGTTTCGGGTCAGGCAATTGCCCGGCCGCCGGGGCCGCCTCGGCCAACGCCGAAATGGCGGCCTGTTGCGCCATGAGTTGCGGCTGGCGCCGCGCCGCCAACGAAGCCGCCTCCTCCAGACCCAGAAGGCGTGGCGCGCTGTCCGCCGCGTGGGCGCCAGGGCCGATGAAGAACGCACTGGACAGGCAGGCGAGAGAAATAATCGAGGCCAGACCGCCTCGGAAAGGAATAAGCCGATTCATGAAACTCTCCACACATGGGGCTGAGTGCCAGCCGTAATACCGCGCCAATGTCGCGCGGATTTGTCCCGCGGGGTCAGGACAGCGGCTGTGGAGGTGGGATTTCCGGTATGGAGATTTGCCCGAGGGCGAGGCGGCGCGCCGTCTGCGGATGGTCGGACGGATGGCCGGGGTGGGTTACGGCACAGACCGTGGCCGGCAGGCAGATGGCCATGGCGCAATGGCACTGACCGGCGGCATGACCGTTTTTTCCATCCGTGTCCTGCGGCGGATGGACCGAGGCATGACAGGAAGGAAGATCCTCATGACTTGCCGCCATCGCGGCCATGCTCAGGGCATTGGCCACCGGCACGAAAGCCAGGCCAAAGGCCAGGGCACAGCGCAAGAGAATAGCCAGGAAGACGCGCATCAGCTCAGATTGGGCTAGTAGTCGTGTAGCCGGGAGTGTTCAATGGTTGGGATACAGACCGATTTCATGTCGGATCCACCAGCGTAAGGTTGCGGCATCATAGCGGAAGTCGGTGTTGTATAGAAAAGAGAGGCGGGATGGCGCCTCAGCCCAGCCGCCCATGGACTTGCCAGGGCAAGACGAGCAATCGTCGTTCAGGTCTGACCGCGAGCAGTGCGTTGCGCACCCCGTCGGCGGTCCAGCCACCACGCCAGCATCGGCATGAGCACGAACGAACCCGGCAGCAGCAGCACCAGCAGGTAAGGCGACAGATGCGACAGGCCGCGTAGCCGCTCCAACAGATAGCGTTGCTCTTCGCGGGTCCAGCGCCCACCATTGCGCCGCTTCATCAGCAATGGCATTGCATCCTTCACCTTGGACAGTTCCATGCGGATCAGGTCTCGCTCACGCCGCAACGCCCCACCAAGTCCCTGATCGGGAGCGCCTTCGGCGGCGGTTAGTGGGCTGGAAATGGCCTGTTTCAGGGGAGGGGAGATCGGGTCATGCACTTTTGGATGGGATGAAAATGGATGGCAACCAGGGGAAATACCCAGGCCATTATCGCGAAAGCGCGTGCGGATAGCACGTTCGGAAAAGCGAAGTGCCGGCGCTACACGTTGTTTCCCGACCTACCGGCTGGTCGTCAGTCATGTCGAAACGCGAGGACACAAGCGGACGTAAAGTGTGGTGAGCGCGGCGAACCGCGCCATGCAAGGGACCGTGCTTGATGCGGTTCGCCGCGCTTACCACATCCACAAACCACTCTTGCCCTTGAAGCCGGCGAGATACCGGCGCTACGCATCACTTCCCGAACAGTCCTTTCAGCCCTTTCCAGGTGTCCTTGATGGCGTCGACCTGTTCCAGCAGGGAGGCGGCTTCGGGGGGAAGGGCGTTGCTCGTGGGTTGCGGCGGATTGGCGCTGTAGTCGCGGCCGCCTTCGCGGGTGATGGCCCAGTTCCAGCTGCCGCCGCCGCCCTGGTCGAAGGTGCCGCGCACTTCGTTGCCGGAAAGGGTGCCGGTATAGCGTTGGCTGGGGCCGGGGCGCAGGAACTTGAGGGTGCGGCCGTCGAAGGTGATGTCGCGCAGGTCTTCCCAAACCTGGTGCGCGTCGAACCAGACGCGGCCACCAAGGTTGCCGCCGGATTCGTTCAGCTCCAGTTTTCCGGTGTAGCTGTTGGCGTTGATGCGCCAGGTGCCGGCCAGGCCACTAACGTTGCTTGAACGCGGGGTCGCGCTCGCGGCGTTGAGCTTCCAGTCGCTGAAAGTGGCCGCGATCGGGTCGTTGCTGCCGTTGTTCTGCAATACGAATTGCAGCCGGGTCAGGGCGGCTTTGCGCGGCGCGGACCAGATGGCGCGGCCGTCGCAGTAGCCGGTGACGGTGTCACCCCGGCGTTCCATGCGCAAGGTGGCGGATCCGCCGCAGGGCGCGTTGCCTTGCAGGCCGGGCGCCCAGATGTGGCTGCCGCCGCCTTCGCGGTCGCGCACCACGTAGAAGATGGAGCCGTCGGCGAAGCTGGCGTGTAGTTCGATCTGGTTGAGGCCGCCTTCGATGCGCGCGTCGCTGAAGCTGACCTGAGCAGAGAAGTCGCCCGTCACCGGCAGGCCGCGGCTCAGGCGCAGGCCGGCGTGTTGCAGGCCGCCGGGGCTGTTGCGCTGGCGCGCGATTTTCAGCTGGCCGTTGCCTGGTTCCAGGCGATACATGCCGGGTGTGGTTTCCACCACTTCCCAGTCGCCATAGCCGGCGGCCGCGCCGTTGTCGGCGACCATGCCGCCGCTCTGGTCCGCTCGGATCGCGTTGATCTCGTTCGTGTCCAGCGCGCGGTCGTAGAGACGCACGTCGTCGATGGCGCCGACGAAGTATTCGCCGTAACCGGGGTTGCGGCCGAGATTGAGCTTGAAGCCGCTGCCGCCGGAATCGCCGCCTTTTTCGAACACCTGGCCGTCCACCTGGAGGCGCGCCTTGTGCGTGGTCTGGTCCCAGACACCGGCGACGAAGGTCCAGCGGCCTTTTTCCACCGGCTTGAAGCCGAGCACGCCGCCGCTGCCGCTGAACAGCGACCAGCCGGCGCCGCCGCCACGGGTGTCGATACCGAGCGAGCGGTCGTAGCCGCCATCGTCGTGCGACATGACCTGGCGGATCGGGTTGATTTCATCGGCGCGCACCCAGGCGATGAAGGTCAGGCGCGGGTATATGCCGGGGTTGATGTCGATGGGCAGTTCGATGAACGAACGGCCGTCGAATTGCATGGCGGCGCCGGCATGGCCGAAGCGGTCAGCCACGGCTTTCGCGCCCTGGACCGTGCCGTGGCGGTTGTTGCCGGAACGGTCGCGGGCGTCGCCGTCGAGCGCATAGGCGGCAATCAGGCCGCCGCCTGCGGAAGAACTCGCGGAGCCGATCGAAGGCGACAGGGCGATGCCCTTGGTGTTCTCGACCAGGCTGATGCCGCGCAGGCAGAAGCCGGGCGCGTGGCCGTACCATTTCGGCGCGTTGCTCTCCACGTAGTCGATGCGCAGGCCGCGCACGGTGCCGGGACGCTGGAGCGGCAGCACGGCGAGGAAGCGGTCGCCGCCGATGAAGGCATCCTTGACCCAGGCATGTTTCGGCTGGGTGCCGTAGTTCCATTCGCTGCTGTGCACGCCAGCCTGGATGTCCAGGGTTTCGTCGCCGCTGTCCTTGATCACGGTGACGCGGGCGATGGTCTTGCCCTGTTCCAGATAGGTGGCGTCATCGAGGTTGGATACGATGGCCACGGCCGCCGCCCGGGTCGGCGTCGCGATCGGGATGGTCATGGTCAGGCGCTTCTCGTCTGTGGATTTGAAACGCATCCAGGAGCCGTCGTCGATGCTGACGTTGTTTACCGTGCGCGGCGCGCCTTTCTTGCCGCCGACCGCGCCGAGGTCAATCGGCTGGCTGGGCTTGGTTGCCGCATTTTTGGCGGCCATGTTTTTGGCTTCCTCTTCGCGCAGCATCTGTTGGGCGAAGGCGACGTTGCCTTTCAACTCTTTTTCGTTCGCTGGAAGGTGCTCGCGCTTGAGCGCTTCCTGGGCGTTGTCCAGCATGGCTTGCCAGTTTTTCTCCTGGAAGGAGGCGCTATGCCGCGCGTTCACCGCCTGCATGAAGTGGTTGTATTCCACTGTGCCGGCGTTGAAATCGTCGCTGACCCGTTTCGAGAGCGGGTTGGCCATGCCGCCGGTCATCTCGTGTTGCAGGTCCTGCATTTGCAGCATGGTCTTCTGCGCGGTCCAGATTTTCTTGTCGGCCATCTGGGCGTCGAATTCGCGCGCCTTGGCTTCCACTTGCGGCCAGACCTGGGCAAATCGCTTCGCCTTGTCGAGTTTGTCCGCCGTGTCCTTGTCGGCGGGGTCGAGTTCATGGGCGGCTTCCAGGTTGGGCACGGCCTGGGCGAAATCGCGGTCGTAGACGTTGCGCCAGCCGGCGGTTTTGGCCGCGCTTGCGACCTTGGCGCTGGCCGCGCGGGCGGCGGCGGGGTCGAGTTTGTTGCCTTGTCGCGCCGTGTTGATGGCGCCGGGCAGATCGCCCTGTTGCAATTGCCGGATCGCCTGATTTCCCAGGCGGCCGGCTTCGGCCTGGTCGCGGTCGGCCTGATTGGCTTGCACTTCCAGGGTCAGGCTGGCGTTGCCGCTCTTGCCCTTGCTGTCGCGCACGGTGACGCTGACCTGGTGGTTGCCGGCCTTGCTCGGCGTGGCGGTCGCGCTCGCGCCATGGCCGCCGGCGCCTTGCCAGGTGTAGCTGTAGGGCGCCTTGCCGCCGTTGACCTCGGCCTTGATGGTGACGCTCTGGCCGCGTTCCAGCGTGGTCTTGTCCGGGGTGAGGGTGGGTGTCGGATTGGCGGGCGCGGGTGGGCTGTCGCGCACCTCGATCACACTCAAGCTGACGTCGCCGCTGCCGAGCAGGGCGCCTTCGCCATCGCGCGCTTCGACGTGGGCGCTGATGCCACCGGCGGCGGAACGCGAGACCGTGGGGGTCTGCGAGATGGGGTTGGAGATCGTGGTGTCCTCGTTCACGGTCCAGTTCCAGCGCACGCCGGCGGGCGCGCCACCGCCCTGGATTTCCGCGCGCAGCGGAATGCGTTCATGAGTGGCGTAAGAGCCTTTCGGCACCGGCACCAGGCCGCCTTTCTTGGCGTCCCACATCATCGGCCGCGTGCCGGCTTCCTCGGCCCAGGCTTTCACCTGATAGACCTGGCCGGTGTAGGTGGCGCTGATGTCGGCGATTTCGTCGCCGTGATAGGGCACTCGCGCCAGCGCTTTCAGCACCACCGGCTTGGCGTCCTTGAGCTTGAAACCGATCTCGCGCGCGTTCGTGCTCAGCTCCATGCGGTTGGAGGAGGGCGGATCGAACCAGCGGAAGTCGATCAGCTTGTCGGCGACATCGGGCTGGCTGCCGACCTTGGCGCGGATGTCCTGCCCCACACGGCCCTGGCCTTCCGGCGGGGTGAAGGTGATGCTGAATTTCGGCGCGATGACTTTGACCGTTTCCTGGTCGCATTCGCCCACGGTATGGAAAACGCCTTCCACTTGTTCCTGGATTTCGCACCACAGCTTGATCTCGCCCATGCGCTCGTAGCTGACCTTGGTTTTGCCATCGCCGCTGGTCGGCGGATTGAAGCTAAGGGCGGGTTCCGCCTGCCAGACCACCTGTTGTTTGCCGCCGCTGGGGAGTTGCGGCGATTCGCGATCCGGGTGGGGGACATATTCCACGTTGGGGTTGAAAACAGCGGCGGGCCGGTTGGTGTCGTAGCCTCCCGGCGCGACCGAAACGGCTTTGCTCGGGTCGATTCTGACCGTGGCGCATTCGTCATAGGGGTTGTGGCTGGTATATCCGCGTCCGGCGCAGGGGTCGGGCGCGGGTGGAGGCGGTTCCTTGCCGGGCAGCGAGAGGGTGGCGCCGCTGCCGTAGAACACGGTGGGCTGCGTGCCTTGCAACTTCACCCGCGCCGGACTGACGCGCAGGGTGGCGCTGCCTTCGCCGCGTTTGCCGTCGGCATCCGTGGCGCTGACGGTGACCGTCCATTCGCCGGCCCAGCGCGGGGTGACGCTGACGCGCGTTCCACCGAGGTTGCCACCCTCGCCGCTCGACCAGGCAAAGTTATAGGGCGACTTGCCGCCGCTGGCGCTGGCGTTGAGGGTGACGGACTGGCCGAAGGGCAGGCTGGCGCTAGGCGCCGCTACCGTGACCTTGATCGCGGAGAGGTCATCCAGATCCTTTTTACCCGTGGCCAGATCGACATTGGCGCAACTCAGGGCGTATTTCAGGCGCGGGGTGACGGGTTTCGGGTAGGGGAAGGGCAGTTTGTATTTTTCAGTGAGTTTTTCCACCGCCTCGAACCAGGCGCGCTGCGTGAAGTAACCGGCGCTGTGCAGGGTGAGCACGGCATCAGGCAGTTCCTGTTTCGCCATGCGGATGCGCTTCATTTCTTCCCAGTGCTGATCGGGCCAGGTGCCGACACAGCTTGCCTCGAACTTCTGGCCTTCCTTCCGGCAACGCTCCGTGCGCTTTTTCGAGTCTTCGCCGGAGCCGCCGCCGCTCCAGCAACGTTCCTCGACTTCGCCGCGTTTCTGCTCGACCTGCCGAGTGAGCTTGTCCCAGACGCTGGAGTCGATGTTGTTCAGCGCGTCGATATAGCTTTGCCAGGCCAGCGCCCATTCCATGCGTTCTTTCCTCAGGGTCAGCAGGGCTTCGTTGAGGGCGTCGATATTGGCCTGCCAGGCGACCACGTCGCGCGTCTTGAGGTCGCTCTTCTTCTCGGCATCGAGCCGGTCGGCGAGGGTTTTCCAGTCGCGCGCCTTGAGCGCGGAGGCGATGAACTGGGCGAGATCGCCCGTGTCTTTCCGGCCGCTCGGCGTCAGCTTCACCGTGAGCGTGGGTTTGGGATCGAGGGCGCGGCCGAGCAACACGTCCTGGTTGGCATCCTCGTAGCCGGGGGCCTTGATGGTCAGGGTATAGCGGCCGCTGGGCACGCCGAATACGAGAATGGTTCCGCTGGCCTTGCCAGTACCGGGTTTGCCCAGGATGTCCGTGGGTTTGAGGTCGCCGGATGCGCCGCCGACCTGCTTCCCGCCGTCCAGCGCGTCGAGCACGGTGACGCTGAGTTGTACCGGTGCTTGTTTTTCCAGCCAGGCCTTGTACTCGTCGAGGATGGCGTTGCGTGCTTTGCCGTGGTCGATGGCGCGATCGAGCAGCCAGGTTTTCTGGCGCGCGATGCCGGCGTCCTTGTATGGCTTCATCCAGAGTTCGCGCGGGAACACGCGTTCCAGATAGGGCTGGTCGTCGGCATCCAGGGCGAGGTTGGGCAGATATTCCTTCTTGATCGCGAGCAGGGCGTCGCCACTGGCGTTGAGCGAGGCGCTGACGTGCTTCACCCAGACATCACTGGCTTCCTTGTCGGCGGCGGCGCGCCCGGACAGGAACAGGTCGCCGGTGAGATAGCGGGTGGCGCCGTCCCTCGCCGCCACGGCGGGCAACGAGGCAAGCAGTGAGTCACGCGATTTCACGATGCCCTGGTAGGTGTCCAGATACTGCTTCACCACCTGCGCCGCGCGCGTGGTCTCGCTTTCCGTGGGCGCCTGGCCCTGGATGTCGCGCTTGGCTTCCCATAGCCAGTTCATCAGGGCTTTCAGGTTGTTGGTGTCCACCTCGGCATCGAGGGCGCGCAGCATGGCCTCCTCGATTTCCAGGTCGGCGGCGGCGCGGCGCAATTCCAGGAACAGGTCCGGCAACATGCCGGCGCCCAGGGCCTGATCGGCCTGCTTGCGGTCTTCCAGGCGTTTGATCAGGTTGGTGATGAAGCCGAGTTTCACTTCCTCCCAGCGCACCAGTCCTTTTTCGGTCAGGCGATCCATGAGCTTCGGGCCGACGTTGGGGTTGTTCATCATCTCTTCGATCAAGGCCAGGCCGGGGTCGCTGTCGGCGATGGTTTTTTGCAGGACGGTATCCACCTCCATCCAGTTGCTGAGACCCTGGAATTCCCGTTTGTAGGCCGCCCAATCGAGCCGGCCCTTGCCGATCTGTGCGCGCAGGGCGTCCACCTGGGTTTTCTGCATGGCGGCAAATTGCGATAGGTCGATGGGGATGCCACGGTATTTCACCGAAACCAGGCGATACACGCCCACCTTGGCTTTGTCGTGCTGTTCCATCTCGATCAGCTTGAAGGTGGCGCTGTCGTAGAGCGAATCCACGAACAGGGAAAGCTGTTCGTTCCAGTAGGTCGCCCTGGTCTGGGTGCCGATGGCGGTGCCCAGGCCCCAGGCGGCTTCCGGCAGGGCAAGTGGGGGAATCAGGGTGGTGACCACGTCCCAGCCGGCGCGGTAGGTGTTGCCCATGACATAGCCTTCCACCGCGGAGCCGAGCGGGATGCGGCGACGGAATATCTCGGTGGCGAAGCCGCCCCAGCCGTCCTGATCGAAGGCGTCGCGGTAGGACTTCATCTCGTCCACCAAGCCGTAGACCATCATGAACTTCATGCCCTGGCGGCCGGCGGCGGTGGCTTGCAGTTTCTGGTTGAGGTACTGGTTGGTGGCCTTGACGCCGAGGGCGACCTTGCTCTTCAGCGCGTTCAGGCTCTTCAGCGCGCCGGGCCGGGTTTTCGGGTCGGCGGCGGCGGCGCGGATGAACTTCATCTCCGTTTCGAAATCACTGAAGCCGGTTTCGCCCCGGATCGACCCGAGCAGGCCGTCGTCAATGAAATCGAGCATCTGATTGGTTTTTTCGACGCCGGACATGGCGATTTCCGGACTCTTCATCAGCGCGTCCAGACTGCGTTCCATGATGTAGCCGGCGGTCATCTGGCGGCGCGCCTCGCTGCCGTGCTGGCCTTCGGCCTTGAGCAGTTCCTCGACGAACTTCTTGTCCTTGAGTTCTTCCGCGCTCAGCACCTTGGTACCGAAGCGGGCGGACATCACGCTAATCAGCCGATTCACCTTGGCGTTGTTGTCGATCACCACTTTGGGCACTTCGACATCCTTGAAGGCCTTCACCTCGGCTTCCACCATGTCGACCAGCCCGGCCATGTCCTTTCTCAGTCTGGCGACATCTTCGTCCACGTTGTCGCCGCGCCGCTTGCGCTCGGTGAGTTCGGCCAGACGGGTTTCCATCTCCGTGGTGCGCGTGTTCGAGCCCTGTTCCACGGTCTTCCACATGGCCTCGGTGGCCTTATTGTGGAAGGCGGCGATCTGGCCGGCATCGAGCGACAGCACCAGCTTTTGCGTGCCCTCGTCGAATATCGCTTTCGGCCTGGAACCGAGATAGTCGGAGATGCGCTGGACCATGCTTTCCCGGATGGCCGCCGACTGCGGCTTGGTGTTGGCCCAGGCGGTGATGTCGGCGGCGAATTTGGCGAGATCGGCGTCGGCCGGCTGGCCGCCGGACGCGGCCAGCGATTTGTAGCTGCGGTCCAGGTATTTCGCGGCTTTCACCACCGCGTTGCTCATGTCGTAGATGCCGGTCTTGACGATGTCATGGCCGAAGTGGCGCACCATTTCCATCGACAGTCCGGGTTCGGTGTCGACCGCCGGCTTGGGCGGTTCCTTGCCGAAGGTTTCCGCCATCGCCCGTTCCATCGAGAGGCCCAGTGTCACGTCCTCGAACTCGATCTTTCGCTTCGAGCCGTCGCTCATGTCCACCAGTTGGTTGATCTTCATCTGCTCCTCGGCGAAGGCCATGCCGTGCTTGCCGATGTAGACCTCCAGGCCGGCCTTGCCATGCGCGGTGGCGACGGAATCGAGCGCGATGGGATCAAGACCGGTGCGCCGCTTGATGACTTCCGCGTAGGCGTCCTTCATCGCCTGGGCCAGTTCCACGTCGTTGCAGACGAAACTGAAGTCGATGTCGCCGGTGAAGGTGAGGGCGTCCAAATCCTGCGTGGCCCATTTGCCGACGTGGGAGATGAGCATCGAGTAACCGTCTTTAGGCATCCGGCCGGCTTCGACGAAGCGCTTCACCACCTCGTCGATGGCGGACAGCGTCTGCGCGCGGCGCCAGGAGAGGAGGGCCTGTTCCACCGGCGTGCCTCCCCCCGACTGAGTGGTTCCCAGCACATCACGCGCGAAAGCGGGGTTGCCGTCCACCAGCTTCGAGCGCACCTCGATCACGTCGAACATGGTGGCGGGGAGCTTGGCCAGATCGGCATAGAAGGACTGTGGCGAGCGGCTGCCGGAATTCACTTCGGCGAGCATGCGCACGATGCGCGCGCGGGTGTCGGGGAAACCCAGCACCTTGGCCATGCCCTCGATCTTGGTGTGCCAGCCACCCTTGGGATCCTGCTTTTCGGGGGCGTCCAGCACCTTGATGTCGAGGCTGTAGCTGCTCGCCAGCACCTTGGCGGTGATGCTTACGCGGCCGGGTTTGAGCGCGGTGACATGAGCTTCGTCGTTGCCCGTGTCGTCGAAGCGGATGACGCCGTCCGGGCTGTCATGCCAGCGCGTCTTGAACCAACCGGAGGCGCCCTTCAGGCGGATCGTGGTGCTCTCGCCAACCGCGATTTCGCTGTTGTCGGCGCGCAAGCCATCCGCGGCGAGAACGGGCTGAGGGATAAACAAGGCCGGCAAAAATGCCAGCGACAGGGCGCTCAGAAAGCGCGCGAAAGTGGCGGGGCCAGGCATGATGATCTCCAGGCGGAGCGTGTTATTCGGGACATGCTTGTCTCATTCTATGAACGCTATTTTGCTTGGCAAGAAGGCCCCGCGCATTTCATCTTCCATGGTGCATTTCACGCTTATCGCAGCGCACAAAACCTGGGCTTACTTCCTATAATCCCCGCGCATCAACCTCTTCCGGGTGTCCGCCATGCTGATCGAACTGAAAACGCCTGAATTGTCCGAATCCGTGCAGAGCGGTTCTCTCCTGGTCTGGCGCAAGCAGGCCGGCGAACGGGTGCAACGCGATGAAACCCTGACCGAACTGGAAACCGACAAGGTGATCCTGGAAGTGGCCGCGCCGGCCGACGGCGTACTCGTGGAAATTCGTGTGCCGGTCGGCGGTGAGGTGAAATCGGGCGAGGTTCTGGCGCTGATCGACACGGAAGCGGGCGCGACGGACAGCCCGGCCACAGCGGCGGCGACCGTTCCTGTCACGGCGCCACCATCCGCTCCCCAGGCCGCTGTCAAGCCCGCCGTCCCGCCCGTTCCGGAAAAACCGGCTGCCGTGCTGCCTCCCTCGCAGCGCCGTGAAATCGGTCGCCATGAGGCGGAGGCGCCGCCGTCGCCACAAGCCGTCGCGCCCGCCGTGCTCGCGGCGGCCGCCGCCGGAAAATGTCCGCCATGCCCGCCCTGTGCCGATTCGCTGGAGCGCAACGATCGCCATGTGCAGATGAGCCGCCTGCGCCAGCGCATCGCCGAACGCCTGAAGGAGGCGCAGAACACGGCCGCCATATTGACCACGTTCAACGAGATCAACATGCAGCCGGTGATGGACCTGCGCGCGCGTTACCAGGAACGCTTCCAGAAGGAACACGGGGTCAAGCTGGGTTTCATGTCGTTCTTCACCAAGGCGGCGTGCCAGGCGCTCAAGGCCTATCCCCTGGTCAACGCCAGCGTGGATGGGCGCGACATCATCTACCACGACTATTTCGACATCGGGGTCGCGGTCAGTTCGGAACGCGGCCTGGTGGTGCCCATCCTGCGCAACGCCGACCACATGTCGTTTTCGGCGGTGGAAAAACAGATCGCCGACTTCGGCCGCCGCGCCAACAGTCTGGAACTCACCCTGGAGGAAATGCAAGGCGGCACCTTCACCATCTCCAACGGTGGGGTGTTCGGCTCTCTGCTTTCCACCCCCATCCTCAATCCGCCGCAGTCAGGTGTGCTCGGGTTGCACAAGATCCAGGATCGCCCCATCGCCGAAAACGGCCAGGTGGTCATTCGCCCGATGATGTATGTGGCACTTTCCTACGACCACCGCATCGTCGACGGTCGCGAAGCGGTGAGTTTCCTGCGCGCGGTGAAGGACGCGCTGGAAGATCCGGCGCGCTTGCTGCTGGAGTTGTAACGCCGGCAAGGCGACGTCGGCGGCGACGGGTAGGCGAGGTTTTTGCCTAGGCGCTTTTCTTGTTAGCTGGGGATGCGACAGAAGCCGCCCGAGGAGGTGGCCTCCCCCTTTTCCAAAGGGGGAATGAGGTACCGAAGGGTAGGGGCTTCATCAGGGATTTAGCGACGTTTGCCTGAGCCGCCACCTCAGAAATCCCCCCTGCCCCCCTTTGACAAAGGGGGGGTCGCTACGCTAACCGCATCACCAGTCAACGAGAGCAGCGCCTTTGCCAAGGCGGGCCTTCGCGGTTTACCCTAAACAGCATGAATTCGAGCCATAACCCCTATCGCGGAGGCCCCGAAGTTCTGCTTCTCCGATGCCTCGGCCTTACCCATCGCCAGCCCCCGGCACCCGCAACTGGGCGTGTCGGCCAGGAGAAGTCGCCGCCATGAACCATTCCGTCTCCACGCAGCCATCGTCCTCGGACCATCGAGGCCTGTATCTGTTGTTGATCAGTGTTCACGGCCTTATCCGCGGCCCCAACCTGGAGTTGGGGCGGGATGCCGATACCGGTGGGCAAACCCTCTATGTGGTGGAACTGGCCCGCGCGCTGGCGGAACTACCCGGAGTGGCCCGGGTGGACCTGATGACTCGGCGCGTGGTGGATCCTCAGGTGAGTCCGGACTACGCCCAGCCCATCGAGTCCCTTGGCCCCAAGGCCCGCATCGTGCGTATCGATGCCGGGCCCGAGGGCTATATCCGGAAGGAAGAACTCTGGGATCACCTGGATTCCTTCGCCGACAACGCCCTGGCTTTCCTGCGTGCCGAGGGGTTAACCCCAGATATCGTCCACAGCCACTATGCCGATGCCGGCTATGTCGGCACGCGACTGGCCAATCTGTTGGGCGTGCCCCTGATGCATACCGGCCATTCCCTGGGCCGGGTGAAGCGCCGTCGCCTGATCGCTTCGGGCCTGAAACGGGACGTGATCGAGGAGCGCTACCACATGGCCCGGCGCGTGGAAGCGGAGGAACTGACACTGGGCTCGGCTACGCTGGTGATCGCCTCCACCGCCAACGAAATCGAGGAACAGTACGGGCTATACGACCACTATCAGCCGGAGCAAATGCGGGTCATCCCACCAGGCACGGACTTGAAGTGCTTCATGCCGCCCAAGGGCGACGAACAGGGCGCGCCCATCGCCAGCGAAGTGGCCCGCTTCCTCAGCAACCCCGCCAAGCCCATGATCCTGGCCCTGTCCCGTCCGGACGAGCGCAAGAACATCGCTACTCTGGTGCGGGCTTATGGTGAATCGTCGGAACTTCAGGAACTGGCCAACCTGGTGGTGGTGGCCGGCAATCGCGACGACATTCGTGATCTGGATAGCGGTGCCCAGACTGTCCTGGGCGATCTGCTGCTGGATGTCGATCGTTACGATCTCTATGGCAAGGTGGCTTATCCGAAACACCATAAACGCGATGAAGTGCCGGTGCTGTATCGCCTGGCGGCGGCTTCGCGCGGCGTCTTCGTCAACCCGGCGCTGACCGAGCCTTTCGGTCTGACCCTGATCGAGGCGGCGGCCAGCAGCCTGCCTATCGTCGCCACCTTCGATGGCGGCCCGCGGGACATCATTGGCAACTGCCACAATGGTTACCTGATCGACCCTCTCAATCCCGACGAGATGGCGGTGGCCCTGCTGAAAGTGCTGCGGGATAAGGACACCTGGGCAAATCTGGCACAGGCGGGTTTGCGGGGTGTGCAACAGCATTATTCATGGCAGGCCCACGCCGAACGTTATCTCGAAGCCGTGAAACCGCTCCTGGAACACGGCGGCCCCGCCCGCAAGCCACCACGCCGCCGTCCCATGCTGTATCACGATCGCGCCATCTTCACCGACCTGGACCAGAATCTGCTGGGCGATCCGGAGTCGTTGGCGGAATTCGTGCGGGTGGTACGAGAACATCGCAAATGCGCCAGCTTCGGCATCGTCACCGGCCGCTCCCTGGAGTCCGCCCTCAAGGTCATGCGTCGTTACGGCATACCGATGCCGGACGTGCTCATCACCAGTCTCGGCTCAGAGATCCACTTCGCGCCGGAATATGCCGTGGACCAGGCCTGGACCCGGCATATCGACCACCTCTGGACCCCCACCGCGGTACGCGCCATCCTGGACGAACTGCCGGGACTGAAGCGCCAACCCAAGGAAGATCAGAGTCGCTACAAGATCAGTTATTACATCGATCCCCAGGTGGCCCCCTCGCTGGAAGAGATCAACCGCTTGCTGCACCAGGGTGACCAGACGGTGAACGCCACCATCTCCTTCGGCCAGTTCCTCGACGTGTTGCCCATCCGCGCTTCCAAGGGCTTCGCCGTGCGCTGGTTCGCCGACCAGTGGGGCATTCCTTTGGAGCACATCCTGGCCGCCGGGGGCTCCGGCTCGGATGAGGACATGATGCGTGGCAACACCCTGGCCGTGGTGGTGGCCAACCGCCACAACGACGAACTGCGCGTCCTGGCCGAGGTGGAGCGCATCTACTTTGCCCAGGCCGGCTATGCGCGCGGCATTCTGGAGGCGATCGAATACTATGATTTCTATAGCGCGTGCCGCGTGCCGCGGTTGGAGGACTCAGTGAATGGATGACCTCATCCTCCTCGCCACGGACCTCGATCGCACCCTTTTGCCCAACGGCGCCCAGCCGGAATCTCCGCTGGCGCGCCCCCGTTTCCGCCGTTTCGTTGCCCGTCCCGAAGTCAGGCTTGCCTACGTGAGCGGGCGCCACCGGGAATTGGTGGAAGCGGCCATGGCCGAATACGATCTACCCCGCCCCGACTTTGTTATTGGTGACGTGGGCACCAGCCTGTATGAGTTGCGTGGCGATGACTGGAACCAGCGCGGCGACTGGCTGCAAGCCATCGCCGTGGACTGGGCAGGGCGCGGCCACGACGAGTTGGCCGCTGCTTTGGTGGGGATTTCCGATCTGCGCTTGCAGGAGGGGGCCAAGCAAGGCCCCTGCAAGTTGAGTTATTACGCCGCTCCCCTGGCGGACCCGTCCGAACTCCTGGCACGGGTGCGCGAGCATCTCTCACCCACCGGCGCGCGCTTCAATCTGGTCTGGAGCGTGGACGAAACCACGGCCACCGGCTTGCTCGACGTGCTCCCCGCCCGCGCCAGCAAGCTCCATGCTTTGGAATTTCTGCGTGAGCAACTGGATATTCCCCTGGATCACACCGTGTTTGCCGGCGACAGTGGCAACGACATGGAGGTCCTGGTGAGCAACATCCCCTCGGTGTTGGTGGCCAACGCCCAGGAAACGGTACGGGCCGAGACCGTGGCGCATGCCATGAGGCTGGGCCATGGCCCGACGCTGTATCTGGCCCACGGGGGGCTGGGCGGCATGAACGGCAATTACAGTGCCGGCATTCTGGAAGGCGTGGCCCACTTCATCCCCGCCACCCGAGCCTGGCTGGAGGCCTGAACTTATGCATCGAGAACAAGCGCGCGCGCGTCCCATCCTGTTTGGCGAAGTCCTGTTCGACCGCTTCCCGGACGGTAACGAAGTATTGGGCGGGGCACCGTTCAACGTGGCCTGGCATCTGCGCGGCTTCGGCGAGAATCCCTTGTTCATCAGTCGGGTGGGGGACGACGCCACCGGGCGGAAGGCGCGTTTGGCCATGACCGCCTGGGGCATGGATTGCGCGGCTCTGCAGACCGACCCGATGCATCCCACCGGCGCGGTACGTATCGAATTGATCGACGGCGAACCGCGTTTTGAGATCCTGCCGGATCAGGCCTACGACTTCATCTATCTCGCCGACATCCCGGAGTTGGAGCGCCCCGCGTTTTTCTATCACGGCAGCCTGGCGCTGCGCCGCGAGGAATCCCGTACCACCCTGGAAACCCTGCTGCGGCATCTCGATATGCCGGTCTTCCTCGATGTCAATCTGCGCCCGCCCTGGTGGAGCCAGGCGGACATCCTGCGCTGGGTGGCGCGGGCCGACTGGGTCAAGCTGAATCAGAATGAACTGGAGTTGTTGGCCCCGGGCCAGGGCGATCTGACGGCCAGGGCGCGCCAGTTTCTCGCCCAATATGATTTGCGGCAGCTTCTTCTCACGCGGGGAGAGGAAGGCGCGCTGGCGTTGAGTGCCACGGAGAAGGACGAGAGTGTCAGACCCGCCGCCACGACCCGTGTGGTGGATACGGTGGGGGCGGGCGACTCATTCACCGCGGTTGTTCTGCTCGGCCGGTTACGCGGGTGGCCTCTGGCTACCACCCTGAAGCGGGCTCAGGACTTTGCTTCCGCCATCGTCGGGGTGCGTGGCGCCACCGTGGCGGATAGCGCTTTCTACCAACGCTTTCTCGAAGACTGGAGCAAGTAGAGGCTCGCCCCAGGTTGTGATGCCGGCCTCACAGTCACGAGCGTGCGACACAGTTGGAACGAACCAGGCTCCTCCTCGCCGATCTCTTGCTCCCGCTGGCCGTCCAATCCCAACACGCCTGGCTTATTCCTCCTTGATTTGCGTCGTTCCGGCATGTATTCTGCGCGCCCTCTTGCGGAGAGATGGCCGAGCGGTCGAAGGCGCACGCCTGGAAAGCGTGTATACGTTAATAGCGTATCAAGGGTTCGAATCCCTTTCTCTCCGCCACCAATACTTTGCAAGTCTGGTTTTACGTCGTTTGGTTTCAGGCAATGTCATCCATCGTCGAGTATCAGGACTTGATTGGCGAAGAGTCTGGGGGGCTCCAGCAAGACACTTCCCTCTTGCCAGATTTGAAGATGCCTACTATGATGCGCGGGCTTCGCAGTTGCCTAGAAACAACCGCAACTAAATTGAAGAAACAATGCAATGCATGGAGTGGTAGTTCAGTTGGTTAGAATACCGGCCTGTCACGCCGGGGGTCGCGGGTTCGAGTCCCGTCCACTCCGCCAACACCTCAAAGGCGAACGCGAGTTCGCCTTTTTTTTTAATTTTTTTGCCTTGTCGGAACCATGTTAGAAGCCATACGAGAACGTGCCCAAGGTTGGATTGCTCGCGTCATTCTTGGATTGCTCGCACTCACCTTCGCGGTCTGGGGTGTTGAGTCATACATGAAGGGGAATGGCGAGGCGCCGCCCGTCGCCAAAGTCAACGACGCCGAGATCAGCCAGCGCGAGTTCATCAAGACGCTCAAGGACCAAGCCGAGTCCATCCAGCGGGAAATGGGCGCCAAGGTTGACGACAAGGCGTTGCGCGCCAAGGTGATGGAGCAGATGGTCAATACCAGTCTGCTGTCTCAGGCGGCCCGGAAAGCCGGTTTTACCGTTCTCGACCCGCAGATCCAGGCGGTTCTCGCGGGCATCGAAATTTTCCAGGAAGCTGGCAAGTTCTCCCCGGCACGTCTGGAATCCTGGTTGCGCACTCAAGGCATGAGCCAGCAGAGTCTCCTGGCGATGATCGCTCAGGACCTGTTGCTCAAGCAGGTACAGATCGGTTACGGAGAAGGCGCCGTGGCACCCATGCCCACCGCCGTTCGCTTGAACGCATTACTCGCGCAGCAGCGTGAAGTGAATGAGGCCAACTTCGACCGCAAGGACTTCCTGAAGTCCGCCAGTGTCGACGACAAGGCGGTGCAAGCCGAGTACGACACCCACAAGGCAGACTATGCGACTCCCGCCTCGCTGCGCGTGCAATATCTGGTCTTGTCTCAGGCCGCGCTGGAAGGGAAAGTGCAGATCAGTGAGGAGCAGACACACAAATTTTATGAGGCGAATGCCGCGCGTTTTCAGGAGCCGGAACGCCGTCGCGCCAGTCACATCCTGATCAAGATAGATGCCGCCGCCGATGCGAAGGCGCGCGCGGCTACCAGAGCCAAAGCCGAGCAGATTCTTGCAGAAGTGAAGAAAGCACCCGCACAGTTCGGTGAACTGGCGCGCAAGTTTTCACAAGATCCGGCTTCGGGCGAGAAGGGTGGCGATCTCGGTTCGTTCACCCGTGACATGATGGTCAAGCCTTTCTCCGACGCGGCGTTCCAGATGAAACAGGGCGCCATCAGCGATCTCGTGGAAACCCAGTTTGGTTATCACATCATCCGTCTGGACGGGATCGTGCCCGGTGCCAAGATCGGTTACGAGGTGGCCAAGGGTGACATCCAGAAGGAACTCAGGCAGCAGGAGGCACAGCGCCGCTTTGTGGAAACGGCCGAGCGCTTCAGCAACATGGTTTACGAGCAGCCCGATAGTCTGGCCCCGGCGGCTAAAGAGTTCGGCCTCAACATAGAGGAAAGTGGCTGGTTCAACCGCAAGTCGGCAACCGCGCCCCTGGCCAATGAGCGCCTGCTGGAAGCGCTGTTTTCGGAAGACGCGCAGAAGAAGCGGCAGAACACGGAAGCCATTGAAGTCGTGCCCAATACCCTGGTGTCCGCGCGAGTGATCGATTACCGCCCGGCGGGCCAACGGCCTGTGGCCGAGGTGGCGGGTGAGATTCGGCTGAAACTGAGCGCGGAGATGGCGCGTAATCTGGCGATCGAGGCCGGCAAGAAAGCGCTGCTGAATGCGGCCGCCGACCAGGCGATCAACTGGTCCGCGGCGATGACCGTGTCCCGGATGCAACCACTCAACCTGCCGCCGCAAGCGGTCAAGGCCATCTTCCGTGCCGCTACCGACAAACTGCCAGTTTATGCCGGCGCCGAGACGGCTGAAGGGTATCGGGTGTACCGCATCAACCGGGTCACGGCGGGTCAGGCCAAGCCGGATATGGCCAAGCGTATCCGCAACGATGTACGTCGCTTGCTTGCCCAGGAAGAAATGCGTGCCTATCTGGAAAACCTCAAGGCCAAGGCAAGCATCAAGATCGAGCCAAGCGCATTGGAGCCCAAGGCGGAGTAAGCAATACGCACACACAACAAAAAAAGCCGGGCATACCCGGCTTTTTTTGTTGTGTGGTGAAACTTCAGTCGTCTACCGATAGGCCCGCTGTGCTGTTGAAGCCGGAATCCACATAGCTGATTTCGCCAGTCACGCCGGAAGCCAGGTCCGACATCAGAAAGGCGGCGACGTTGCCGACCTCTTCTATGGTCACGTTGCGGCGTAGCGGCGAGTGCTGTTCGCCCCAGGCCAGGAGTTTGCTGAAGTCGGCGATGCCGGATGCGGCCAGGGTCTTGATCGGGCCGGCGGACAGACCGTTTACGCGGATGCCGCGCGGACCCAGGCTGGATGCAAGATAGTAGACGCTTGTTTCCAGACTGGCCTTGGCCAGGCCCATGACGTTGTAGTGTGGCACCGAGCGTACCGCGCCCAGGTAGGTCATGGTCAGCATGGCGCCATTGCGCCCCTGCATCATGGGTAGGGCCGCTTTCGCCAGACCGGTGAAGGAGTAACTGGAAATGTCGTGGGCGATACGGAAGTTTTCGCGAGTGACATTGTCGATGTAGCTGCCGACCAGTGCGTCCTTGGGCACGAAAGCGATCGAGTGGACCAAACCATCGAGGCCATCCCAGTGCTTGCCCAGGCTCTCGAACAGCGTGGTGATTTCCTCATCGCTGCCGACGTCGCAGGGAAACACCAGTGGCTCGCCGCCGCTGAATTCCCGGACCAGTCCCATTACTCGATCCTTGACCTTTTCGCCCTGATAGGTGAATGCCAGTTCCGCCCCCTCGCGGTGGCAGCATTTGGCCACGCCGTAGGCAATGGAGCGGTTGCTGATCAGACCGGTGATAAGAATCTTCTTGCCGGAGAGAAAGCCCATGTCGCGGTACTCGGTTAATGAAACGGCGCGGATTATACCCGTACCACTGCACGGGTCGCAGGTCGGGGCTAACATCACGCAAGTTGAAATCTGGAGTGATGCCGTGAGCGCGAAAATAATCGCCGTGGTGAATCAAAAAGGCGGGGCCGGCAAAACCACCCTGGCCATGTTGCTGGCGGGCAGCCTGGCGGATGCCGGCCACACGGTGTTGGTGGCCGATGCCGACCCGCAGAACACCGCCCTGCACTGGGCCGGTATGGGAGAGGGTTATCCGGCGGTTGTCGAAGACGTTTCCGGCGAGGAAGGCAAGTTGCACAAGGCCTTGCGCAAGCGGCGCGATGCCTATGACTACATCGTCATCGACAGTCCGCCGGCCGCCGCCGCGCCGGTCACGCAAAGCGCCCTGCGCATCGCCGACCTCGCCCTGGTGCCGGTGATTCCCTCGCCTCTGGATCTGTGGGCCTCGGTGCGCATCCGCGAGGCCATTGTCGATGCACGCCACAAGAACCCCGAGTTATTGGCTCGCCTGGTGGTGAACCAGATGCAGCCGAACACGGTACTGGCGCGCGAGGTGATGGGTATGCTGCCGGAATTCGGTATTCCCCTGCTGGCCGCCAGCCTGAAAAGCCGCACCGCCTACCGCCAGTGCGCGGCCCTGGGCGCGACCATCGCGGCTCTGGGATCGCGCGCCGGGATGGCGATCCTGGAACTGGAAGCGTTGCGGCGTGAAGTGGAGCGGTTGCTGAACGGGGAGGGCGAGTGATGGCGAATCCGGTGCAACCAATCTATACGCAGCTTGATTTTCTGCGCCACGGTGAACCGGTGGGTGGCCGGCGTTATCGCGGACAGATCGATGACCCGCTCTCGGAAAAAGGCTGGGCACAGATGCGTGCCGCGACCGCCGATGATCGCCCGTGGAACGCCATCGTCAGCTCACCCCTGGCCCGCTGCGCGGCGTTTTCGGAGTGGCTGGCGGCTGAAACCGGCTTGCCGTTAAGCTTCGACGAGCGTCTCAAGGAGGTCGGCTTCGGCGCCTGGGAAAGCAAGACGCCGGACGAACTCAAGCGCGAGACTCCCGACTGTGTGTTCGAGTTCAAGCGCGACCCGGTCCGCCATCGGCCGCAAGGCGCGGAATTACTGGAAGCTTTCCATGCGCGTGTCACCACCGCCTATGAAGACATTCTTGCCGGGCATGTCGGCGGCCATGTCCTGGTGGTGGCGCATGCCGGGGTGATGCGCATGGCGATCTGCCATGTGCTCGGCCTGTCGCCCACGCAGGCCTACTGCCTCAACGTGGCTTCCGCCGGCATGGCGCGCATCAAGGTGGAACAAAAAGACGTGCGCAGGTTGGATACGCTGCTCTGGCTGACTCCGGGGCCGAGAATGTAGCGCCGGCATCCTTGCCGGCGTTCCTATAGCCGGCTGGAAGCCGGCGCTACAGGAGCGCCGCCAGCAGGGTTGAGCGCTGACCTCACCCGCGCGTGTTTGAATTGCCCGCGAACTGGCTGAGCTCGACGCGCGGCGCGGGCTCCCAGCCGGGCTTGCGATGCTCGGTGACGACGTTGGTAAAAATGCCGCCACGCACGTAGAACTTCGCGGTCAGGCGCATGAAACGTGGATCGGTGGCGCGCACCAGGTCGTCGAGAATGCGGTTGCTGACGTCTTCGTGAAAATGCCCTTCCTCGCGGAACGACCAGATGTAGAGTTTGAGGCTCTTCAGCTCCACGCAACGCTGGTCGGCGATGTAATCCAGATACAGCGTGGCGAAGTCCGGCTGGCCGGTTTTCGGGCACAAACAGGTGAACTCCGGGATTTCCATATGAATGTGGTAATCGCGGCCCGGGTTCGGGTTGTCGAAGGTTTCCAGGGTTTTGCTGGCTTGGGTCGGCATGGGGGCGAAGAGAAAAAGTAGAATGCGGCGCGGATTATAGACGCCCACCCAACCTGTCCTCGCTTACTCCTTTGCGCCTCAAACACATCCACATCGCCGGCTTCAAGTCTTTTGTCGATCCGGTGACGCTTCCCGCCAGCGCTCAGTTGACCGGCATCGTCGGCCCCAACGGCTGCGGCAAGTCGAATGTGATCGACGCGGTGCGCTGGGTACTGGGCGAGTCGAAGGCGCGCGAATTGCGCGGCGCCAGCATGCAGGACGTGATTTTCAACGGCTCCTCCGGGCGCAAGCCAGCCTCGCGGGCGTCGGTCGAACTCCTGTTCGACAACAGCGCCGGCCGCGCGGCGGGGCAGTGGTCGCAATATGCGGAGATCGCGGTCAAACGGATGCTGACCCGCAGTGGCGATTCCAGCTACTGGGTCAACAACGTCCAGGTTCGCAAACGCGACATGGCCGACCTGTTCCTCGGTACCGGCCTCGGCGGCGATGCCTACGCGATCATCGAGCAGGGCATGATCTCGCGCATCATCGAAGCCAAGCCGGAGGAATTGCGCGGCTTCCTGGAAGAAGCGGCGGGGGTCTCCAAGTACAAGGAAAGGCGCAAGGAAACCGAATATCGCTTGCGCGACACCCGGGAAAATCTCGACCGGGTATCCGACATCCGCGAGGAACTCGGCAGGCAACTGGAAAAACTCTCCGTCCAGGCCGAAGTGGCGCGCCGCTTTTTCGGTCTGGATGCCGACCGCACCCTCAAGACTCACTTCCTCGCGCTCACCCGCAAACGCGAGGCCCAGTCCCGCCAGGCCGAACTGGCACGGCAGCGGGAGGCGGCGAGTAACGACATCGAAGCCAGGACCGCGGAACTGCGTCGTCTGGAATCCGACCTGGAAAGCCGCCGTCTCGACCAGTTCAATGCCACCGAAACCCTCAATCAGGCGCAGGCAAGGTTCTATGCGGAAAGTGGTGAAGTGTCCCGGGTGGAACAGGAACTGCGCCACCTGCACGCCACCCGCGAGCGCCTGACGCAGGACATTCGTCTCTCCGGCGAGCGGCAAGCCGCCACCCAGGCCGAGCAACAGGCGGCTGAAGACGAAATCGAACAACGCCGCCGCGATCTGGAGCAGGCCGAGGAACAGGCGGAAATCCTCTCCGAGCGCGCCGCCCAGGCCAGCGACAACCTGCCCGAAGTCGACAGTGCTTGGCGCGCGGCGCAGGCCGCCGTCGCCGAGGTGCAGCGGGAAATGGCCCGGTTCGAGCAGGCCGCGCAACTGGAAGAAGCCAACGCCGTCCACGCGGAGCGCGCCATCAACCAGTTGAAGGGGCGCGAACTCAGATTGATCCAGGAACAGGAACACCTGGCGGAAAACGACGCAGCCGAAGTAGAGCGCCAGCAGATGGACCTGGAAACCGAGCAGGAACGGGTGGAACGCCTGCGTGATTACCTGGAAACCGCGCGTAACGAGTGGCCGCGACACGAAGCGCGCCTGCGCCAGGCGCGCCAGGCGCAGGACGCCGCCAACCGCGAACTGCACCGCCTGGAAGCTGAAGTCGGCGCCTTGACGAAACTGCAAAACAGCGCGCATCAGGCGGAAAGTGGGGGCGCTGCCTGGCTGGCGCGCATGGGTCTGGATTCGGTGCCGCGCCTGTGGCAACGGATACGGGTGGAGGAGGGTTGGGAAACCGCCGTGGAAGCGGCTTTGGGCGAGGCAATGGCGGCGCTGGCGGTGGAAGCCGAAGCGTCGTGGGCGGAACAGCCACCCGAGGCACGCTTCGAGCTGTTGCTGCCCTTTGTAGCGCCGGCATCCTTGCCGGCGTCTTTCGAAAACAGCCGGCTGGAAGCCGGCGCTGCGGGAGAGGGCGACCTGAACCTGCTCGCCGACCTCATCCATACGGAGGATACGTTAGTCGCCCGTTTCCTCGCCGACCGCCTTGCCCTGGCCTACGCCACCGACACCCTGCAACATGCCATCGCGCATCGTGGCAGCCTGCCGCCCGGCGGCTTCATCGCCACCCGCGAAGGCCACCGGGTCAGCCGCGACAGCCTGATTTTCAACGCGCCGGAGAAGGAACATCAGGGCCTGATCGCGCGGGTGCGGGAAATCGAGCGGTTGGAAGAATCTCTGGAACTGGCGCGGGCCGCGGTCGAGGAAGTAGCCGAGGAAGTCATCCAGGCCGAGTCCGCGCAGCAGACCGCGCGGCGCCAGGGCGAAGCCTTGCAGACGCAACTGGGGCAGTCGCAGAACCGGGTACACGAATTGCAGGTCAGTCTGGTACGGGTGCAAGAAGCCGCGCGCCGGGTCACCGAGCGCCGCGCCCAGGTCGAGAAGGAACTGAACGAAATCTACGAGCAGATGGCGGTGGAGGAAGAAAGCTGGAACGACGCCAGCGAACGCCAGCGCGAGGCCAGTCTGGAACACGACGAGGCGCGCGAACGTCTGGACGCGGCGCGTGCCGCGCGTCAGGCCGCCGAACAGAAGTTGCACGGCGTGCGCGAAAGCCAGCGTCAGGCCGAGCGGGAAGCGCAGGAAGCGGCTTTTCTGGTGCGTTCTCTCAGCGCCCGTCTGAAAGACCTGGACGAGCGCAAACAGCGCGCCGCGCGTGGCCTGCGGGATCTGTCCCAGACCTTTGAACGACTACAGGCGGAACTCGACCAGGCTCATGAGTCGCCCACGCTGGCGGCGCTGGATGCCGCTCTGGCAGGTCGCCAAAGCGCCGAGGCCACTCTGGTTGCCGCGCGCGAAGCCCTGGAAGGCGCCAACGCCGCTCTGCGCGATCTCGATGCCGCGCGGATCACCAGTGAACGCGCCCTGGAGCCGCTGAAGGAGCGCGAAGTCGCGCTGGAACTGAAGTTGCAGGAAGCCCGGCTCAACGAAGCGCGCTATACGGAAGAACTGGAAGGTGTGCTGGAAGCGGAACTGGAAACGGCGGCCCAGGTGGCTGCCATTGCCGCCCGTGGCGAAACCTGGCTGAAAAACGAACTCACCCGCCTGGAAGCGGAGATCGCGGCACTTGGCCCGGTCAATATGGCCGCGCTTGACGAACTCACAGCCACGCAGGAGCGCAAACAGTACCTGGATAGCCAGGCCGAAGACCTGGAAACCGCCGCCAACACGCTGGAAGAAGCCATCCGCCGCATCGACGAGGAAACTCGCAGCCGCCTGAAAGAAACCTACGACAAGGTCAGCCGCGAATTCAAGGTGCTGTTCACTGAACTGTTTGGCGGCGGTGAAGCGCAACTCACGCTCACGGGTGATGAAATCCTCGATGCCGGCCTCACCGTGCTGGCGCAGCCGCCGGGCAAGAAAAACAGCTCCATCCATCTCCTCTCCGGCGGCGAGAAGGCGCTTACCGCCTTGTCCCTGGTGTTTGCCTTCTTCCGCCTCAACCCGGCGCCGTTCTGCCTGCTTGACGAGGTCGACGCGCCGCTCGACGACAGCAATACCGAGCGCTACTGCGCCCTGGTCACCAAGATGTCGGCGGAAACCCAGTTCCTGTTCATCACCCACAATCGCCTGACCATGGAAATGGCGCACAACCTCGTTGGCATTACCATGCCCGAACCGGGTGTTTCGCGCCCGGTTGCGGTCGATGTGGAAGATGCGGTCAGAATGGGCATGTAAGTATTTTCGCCACTACTGGTTGCGCCTGAAGTAATAATATAAAAATCAATGAGATGGAGTGTTTTATTAATGAAGTATTTGATTAGTGAAGTAATGACGAGTCAGCCGCCCGGCCCGTTGTCAGCGTCCCGGACAGCTTGTGCGTTTTTTGCGGGACTGCAGCGCGCGCTGCTTGTTGCGACGAGCCGCATGGCTGTCTTGTCGCTGCTGGGTTCGGCGCTGGCCTATTCCGCCCCATTACCGCCGGATGCTGGCCAGATACTGGAGAGTGTGCGCCCAGCCCCCGCGGCTCCAGTAACACCGCCAGCACTGCCGCAGCGCGACGAAGAAAACCGTCCAGCGTTGACCGGCCCAGACACTTTTCAGATTCCTTTGCGTGGGATACGCATCACCGGCGCCAGTCTTTACCCCGCCGCAACCTTTGAGACCCTGCTGCACGACGCTATCGGCCGCAATTTGACGCTGGGTGAGCTGGATGCCTTGGCGCAGCGCATCACCCGCTATTACCGCGATCACGACAGCATGCTGGCCCGCGCCTACATCCCGGCGCAGGAGATCAAGGACGGCATCGTCGAAATCGCCGTTCTGGAAGGACGCTACGGTGAAGTCGTGCTGCGCAACCAGAGCGGTCTCAAAGACCACGCCGCACAAGCACTAACGCGACCACTCCAGCCCGGCAACATCATTACCGGCCGCGCGGTGGAGCGGGCCACACTGCTCGCCGACGATCTTCATGGCATCGAGGCCGCCGCTACCTTGCGGCCCGGAAGCGCGGTAGGCACTTCCGATTTTGTGTTGGAACTGCGCGAGGGCAAGCAACGTGACGGCAGCCTGGAATTCGACAACAGCGGCAGCCGCTACACCGGCCGCTACCGTCTCGGCGGCAGCATCGCCATCAACAACCCCGCCGGCATCGGCGACCGTTTTTCCGCGAGAGTGTTGAGCAGCGGCAAAGGACTGGTCTACGGCCAACTCGGCTATCAGCTGCCACTGGGCTATTCCGGCACTACTTTGGGCTTGTCTCTGACCCAGGCCGACTACCAACTGGGTAATGATTTCGCCAGCCTGGATGCCAGCGGCACCGCCCGTATCGCTGACGTTACGTTGAATCATGCCTTGGTCCGCTCGGCGCAATTCAACCTGCGCGGCCGCCTCGGCTTCGACTACAAGAAATTGCGTGATCACATCGGAGCGAGCAGCACCGATAAGCAGTCGAGTGTGGCCAGCCTGGGGCTGCTGGGTGATCTTGACGGTCAACTCGGCAAGAGCAATTTCTCCGCGCTGTTGTATTCAGGGTATCTGGATGCCCCCGCGACCCTGGCGGGAACACGGGGAGGCTTCAACAAACTTGCCCTGAGTGCCAGCCACCAGCGCTATCTGGGTTCCGGCTTCAGTTTCACGGCCCTCTATTCCGGCCAACTCGCCTCGAAAAACCTGGACTCCTCGGAAAAGATGTCTTTGGGTGGGCCCAACGGCGTGCGCGCCTATCCTCAGGCGGAAGCGGCCGGGGATGATGTCCATCTGATCAACCTGGAACTGCGCCGCACCCTCGAACCCCCGGCATATGGTTCCCTGGATCTCATGCTGCTTGCCGATTTTGGTGTCTCACGTCTGGTCCATGAAACCTGGGCGGGCTACACGGGTGAAAGCGTGCGTCACCTTTCCTCCCTTGGCATCGGGGTTGTGTATAAAACCCCCGGTGCTTGGAGTCTGCGTGCCGACTATGCCAGGAGGCTGGGTTCTCAGGCCGCGCAGTCCGAACCTGACCGCTCGGGCCGCTTCTGGCTGCAGGTCGTCAAGCTGTTCTGATTCATCTTATTGTTCATATTCGCGCCGCATGCGCGCCAATAATCCACTCCACAGGCGGATCTGGCTCGGCGAGCCGATGCTGCGGCCGCCGCTTTTCTCGGTCCACACATCATCGTCGTTGAAGCTGTAGACGGGTACCAGATCGGGACGTCTGGAGGCGGGTTTCAGTTCGTGGTCGGTGTTATCCAGCACCAGCGGTTCCGCGTCAGGTTGCGGGTAATACACCAGGACCATATGCGGCTCCTTGAGGCGCAGGTGGCGTACATAGGCGATGCGCAGTTTCTCGATCGGGATGCCGCGTTCCTTCAGAGAGAAGTATTTCCCGATGGCATAATCCTCGCAGTCCGCGCCCTGGCTGGATACGGTTTCCACCGGAGTGGCCCAGTAGTCTTCGACCTTCCAGTGTTCAATGTCGCGCAGGTAGGGGATGGCGTTGAAGAAACGATTGCTGCTGGCGAGCCTGGCTTCCTCGCTTTCTTCCGGGTGCAGCAGATGTTTACGCCAGGCTGCAAGGTGGGCGGGAACCTGGGGGCCGAAGCGTTCACTCATGGTTTCGATCAGACGAGCCGGCAGGTCCGCCAGCCCGGCAAGCGCGGATGCGGCGGCGAGGCCGGCCAGCAGGATCAAGGCGTTACGTTTCAAACTGGCACCAAGGGATAAATGACAATGAGACTGTCGCATCAGTTGTTCGTGGGGGTATCACTACTGTTGCTGCTGGCACTGCTGGGCGCGCTGGGAGTGAGTTTCCACCAGACCCGATCGTATGTCGCCACGCAACTGGCTTCCCATGCCCAGGACGCGGCCACTTCGCTCGGCCTGTCTCTGGCGCCGGCCATGCAGGGAGGCGATCCGCTGGTGGTGGAGCGTACCGTCGATGCCCTCTTCGACCGGGGCTATTACAGCGAGATTCGGTTGCTCGATGTGCACGGTAAAACGCTCCTGGTTCGCACCTTGGCGCCCACCCTGGAAGGCGTTCCGGCCTGGTTTGCGCGCGCCGTACCGTTGGCTATGCCGATGGGCGAGTCGTTGATTACTTCCGGCTGGCGGCAGATGGGACGGGTGCTTGTCAGCAGTCATCCCGGCCACGCCTACCGTGAACTCTGGGAAGTGGGCCGTTGGCTGCTGTTGTTGTTTTCGGCCACATTCGTGGTTTCTTTAGTTTTCCTGTGGCTGGTGCTGCGCGCGATCCTGGCGCCGCTACGCGATATCGAGGCACAGGCGGGGCAGATCGGACAGCGTATTTTTCGCGAAATCTCCCACACGCCACGAGTAAGGGAATTGGCAACAGTAGTTAACGCGCTCAACCGCATGACAGGCAAGTTGAAGGCGGCGTTCGAGGAACATGCGAAGGCGCTGGCCAACTCGCGGCGCGAGGCGTTCCATGACAGCTTGACCGGCCTGCCCAACCGACGTGCGCTGGAAGATCGGGCGACTCATCTGCTGCGCAGTGCCGAGGAGCATCCCTGTGGATTGTTGTTGATGGTAGAGATCAACGGTTTTCGTGAACTGAACGAACAGCACGGTTACCGGCGTGGCGATGCCTTGCTGCGCGAAACCGCCGATGCGCTGGCCGCCGTGGCCGGGCCTTCGATCTTTACCGCCCGTTTGGGGGGCGCGGCCTTTGCCTTGTTGGCCGATGGCATGTCGGGCGCCGATGCGGATGCCTGGGCGCAAGAGGTGCAATCGGTCCTGGCCCGGGTCGCCGAGGGTGACCCTGAGTTGCGCATTCATGGCTATGCGCTGGGAGGTACCGTGTTCGAGCGGGAGCGCGAGTTGGGTGGGCTCCTTGCCACCGCCGATACCGCGCTGGCCGCCGCCCGCGCGCAGGGGGCGAATAGTCTGGTCGTGCATGCGCCTTCGGCCAGCGGGGATGAGTTGGGCGCCCAGGCTTGGCGCTTGCTGCTGAGACAGATACTCGAAGAAGGCCGCTTGCGCCTGCTTGGCCAAGTCATCAAGCATTTGGCCGATGACTCGGTTTTTGCCCGGGAAATCACCGTTCAGGCTATTGCCGACGATGGTTCCGCGTTACCCGCGGGGCGTTTTGCGCCAGTGGCGGAACGCCTGGGAATGGCCGTGGAACTGGACCGTGCCGTCATCCAGATAGTGCTGCTACGACGGCTTGGCGACAGCGCGCTGGATGGCCGTTGGGCGATCAACCTGTCCGCACAATCGGCCATCGCGCCGGAGTTCGTGGCATGGCTGGACTCGCTGCTTGCGACACACTCCGAGCTGGCGCGGCGCTTGGTGTTCGAGGTGGATGAACTGGCGGTTGCCAGTCACACGCGGGAGGTCGTTTCGCTGGCGGAACAATTGCGCGCGCGGGGCAGCGATCTGGCCATTGACCGCTTCGCCGCGCGCCACGGCGCATTCGGCTATCTGGAGAGCGTATTGCCGGCCTATATCAAGCTCGACGGCAGCGTGGTCCATGATCTTCACCTGCGCCCCGATAACCGTTTCTTCGTGCGTTCCCTGGCCGCGGTGGCCAGGGTACTGGAAGTGCCGGTGATCGCTACGTGGGTGGAGTGCCGTGAGGAGTGGGACAGCCTGGAAAACCTGGGAGTGCTGGCCGCCCAGGGTTATTTTACCGGGCGTCCGGAAGTGCTCTGACCAAGTGAAAAACGTTCGTTATTGACGAGCCCGCGCCGGGAGAACCTCGAAGCGGTAGGTGTCGTGGCAGCCTGAGCAATAGGTCATCAGTTCCGCCATCTGACTTTGCGTCAGACTCACATCACCTTTGGCTTCCGCGTCGCGGGCAATGACTTTGAGCACTTCGTTCATGCCGATGGCCATCTGCGTGAAAGTTTCCGGCAAGCGATCCGCCAAGTCGCCCGGCAGATGCTCCAGCATGCCTGCCATCGGCAGGGTGGATGTGGCAACCGCCTTCATGTCCTTGCTCGACAGGGCGTTGTTCAAGTTGAACAAACCATGCAGATAATCACGCATCTCGTAGAGCACATGATTGCGCTCGCTCGGGCTGACCTGGATGGCGGCACGGTTGTCCTTGGTCATGGGAGACTGGGCCAGGGCACCGGTCGAGAAGCAGATCAAGGCGATGGCTATTGCGCGTAGTGTCATGGAATCTCCCGAGGACGGCTATTACGTGAGCGCGCAAGACTACTACCAAATCCAGGAGGTGGAGAAGCCCTGGCTGTAACGCGGTTGAGTTGTGCCGCCGTGCCCACATCTGTCGAAAACTCTTGTTTCCGCGCTTCCCATGCTGGCTTTCAATTTCGACAACCGTTTCGTCAATGAGCTTCCAGGCGATCCCGAGGAGGGCGCGCGGCGGCGCCAGGTGCATGGCGCCTGCTGGTCGCCGGTATTGCCGACGCCGGTAGCGGCGCCGAGTTTACTGGCCTGGTCGCCGGAGGTGGCGGCGTTGCTCGATCTCTCCAGCGAGGACGTGGCCAGCGCGGAGTTTGCCGAGGTGTTTACCGGCAACCGTCAGTTGCCAGGCATGCGGGCGTATGCCGCTTGCTATGGCGGGCATCAGTTCGGGCATTGGGCCGGGCAGTTGGGCGATGGCCGCGCGATCAACCTGGGTGAGACCGTGAACCGCGCCGGACAGCGCTGGGATCTGCAACTCAAGGGCGCCGGGCCGACACCCTACGCACGTCGCGCCGATGGCCGCGCGGTGCTGCGTTCCTCGATCCGCGAATTCCTCTGCAGCGAGGCCATGCACCACCTCGGCGTACCCACTACGCGCGCCTTGAGCCTGACGGCTACCGGCGAGCCGGTGTTGCGCGACATGATGTACGACGGCAATCCGCGTCATGAGCCGGGCGCCGTGGTGTGCCGGGTGGCGCCTTCGTTCATCCGCTTCGGCAATTTCGAGATTCCCTCTGCGCGCGGCGATCACGAATTGCTCGCGCGTCTGGTGGATTTCACGATTGGCCGCGATTTCCCTGACATCACCGATGATGACACGGATGAAAAGCGTGCCCGCTGGTTCGCCATGGTCTGCGAACGTACCGCGCACATGGTCGCGCACTGGATGCGGGTGGGTTTCGTGCATGGGGTGATGAACACCGACAACATGTCCATCCTCGGTCTGACCATCGACTACGGCCCCTATGGCTGGATCGACAACTACGACCCGGACTGGACCCCCAACACCACCGACGAGGAAAACCGCCGCTACCGCTTCGGCCAGCAGGCGTCGATCGCGCACTGGAATCTGTCCCGTCTGGCCGAGGCGCTGGCGCCGCTGTGGATCACACTGGAGCCGTTGCAAGCCGGGTTGGAACGCTTCATTCAGGTCTACACCCGCGACACCAGGCAAATGACGGCCGCGAAATTCGGCTTTGCCGCGTTACGTGATGACGATGCCGAGTTGATCGCCGAAGCGTTCGGCCTGCTGCAACGAGCCGAGATGGACATGACGCTGTTCTTCCGCGCCCTGGCCAGGATCGACCTAAATGCGCCAAGCCTGGAGCCGCTGCGTGAGGCCTTCTATAGCGACGACCTGATGCGCCTGCACGAGGCGGCCTTGCTGTCCTGGCTGGAGCGTTATGCCGCCCGCGCGCGGGCCGAAGGCGAGCTTCTGGAAACCCGGTGCGGCCGCATGAACGCGGTCAATCCACGCTATGTACTGCGTAACTACCTGGCCCAGGAAGCCATCAACCTGGCCGAACAGGGTGACCTTTCCCGCGTTCATGAGTTGCTGGAGGTGATGCGCAAGCCTTACGACGAGCAACCCGAGTACGCGCGCTATGCCGCAAAACGCCCGGATTGGGCGCGCAACCAACCGGGATGCTCGATGCTTTCGTGCAGTTCGTAGCACGGCGGGTTCGTATTCAGGCCGAATTGAGCAGCCGTCTGACGCGTGGCAGCAGTTCCGAAGCGCTCAGGCCGCGCGGCCCCAGACCTTCTTCGACAGCCATATCGGCGGCCGCGCCATGCAGCCAGACACCGTAAATGGCCGCCGCTTCCACGGTCATGCCTTGTGCGATCAGAGCGGCGATGATGCCGGCCAGTACATCGCCCATCCCTGGCGCGGCCATTCCGGGATTGCCGCTGGTGTTGCGCCAGATCTCGCCTGCGGGTGCCTTGACCAGTGTGCCGGCACCTTTCAGGACTACCACCGCATGGAAGGTCTCGCTCAGTCGCGACACGCTGCCCGGACGGTTGCTCTGTACCTCCGCGCTGCTCAAGCCCAACAAGCGCCCCGCCTCGCCGGGGTGAGGCGTCAGCACGGTGGCGGCGGTGCGGGCACTCTGCTGTTTGCGCAGGACGGGATCGGCGGCGATCAGATTGAGTGAGTCGGCATCCAGCAGCAGCGGTTGATCCAGGTCCAGGACAGCCATCAACGCCGCGCGCGCGGCGGCGGATTGCCCCAGGCCCGGCCCCACCACCAGGCAAGCCGGGCGTGCCAATGGTGGCAGGGAGGCGGGGTGGGTGACCATCAGTTCCGGCATGGCCGGGTCAAGACTGATGCGCTCGTCGAGTACCCCCGCATAGACCCTTCCCGCGCCGCAGAACAAAGCCGCGCGAGCCGCCAGTAGCGCCGCCCCGACCATCCCCGGCGCGCCGCCGATAATCGCCACCGCGCCGAAATCGCCCTTGTTGCAATCGACCGGACGTGGCTGGGGGAGGTCGGGGAGGGTATTTAACCGTATCTCTTGCATGGTTTTATTTCCTCGCTACGGAGCTATAAAAAACATTACAACCCCTATAAAGGAGACTGTCATGGAAGCGCCCAATACAACCGCTGGCGGTAAATTGCTGCCTTGCGACATGGATGATGCCTGCTCCATCCTCGATTGTGATGCCGTCATGGACGATTACGCCGATGCGCTATTGGCTAGCGAGGAAGGCGCGGAGTTCGTGGCGCACTATTGCGGCATACAATATTTGCAAAGACCTGTAATGGATAAGGGGGATGACGGTTAAAGTTTCGCCCCTCTGAATAGATGAGCATGCCGGCTGAAGTGGATACATAGGCCGGCTTGTTTTTTTGGTGGAAGAAATGGACGAAAAAGAAAAACAACGCGTGCTGGTGGTGGATGACGACACCTTGATGCGTGAAGTGCTTAAGGCGATCCTGCGCAGCGAGGGCTTTGCCGTGGCGGGTGAGGCCAAGGATGGCCAGGCGGGCTTGGCCCAAGTGGAACGGCTGCATCCGGATGCGGTTTGTCTGGACGTCAACATGCCTGGAATTTCCGGCCTGGATACCCTGAAGATACTGCGTGAGAAATTTCCCGATGTACGCGTGGTGATGATTACTGGCGATGCCAGCATGACCACGGTGCGCGAGGCGGTGAGCTTCGGCGCGGTGGGCTACATCATCAAACCCTTCAATGCCGGTCGTGTCGCCGATGCCTTGAAGGCCGCGCTTGCTCCTCCGGGGGGGGATTCGCTCTTTTCCTGAGGCTTGTGGCGAGAATGCCGGGTTTCCCCATTCGGGGATGATGACGCGATATGGCCGCCAACCCGAGCAACGGAAATCGGCACTTGGTTTCACGCTAAAATCCACGCTTTCCCGCATCAGAGCCCGGCCCCATGTCCCGCGTCCTGTTCCTCAAGGGCGGTTCCGCCCTCTCCGAATTCCGCATCAACAAATTGCTGGAGGCCATCGGGCCACTGGGCGTTGCCGAGATACAGGCGGAACAGCGCTACTTCGTCGAACTCGACGCTGAACTGAACCCGGACGATCTCGATTTCCTCGGCGAGTTGCTGCATGCCGACCCGCGCCAGGCCGAGGGCGAGTGCATTCTGGTCACTCCCCGCCTGGGCACCGTATCGCCCTGGTCGTCCAAGGCCACGGACATCGCCGCCAATTGCGGTTTGAGCGCGGTCAAGCGCATCGAGCACGGGGTCGCCTGGCGCCTGCTGAACAAGAAGGGCAGGCCGGTAAAGGCCGAAGTGGCGCGAGCCGCGCTGCCGTATCTGCACGACCGCATGACCGAGAGCGTGCTGTTCGATGAACGCGACGCGGAAATGCTGTTCCACCACGTCGCCCCGCAACCGCTGGCCACGGTGAATATCCTCAGAGGCGGCAAAAAGGCGCTGCAACAGGCCAACGTGGATCTGGGCCTGGCCCTGTCTCCGGACGAGATCGACTACCTGGTCAGCAATTTCAAGCGGGTGAAGCGCAATCCCACCGATGTGGAATTGATGATGTTCGCGCAGGCCAACTCCGAGCACTGCCGCCACAAGATATTCAACGCGGAATGGGTGATCGACGGCGAGAAACAGAGCGAATCACTGTTCGGCATGATCCGCCACACCCACAGCGTACGCCCCGAAGGCACCCTGTCGGCCTATGGCGACAACGCCTCGGTGATCGCCGGCGCCACCATCGGCCGTTTCTACCCGGACCAGAAGCACGTTTACCGTTTCCACCTCGAACCCACCCACATCCTGATGAAGGTGGAGACCCACAACCATCCCACCGCCATCGCCCCGTTCGCCGGCGCGGCCACCGGCTCCGGCGGCGAGATTCGCGACGAAGGCGCGGTAGGGCAGGGCTCCAAGCCCAAGGCCGGCCTGTGCGGTTTCACCGTGTCCAACCTGCACATTCCCGGCTTCAAGCAACCGTGGGAACACGAGTATGGTCGTCCCGGTCGCATCGTCTCGCCGCTGCAGATCATGATCGACGGCCCGATCGGCGCCGCCGCCTTCAACAACGAATTTGGCCGTCCCAACCTCACCGGCTACTTCCGTACCTTCGAACTGAAAACTCCGGATGGCCGTATGCGCGGCTATCACAAGCCGATCATGCTGGCCGGCGGCCTCGGCAACATCCAGGAACGCCACATCCACAAGCAGATGTTCCAGGCCGGCACCCTGCTGATTCAGTTGGGCGGGCCAGGCCTGCTGATTGGTCTCGGTGGCGGCGCCGCCTCCAGCATGGGCGCGGGCAGCAATGCCGAAGCCCTGGACTTCGATTCCGTGCAGCGCGGCAACCCGGAAATCCAGCGCCGCGCGCAGGAAGTCATTGACCGCTGCTGGCAGATGGGCGAGGACAATCCTATCCTCTCCGTGCATGACGTGGGCGCCGGCGGCATCTCCAACGCCATGCCGGAACTGGCCCATGGCGCCGGGCTTGGCGCGAAATTCGAACTGCGCGACGTGCCCAGCCTGGAGCCGGGCATGAGCCCGCGCGAAATCTGGTGCAACGAGGCGCAGGAACGCTATGTTCTGGCCATCGCCCCGGAAAACCTTCCCCTGTTCAAGCAATTGTGCGAACGCGAGCGCTGCCCCTACGCGGTCGTCGGCACCGCCACCGATGATGGCCAACTGACAGTGACGGATCGCCATTTCGGCAACAACGCGGTCGATATGGAAATGGACGTCCTACTCGGCAAACCGCCGCGCATGACCCGCGATGTGCAACATCAGGCCGCCACACTCAAGCCTTTTACCGCCGGGGGCCTCAACCTGAACGAAGCGGCCTACCGCGTGCTGCGCCACCCGACCGTGGCCGGCAAGTCCTTCCTCATCACCATCGGCGACCGCACCGTGGGCGGCTATACCGCGCGCGACCAGTTCGTCGGTCCCTGGCAGATGCCGGTGGCCGACGTGGCGGTGACCACGATGGGCTACGAAACCCATCTCGGCGAGGCGATGGCGATGGGCGAACGCAGCCCCATCGCCCTCATCGACCCCGCCGCCTCCGGCCGCATGGCGGTGGGCGAGGCCATCACCAATCTGGCGGCGGCGGCGGTGAATGACCTCTCCAACATCCGCCTATCCGCCAACTGGATGGCCGCCGCCGGCCAGCCGGGTGAGGATGCCGCCCTGTTCGACACCGTGCGCGCCGTGGGCAAGGAACTGTGCCCGGAACTCGGCATCAGCATTCCCGTGGGCAAGGACTCCATGTCGATGGCCTCGCGCTGGCAGGACGGTGAGCAGGGCAAAGCCGTGGTGTCGCCGCTCTCCCTCATCATCACCGCCTTCGCCCCCAGCCCGGACGCGCGCCGCACCCTCACGCCGCAACTCAGAACCGATTGCGGAGAAACCGACCTGATCCTGCTCGACCTGGGGCACGGCCAGAACCGTCTGGGCGGTTCCATCCTCGGCCAGGTCTACGGCGAACTGGGTGACACCTGCCCGGACCTTGAAGAGCCGGCACGCCTGAAAACCTTCTTCGCCCTGATACAGAAACTCAACTGCGAGGGCAAACTGCTCGCCTACCACGATCGCGGCGATGGCGGCCTGTTCACCACGATCTGTGAAATGGCCTTCGCCGGCCGCTGCGGCGTCGATCTCGATGTGGATGAATTGAGATACCACCGCATCCACGAAGACATCATGAATGACGTGGAAGACGCCCCCGATCCGCACGAACCCTATACCAGCCGCCTGTTCGGTATCCTGTTCAACGAAGAACTGGGCGCGGTGATCCAGGTACGCCGCGGCGACACCAAAGCGGTCACGGACGCCTGCATGGAAGCCGGCATGCGTGACGAGTTCTTCATCGTCGGCGGCACCAATCAGCAGGATCGCATCCGCATCCTGCGTGAAGGGGTTCCGGTGTTCGACGAAGCCCGTGCCGATCTGCTCTCCGCCTGGGCGGAAACCAGCTATCGCATGCAGGCGCTGCGCGATAACCCGGACTGCGCGGAACAGGAATTCAAAGGATTGGCGAAGAAGAACAATCCCGGCCTGCACGTCGAGCTGACGTTTGATTTGAATGAAGACATAACACTCCCCTCCCCCCCCGGGGGAGGGGCTGGGGGAGAGGGAACAACGGCGGCTTCATCGAAGCCGGTTGCTATCGCCACCTCCGTTCCCTCTCCCCAACCCCTCCCCCGGGGGGGGAGGGGCTCCAAAACCACCCAGCCCAAGATCGCCATCCTGCGCGAGCAGGGCGTCAACGGCGAGGTGGAAATGGCCGCCGCCTTCGCCCGCGCCGGATTTGCCCCGGTGGATGTGCACATGAGCGACATCCTCGCCGGCCGGGTGAAACTCAAGAGCTTCAAGGGCTTGGCGGCTTGCGGCGGCTTCTCCTACGGCGACGTGCTCGGCGCAGGTGGCGGCTGGGCCGCGTCCATCCTGCACAACGCCCGCGCCCGCGACGAATTCCAGGCCTACTTCGAACGTGAAGACAGCTTCGCTCTGGGTGTGTGCAACGGCTGCCAGATGATGAGCCGCCTGAAAGACATCATCCCCGGCGCCGAACACTGGCCGCGCTTCGAGCGCAATGTCTCGGAACAGTTCGAAGCCCGTTTCGTCATGGTCGAAGTCCCGAAGACCCCCTCCATCCTGTTCGACGGCATGGCCGGCTCCCGCATGCCCATCGTCGTCGCCCACGGCGAGGGCAGGGCGGTGTTCGACAGCAAGACGCAACGCCGCGACGCCGAGATATGTCTGCGTTATGTCGACAATCGTGGCCGCAAGACCGAAACCTACCCGCAGAACCCCAATGGCTCCCCCAAAGGCATCACCGGCCTCACTACCCCCGACGGCCGCTTCACCATCATGATGCCGCACCCGGAAAGGGTGTTCCGCGCCGTGCAGCACTCCTGGAAACCCGACGACTGGCTGGAAGATGGCCCGTGGCTGCGGTTGTTCAGGAATGCCAGGAAGTGGGTGGGGTGAGGCTAGACGGAGGACAGATGCTTGGAATGCCAAGAGTGGAGCAGGCAAGGTTTGACCTCGTCTTGAGGGAATTCGCGCGGGAATACAAAGCTGATCCGAATCACCGAGGACGTTCCTGGGATCATGCCAACGCAGCCTGGAAGAGATTTGTCGCCGGACATTTAACGGCTGATCTGGCAGCCCTGCATCTAGCTTTTTATCCGGCAAGCTGGGGTATGTATCAAGGTGGTTCTGATCCGCTCCAGCGTGATTACAAGGTACTGCTACCTTGCTGTGCGTTGGTTGCGTGTTGAGGCAAGCCATGACTGGCAAGACGGCATTTTCAAGACCAAGCCCGTCGATAGCCTTGCCAAGGAATTAAACCAGTTGGCAGTTGGGTTGAAGCAGCAACTTCAACCGAAGTTGGCAAGGCTGGATAAAAAAAGATCAGGGTATCCGACACTCTCTTATCCAAGATTCTTCTGGTGACCTTGGGATGTGTTCCCGCATTCGATATCCAGGTAAAGGCTGCGCTTCGTAAATTGCTGAGTGCTCGATACCCAGTTGGCGATGGGTTCTCCAGTGCTCGGCTGGAGGCCATGATAGAAATGGCCAGGACGCACTCTATGTCGGCATCAAGACCCGGAAGGTGAACTGGATACTGGACGCCGACATCCAGGTGTTTTTTGACAGCATCGACCATGAGTGGATGGTGCGATTCCTGGAACACCGGGTCGCGGATCGACGCATTCTGCGATTGATCCGCAACTGGCTCAAGGCGGGGGTGCTGGAAGATGGGCATCGCGTAGCCGCCGAACGCGGCACCCCCCAGGGAGCGGTGATCTCGCCGTTGCTGGCGAACATCTTCCTGCACTATGTGTTCGCCCAATTCAGGTTGGCACTCCATCCTGACAAGACGCGGCTGCTTCGATTCGGACGGTATGCCCTGCGGCAACGCCAAGAACGAGGTGACTGCAAGCCGAAAACATTCGATTTCCTCGGCTTTACGCACTGCTGTGGCCAGAACCATACCGTTGGCTTCAAGCTGATTCGACTGACGATCAAGAAACGGATGCGTGCGACGTTGGTCGCTATCCGCCAAACCTTGAGGCGTCGGCGTCACGAGCCGGTACCGGTAGTTGGACGATGGGTGCGGCGGGTGTTACCTGAACTACCACGCGATGCCTGGCAATCCGCATCGTCTGAACGGTTTCCGCAACAAGATCTGCCATAGCTGGCGGCACACACTTATGCGCCGCGGTTAGCGCCACCGTCTCCCATGGCCACGATACACACGCCTGGTTCGCCTCTATGTGCCAAGTTTGCGCAACCTGCATCCCTGCCCGGAAGAGCGCTTCTTCGCGTCACGACCTTAGGCAGGAGCCGTATGCGGTAATGCCACACGTAGGGATCTGTGCGGGGGGCGACAGGTAACTATCGTCCCTACCGCAACCGGCGCATGCGCTCGACTATCAGGTTGGGCAAAAGCTGGAAGCCAACCACCCGTTGGCGGGGAAGGATCTGACCTTTGATGTCGAACTGGTGAAGTTTCAGTGAGTCACCCGCGCTTCAGGTGACAATCGCGGATCGTTAATCAGGAGCCGCCGCGATGGATCACTGGGAAGAAAAATATCAAGCCAACACGATTCCGTGGGATCGCGGTGGCGCGAGTCCGGCCTTGCATCGCTGGCTGGATGCAGATGCCCTGGCGCATGGCCGCATTCTTGTGCCGGGGTGTGGTCGCGGACATGAGGCGGTGGAACTGGCGCGGCGCGGCTTTCTCGTTACCGGACTGGACATCGCGCCGACCGCGCTCAAGCTTCTCGAAACGGAACTGGCGGCGTCGGGCGTGACGGCGACGCTGGTCTGTGCCGATGCCTTGCTCTGGCATTCCGATATCGCGTTCGACGCGATCTACGAACAGACCTGTCTGTGCGCGCTGCAACCAGATCTATGGCCAAGCTATGAGCGCCAGCTATTCGATTGGCTCAAACCCGGTGGCCATCTCTACGCCCTGTTCATGCAGACCGGTCGCGATGGTGGCCCACCCTTCCACTGCGAAATGGCGGACATGCGCGCCCTGTTTCCGTCATCCCGCTGGATCTGGCCGGACACCGAGCCTGAACGTGAGTCGCATCCCAACGGGCTGTTCGAGTTGGCGACCGTGCTGGTACGCCGTCAGGTATAGCGGCCTGTCTTGCCAGCATACTGGTCGACATGAAGAAGCAACACCCTCCCGCTGGCGCCACCTGTAAAAAACCAGATAAGCAACTCGCCTTCAGGCTGGGAATGGTGAAAAACCGACCCCAGCACGCTGGTTTCAGGTTCCTCCGCCACATTCGTAAATGCCCTGACTGGAGCGCTCGAGTTCCTGTGCATAGGTGAAATGTTGCCCCCCGGCTTCCGTTGCGACAGAAGCCGGGCTTGCGCGCCCATCGTGAAACAGCAAAGCCTTGATGGCCGCGTTGGCATCGCTGATGGGCGGGACCATGAGCATTTGCAGACGGTCGTATACATCATGGTCGATAGTGATCTGGATTTGATCTGTCATGGCTGACTCCTGTCAGAGGTGGAAAGACAACCTAACCTTAGATCAAATACCCGACTAATCAAGTCAGGAATAATTGGGTGGTCTCCGTGGTCGACGAAGGTCGGGCGCAAGAACGGCGAACGGCAACTAATCTGTAGCGCCGGTGCCTCGCCGGTTCTTCGTGGGCAAGATCAGAATGCGTATTCCAGACCAACCTGGACACTGATTCCACGCGAAGCTGGACAGTGATTC
>CAZIUC010000008.1:8399-132051 GCA_964542455.1 uncultured Thiobacillus sp. | reverse complement strand
CAGTAGGTCAGGTTGCCGAAGGCTACCTGACGATCCAGCCTCATGCATTCAATCAGAGGGACGATCGTCAGGTAGCGATAAAGCCGCAACCTGACCTACGGTTGCCGGAATGATCGTCAGGTAGCGATAAGGCCGCAACCTGATCTACGTCCGCTGGTGAGGTTACAGAAGCAGGCGGCGGACATCCGAAAGCATCAGGCGCAGGTGGCTGGTGAAGCGGGCACCGTCGGCGCCGTCGATGACGCGGTGGTCGTAGGACAGCGACAGGGGCAGCATCAGGCGCGGCTCGAAGGTCTTGCCGGCCTTGTTCCACACCGGTTTCCAGTCGGCGCGGGAGAGGCCGAGGATGGCGACTTCCGGGCAGTTGATGATGGGCGTGAACGCCGTGCCGCCGATGCCGCCGAGGCTGGAGATGGTGAAGCAGCCGCCTTGCATGGCGTCGACCTTGAGCTTGCGTTCGCGCGCCAGTTCCGAGAACTCCGCCAGTTCCCGTGCGATGTCCATGACGTCTTTCTTGTTGACATCACGGATCACCGGGACGACCAGGCCGTCCGGGGTATCGCAGGCGAAGCCGACGTGGAAGTACTTCTTCAGCACCAGGTTTTCGCCGTCGGGCGCGAGCGAGGCGTTGAACTGCGGGTAATTGCGCAGTGCGTTGACCACCGCCTTCATCAGGAAGGCCAGCAGGGTGAGTTTGACACCGCGCTTGGCGGCCTCATCGAGCATGGATTTGCGGAAGTCTTCCAGGTCGGTGATGTCGGCCTCGTCGAACTGGGTGACGTGTGGCGCGGTGACCCAGTTGCGGTGCAGGTTGGCGCCGGAGAGCTTTTTGATGCGCGACAAGGGCTGCGTGTCGATCTCGCCAAACTTGGCGAAGTCGATCACCGGGGCCGGCGTGAGACCGAGGCCGATAGCTTCGCCGGTGGGCTTGGCCAGTTCCGCCTTGATCCATTCCTGAACGTCTTCTTTCAGGATGCGGCCGCGCGGGCCGCTGCCCTTGACGCGGCTAAGGTCGGCGCCCAGTTCGCGGGCGAAACGGCGCACCGTCGGGCTGGCGTGGGCCGGCTTGCCGCTGGCGAATTCGGCGTGGGCGGCGACCGGGTCTGGCCGGTGCTTGGGCGGGATGTGCGCGGGGACTTCCGGGGCGGGGTGCGAGGGTGGCGGCACGTTGGCCACCACGGGCGTGGCGGCGGGCGTGAACGACTTCACCACCGGCGCGCCGCTGCTCGCCGCGGCTTCTCCGGAGGTATCCAGCATCAGCATCGGTGAGCCGGCGGAAACCTTGTCGCCGACCTTGATCTTGAGTTCGGTCACTTTGCCGGCAAAAGGGGCGGGAATGTCCATCGCCGCCTTGTCGGATTCCACGGTCATGATCGAGCCATCGGCGGCAACGCTGTCGCCGACGTTGACCAGGATTTCGATGACTTCTACGTCCTTGAAGCTGCCGATATCGGGGACGAGGATTTCCTTGATGCTCATTGCCAGTCCCCCATCGAGAGGTTATCGACTGCTGATAAGCGTGAAAGCGCTTGGGGAAGTGGCCTCCCCCTTTCCCAAAGGGGGAATGAGGGGGATTTTGCAACGGTTGCGCGGGCGCCGAGCTTGGAGAAATCCCCCCCAGCCCCCCTTTGATAAAGGGGGGAGTCGATGGCGGCAGGTACTCGATGTTTTTCGGTAAAGCAGGCTTGGGAGTGGTTCATATCTCGTCTCCTTTACACGTTGACCGGGTTGGCCCGGTCGGCGTCGATGCCGTATTTCTTGATCGCTTCGGCGGCTTTCGCGACGGGGATGACGCCGTCGTCGGCCAGGGCCTTGAGCGCGGCCAGCACGACGTGGTGACGGTCCACCTCGAAGAAGCGGCGCAGCGCCTCGCGCGAGTCGGAACGGCCGAAGCCGTCGGTGCCGAGCGTCACATAGCGGCGATGGACATAAGGCCGAATCTGGTCGGGGAAGGCGCGCATGTAGTCGGTGGAGGCGATGATCGGGCCTTCGGTTGTGTCCAGGCACTGTTCGACGTAGCTGGTTTTCTGCGTCTGGTCCGGGTGCATGAGGTTCCAGCGATGGGTGTCCTGGGCTTCGCGGCGCAGTTCGTTGAAGCTGGTCGCGCTCCAGACATCGGCGGCCACGCCCCAGTCCGCTTCGAGCAGTTCGGCGGCGGCCATGACTTCGCGCAGGATGGTGCCGCTGCCGAGCAGTTGCACACGCGGCGCCTTCTTCTTGCCTTTGGATTTGGCGCCTTCGCTGAGCCGGTACAGGCCCTTGAGGATGCCTGCCTCGGCGCCCTTGGGGCAAGCGGGGTGGCTGTAGTTCTCGTTCATCACCGTGAGGTAATAGAACACGTCCTCCTGCTCCTGGAACATGCGGCGCATGCCGTCGTGCATGATCACCGCCAGTTCGTAATGGAAGGTGGGGTCGTAGCTGACGCAGTTGGGGATCAAGGCCGCTTGCAGGTGGCTGTGGCCGTCCTCGTGTTGCAGGCCCTCGCCGTTGAGCGTGGTGCGGCCGGCGGTGCCGCCAAGCAGGAAGCCGCGGGCGCGCGAGTCGCCGGCGGCCCAGGCGAGGTCGCCGATGCGCTGGAAGCCGAACATCGAGTAGTAGATGTAGAAGGGGATCATCTGCACGCCGTTGTTGCTGTACGACGTGGCGGCGGCGAGCCAGGAGGAGAAGGCGCCGGCTTCGTTGATGCCTTCTTCCAGGATCTGGCCGCCTTTTTCTTCGCGGTAATACATCACCTGGTCGGAGTCCACCGGCTCATAGAGCTGGCCCACCGAGGAATAGATGCCGACGGTGCGGAACAGGCCTTCCATGCCGAAGGTACGCGCTTCGTCCGGGACGATGGGGACGATATGGCGGCCGATGGCCTTGTCGCGCAACAGGCTGGTGAGCAAGCGAACGAAGGCCATCGTGGTCGAGATTTCCCGCTCGCCGGTGGCTTCCAGCATGGCCTGGAAGGTGGTCAACGGCGGAATCGGCAGGGCCTCGGCCTTGCTTCTGCGGGTCGGGACATAGCCGCCCAGCGCCGCGCGGCGGGCATGCAGATACTTCATTTCCGGGCTGTCTTCGGCCGGGCGGTAGAACGGCAGTTCGGCGATGTCCGCGTCGGAGATGGGAATCTGGAAGCGGTCGCGGAAGGCGCGCAGGTCTTCCATGGCCATCTTCTTCGCCTGGTGGGTGGGGTTCTGCGCTTCGCCGGAGGCGCCCATGCCGTAGCCCTTCACGGTCTTGGCCAGGATCACGGTGGGCTGGCCGGTGTGCTTCACCGCCGCCGCGTAGGCGGCGTAGACCTTGTGCGGGTCGTGGCCGCCCCGGTTCAGGCGCCAGATGTCGTCATCGGACATGGCGGCGACCATTTCCTTCAATTCCGGGTATTTGCCGAAGAAGTGCTCGCGCGTGTAGGCGCCGCCCTTGGCCTTGAAGTTCTGGTATTCGCCGTCCACGCACTCTTCCATGCGCTGGCGCAGGAGGCCCTTGCCGTCCATGGCCAGGAGCGGGTCCCAGTAGGAACCCCAGAGCACCTTGAGCACGTTCCAGCCGGCGCCGCGGAAGGCGGCTTCCAGTTCCTGGATGATCTTGCCGTTGCCGCGCACCGGGCCGTCCAGGCGTTGCAGGTTGCAGTTGATGACGAAAATCAGGTTGTCCAGTTTCTCGCGCGAGGCCAGGGTGATGGCGCCCAGGGATTCCGGTTCGTCGGTCTCGCCGTCGCCGAGAAAGGCCCAGACATGGCGCCCGGAGGTGTCGGCGATGCCGCGGTCGTGCAGGTATTTGAGGAAGCGCGCCTGGTAGATCGCGGTGATCGGGCCAAGACCCATCGATACCGTGGGGAACTGCCAGAAATCCGGCATCAACCAGGGGTGCGGATAGGAGGGAATGCCTTGGCCGGAGGTTTCCTGGCGGAAGTTGCCGAACTGCTCGTCGTTGATGCGGCCTTCCAGATAGGCGCGGGCATAGATGCCAGGCGCCGAGTGGCCCTGGAAATAAACCAGGTCGCCGCCGTGCTCCGTGTTCGGGGCGTTGAAGAAGTGGTTGAAGCCGACGTCATAGAGCGTGGCGGAGGACTGGAAGCTGGCGATGTGGCCGCCCACGCCGGGCGCCTTCTCGTTGGCGCGCATCACGCAGGCCACCGCGTTCCAGCGGATCAGTGCCTTGATGCGGCCTTCCATCGCCACGTCGCCGGGATGCTTCTCCTGCATGTGCACCGGAATGGTGTTCACATAGGCGGTGGTGGCGTTGTAGGGCAGGTAGGCGCCCGAGCGGCGCGCCTTGTCGATCAGCTTTTCCAGCAGGTAATGTGCGCGCTCGACCCCTTCTTCTTCGATCACGGCGGCCAGGGCATCCAGCCACTCGCGGGTTTCCTGAGGATCGCTATCTGGCAAATGAGCCGGCAAGTGCGCGGGAATGGAATTCGGCATGAACAAATCTCTCCGTATCTTCGTTGCTCCCCTCTCCCTCCGGGAGAGGGGCTGGGGGTGAGGGAACACGCGCCAGATCGACGGTTATCGCCCCTCACCCCGGCCCTCTCCCAAAAGGAGAGGGAGAAAAAGCATGAAACAATGGGTGGAAAACAAGGCCGCGAATTATCGTGGGGCGGCCTTACCCCGTCAATTCGTCAATACAAAGTATTGGTGTTTTTAATATTCAAGGTTGCTAATGAATAAATCTGCCGTTCGTGAACTAGCGAAACTGACCATGAACCCCGCGCCGTTGTTGGAGCGCGGTGAGAAAACCACGCATCTCCTGATCGTCCTGCCGGCCGGTGCCCAGTGGCATGAGGCGCCCGAGTATGCCGCTGTCGAGGCGAACTTGCGGCGGCGTGGCAAAAAGGCGGAGGAACTGGCCAAGCAGGCGTTGACGCTGGAATTGTCGGGCGGCTGTGTTTCGGTGTGGTTGCGCCTGGATGAGGCGAAATCCGCCTTCGAATGGCACAGCGCCCTGCGCCAGGCCATGAAGCCCTTGCTCGACGAACAGCCGGCGACCATCGAAATAGCCTTTTTCGGGAATGAGGATTTTTGCCGACGCGCGGCTTCGGCGGCGGCCTATGTCGCCTGGCTGAACGGCACGCCGATGCCGGTGTGGAAAAGCGGCAAGCCGCCCAAGGCGCTCAAGCACCTCATTTTGCATGGCGTGTCCGATCTCGACCTGAAACGCGAACGCGCGCTGGCCGAGGGCAACAGCTTGTGCCGCGAACTCACCATGTTGCCGCCCAACCTGCTGCGGCCTTCCAGTTACCGCGCGCGCATCCGCGCCCTGGCGGCGGAGGCCGGTTGGGAGGTCGAGGAATACGACATCAAGCGCCTGACCAAGCTGAAGGCCGGCGCCTTTCTGGCGGTGGCGCGCGGCAGCGACCATGATGATGCGGCGATTGTGCGTCTGTCGTTCAAGGGCAAAGGCGCCAAGGGGCGCGCCACCGCGCTGGTGGGCAAGGGCATCTGTTTCGATACCGGTGGCCACAACCTGAAGCCGGCGCGCTACATGAACAACATGCACGACGACATGAACGGCTCCGCCGTGGCGCTGGGCATCCTGCTCGCCGCCACACGCTTGAAGTTGCCGGTGAAGCTGGATGTCTGGCTGGCGATCGCGGAGAACCATCTTTCACCCGAGGCCTATACCCAGAACGAGGTGGTGACGGCGCTGAACGGCACGACCATCGAGATCGTCCATACCGACGCCGAGGGCCGCATGGTGCTGGCCGATGCGCTGGCGCTGGCGGCGAAAGAGAAGCCGGCCGCGATCATCGACTTCGCCACCCTCACTGGTAGCATGGCGGTGGCGCTGGGCGAACGCATGAGTGGGGTGATTTCCAACCGCGACGACCTCGCCGCGCGCGCCGTGGCGGCGGGCCAGGCGAGCGGCGAGCGGGTGGTGGCCTTCCCGATGCCGGAGGACTACGACGAAGCACTGGATTCGACCGTGGCCGACGTCAAGCAATGCACGCTCGATGGCGAGGCCGACCATATCCTCGCCGCGCGTTTCCTCAAGCGCTTCGTCGGCGATACGCCCTGGCTGCACGTCGACCTTTCCGCCAGCCGCTGCAAGGGCGGCCTGGGCGCGGCGGCAACGGATATCAACGGCTTCGGCGTGGGGCTGGGGTTGGGCTTGCTGGAGGGGTAAATGTAGCGCCGGCATCCCTGCCGGCAGTTCGGAGAAGACCCGCCGGAATCGTTCTCTCCAGGCTGCGACCAGTAGCTGGCACGCTCCTTGCAACTCCTTGCTGCAAAGGAGTGCTTGCCATGAATACCTTGGTGCGTGATTACCCGGCCACAGAATTTTTCGATGAACTGATCGCATCGGACGGGCAACCTCGCCCCGCCGCCCGCGCCCTGTTCGAACACCTGGATGCGCTCGACGCGGCCGGCCTGGACGAGCGCCGACAGGCCGTGAACGCCGCCATCATGACTACCGGCATCACCTTCACGGTGTATAGCGAGGCCGGGAACATCGACCGCGCCTGGCCGTTCGACATCATTCCCCGTGTCATGTCGAAGAAGGAATGGACACGGATAGAGGCTGGCTTGAAACAGCGCCTCACCGCGCTGAATCTGTTCATCAACGATCTCTACAACGAGCAGCGCATCGTCAAGGACGGCGTATTCCCACGCGAAGTGCTGGGGGGTTCGAAGAATTTCCGTGAGCAATGTATGGGCATGACGCCCCGTTTCGGGGTCTGGGCACATGTTTGCGGCACCGATCTGGTGCGCGACAAGGACGGCACCGTCTATGTGTTGGAAGATAATTTGCGGGTTCCCTCCGGCGTTTCCTACATGCTGGAAAACCGGCAACTCATGAAACGCTTGTTCCCGGAGTTGTTCCAGTCCTCCAGCATCCAGCCGGTGGACGATTATCCCGCCCGTCTCTATGACACCCTCGCCGCCCTGTCACCGCGCCAGTGTGTCCGCCCGGTGGTGGCTGTACTCACCCCCGGCATCTTCAACTCTGCCTATTTTGAGCACAGTTATCTGGCGCAGAAAATGGGCGCCGTTTTGGTGGAGGGTAGCGATCTGGTGGTGCAGGCGGACGACTGCGTCCACATGAAGACCATCGCGGGCCTGCGCCGCGTGGATGTGATCTACCGGCGGATCGATGACGATTTTCTCGATCCGGAAGCCTTCCGCGCCGATTCCGCGCTTGGGGTCAAAGGACTGATGCGTGCCTGGCGCGCCGGCAACGTCGGCATCGCCAACGCCCCGGGTGCCGGGGTGGCGGACGACAAGGTGGTCTATGCCTTCATCCCGAAAGTGATCAAGTACTACCTGGACGAGGAGCCGATCATCCCCAACGTGCCCAGTTACCTGTGCATGTATGACAGGGACCGCGACTATGTGCTGGCCAACCTGGACAAGCTGGTGGTGAAGCCGGCCAACGAATCCGGTGGCTACGGGATGTTGATCGGCCCGCGCGCCACGGCGGAGGAGCGCGAACATTTCGCCGAACTGATCAAGGCGAACCCGCGTAACTACATGGCGCAACCGACCCTGGCGCTGTCCACCGCGCCCACCCTGGTCGATGACCACATGGAGCCGCGTCACCTCGATCTGCGCCCCTTCATCCTCCAGTCAGACAAGCTCTATTGCACCACCGGCGGCCTGACCCGCGTGGCGATGACGGCCGGTTCTCTGGTGGTGAACTCGTCGCAGGGTGGCGGCGCCAAGGACACCTGGATCGTCGATGTGGACGAATAAGAACGACACGCCACCCAAACGGAGTTGAACCATGCTTTCCCGAGTTGCGAAGAACCTCTACTGGATGTCGCGTTATCTCGAACGCGCTGAAAACACCGCGCGTTTCATCAACAGCACCACCCAGGTGTTGCTCGACTTGCCGCGCGGCGCCTCGTTCGGCTGGGATGTGCTGCTCAAGGTGGCCGGTCTGGATGCCCTGTATCACAAGCACTACCTCACCGCCAACGAAGCCGACATCATGCGTTTCCTGATCCTGGACGAGCGCAACCCCGGTTCCATCCTCGCCAGCATTCACAGCGCCCGCGAGAACACGCGCACTTTCCGTGAAGTGTTGCCGATGGAAATCTGGGAGCGCATCAACGGCCTTTACCTCTACACCCGCGACAACGCCGCCCGCGCCATCCACAGCCGCAGCCAGTGCTATGAAGTGCTGAGTGGCGTGATCGAACGGCGGCAGTCGGTGATCGGCCTGTTGATGGGCTCGATGAGCCACGACCTGGCCTACCAGTTCCTCAAGTTGGGGCGCAATCTGGAACGCGCCGACATGACCACGCGCATCGTCGATGTGAACTCCGCCGTGACCCTGCCAGAGGATGCCGCCGCCGCGGAGATGGCGCGCGAGCGCTTGTGGATGAGCACACTCAATGCCTTGTCCGCCTATCAGATGTATCGCCAGCACGTCGGCGTGCATATCGACGGCCCGTCCGTGCTGCGCTATCTCCTGCGTGACCCGCATTTTCCCCGCACCGTGGCGCATTGCCTGGGCGAGATCGAAAGTTGTTTGTCGGTATTGGTCAACTACCAGGCGCCCCTGCGGATCGCCAGCCGGACCTGGCGCCGGTTGGAAATGATGAACCTGGATGACGCATCGCCGGCGCCGCTGCACGACCACCTCGACCAGATCCAGGCCGATCTTGGCGAACTGCACCTGGCCATCTCGCGGCAGTACTTCTTGCTGCACGAACAATCACAGCAGCAGTAAGTTGGGCAAAGCGAAGCGTGCCCAACTTACACGATCTACGAACATCCCCGGCAGACCCGAAAAATGATTCCGCTCTCACTCGACATGCCCCGCTACGGCGACAAGCTGAACTCCGATTTCTTCGAGGAGTTCCTCGTGCAACTGCTGGAGGATCGCGACCGCGGTGGCCTGACCAGCCTGATTCGGCAGATAGACGCCCTGATGATTACGGTGGAACCCGGGCACTCCATCGCTTATGTCGGTGAGTTGTGTCTGATGACTCCGTATCACTACCTGGTCACACTGGAGTCGGAAACCCATTTCACCCACATCCTGCGCATCGACATGAATTCCCCGGATGTGCTGGTGCGGGAAGTGAAAGACCCCAACACGCGCGGCATCTTCCGCAGTCTCAACGAGGTCTATCCGATCGGCGCGCAGAAGCCCAATTCGCGCTACATGGGTGAAATCTTCCGCGTCACCAGCCTGCATGACGTGGTCGAGTTGCAGAAAGGACGCGATGTGCGCTTCTTCAACCAGGATCAGATCCGAAAACTGGAGTTGCCCGGCAACATGGCCGTGGTGAAGCCCAGTCCCTACACCCACAACATCGTCGGCTATTGGGAGCGGCCGGAGCACAACATCCGCGTCTACCCGCTGGGCTTGTCCAGCATCCGCCCCGATGTGCAGGTGGCTTATGAAGCCGCCAAGGAAACCCAGAAGAAACTCGGCCTGGACAAGTTGCTGCTGCCCATCGATCACCTCGCCACGCGCGTCTACAGCCAGAACCGGGAAGCCGCGATCCTCGAATACCTCACGCTCACCAGTTATTACTACTGGGGCTCCTACGACATCGCCGACCAGAATTCGTCCACCAACGTCACCAAGAGCGTGCACCACAGCAACGAACTGGAAAGCCCGGCCAAGGTCTTCACGGCGGCCAATCACCCCTATTTCGTCAACCACCTGCTGAAATTGCCGTCACCCACCGAAGCCTTTGTACGCAACTATGGCCCGCGCCTGCACCATGTCGCGGTCGCGGTGAACGACGGCCACACTGGCGAGGGTGACAACATCAAGGCCAACATCGACTATGTGGTGGAATCCTTACGCGACTGCGGCCAGAATTTCCTGCTCGACGTGATCGGTAGCGAGGAAGAGGGTCTGAAACAAATTTTCTCCAGTGCTTCCGAATATTCCAGCCTGATCATCGAATACGTGCAGCGCTTCGGCGATTTCCAGGGTTTCTTTACCAAAGACAACGTCGCCCGCCTGACCCACGCCGCCGGTCTCGAGGAAGGCGTGCGGGAACTGGATGCGGCGGCGTCGTAGGGGACCGAAATTGTCCATTAGCCAGAAAGTAGGTTTGTAGCGCAGGCGTCCCGCCTGCTTCGCCCTTCCGATTAGGCCTACGAAGCAGGCGGGACGCCTGCGCTACATGTGGCCGCAACAAATGACGAAAGCCCGCGATAGCGGGCTTTCGTGTCTTCCTCCCCGTGGGGGGAGAGGCATCAATCAGCTTACAGAATCATGCCCGGGTTGTTCCCCATGCCGATGACCTTGGGCTGGTTGAGCTTGACCTGCTTGACCACTTTCACGTCGCGCAGGTATTCGGCCACCACGTCCCAGATCGGGGTTCCGGTGGCGCCTTCGCCCACGGGCGCCCAGCCGGCAACCTTGTATTTCTTGTTGGGGTCGACCGCTTTGCCGTTGAGCATCATGTCGCCGATACGCTTGCCGATGGTGGCGTTGGGGGTCACCGAATACTGGACGCCACCGACGCGCACCATGTCGCCGCCCTGCTGGTAGTAGGGGTCGGCGTTGAACAGGTTGTCGCAGACGTCTTCCATGATGGTCTTGATGGTGGTGCCGGTCATGAGATTGAGCGAGGTCTGCGGGTAGGTGATCGCCACCTGGTCCATCAGTTGTTCCATGGTGATGACATCGCCCGGCAGCAGGCTGGTGCCCCAGCGGAAGCCCGGCGAGAAGGCGGCGTCGGCGCCCTTGACCTTCATCAGCGCGTCGCAGATCAACTGGTCGTAGGTGCCGTTGAAGTTGCCGCGGCGATACAGCAGGTCTTCGGTGACGGCCAGTTTCTCGCCCAGCTTGGCCTCAAAGGGCGCGCGAATCTTGCTGATCAGCGCTTCCATCTTCTTGTCGGCGGCGAGCAGGTTGGAGAACACCGGCACCAGGCGGTACTTCCAGCCCTGGACCTTGCCACCCTTGACGTCGAAATCCATGACGCCGAGGAACTTGCCGTTGGAACCGGCATTGGTGACCAGGGTCGTGCCCTTGGCGTTCTTGACCTGGATCGGCTGCGGCACGCCGTCATGGGTGTGGCCGCCGAAGATGGCGTCGATGCCGGTGACGCGGCTGGCCATCTTGAGGTCGACGTCCATGCCGTTGTGCGACAGCACCACGACCACCTGAGCACCCTTGCCGCGTGCTTCGTTGACGAACTTCTGCATGCTGTCGTCACGGATGCCGAACGACCAGTCGGGCACCATCCAGCGCGGGTTGGCGATGGGAGTGTAGGGGAATGCCTGGCCGATGATGGCGACCTGCACACCATTGATGTTCTTGATGACGTAGGGCTTGAACACCTGGTCGCCGAAGTCGTTGGTGACCACGTTCTGGGCGACGAAATCGACACCGGCTTTCTTGAAGTCCTTGTTGACGATTTCCTGGACACGTTCCGCGCCCAGAGTCATTTCCCAGTGCGGAGTCATGACGTCAACGCCCAGCGCGATACAGGCGTCGACCATGTCCTGGGCCTTGGTCCACAGCGCGGTGGCGGAACCTTGCCAGGTGTCGCCACCGTCCATCAGCAGGGAGCCGGGACGCGAGGCGCGGACCTTGTCGACCAGGGTCTTGAGGTGGGCGAAGCCGCCGACCTTGCCGTAGGTGCGGGCGGCGGCGGTGAAGTCGATATAGGTGAAGGCGTGGGCGTCGATGCCGCCGGGCTGAATGTTGTAGGCCTTGAGCAGATGCTCGCCGACCAGGTGCGGCACCTTGCCGACGGAAGCGCCGACGCCGAGGTTGACGTTGGGCTCGCGGAAGTAGATGGGCTTCAACTGCGCGTGGCAGTCGGTCATGTGCATCAGCGACACGTTGCCGAAAGTGGGGATGTCGTAATAGTTGGCGGGCGCATTGCCGGCCAGGGCCTGACGGCTATCCAGGGCGAAACCACCGGCGGCGGCGGCGGCGAGGATTTGCAGGAAATCGCGGCGATTCATGGACATGGATTGGGTCTCCGGGTGGTCCCCTCGTGGGGGGGTGCGGCATTGTTGTCGTACCCTGGCGGGCGGTAAATGGTAGCGATGAGCCAGTTAGCAGTACCCCCGGCTCGGCAAACGACTTGAGAGGCAAGTTCAATTGAAAATCCGGGCAGCAGCCCGGATTTTCAAAGATGTTCGCGCCAGGATTACTTGCGGAACACGGACGACTTCAGTTCCAGGCCATTGCTCATGTAGGCGTGGAAATACTCCAGGTTGTTGTAGCGGGTGCTGCCGGCCTTGTCGTTAACGTGGCGCACGTTCTTCTGGCAACCTTCGTAACGCTCTTGCAGAGTGGTCAGCTTGTCGCCGCCACGGAACGCGGGCCAATGGACGGCCTGGCCGACGACGGGGGAAAGCAGTTCCGAGCGGATACGCACACCGGCATTGTCAACGTGGCAACTACCGCAGGAGAAGTTGAGCTGGCCGGCCCGGGCGTAGAAGGTGTGCTTGCCATCTTCGTAGGCCTTCAGCGCGCCTTCGCCTTCCACCTTGATGTTCATCTTCATGCCGTCGGACAGGGTGCGCATGTAGGCGCCGAGCGTGCCCATGGTGTTGTCGTCGCCGATCTTGTAGGGCTCCTCGCCGTTGCCGACGCGGCAATCGTTGATGGCGTCTTCCAGCGTCACGACCTTGCCTTTTGCATTGTCGAAGATGGGGTAGTTGCCCGCGATCATCTTGCCGCCGTTGGGCAGGCAGTCGGCGTAGGTCTTGCCGCTCTTGAGCGGGGTCTTCCACATCTTCTCGCCTTTTTCCAGTACGCCCAGATAAGGGGGGAATTCCATGATGCTGTTGTACTGTGACCTGGCGTCGGGATCGAACGCCAGGGCGCTCAAGACGTAGTCCTCAGGCTTGAGGTCGGGAAACTTGTTTTTGAAGTAATTGACGACTTTCAGCCGATCTTCTTCCGGGCCCGCGTTGGCGGATACCGCGCCCATCAGGACACCCAGGCCGGCCATTGCAATAAGGGTCTTTTTTACGATTTTCTTCATGCCGTTCTCCAATGATTGTGTGGGTTGATCAGAGGCCATAGAGGAACTCGACGACCTTGTCGATTTCTTCTTCGGTCAATACCTGATGCTTGCCCATCGGCGGCATAAAGGTTGCGGGATTGCTCGCGGTGGCATCCCAGATTTTGGCGCGCAACACCTTTTTGTCGGGGAAACGTGCCTGCATGGCGATCAAGGGCGGGCCGCTTTCGCCGGGCTGCTCGGCATCGGGCAGTGTAGGCATCGCGTGGCAGGCCAGGCAGTTGCCTTTGGAGCGGTTGAAGGCAATGTCCTTGCCGGTCTCAACGGCGTAAGCCGAACTGGCGAGCAGGGTGGCCAGCACCCCGGTGATGATGGAAGCGCGTTTCCGCATGTCTTCTCCTTCATAGTGGTCGATTGCAAACAGACTCCGCCCGGCTTCCCCCGAACGCGTCGCTTTTCAGCTGCGGCGAAGGATAGGTGTGATGTGCCGCGCCGCGCAACGCGAATTACTCGCATTGGTACGATATAAGCAGGGCTGAAGTATGTTGTTACCAAAGAAACGCGACCAGATTGACTGCTTATCCAGCCCCTGGCTTGGAGAAAGTGAGGCACTACCGAAGGGCTGGGGCTTCATCCGCCCAACAAAATGTCCACGGAAATCACTTGTTCGACTTTTCCGCTTTCGTCGCCTGTTGCCGCTGTTTCATCTCGCGCAGGCGGGCATCGATGATCGAGAGTGTGTAGAAGTCCGCTCCACCGGTTTTTTGCGCCAGTTGCAGTTGCTCGATGGCCGCGTCCTGGCGGTCTTGCAGCGCATAGGACTCGGCTTGCGCCAGATGCGATTGGGTCAATTCGCCCAGTGCCTGGTGGGCTTCCGCCAGAACGGCATACAGCCTCGCGTCGGCAAACCAGGTGCGTTGCTGCTCGCCGACGAAAATCAACGCTTCACGCGGCTTGCCGGCGGCAAGCAGGGCGTGGGCATAGAGATAAGCGAGGGGGCGATAACTGGCGTATGCGGGCATGGCGCGGCTCAGTAGATCGATTGCCCGCGACGGCTGCCGCTCGCTCAGCGCAAACTCTGCTTTGAGCGCCAGGATCATGGGTGAGGCGGCCTTGCCGGCATCCAGCCTTGCCAGCGCGGCGCGCGCGAGATCCGGTTTTCCGGCGCGCATGGCGGCACGGGCCAGTCCATACCAGTTGGCCGGTTCAGGATTTGATTGCGTCAGAGCCTCGAAACGGCGCAGTGCATCGGTAGCCTCGCCCTCGTTGGCCTGGATGCGCGCGCGCACGAACTGGAATTCCAGGCTGTCGACATGCTGCTTGTAGGGCAGTTGCGCCACCATGTTCTGCATGTCGGCGATGCGCTGGTAAGTGAGGGGGTGGGTACGCATGTAGGCCGGAGCGTTGTTTTCGTAGAGCCGACCTTGTGCTTGCAGCCTTTCGAAGAAGGTGACCATGCCCTGGGGGTCGAATCCCGCCCCGGTCAATATCTGGAGCCCTACCCGATCCGCCTCGCTTTCGTTGGCGCGGGTGAAGTTGAGCTGGTTCTGGATGTTCAGTGCCTGCACCGTGGCGATTGCCGCCTCCGAGGCCTGGCTGTTGGAGCGCGCCGCCAGAATGGCTACCGCCAGGGCGGCCAGGGTGGCGATGCCGCTGATTTTCTGGTCGCCGACCATGCGGGCGATGTGGTGCTGGGTGACGTGAGCGGTTTCGTGCGCCAGCACGCCGGCCAGTTCGGATTCGTTGCGCGTCGCGGAAATCAGGCCGGTATTGACGCCGATGTTGCCGCCGGGCATGGCGAAAGCATTGATGCTCGGGTCGCGTACCGGAAAGTATTCGAAGTGCCGCCCGGACTCCGGTGAAGCGGCCGCCAACTTGTCGCCCAGGTTGTTGAGGTAATCCTCCAGCACCGGGTCATCCAGGTAGTCGGCATCGCCGCGCACCTGGCGCATGATTTCCCGCCCGATCTGGTTTTCCTGGGATTCTGAAAGCGCGACGCGGCTGGAATCGCCCAGATCGGGCAAGCCGGCGGCCAAGCTGGACTGGATGCCGAAGACGAGGAGGAGGGCGGCGAGCAGGGGGGATTTAAGGGCTTTCATGGCGGGTATGATAACGGCCCCTTTGCACTGGTTCCTCCCGCCATGAGTGACTTTACACATTTTGACGAACAGGGCCGCGCCGTGATGGTGGGCGTCGGCGAGAAGTCGGAAACTCGACGCGTGGCGGTGGCCACCGGCCGTATCCGCATGCGGCCGGAAACTTTCATCATGATTCGCGATGGCGCCGCCAAGAAGGGCGACGTGATCGGCGTCGCTCGACTGGCCGGCATCATGGCCAGCAAGCGCACTCCCGATCTGATTCCGCTCTGCCACCCCATCGCCCTCACCAAGGTGACGCTGGATTTCACCCTAGACGAAGCCGCCTCGGCCATCGACTGCGCCGCCACGGCGGAAACCGTCGGCCGCACCGGCGTGGAAATGGAAGCCCTCACCGCCGCCAGCGTCGCCCTGCTCACCGTCTACGACATGTGCAAGGCGGTGGATCGCGGCATGGTCATCGAATCGATTCGGCTGTTGGAGAAACTGGGTGGCAAGTCGGGCCATTGGCGCGCGGAGTGAAGTCCGCGCGGATCACACGGCAGCCATGGTCGGGCAAAGCGAAGCGTGCCCAACTAACCACCGTTCACGGGGTCACGGAAGGAACCCGAGTATTTCATCCTGAGCTTCCGCCACCGGGCCACCCATCACTTCAGCCACGGTGCCACCCATCATGCCGCCCAGGTTCGCGGCCTTCATGTTGGCCACATATGCCTTGCCATCGGACTTCTGATACACGCTGATCGTGCAGGGCATGAACACGGATACCCAACGATCACCGTCGTTGGCGAGCAGTTTGCCGGAATGATGCGGTTCACACAGTTCGATCAGTGTCACCGGCGGCAGCACCGGGCCACCGTGTTTGCGGATGCTCTGATCGAGTTTCTTCGGTTCGGCCACGTTCCAGCCTTTCTGGCGGGCGCGTTCCGAAATGACCTTGACGGTTTCCTCCATGTCGTAGGGACTCGCCCGCTCGTCGACCATCGCCGTGCGAACCATGGTCGAGCAACCCATCGTGGACAGGGTAAGCAGGAGTATCGCTCCCAAACGTAAGCCTGTGCGCATGATGACCTCCGTGCAAATTGGTTCGGCTTCCCGGCGGAATGCCGGGTTTATGTATTAGCCATTGCTAATATAGCAACGTCGGATAACCGTCTATGAAGACTGTAAAGTCCGTATAAACAAATGCTTATTGCAATACTTGAGTTGTTTGCTAGACATTAAGCAGGCCGTACGAAGGCCGCTTTAGCCAACTTGAGGAGAATGGAAATGCTGGACATCAATAAACTGGTCGCCGCCGAAACAATGGCTCCCTGCGATGCGGATGCGTTTCTCAGCGATCTGGATCCCTGGAGCGAAGATATGGCGCGCAAGGCCGCGCATGAAGAAGGCCTGGAACTGTCCGATGCGCACATGGATGTGATCTGCTATCTGCGCGACCACTTCGCCGAGTGCGGCCCCGATGCCAATGCGCGCAGTCTGCTACGCAATATGGAAGAGGCCTATATGGAGCAAGGCGGACGCAAATACCTCTATCAACTCTTCCCGCATGGCCCGGTCACCCAAGGCTGCCATCTGGCCGGCCTGCCGACACCGGCGGGCAATGCCGATCTTTCATTCGGCACTTCGCACTGAATGTTTCAGGGAATGAAAACGGCCCCGGAAGGGGCCGTTTTCATTCAAGGCGCCGGCTTTACTTGATCCGCCCGAACGTCTTCATCACCACACAGGGGTCGCCGGAAATCGGCGGCAGGATCATGCCACGCTCCTTGGCGCGTTTGTCCAGTTCCAGGTTGTGCGCGTTCATGAAGGTGCGGCATTCGTCCATCGACTTCATGTTGGGCAGCCGGGAGGCATACTCCTTGCGCTCCTGGGGGGTCATCAACTCGGCGCCGCGCACGTTGTCTCCGGAGGAGTACCAGGGAAACGCCAATGCCTGGCCGGTGCAAAGAAGGAGGGAAAGGATCAGTAGTTTTTTCATGGTCAGCGAAAAGAAAAATGCCCCAGGGGGAGGCTGGGGCAAGTGTACTACCTGACGTGGTATTAAACGCAGCCGGTCGGCTTCGGGGTGCCGGCGTAGCGGCCGGCCTGCTTGGCGGGGCCGTAGGGGAACAGGTCGAACAGGAATTTCTTGTCGCCCCATTCGCTGCCGAATTCTTCCTTCAGGCCTTTCTGCAGGATGCGCAGGTTGGGCGCCGTGCCGTACTCATTGAAGTAGTCGCGCATATAGCGAATGATTTTCCAATGGTTGTCTTCCAGTGTCAGCTTGTCTTGACCCGCCAGAAACTCGGCCACGTCCTCGGCCCAGTCGCCCAGGTTGGCCAGATAGCCCTCGGGGTCGGTCTCGACCATCCTTCCATTGATTTCCAGATCCATGATGTTTCCTCTCTTCAGCAGGTTATTAACGCAACTAAGTGCCGCAACTGCGGGATGGCTGGACTTTACAATACCCGACCTAATAGGTCAAGTATCTATTTAGACTTATTCTGAGAGCATGGTGGCTTTTTGCAACACTATTTCCCGTTCTTCTTCCGTCAGGGAAGGGAGTCCTTGCGCCACGGTTGCGAGCGGGGCGTGGGTGAGTCGCGCGGCGGCGATCAGGTCGTGGGGCAGGGCGGGATCATCGCGGCCGTAGCTGAGATGGCGGCCGGCGTCGACGGCGAGGCGGGCGAGTCGCGCGCGCAGTCCGTCGTCGCCGCGGATGAGTTGCTTGATCAAGGGCGGCAATCCACCGCGCTCGATCAATTCCAGGCTCAAATCGCGGAAGGCGAAGCCGCAAGCCTGGCGTTGCGCCTGGTCGCTGCGGCTGGCGCGGCCGGCATGGAGTTCGTCGAGGGCTTTGAGCGGGAGTTCCGGGACGAAGGCCCAGAGTTCGATTTCACCGGCGTCGGCGAGCAGCGCGGCGAGCGCCAGTTCTCCCTGGTCGAGATCATGGTGCAACGAGCCCCAGGCGAAGGCGATGCGCGCGCCCAGCGTGGCGCGGTGCTCTACATCCATGAAACCCTGATTGGCTTCGGCCGCTTCCGGCGCGCTTCTGATCTGAGACTTGAACTGCTGCGTGCCCAGCGCCATCAGGATACCCAGCGGCGTGGTGATGTCGCGCGCCAGGCGGCGCGGCAAGCGGCGGTTGGCTTCGCGCAACAGCCTGAGCGCGAGTAGCGGGTCACCCAACAGCAAAGCGGCATATTGGTGGCCGGAGAGATTTTCTTCGCCGCCTTCTTCCAGAGTCGCGAGCGCGGCCTTGCTGGCCGCCTTGATCGGCAACTCCTTGTATTCCAGGAACGCCGCCCATTGTGGCGCGCCCCACCAGTCATGACCCGCCATCGTGTTCTCCGAAAAGCGTGTGCATGCAATATCGAGCTGAATGGCGCTTTTCTTTAATGCACAGAATCTGGTGGCGCATCAATGCCAGAATTACGCATCCATCCGGGGTCGGGAGTCATCATGAACAAGCTGGGTTTTCTACTCGCCATCTGGTCCGGTTTCTCTGCCGCCGCCAGTTTGGAAAGCTTTACACCACAGGGTGAACAACTCGAAGCGCGCCAGGCGCAGGCGCGTTTCTCCGCGCCGATGGCACCGCTGGGGGTGAGCGATGCGGCATCGCCCTTCCGCGTGGAATGCGGCGTGCCGGGCAACGGTTACTGGGCGGATGAACGCACCTGGGTGTATGACCTGCAAGGCGCGCTGAAAGCCGGCGAACCGTGCCGTTTCCTGCCGCGTGCCGGCCTGGCGACGCTGGCCGGTGAGAAGGTGGAGGCGACGCCGGAATATGCCTTCTCTGTCGCCGGGCCGCGCGTGCAATGGAGTTTGCCGTATGCCACGCAGACGGTGGACGAGGATCAAGCTTTCGTCTTGTTCCTCAACGCCTCGGCATTGCCCGAGAGCGTGCTTGCCCAGGTGCGTTGCGAAATCCAGGGCATCCATGAACAGGTGCCGGTGAAGCGAATTACCGGAAATGAGCGCGCGCGTCTGCTGGCGCAGCTCAAGCCGCGTCTGGATGACATGAACGCAACCTGGGAGGGCAATTCACCGGACGCCGACCCGCGTCTGGAACTGGTGCAATGCGGCCGCACCCTGCCGGCCAATGCCCGACTCGACCTGGTCTGGGGCGCGGGTGTCGCCACGGCTTCCGGCCAGAGCAACCCGGACGATCAGCGCCTGACCTTCAGCGTGCGCGACCACTTCAGTTCGCGCATGCGTTGCCAGAAGGAAAACGCCAAGGCCGGCTGCATGCCGCTGACGCCCATTCGTCTGGAATTCACCGCGCCAGTACCGCGCGAGCATCTCGACAAGATCACGCTGAAGGATGCCAAGGGCAAAAGCTATGCGCGGGAGAAGGCCGCGCAGCCGGCCGCCAGCGACGACAGCGTGGTCTTCCCCGGCCCGTTCCCGGCCAGGGCCGACCTGACCCTGGCATTGCCCGCCAATCTGGCCGATGACAAGGGCCGCGCCCTGGTCAACGCGGAACGCTTTCCGCTGAGTTTTCGTTTGGCCGACAACCCGCCCCTGGCCAAGTTCTCGGGGGATTTCGGCATCATAGAACGGGCCACCGGCGGTCTGTTGCCGCTCACCGTGCGCAATCTGGAACCGGGCGCGGAGGGCGGAACGGCGGCCAAGGTGCGCTGGGCGCGGGTGACGGACGATGCCGCCATCCTCGATTGGCGGGCGCGGGTGAAGAAGATCGATCACCCGGAATTCGACCAGCAACTCAGGCGCTACCCGGAAACGCGCCACGCGCAATTGCTCGGCAACTGGGAAGCGGGCGTGGTGGAGCGCGCCCTGCCCAAGCCCAACGGCGCGCGGGCGTTTGAAGTGGTGGGCGTGCCTCTGGAACAGCCGGGCTTCTATGTGGTGGAAGCGGAAAGCAAATATCTGGGCAAATCGTTGCTCGACCAGAACATCCCCATGTTCGTGCGCACCACCGCCCTGGTCACCAATCTCGGCGTGCATTTCAAATGGGGCGCGGGTGCCTCGCTGGCCTGGGTGACACGCCTGGATCTGGGCACGCCAGTGGCCGGCGCGAAGATGGCGGTGCGTGATTGCAAGGGTCGTCTCTATGTCGAGGCCACGACCGACAACCAGGGCATGGCGCTGATTCCGCGCGGCCTGCCCGACCCGCGCAACGCGCAGTGGGGCTGCCCGCTGATGGTCAGCGCGCGCGTCGGCGACGACATGAGCTTCGCTTTTTCCGACTGGGATGAAGGCATCGAAACCTGGCGTTTCGGCTTGCCGAGTGAATGGAACAGCGACAAGCGGATCGCGCACAGCGTGCTCGACCGCGTGTTGTTCCGCCCCGGCGACACGGTGCACATGAAGCATTTCCTGCGCGACCGGCAAGCCTACGGCCTGTCTTATTCCGCGAAACCGCCACGCACCTTGGTGATCGAACACGGCGCCAGCAATCAGCGCTGGTTCCTGCCGTTGGCCTGGAAGAACGGCGCGGCCGCGTCCATCTGGAAAGTGCCGGAAGGGGCGAAGCGCGGCGATTACCGTTTGCGCCTGGTGGACAAGGAGATCAAACCCGAGAGCGACCCGGCCGAATTGCAATATCTCGACGGCCTGGATTCCGGCGCCTTCAGCGTCGGCGATTTCCGCGTGCCGCTGATGAAGGCCAGCGTCGACTCGGTGCGGCCGGCGCTGTTGGCGACCGAGGTGGCGGAATACGACCTCGCCGTGAGCTACCTCAACGGCGGTGGCGCGAAGAACCTGGCGGTGAAACTGCGCGCGCAACTGGAACCGCGTTTCAACGTCGAGTTCCCCGGCTACGACGACTATGACTTTGCTGAACGGCACGATACGGATCAGGGCAGAGAGGAGGGCGAATCCGTCGCCCTGGCGGCGACCGACCTCAAGCTGGACGCGGGTGGCGTGGCTCGCGGCAAGGTCGCCGGCATCCCCAGCCTGGCCATGCCGCACAAACTGCGCGTGGAACTGGAATACGCCGACCCCAATGGTGAAATCCAGACCGTGAGCGGCACCACCCCCTGGTGGCCGGCCAATGTGGTGCTGGGCCTGAAGAAGGGCGACTGGGCGCGCGCCGGCACGCGCCACACCCTGGTTTTCCAGGCGCTCGATCCGCAAGGCCGTCCGCTCGCCGGTGTGCCGGTGGAAGTGAGCCAGAAACTGCGCCAGACCTTCGGTTATCGCGAGCGCCTGGCCGGCGGCTTCTATGGCTATCGCAACGAAACACGGGAAACCGCCCTGCCTGAATCCTGCGCGGGCAAGACCGACGAGAAAGGCCGGTTCAGTTGCACCGCGCGGACAGAGCAGGGCGGCGAAGTTCTGATTACCGCGACGGCGCGCGACGCCCAGGGGCGTATCGCCAAGACCACGCACAGCTACTGGGTGGCGGGCAAGGATGAATGGGTGTTCGCCCAGGACAACCACGACCGTATCGACCTGATCCCGGAGAAGAAACACTACGAACCGGGCCAGACCGCGCGCTTCCAGGCGCGCATGCCCTTCCGCAATGCCACCGCGCTGGTCACCGTGGAGCGCGAGGGCGTGCTCGATGCGCGCGTGGTCACGCTGTCCGGCAAGGCGCCGGTGCTGGACATTCCGGTCAAGGCCGGCTGGGCGCCCAACGTCTTCGTTTCCGCTTTGGTGGTGCGCGGCCGCAATGACGACATCAAGCCTACCGCACTGGTCGATCTCGGACGCCCCTCGTTCAAGCTCGGCATCGCCGGCATCGAGGTGGGGCGGCAGGCGCACCAGTTGAATGTGGACGTTCAGGCCGACCACGCCAGTTACCAGATTCGTGAAAAGGCCAGGGTGAAGGTCAAGGTGCGCACGCCGGAAGGCAAGGCGCCGCCGGCCGGCACCGAGGTGACGCTGGTTGCCGTCGATGAGGGTCTGCTGGAACTCGCCCCCAACGAAAGCTGGAAACTGCTGGAGGCGATGATGGCCGAGCGCGGTTATGCCGTGCACACCTTCACCGCGCAGATGCAGGTCACCGGCAAACGCCACTACGGCAAGAAGGCCCTGCCGGCGGGCGGCGGTGGCGGCAAGCTGCCGACGCGCGAGTTGTTCGACACCCTGCTGTTCTGGCAAGACAGCGTGGCGCTGGATGCGAATGGCGAAGCCAGCGTCGAGGTGCCGCTGAACGACAGCCTGACCTCATTCCGCATCGTCGCCATCGCCGCTTCGGAAACCCGCTTCGGCGATGGCAAGACCGCCATCCGTTCCACCCAGGATTTGCAGCTCATATCCGGCCTGCCGCCAGTGCTGCGCGAAGGCGATCGTGTGCAAGCCCATGTCACGGTGCGCAACGGCAGCGAGCGCTGGATGCGGGTCGAGGTGAGTGGCGGCGCCGCCGGCTTGAACGCCCTGCCGGCGCAAAGCGCTCGCCTCGCCGCCGGGGAAAGCCGGGAACTGGCCTGGCCGGTCAGCGTGCCGGAACGCGGCGACAGCCTGGAGTGGACGTTCAACGCCGTCGAGGTGGGCGGCAAGGGCCGTGACGCGCTCAAGGCGAAGCAGGTGGTGCGCGATGCCGTGCCGGTGCGCGTGCAGTCATCGGCCCTGTATCGGGTGGAAAACAAACTCGAATTGCCGGTCGCCGCCCCAGCCGAGGCGTTGCCAGGAAGTGGCGAACTGCGCACCACCCTGGCCGCCAGCCTGGTCGACGGCCAGACGATGCTGCGTGACTACATGCGCCGCTACCCCTATGCCTGCCTGGAGCAGAAAGTCTCGAAAGCCATCGCCACCCGCGATCAAGCCGCCTGGCAGGCGCTGCTGGCCAATCTGCCGACGTATCAGGCCGGGAATGGCTTGCTCAACTTCTTCCCCGGTGACGGAGAGGGTAGCGTGGCGCTCACCGCTTATGTGCTGTCCATCGCCCATGAAGCCGGCTGGAATCTGCCGCTGGATAGTCGGACGCGCATGGAAAACGCCCTCGCGGACTATGTCGCCGGCAAGCTGGAAACCCGACACGGCGCCTGGGAAGTAACCGGGGTTGGCCAAAGCGCCGGCCCGGTGCAACGCCTCGCCGCCCTGGAAGCCCTGTCGCGCGGCGGCAAGGCGACCCCGGCGTTGATCGCCACCGTCAAACCGGAACCCCGACTCTGGGCCAGTTCGGCGCTGATCGACTGGATCGGCATCCTCAAGCGCGCGCCCACGCTGGCGCGGCGCGATGCCTTGTTGCAAGAATCCTACGCGGCCCTGGAGAGCCGCTTCACCTTGACTGGACGCCGCCTCAACTTCAGCACGGAAGCCGGCGACGGCCTCTGGTGGATGATGACTACCGCCGACAACAACGCCCTGCGCGCGCTGCTCGCGCTGGTCGACGAGCCGGCCTGGAAGGAACGTCTGCCCAAGCTCGCCGCCGGCGTATTGGCGCGGCAGCAGGATGGGCGCTGGAATACCACCAGCGCCAACGCCTGGGGCACGCTGGCGCTGGAGCGCTATCAGCAGCGCTTCGAGGCGGTGAAGCCGACGGGAAAAAGCACCGTGGTGCTGGGCAAGGAAGGCCGCCTGATCGACTGGAACGCCTTTCCCAAGGGCGCCACCGCCTTCCTGCCGCTGACTTCCGACTCCGCCACCCTGCATATCAAACACGAAGGCCAGGGCGAGCCCTATGTCAGCGTCACCACCCTGGCCGCCGTGCCGTTGCGTGAGCCGGTCTCACGCGGCTACAGCGTCAGCCGCGAGTTGGTTCCCATCGACCAGAAAACCCCGGGCAAATGGAGCCGGGGCGATGTCCTGCGCGTGCGCCTGACCATAGAAGCGCGCGACGACATGGGCTGGGTGGTGGTGGACGACCCGGTTCCCGCCGGCGCCGGTATTCTTTCCGGCGGCGGCAAGCGCGGCTCCACTCTGCTCACGCAAAACGAGGGTGGCAACCTTGGTGGCAACACCTGGCCCGCCTGGCAGGAACGCCTGTTCGACAGCTACCGCGCCTACTACGAATGGCTGCCGCGCGGCCGCCACACGGCGGAATACACCCTGCGCCTGAACAACGATGGCGCTTACAACCTGCCGCCGACCCGGGTGGAAGCGATGTATGCGCCGGAGATGTTCGGCGAGGTACCGAATGGGGTGTTCGAGATAGGGAAGTGAATGGAGAGGGTTTGACGCTGGTCTTTTCGGCTTGGTAGCCATTCACGGCGAATGGCTGGCTTTCAACGTTATTATCGAGAAAATTGCTTGAAGGGTAGGGGAATCAGTGGCTTTTCAACCAGATATGGAACAAGCGGCTAACCGCCACTATGAGGATGGGCGCACGCTTTTCGACAAAGGTCGTTTCGACAATGCCGGCTATCATTTCGGGTTGGCGGCGGAATGCGCCATCAAGCGCAAGTTGTTGGCGTGCGGAGTGTTCACAAGTGATGCTGCAATTTGGGCGCATTGGCCAGACTTGAGAAATCTTGCCTGTCAGGCAATGTCCGGTCGTCAGACTGCACCAGTCATGGCGCTCCTGAATCGGCGAAGTCCTCAATACATGCACCGTTGGGTAATCAGCATGCGCTACTCCGCCAACGGCGAAGTGGACAAACGAAGTGCCGAGCGCTGGCGCGATGATGCAAACGAGGCCATAGGGTTGCTGCTATGAACCAGGAAATTACAAGGCCGCGATTCGACGATAGCCTCGCCTGCTTCGTCAGTGCGGTAGCCGGCGTGCTTGGTGTTCAACAGGTTGAAGAGGGCTGGGTTCTGCGCGATGCATCCGGGCGTCTCGCTTTCATCAGTCATCAGCCCTTGTCTACTGAACAGCGAGAGTCCGCTGCTCAGGCTGCGCAGTCCGCACTCCCGGCATACTGCCGCGAGGGTTCTGTGGTGCTCGATCAAGACCAGCCCGGTGTGAGCAGTGTCCTGCGGCGGGGGCGCGGCTATACAGAACCGGTTACGTTGGCCGGGGGAGAACTTCGGGTCAATGTTCTCGAACAACGCATCGTCGGCGCGGATTGGTTGGAAGCGCCTGCTGCTACCCAGTCGCATCCCCCCAGATTTGTTTTTGCCAGCATCAAAGGTGGCGTGGGGCGATCCACCGCGTTGGCAGTGGTGGCGGCCGAGATGGCACGCGAGGGAGGCAAGGTATTGGTCGTCGATATGGACCTGGAGGCACCAGGTATAGGCGCCATGCTGCTGCCGCAGGACGAATCACCACGTTATGGCCTGATTGACGCCTATGTCGAAAACGGCCTTGGCGGTGTGGATCGGGACTTCCTGCTGGACATGGTGGCTGCCAGTCCCTTCGGCAGAGGGCGGGGGCTTATCGACGTAGTGCCAGCGGTGGGTAGCGTGGCGCAGCAATATCCCGCCAATGTGCTTGCCAAGATTGCCCGCGCTTATCTGGAAAACCCTGGGCCAGACGGCGAAATGCTGGGCTTCATGGGGCAGACGCAGCGCCTGATCAATGGCCTCGCCGGGTTGAAGCAGTACGACGTGGTACTTATCGATGCTCGTGCCGGGCTCAACGAATCCACTGCGGCCGCCATTCTGGGGCTTGGGGCGCAGGTGCTGTTGTTTGGCGAAGATACCCCCCAGACCTTTGCTGGCTATCGCTACCTGCTGGCGCACCTGGCCCGCTTCCCGCGTGATTCCCAGGACGATTGGCTGCCACGATTGCGCATGGTTCACGCCAAGGCTTCGGCTGACGCGGGAAAGCAACAAGCGTTTCGGGATAGGGCACACGCCGTTTTTCAGGAATTCCTCTACCGCGAGGTGTCCCTTGTCGAAGAGGCTGAGGCTGCGAGTCACGGGTGGGATGTCGACGACCTGACCCTGCCGGAGTATTCCCTGGAGGAACCGGAAGCGCCCCACTACGCATGGCCGGTGTTACGGGATTCCAACTACTTCGAGTTCGATCCCCTGGCCGATCTATCCCAATTGACGCCGGCTCTATACGAGCGAACTTACCAAGCCTTGTTGGACGGAGTGAATCCGGTCCGCCTCTTCGACGATTTGACGGACGCGCAGTCATGAGCAACGACATCCAGGTCTTGCGCGAAACGCTTGCCAGCCTTGCTCCAGCGCCATATACGCACGCCACCGAGCCGCCTGAATTGCAACAAATCTATGCTCCCGAAGGCCACGAGGCGGCACTAGACCCTGAGCGGGTGTTGGTCATAGGAGGGCGTGGCACAGGCAAGAGTTTCTGGTCCGCCACTCTGCTCAACGATCAGACTCGTGGTTTTATCGCCCAAAGCTATCCGCGCCTGCAATTGGATCGTTGCCAGGTGGCCTTGGGATTTGCCGGTGTGGACAGCGATGTCAACGGTGCCCCCAGCCAGGAAGAACTGGACGACCTGATTGAAAGCGACAAGCACACGCCCGAGAAAGTGTGGCGGGCGGTGATTCTGCGTGGTGTGGCGCGGTTCGTGCCTATGGAATTGCCCACTATGTTGCGCGGGCCGGATGGGCTAGTGGCCTGGGTGGCGGCGGATGCCGCGCGGGTACAGCAATGCCTGCGGCAGGCGGATGACACCTTGTCGAAAGAGGGAAAACGGGTCGTGGTGCTGTTCGATGCACTGGATCGGTTGGGGAAGGACTGGCCTCAGATACGCGAGCGCACCAAGGCGCTCTTGCAAGTTGCCTTGGCCATGCGCACCTACCGCGCAATCAAACCGAAAATTTTCCTGCGTGTGGACCAGGCCGAGGATCGCGGTGTGGCGGCTTTCCCGGACGCCTCCAAACTGCTTAGCGAGGGCGCCCGCGTCGACTTGGCCTGGGAACGGCGTGATCTCTATGGCCTGCTTTACACACTCCTTGCCAATGATGATGCAGCCGGGGAAGAGTTTTCCGCGCTGGTTCGACGTGCCACCGGTATGAATCTCGGGGATGTGCGCGCACAGGGCTTGCCGGCAGCATTGAAAGATTCGGAGGAGAAACAGGCGGAAGTGTTTGTAGCCCTGGCCGGGCACTACATGGGTGCAAACGCCAACAAAGGGCGAACCTACACCTGGCTTCACAAACACTTGGTTGATGCCTTCGATCGTGTCAGCCCGCGCAGTTTTCTCGAGGCGGTACGGCGTGCAGCGTGCTATCGCGGTACCGCAGACTCCCGCCTGGTTTTGACACCAGCCGGATTGAGGGCGGGAATTCAAGGCGCCTCGGAACTGCGCTTACAGCAGTTGAAGGAAGAGTACGGGTGGATCGAGAAAGTCATCGAACCGCTCGCGGATCAACGGGTGCCTTGCCGGGCGGAAGACCTTTACGCGCGCTGGCAGGGCGCCGACACTGCTTCCACCATCTTGGCGCCGAATGGCGAGTATCTGGAGCCGATCGAATTCAGTGATATCGATGGTGATCGTCTAGCGGCCATACTCAAAGCCCTGCTACGCATTGGCGTGGCGGAAAGGCGGGCCGACGGACGCATCAACATCCCAGACATCTACCGTGTGGCAGCCAAGATGCTGCGCAAGGGTGGCGTCAGGCCAAAGCGCTGACAAGTTGTGTCATCGCCCGGTGCAAGCAGTACCTGGCAGGAACGCCTGTTCGACAGCTACCGCGCCTACTACGAATGGTTGCCGCGCGGCCGCCACACGGTGGAATACACCCTGCGCCTGAACAACGATGGCGCCTACAACCTGCCGCCGACCCGGGTGGAAGCGATGTATGCGCCGGAGCTGTTCGGCGAGATGCCGAATGGGATGTTCGACATCGGGAAGTGAACCTGAAACGCGGTTGAATGTGGACGAGCCTGGCAATGGCGTTTACGCCATTGCCTCGCCACGCGGCTCAGCTACCGTTCAAACGCTTGGCGTGGACAAAATCCAGGATTACTTCAATCTCATGAAAAGAGAGGGTTTTCAGGTATTTCCTGAGATGTATATCCTATGTACCGGGCGGGGATGCGGATAAGGTTTTAGCATCAGCCCGTTGCCGGAACACCCGAACCAACCGGAATGACCTGTTGGCTCGGAGCCACTTTCTTTCCCTCTCTGGTCGTTATTTCAGCGGGGATGGGCCGGCGGATTGCCGATTCCCTTTCCTATAAGGCAGTGCCATGCCCCCTGTCTTGCGCTCCGCCAGTTTGATGAGTCGACGATTATTTTTGCGCCAGAGCCTGGCTGGGGCCTCGATCCTGATCGGTCTGGCGGCGTGTGAGAGGCGCGAGCCCTTGCTGCGCATCGCCAGTAACTTGTGGCCGGGCTATGCGCTGATTCGCCTCGCCGCGATACGTGGTTATTTTGACCAGAGCAAGGTGCGCCTGATCGAGATGCCCTCCGCCATGGTCTGCATCAACAGCCTGGCGGCGGGCACGCTGGAGGGTGCCTGCCTGACACTGAATGAAGTAGTTACCGCGCTGGCCGGCGGCATCTCCCTGAAGGTCGTTTGTGTGCTGGACATTTCCCGGGGAGCGGATGTGCTGTTGGCGCACCCGGACATCAAGGATATTCATTCGCTCAAGGGACGCCGCATCGGCGTCGAACAGTCCGCGGCGGGGGCGGTGATGCTGGATGCCGCGCTTCAGCGGGCGGGTTTGGCCGTCGATCAGGTGAATATCATTCACACCCCTCTGGATCGGCAACACGAGGCTTTTCTAGCGCACCGGGTCGATGCGCTGATTACGCTTCAGCCGATACCCGCCCAGTTGCAAGGCGTTGAAGTGGTTCGCCTGTTCAGTAGCGCCGATATGCCGGTCGGTATCGTCAATGTGCTGGCAGTGCGACAGACGTCGCTGGAACAAAGCCCGGAGGCGCTGGAACAGTTGCTTGCCGGACATTTCCAGGCACGCGCGGCATTCCTCAATGAACCGAGGGCGGCGTTGCCGATACTGGCCGGCCTGCTCAACTTGCCGCCGACAGAGGTAGCGGCCGCCTATGCCGATATCGAACTACAGGATGTGGCCGCCAATAAGCAGTGGCTGATCGGTAACTCGGCCAGGTTGGCACGGACGGCGGGCGAATTGGCCCGAGCGATGTATCGAGCGCGTCTCTTGCCAAAAGATATTGCGGTGGACAACCTGGCCGATGGGCGTTTTCTGCCACGGGCGTGAACGATGAGACCACTGCGATCACTCCGTATTCTGATTACGCTCATCGTCGTGCTGGGTTTTCTGGCGGCGATGGCGGTGTCATTGTTCAACGGTTTGGAATCGCGCCAGACTTCTTTGCTGGAACAGGCTCGGGCGGATTGCCGGCAAGCGGTTTTCCACCTGGCCGTGGCGGCGGAGCATGGTCTGGCCCACGATCTCAATCTGCTCTCCGAGGAAACCGCGCGTCAGGCCACCGATCCACGGAGCGAAGCCGCCGTCGTCTTCGACCCCCAGGGAGATATCCTGGCCGCGAGCAACTCGGTCTGGGTTGGTCAGAGCGTGGCCCGTCTCCCCTCTTATGCCGTGGCCCAGTTCAATCAGGCACGGCAGATCAGAATGGTGGTCATGTCCGGCAATGCCGATGACCACGTCATCACGGCGATGATGAGTTATGCGCTACCACGGCAACAGGCTGAACTGCGCGGCCTGGAGCGGGGGGTGGCTTATGTGGCATTCGATCTCTCGGAATCCCTGCGCGAAGCGCGTGACCACGAATTGGCGGAACGGCTGCCGGAACTGGCGCTCTCCCTGTTGACGGCCGCGCTGCTGGCATTTTTGCTGCACCGACTGGTTACGCATCCTTTGCAAAGCCTGGAGCGTGCCGCTCGGGCGGTGGCGTCGGGTGATTTCTCAGGCCGTCTCGATATCGGGGCGGTGGGGGAAATCCAGGGGCTGAGTCGTGCGTTCAATCAGATGAGTGAACAACTGGCCGAGCGCATCGCGCAGGCGGAGAGCCTTGCCTTGCGCGACGAGTTGTTGGAAAGCCTGGGCGAGGGTGTGTGCGGTCTCGACGCGGAGGGGCGCTGCACCTTCATCAATCCGGCGGCCCTGACCATGTTGGGGTGGACAAGAGAACAGGTGATCGGCGGCGAGCGGCATCAGGTTTTTCGCTGCCATCAAGCGGGATGTCGCGCCTGTTCAAGCGATGACTGCCCCATCGTGTTGACGTTGCGGGATGGCCAGCAACGCGATTGCGATGAGCAATTCATCAATAGCGCGGGCGTACGATTTCCCGTGCATCTCACCATCACGCCGATTCGCCAGGGCGGCAAGACGACAGGCGCGGTCGTGGCGTTCCAGGACATCAGTGAGCGCAAGCGTTCCGAACAAGTTCTGGCCGAAAGTGAAGCCAAGTACCGCCGTCTGTATGAAAGCATGACCGATGCCTTCGTCATGGTGGATATGGCCGGCCACATCATGGAGAGCAACCGTGCTTATCAGGAAATGCTGGGCTACACAGCCGAGGAATTGATCTGGCTCACCTACTCGCAGGTCACTCCGGAGAAGTGGCATGCCGAGGAGGCCAATATCGTGGCCGAGCGCATCCTGGTGCAAGGCTATTCCGATGTGTACGAGAAGGAATACATCCACAAGGACGGCCATGTGTTTCCGGTTGAATTACGCACTTTTTTGTTGCGTGACGAACTGGATATGCCAAGTGCCATGTGGTCCATTGTGCGAGACATCACGGAGCGCAAGCGAGTCGAGAACGAACTGCATGTTTTGGCCACAACCGATCCCTTGACCGGGGTGGCCAACCGGCGCCGTTTCCTCGAGCAGATGGAGATGGAGTTGGCGCGACTCAAACGCTATGGCGAACCCGCCGCGCTGTTGATCATCGATATCGATTACTTCAAGCACGTGAACGATCGTTATGGGCACGCGGCGGGTGATCGTGTTCTGTGCCATCTGACCCAGTTGGCGAATGCCTTGCTGCGCCGCAATGACCTGTTCGGGCGTCTGGGGGGTGAGGAGTTCGGCATCTTGCTTCCGGTTACACAGATCGATGGCGCCAGCGAATTTGCCGAGCGATTCCGTCAACATGTAAGCAACAATCCGGCACAGGTCGATCAGGCCCGCATTGTTTTCACCGTCAGCATCGGCGTGACGAAATTCGACCCTGACGACAACCATCCCGACCGTGTCCTCGCGCGCGCCGATGCCGCGTTGTATCGCGCCAAGGAAAACGGTCGCAACCGAGTCGAAGTGGAGTGCCAGCCATGTCCGTAGTGGTGGTCTGGAGTCTTGTGCTTCGGCTTGAAAGTAGAGTTCAACTGGACGTCGCCTTGGTAGGGCAGGGGGGCTTCCGGTATCATTCGCCATCCCTGCATCTGCCAACTCCATGACTCGTTATATCTTCGTCACCGGCGGCGTTGTGTCCTCTCTGGGCAAAGGCATCGCCGCGGCGTCACTGGGCGCCATCCTCGAATCGCGCGGCCTCACGGTCACCCACCTCAAGCTCGATCCCTACATCAACGTCGATCCGGGCACCATGAGCCCGTTCCAGCACGGCGAGGTGTTCGTCACCGAGGACGGCGCCGAAACCGACCTCGATCTGGGCCATTACGAACGCTTCACGCGCGCCAAGATGAGCCGGCGCAACAACTTCACCACCGGCCAGATCTACGAGTCGGTGATCAAGAAGGAGCGGCGCGGCGAGTATCTCGGCAAAACCGTGCAGGTCATTCCGCACATTACCGACGAGATCAAGGCCTACATCAAGCGTGGCGCCGAGGGCGCGGATGTGGCGCTGGTTGAAGTGGGCGGCACGGTGGGTGACATCGAATCGCTGCCGTTTCTGGAAGCCATCCGCCAGATGGGCATCGAGGAGGGCAGGAACAGCACTTGTTTCATCCACCTCACCCTGCTTCCCTACATTCCGACCGCGGGGGAATTGAAGACCAAGCCGACCCAGCATTCGGTGAAGGAATTGCGCGAAATCGGCATTCAGCCGGATGTGTTGCTGTGCCGCGCCGACCGCTCCATTCCCGTGGAAGAGCGGCGCAAGATCGCCCTGTTCTGCAACGTGATGCCGGAAGCGGTGATCGAGGCGCTCGATGCCTCCTCCATCTACAAGATTCCCGGCATGCTGCACGACCAGATGCTGGACGAGATCGTCTGCCACAAGCTCGGCATCCTGGCGAAAGCCGCCGATCTTTCCGTCTGGAAGCGTCTGGTCGAGGCGCTGGAACACCCGCAACATCAGGTCGATGTCGCCTTCGTCGGCAAGTATGTGGATTTGACCGAGTCATACAAATCGCTGTCCGAGTCGTTGATCCACGCCGGCATTCATACCCACAGCAAGGTCAACATCCACTACATCGATTCCGAGGCGCTGGAGCGCGACGGCTGCGCCGCGCTGGCGAAGATGGATGCCATCCTGGTGCCGGGCGGATTCGGCAAGCGCGGCACCGAGGGCAAGATTTGCGCGATCCGCTATGCGCGCGAACACAAGGTGCCCTATCTGGGCATCTGCCTGGGCATGCAACTGGCCGTGGTCGAATTCGCCCGCGACGTCGCCGGCATGCAGGGCGCCCATTCCACCGAATTCGAGCCGGAAACCCCCTACCCGGTGATCGGCCTGATCACCGAATGGCAGACCGCCGATGGCCGTTTTGAACAACGCTCCGCGCAATCCGACCTGGGCGGCAGCATGCGTCTGGGTGGACAAGTCTGTCATCTGGAGGCCGGGTCGTTGGCGCGTGAAATTTATGGCAAAGACCAGATCGTCGAACGCCATCGCCATCGCTATGAAGTCAACAACGCCCTGCGCGGCAAGCTGGAAGCCGCCGGCCTGAAGGTGTCGGGACGCGCGCCCGGCACCGACTTGTGCGAAATGGTGGAACTGCCGCGCGAGGCTCACCCCTGGTTCGTCGCCTGCCAGTTCCATCCGGAATTCACTTCCAACCCGCGCGACGGGCACCCGCTGTTCACCTCATTCGTCAAAGCAGCCCTGGCGCAACACAGCAGTAAGGTGGCCTGAACATGAAACTCTGCGGCTTCGATGTCGGACTCGACCACCCGTTATTCCTGATCGCCGGCCCCTGCGTGATCGAATCGGAACAGATGGCGCTGGATACCGCGGGCGCACTGAAGGAAATCTGTGCCGAGGTCGGCATCAACTTCATCTACAAATCGTCCTTCGACAAGGCCAACCGCTCTTCCGGCACCTCGTTCCGTGGCCTGGGGATGGACGAAGGTCTGCGCATCCTGTCCGAGGTCAAGAAACAGCTGGGCCTGCCGGTCATCACCGACGTTCACAGCGAGGACGAAATCGCGCCCGTGGCGGCGGTGGTTGATGTATTGCAAACCCCGGCGTTTCTTTGCCGGCAGACCGATTTCATCCAGGCCTGCGCCGCTTCCGGCCGCCCGGTGAACATCAAGAAAGGCCAGTTCCTGGCACCCGGCGACATGAAGAACGTGGTTGCCAAGGCGAAAGATGCCAATGGCGGCGCCGACACCATCATGGTGTGCGAGCGTGGTGTCTCGTTCGGCTACAACACCCTGATTTCCGACATGCGCGGCCTGGCCATCATGCGTGAAACCGCTTGCCCCGTGGTGTTCGACGCCACCCACTCGGTCCAGCAGCCGGGCGGGCAGGGCGATCGTTCCGGCGGCCAGCGCGAGTTCGTGCCGGTACTGGCGCGGGCGGCGGTGGCCGTCGGCGTCAGCGGCCTGTTCGCGGAAACGCATCCGGACCCGGCCAAGGCGCTATCCGACGGTCCCAATGCCTGGCCGCTACACTTGATGAAAGAATTGCTGCATACCCTTAAGGAAATCGATACCTTGGTGAAACAACAGGGCTTTATCGAAGCCCGCCTGTGATCGACAGCCATCCGCTGTCTTATTGAGAGAAAAGAGGAATTAAATTGAGCGCTATCGTTGATGTCATCGCCCGCGAAATCCTGGATTCCCGCGGCAACCCTACTGTTGAAGCCGATGTGCTTCTCGAATCCGGTGTGCTGGGCCGCGCCGCTGTCCCGTCAGGCGCCTCCACCGGCAGCCGCGAGGCCATCGAACTGCGCGATGGCGACAAGTCCCGCTACGGCGGCAAGGGTGTCCTGCGCGCCGTCGAGAATGTGAATACCGAAATCGCCGAGGCCATCCTGGGCCTGGACGCGGAAGAACAACACCTGATCGACCAGACCCTGATCGACCTGGACGGAACCGAGAACAAATCCCGCCTCGGCGCCAACGCCATGCTGGCGGTGTCGATGGCCTGCGCCCGTGCCGCCGCCGAAGATGCCGGCCTGCCGCTTTACCGCTATCTGGGTGGAGCCGGCCCGATGCAGTTGCCGGTGCCGATGATGAACATCGTCAACGGCGGCGCCCATGCCAACAACAGCGTGGACATCCAGGAGTTCATGATCATCCCGGCCGGCATGAAGAGCTTCCGCGAAGCCCTGCGTTGCGGCGCCGAGGTGTTCCACAGCCTCAAGAAGATTCTCGACAAGGCCGGCCACCCGACCACGGTCGGCGATGAAGGTGGCTTCGCCCCCAACTTCAAGTCCAACGAGGAAGCCCTCAAGTTCATCATGGAAGCCATCTCCGGTGCCGGCTACACGCCCGGTTCCGATGTCCTGATCGGCCTCGACTGTGCCGCCTCCGAGTTCTACAAGGATGGCCGCTATGTGCTGGAGTCCGAAGGCTTGCAGCTTACCGCCGCCGAGTTCACCGACTACCTGGCTGCCTGGGTCGACAAGTATCCGATCATCAGCATCGAGGACGGCATGGCGGAAAACGACTGGGAAGGCTGGGCACTGCTGACCCAGCGTCTGGGCAAGTCCATCCAGATCGTCGGCGACGACCTGTTTGTCACCAACGCCAAGATTCTGCGTGAAGGCATCCAGAAGAACATCGCCAACTCCATCCTGATCAAGGTCAACCAGATCGGCACCCTGTCGGAAACCTTCGACGCCATCGAAACCGCCAAGCGCGCCGGTTATACCTCGGTGATCTCGCATCGTTCCGGCGAGACCGAAGATGCCTTCATCGCCGACCTGGCCGTGGCCTGCAACGCATTGCAGATCAAGACCGGCTCCCTCTCGCGCGCCGACCGAATCGCCAAGTACAACCAGCTTCTGCGTATCGAGGAAGAACTCGCCGAACTCGCGCGCTTCCCCGGGAAAGAAGCTTTCTACCAACTGAGATGAAATGCGCGGGCTGTTCTGGGCGCTGGCGGTGCTGATCCTGCTACTGCAATACCCGCTCTGGCTGGGCAAGGGGAGTTGGTTGCGGGTATGGGAACTGGAGCGGGAAGTGAACGCCCAGAAGACCGCCAATCTGGCCCTGGAAGCGCGCAACGTCCAGTTGGGTGCGGAGGCACAGGACCTGCATGGCGGCTATGATGCGTTGGAGGGCCGCGCTCGCTTCGAGTTGGGCATGGTGCGAGCCGACGAAGTTTTCATTCATGTAATTGACCCTGAAGCCGGCAAAATACCCGGCGGCAACGCTGGCGACCCGCCTCGTGAGGAGAGTAAACATCCATGATGACCACGCTGCAGATCGTATTGGCCATTGTCGGCATCGGCATGATCGGCGCCATCGTCATATACAACTTGGTGCAGGAACGGCGCTTTCGCAAGGAGGCGGACCGGCTGTTCTCGCACAAACGCGACGACATCATGCTGGGCGAGGCCGTTCGTACCGAGCCTAGCCGCCGCCAGGGCGAAGCCCGCATCCAGTTGACGGGCCAGGAAGCCGCTTCGCCGGAGGCCAGACAGGCCGTCGAAGATGCGGATGCGCCGTTGCGGGGGGGGCATAGGGAAGTGGACTTCTCCTTCCCCGATTCAATCGAGACTGAATCGGATCAGCATGACGAGGAGCGTTCCCTGCCCTCGCCTCCGGCGCCGCGTTCTTCTGAACCTTCCATACAGACGCCCACGCGGGAACCTGTACCGCCACGCACTATTGCGGCAGAGAAACCGGCGGCGGAAGTCGAGCCTCCCGAGGAAGAGCTCGGTTATCTGCCGCCACTTGCCGCCGCCTTCAGCGAATCCGCCCAGGTCGCCGAGCCAGTCATTGCTCAGGCCCAGGTGGCCAGCGGCCTCGATGCGCAGACCGAGTTCATCGCGCGCCTCAAATTCGCCTCTCCGGCTTTTACTTCCTACGCCGGATTGCTCAACAGCCTGCGCCGGCTCGGCAAACCGGTACGATCCTTCGGCTTGCGTGCCGATGGCGTCTGGGAGGCTCTCACCGGCAACCCGCGCAATGCCTACAGCCAGATGGAATTGGGGTTGCAACTGGCGGACCGTAGCGGCGCCGTCGCCCAGGATCAGCTCGACGCCTTTTGCCGCACGCTTTATACCTTCGCCGCCGATGCCGGCGGCGCGGTGATCTGCCCGGACAAGGAAGATGCGCTGGAGCGGGCGCGCGAACTCGATCTCTTCTGCATGGATGTCGATGTGCTGATGGGCTTGAACGTGGTCGCCGCCGATACACATCCCTTTACCAGTGAAGCCATCCATACCGCGGCAGTCACCGCTGGCCTCACTCTGGAGCGCGACGGCATCTATCATGGGCGCGACGCGGGGGGGCACAGCCTGTTTACTCTGACCAACCAGGAAGAGACCCCCTTCCCGCTGGATGGGCGCGGCCTGACCACGCATGGCGTGACGTTGTTGTTCGACGTGCCGCGCGTGGCCGATGGCGTCAATGTGTTCGACCGCATGACCGAGTTCGGTTACAGCCTGGCCGATCGCCTCTCCGGCCGCCTGGTGGACGACAACGGACGCGCCGTCAGCAACGACAGTCTGAACCGCGACCGTGCCCGCCTGGTGGAGTTCTACACCCGCATGCAACGGCAGAACATTCCGGCGGGTGGCGAGCGCGCACTCAGGCTGTTTGCGTGAGGTGTGGCGGCGAAGATTGGGCTGCGTTGCGCTCGGTAGCGGCTTACGAATCCCGCGTGCCCCTCGTGGGCACAAAGCGCGGCGCGCTCAACATCCCGGCGTTGCGCTAGCGAGGGGGTGGGAGTGAGGAGTGAGGAGCAACGAGCGCATGAGCTCCGCCACCTGATCGAGGACGCCAACTACCGTTACTACGTCCTCGACGATCCCGCCATTCCGGATGTCGAGTACGACCGCCTGCTGCGCGAACTGCAAGACCTGGAAGCCGCGCATCCCGAATTGCTCAGCCCCGATTCCCCCACGCAGCGGGTGGGCGCCGGGCCGCTCAAGGACTTCGCGCAGGTCACGCACGACGTCCCCATGCTGTCTCTCAACAACGCCTTTTCCGAAGCCGAAGTGGCGGCCTTCGACCGGAGAGTGCGTGAAGGCCTGGAGCGGGAAGGGCTGATTGAATACGCCGTTGAGCCCAAATTCGATGGTCTGGCCATCACCTTGCGCTACGAACGAGGGCTGTTCGCGCGCGGCGCCACGCGCGGCGATGGCACCACCGGCGAGGATGTCAGCGCCAATCTGAAAACCATTCGCGCCATACCCATGCGTCTGGAGACCGCAACGCCACCCGCCGTGCTGGAAGTGCGGGGCGAGGTGCTGATGCTGCGGCGCGACTTCGACAAGTTGAACCAGGAAGCGCGCGACAAAGGCGAAAAAACCTTTGCCAACCCGCGCAACGCCGCCGCCGGCAGCCTGCGCCAGCTTGATCCCCGGATCACCGCGAAACGGCGGCTGCATTTCTTCAGTTACGGCATCGGCCGTGTTGACGGCGTTGATCTTCCTGGAACCCACGCGGCAGTCATGGACTGGTTGGCCGAACTGCGGCTGCCAGTGGCGCAACAGCGCCGCGTGGTGTCCGGCGTCGCTGGCCTGATGGCATATTTCAACGAACTCGGCGAGCAACGTCCCAACCTGCCTTTTGATATCGATGGCGCCGTCTACAAGGTCAATCGCCTTGCCGACCAGGAGCGGCTCGGCTTCGTCGCGCGCGCCCCGCGCTTTGCCATCGCCCACAAATACCCGGCGCAGGAAGAACTGACCGTGGTGGAAGCCATCGACGTCCAGGTCGGTCGCACCGGCGCGCTGACGCCGGTGGCCCGCCTCAAGCCGGTGTTCGTCGGCGGCGTTACCGTCACCAATGCCACCCTGCACAACGAGGACGAGGTGCGGCGCAAGGATGTGCGCGTGGGCGATACCGTGATCGTGCGCCGCGCCGGTGACGTGATTCCGGAAGTGGTCGGCAGCGTGCTTGAACGGCGCCCCCTGCGCGATCTAGTCACTCCCCTGCATGAACACTTCGTCATGCCCACGGTTTGCCCCGAATGCGGCGCTCCCGTGCTCCGTCTGGAGGGCGAATCCGCCGCGCGCTGCACCAATGGCCTGGCCTGTCCGGCGCAGCGCAAGCAGGCCATCATCCATTTCGCCTCACGCCGGGCGATGGACATTGAAGGACTTGGTGACAAGCTGGTGGAGCAACTGGTCGATCGCGGCCTGGTAAAAACGCCCGCCGACCTCTACTCACTTGGTCTGGAACAGGTCGCCGGCCTGGAGCGCATGGCGCAAAAGTCGGCGGAGAACCTGCTCGCCGCCATCGCCGCCAGCCGACACAAGCCCCTGGCGCGCTTCGTCTTCGCCCTGGGCATCCGCCAAGTGGGTGAACAGACCGCCAAGGATCTGGCGCGCCACTTCGGCAGGCTGGATGCGCTCATGGCGGCCGATACGGAAGCGCTGATGCGGGTGGCGGACGTGGGACCGATAGTCGCCGCTTCCATCGCCGCTTTCTTCCGGGAAAGCCACAATCAGGCGGTGATCGAGGCGCTGCGGCAGGCGGAAGCCTGGGTCGATGGTGAGGCAAAACCGGTTTTCGCGGGACGTTTTGCGGGAAAGGTTTTTGTGCTTACCGGCACCCTGCCGAATCTCACGCGCGAGCAGGCCAAGGAGCTTGTCGAGGCAGAGGGTGGTAAGGTTGCGGGCAGTGTTTCAGGCAAGACCGATTACGTTGTCGCGGGTTCCGATCCCGGCTCCAAACTCGTGAAGGCCGAGAAATTGAATATCAATATTCTGGATGAGACCGCATTCCTGCATCTGCTTGAAAAGGGAGATTTACCATTATGAAACGCGTCACCAAAGCTGTATTCCCAGCCGCCGGTATGGGCACCCGCTTCCTTCCCGCCACCAAGGCCAGCCCCAAGGAAATGCTGCCCATCGTCGACAAGCCGCTGATCCAGTATGCGGCTGAGGAAGCCGCCGCGGCAGGCATCACCGATCTGATCTTCATCATCGGCCGCACCAAGCGCGCCATCGCCGATCACTTCGACAAGGCCTACGAACTGGAAGTCGAACTGGAGACCAAGGGCAAACTCAAAGCGCTGGAAGACTTGCGCGGCTTGTTGCCGGCCAACGTCAATTACATCTTCATTCGCCAAGCCGAGGCGCTGGGACTGGGGCATGCCGTGCTGTGCGCGCGTCCGGCGGTGAATGACGAACCCTTTGCCGTATTGCTGGCCGATGACCTGATCGATGGTGAGCCGGGGGTGACCAAACAGATGTGCGACCTTTACAACTACTACCAATGCTCGTTGGTGGGTGTGCAGAACGTCGCCCCCGAGGAAACTGCCTCCTACGGCATCGTCGCCGCCGAGCCCTTGGCCGAGCGTCTTTCACGTGTCACCCAGATCGTGGAAAAGCCCGCGCCGGCCGATGCGCCTTCCACCCTTGGTGTGGTGGGGCGCTATGTGCTGACGCCTCGCATCTTCCATCACCTCGAACACATCGAGCGCGGCGCCGGGGGTGAATTGCAACTCACCGACGCGATTGCCGCCCTGCTCAAGGAGCAACAGGTGCTTGCCTACGAGTTCGAGGGTAAACGCTACGACTGCGGCAACAAGTTGGGATATCTGGAGGCCACGGTGGAATACGCGCTCAAGCATCCGGAAGTCGGCGGCGAATTCCAGGCCTATCTGGAAAAACGATTCTGTGGGCCTTGCCGGCATACCGACTGAGGCGGCATAGCGTTTTCCCTTGGATATCAAGGGAAGGCTGACCGCCCCTCGTGTTGTCGGGCATTGGCTACATGCGTGGATCCATTCCGGCGAGAGTGAACGTTTGCCACTCTGTCATGGTTCGAAAGCTCCGCCCCATGGCACTGGAAGCTGGAACTGAGGCGCGAGAAGTTACGCCGTGGTTACTGCGCGGGGAAGTCGGCGATAAATGCGGAAATGACTTTCAGGCAGTACGGCGGTTCAGGCGGAAGTTTCGATCTGCGGGTCGGGCTGGTGTTCCTGGTTGTGGATCAGCGTCAGCAACCCCTTGGGCGGCACCTGATAGATCAGGATATTCTTGCTGTCGTAAACCTCCATCACCCGCGTGCCCTCGGAAATCTTGAACTGGACATGTGGGTTGGAACTGCTGGCGGAAGCATCGGTTTTCTGAACATCCAAGCTTTCGCGCACCTCTTTACGCGCGGTTTCGATATGGGTGTTTCTGCTCGAATCTACCGCAACACTCCGCGACTCCGTTTGTCCCCGGTTGGTGCCTACGGAATCGCTTGGTACCCGCTTTACCCGTTCTGCTACACCATCCACCGCGGTGGAGCCTGGAAAGTGGCTGATTGGCGGAGAAGAGGGGAGCGCGCCGATTGTCATGATGCTTCTTCAGTTCAGACCAGCGAGGTCTGAACGTAGGCTTCCAATGCCTGGGTAACTGATTTGCTTGTGGCGGACTGTGTATCTTGCGTACTGACCTGTTGCTTGCGTTCCACTGCCTGCGTATTGGCGGTGCGCTCAGCCTCGCTATTCCGGTTCGCCTGTAATTCTTTGGTTTGACTGGCGCCCTGGGCGGATTGCGCGCTCAAGGTCACGCGGTCCTTGCTTTCCGAGCTTTCACCCTGTTCCTGGGCTTTCGGCTCGGCTTCCTGAGGGCGGCCTCTCGATTGAACCGCCTGCAGTTGCGCGGCATAGCTGGCCAAGGCCTGAGAAGAGGTTGAGACACTGGAAATGGCCATTTGAATCTCCTTTACTGAAACGCCGGACAGGTTAAGCAAGCGATTCTCGCCACCGTTCTTCCGACTTCCAGCATAGCCTTATTTTTCAGGGAGTTAAACCCGCGTCTGTCAGACGGCTTGATGGGCGTGATGTTCGTTCACGACACGGTGTCGAGCAGCTTGATGAAGTTTCGCTTGGCTTTGTAGCGAGTGCGCAGGGTGATCAGGTAATCGGCGAATTCCGGCGCTTTCCGCCGCGTCTGCAACAGCGCGCCGATCCGGCGCACCAGCGCGGTGGCTTCCGCGTAGGCATGGTTGTTGGTCTGCTCGACGATGGGGGGCACCACGCGCTGGTAGAGGGCGACGGCATCCTCCGCCCGCGCGGCCTCCAACTTGCCGGCCAGGGTGATCAGCAGGCGCCGGTCGCAGAGGCCTTGATTGACGACGCTCCATGCCGTGTCCAGATCATCTTCCCAGAGCGCTATGGCCACTCGCGGCGAGAAATCGGGTCGCGAGGGTTGCGGTTTCCAGGCATTCGTGGACTCGGCTTCACGCCGGATCATGCTATCGATCAACGTCAGCGCCCTTTCCCGCCGCGCAAGCCAGATGCCGACCTGGGCGGCGACTTTGCTCAGTTTCTGGTAATGCTCCAGCGTGGGGCGCTCCTCGAACTGGACCCAGGTCAGCGCCACCGCCTCATCGAAACGTTGCCGCCGCAGATAAACAGCCACCAGGAAATCGCGCAAACGGTTGTCCGGTTGTTTCGGGTAAGCGCGCCCGCCGCGTTCCGCCCATTCCAGGGCCTCGTCGTCACGGCCGGCTTCGGTCAGGATTTCGGCTATCACCAGGTAGCGATAAGCCGAGCTCAGATCGCGCGCCTTCACCGCCAGCAATTCATCGACATCGCCGGAAAGCCGCGCCAGGCGCTCCATGATGGCGGTGATGCGATAGTCGCCCGGCCGGGCTTTCGCCCAGGCGGCCTCGGCCAGTTTCCGGTAGGCGCGCAAGCCCGACTCGCCCAATATTGTTTGATGGGTGGACACATCCATCTGGCATATCTGGAAAGGCAAATTCAACTCCAGATCGAACAGGCGCTGAGCCAGATCCACCGGGTCCGGCGCGGCCAGCTCGCAGGCCTCCAGGTGCAATCGGCAGAGTTCTTCCAGGCTTTCGCTGAATTCACCCTCTTCATCCACCTGGCCCATGAGCGCTTCCACCCGCTCGATGGCGAATTCGGCCAGATCGACCAGTTCCGCCGCCAATTCCGTTGTCATCTCAGGCGCCAGCAGATCGACCAGAGCATCGACCACCCGCTCGATCCTGTCCGCATAGAGCTGGGCATCGGCCCAACTGTCCTCGCCGCGAAGCGTTGTCGCCTGATCGATGGCATCCCGCAGTCCAGCGGCGGCATCCTTGCCACCGCTACGGGCCTTGAGCAGTAGCGACTGGTGCAAACTCTCGTCGCGCCGGGCTGCATCCAGGAGCAACAGCGCCAGAGTCTCGGCGGGCTGCGCGGCGAGGTAGTCGTGGATCAGCTTGCCGGGGTCGTCGTCCCGCCCACTTTCCGCCGCCCTGGCGCGCTGCGTCAGCCAGGCCAGCCCCACCGCCACGCAGTGCTTGCAGAAATACCCGTCGGCCGCGCGCGGGCAGGTGCAGTCATAGGCCAGTTCGCCGTCGTCGTCGCTCAACTCGACCTGATAGCTTTCCGTGCCCCGGACCCGCGCCGTGATGAGGTCGTCATCGGCGACCAGGTGCCCGACCGCGCCTTCCGAGAAATACGCCTCGCCGCGCTGGAAGGCGGCGGCGCCGGCGAGTTCATAGAGGCAGTGGGGGGTGATCAGGTCGTCGAGCATGGTGGGTGATTCCGCCGCGGGGTGTGTCAAGCCCAGAGATCGGTGAGCGAGAACTCGATGGCGTCGAACGGCGCCACGCGCACCGGCGCGTCGTCTTGCAAAGCGGCGATGCGCAACCAGCCGCCATCTCGCAGCTCGAACGCTTCCAGCGTGTGCGCCTCCGGATCGACCAGCCAGGCATGCGCCACCCCATCTTTCGCGTAGATCGGCAGTTTGACGAAGCGATTCTTGCGCGCGGTACTGGGTGAGAGGATTTCGCATATCCAATCCGGCACCACCTCGAAGCGATGGTCATCCGGGATTTGCGGCATCCGCTCCCGCCGCCAGCCGGCCAGATCGGGCACGGCGACCTCGGTGTCGCGGACGAAATGGACTTCCGGTCCGGTGATGATCCACCAGCCACCGGGGCCGCCACGGCCGAAATCGAATGGGCCGCCGAGGTCGATACCCAAGCCACGTTCCGCGACGCCATGCCGGCCGCTGGGACGCGGCATGGAATGAAGTTGCCCACCGAGGATTTCCCCGGTCACCCCTTCCGGCAGATCGCAAAGCTGATCGTAGAGGCTGGGCTGATAGGCGAGGTCGGCGTTCATGGCGCTGCTCCGGGGGTGCTGTCGGTTAGTACCTTATCGTAAAACCAGCGCTCGTCTGTAGCGCGGGCTTCCAGCCTGCGCTACAGGTTCACTCGTCGTGTTCTTCGACACCAAACAGTTGTTTCTTCAAGTCATGCAACTTGTCGCGCAGTTCCGCCGCCTTCTCAAATTCCAGGTTCTTCGCGGCGCTGAGCATGTCTTTTTCCAGGCGCTTGATTTCGCGCGCCAGATCTTTCTCGCTCATGACTTCGTATTTCGCCCGGCCTTGCGCGGCTTTCAGTTCCTGGTTGGCGGCGTCAGGGTTGTAGATGCCGTCGATGATGTCCTTGATGCGTTTGACCACGCCCTTGGGGGTGATGCCGTGGGCCAGGTTGAAGGCGATCTGTTTGGCGCGGCGGCGGTCGGTTTCGTCGATGGCTCGGCGCATCGAGTCGGTGATGCGGTCGGCATAGAGAATCGCGGTGCCGTTGAGGTGGCGGGCGGCGCGGCCGATGGTCTGGATCAAGGAGCGCTCGGAACGCAGAAAGCCTTCCTTGTCGGCGTCGAGGATGGCGACCAGGGAGACTTCTGGAATATCCAGGCCTTCACGCAACAGGTTGATGCCGACCAGCACGTCGAACACGCCCAAACGGAGATCGCGGATGATTTCCACCCGCTCGACGGTGTCGATGTCCGAGTGCAGGTAGCGCACCCGGATGCCGTGTTCGGAGAGGTATTCGGTGAGTTGCTCCGACATGCGCTTGGTCAGGGTGGTAGCCATCACCCGCTCGCCGCGCGCGGTGCGCTCGTTGATGGCGGACATGAGGTCGTCCACCTGGGTGCCGACCGGGCGGATTTCGATGGTCGGGTCGATCAGGCCGGTGGGGCGCACCACCTGTTCCACCACCTGCTGCTGGTGTTCCTTTTCGTAGGTGCTGGGGGTGGCGGAGACGAACACGGTCTGGCGCATGATTTTTTCGAACTCGTCGAACCTGAGCGGCCGGTTGTCCAGCGCCGAGGGTAGGCGAAAGCCGTAATCGACCAGGTTTTCCTTGCGCGCGCGGTCGCCCTTGTACATGCCGCCCACCTGCGGCACGGTGACGTGCGATTCGTCGATGAACATCACCGCGTTGGGCGGCAAATAATCGATCAGGGTCGGCGGCGGGTCGCCCGGGTTGCGTCCGGACAGATGCCGCGAGTAGTTCTCGATGCCCTTGCAGAAACCGAGTTCGGCCAGCAGTTCCAGGTCGAAACGGGTGCGCTGTTCGATGCGCTGCGCTTCCACCAACTTGTTGTTCTTGTGGAAGAACTCCAGGCGTTCCGCCAGTTCCAGCTTGATCTTGTCCACCGCCTTCAGCACCACGTCGCGCGGCGTGACGTAATGGCTGGAGGGGTAGACGGTGAAGCGCGCGGCCTTGTGCAGCACCTGGCCGGTGAGCGGGTCGAACAGGCAGATGCTTTCCACCTCGTCATCGAACAGCGAGACGCGCACGGCGGTTTCCGCGTGTTCAGCCGGGAAGATGTCGATCACGTCACCCTTCACCCGGAACACGCCGCGCTTGAATTCCATCTCGTTGCGCGTGTACTGCATCTCGGTGAGCCGGCGGAGTATCGCCCGTTGCTCGATGCGCTCGCCCTGCCTGAGGTGCAGGATCATGCCGTGGTAATCGACCGGGTCGCCGATGCCGTAGATGGCCGAGACGGTGGCGACGATCACGCTGTCTTCCCGCTCCAGCAGCGCCTTGGTGGCGGAGAGCCGCATCTGTTCGATGTGCTCGTTGATGCTGGAATCCTTCTCGATGAACAGGTCGCGCGAGGGCACATAGGCCTCGGGCTGGTAGTAGTCGTAGTAGGAGACGAAATACTCGACCGCGTTGTCCGGGAAAAACTCGCGGAACTCGGAATACAACTGTGCCGCCAGCGTCTTGTTCGGCGCCATCACGAAGGCCGGGCGGCCCAGGCGGGCGATGACGTTGGCCATGGTGTAGGTCTTGCCCGAGCCGGTTACCCCGAGCAGGGTCTGGAAACGCATGCCCGCATCTATCCCGCTGATCAGTTGCTCTATTGCAACAGGTTGGTCGCCAGCCGGCGGGAACGGTTGATGCAGTGCAAAAGGGCTATTGGGATAAGTAATCGCCAAGTTAGAATCCGCGCGCTAAAAAACGGGCAATCTTAGCCCGGATATTGCATATATTGACGCGCACCCTCGCTTGCCCCTTGTCCGTACTGGAAAGCTTTGCTCAGTCGGGCGTATGAGTCACTACGCCGCTTCTTCGCAAAATTCCTATTACAAACAATGGACAGCGCGATCATCACGCGAATTTATGCACTATCCGGGCTGGCATTTCAGTGCAACCCGCCGCGTTGCTATCTAGTAAGGGCTAAATCGTGGAACTCTCCAAGCGCGTCCAGAACATCAAACCGTCGCCGACCCTGGCGGTCTCCGCGCGTGCCGCGAAACTCAAGGCCGAAGGCCACGACATCATCGGACTTGGCGTCGGCGAACCCGATTTCGATACCCCGCAACACATCAAGGACGCGGCCATCGCCGCCATCCACGCCGGCTTCACCAAATACACCGCCGTCGGCGGTACGCCCAGTCTGAAAAAAGCCGTCATCGCCAAGTTCAAGCGGGAAAACGGCCTCGACTATCAGGCCAACCAGATTCTGGTGTCCTGCGGCGGCAAGCAGAGCTTCTACAACCTGGCACAGGCCTTCATCAATCCGGGCGACGAAGTCATCATCCCGGCGCCCTACTGGGTGTCCTACCCGGACATGGTGATCCTGGCCGACGGTGTTCCGGTCATCGTCGACGCCGGCATCGAACAGGGTTTCAAGATCACCCCGGCACAACTGGAAGCGGCGATCACCACGAAGACCAAAATGCTGGTCATCAACAGCCCCTCCAACCCCAGCGGCGCCGTTTACAGCAAGGACGAACTCGCCGCCCTGGGTGAAGTGCTGCGCCGCCACCCCCAAGTGCTGATCGCCAGCGACGACATGTACGAGCACATCCTCATGGTCGATGGCGAGTACAGCAACCTCCTCAACGCATGCCCGGACCTGGTTGACCGCACCATGGTGCTCAACGGCGTTTCCAAAGCCTACGCCATGACCGGCTGGCGCATCGGCTACGCCGCCGGCCCCGCCAGCATTATCGCGGCGATGGAAAACATCCAGTCGCAAAGCACCTCCAACCCCACTTCCATATCGCAAGTGGCGGCGGAAATGGCGCTCAACGGCGACCAGGCTTGCATCGACCCCATGCTTGCCGCCTTCCGCGAACGTCACCGCTATGTGGTCAATGCCCTCAACAGCATCCCGGGAGTCAGTTGCGTGGACAGCGGTGGTGCCTTCTACGCTTTCCCTGATGCCAGCGCCGCCATCCAGAAACTGCATGCAGAGGGCAAACTCAGCGCGCCCACCGATCTGGCCCTGTCCGAGCGCCTGCTCGAATTCGGTGTCGCCCTGGTGCCAGGCTCCGCTTTCGGCAGCGAGGGCTGCATCCGCATCTCCTTCGCCACTTCGATGGATAACCTGAAAAAAGCCATCGAACGTATCGCCCAGGCACTCGCCTGAAGCACAAATAAACAGGCGAAAACCCGCTCCGGATATTGACCGGAAGCCGCTCCGTCCTTATTATCGCGGCCTCCCAATTCCTCGATAGCTCAGTTGGTAGAGCAACGGACTGTTAATCCGTGTGTCCCTGGTTCGAGCCCAGGTCGGGGAGCCAAATAATCAAAGACTTAGGCCCGCAGCGATGCGGGCCTTTTCCGTTTCTGAGTGGGCTGGCATCGGGCTAGCACCGCGAGGGAAACGGACACAGGCAGGCCGCTTCAGTCTGTGCCCGCCAGAGGAAACAAATCATGAGCACCTTGCCCCCCTGTCCCAAGTGCGGTTCGGAATTCACCTACGAAGACGGCGATATGTTCGTTTGTCCGGAATGCGCGCACGAGTGGTCGCGGGAAGTAGCGGAAAGCGGCGATGATCAGCGCGTCGTGCGTGATGCCAATGGCAACGTACTGGTGGACGGTGATAGCGTGAGCGTGATCAAAGACCTGAAAGTCAAAGGCACATCGTTAGTGGTCAAAGTTGGCACAAAAGTAAAAAACATCCGCCTGGTCGAGGGCGATCACGATATCGACTGCAAGATCGATGGCATCGGCGCCATGCAGTTGAAGTCTGAATTCGTGAAGAAGCTGTAGATGCCTGCGGTGCTGTCCGACGTGGTTTAGAACAATGAACGAGACTCAGCCAAAAAACCCACTCCACGGCGTCACGCTTGAACAGTTATTGAACGAACTGGTTTCGTTCCATGGCTGGGATGCGTTGGGGCGGAAAATCAATATCCGCTGCTTTACCCAAGATCCCAGTATCGCGTCGAGCCTCAAGTTTCTCCGTCGCACCCCGTGGGCACGGGAGCGTGTGGAGGCGTTGTATATCGATATGCTGAGGCGTGGCGCAAAACAGCGGGGCACTTGAATCTGGAAACGGCGGCTGACCGCTCGTTTGCCCTCGGAAAGCCTCATGGATAGTTGCGTTCGTGCCTTCGATAGCCCTCACCATTCGGGTCAGTCCGCTACGCACCCGCTGGTAAGCCAGAATTTTACGGGATTGTTCAATTCGACACGCTTGAGGTCTACGCTTCGTTTCGTGCCTCGATGAACTCGGCCAGGATGGGAGAGCAGATTACTTCCAGGGCCTGACGCAGCATGCCGCAAGGAATCACCATCGTGGTCGGACGCGACATATGGGCGCCGGGAATGCGCTTGAGCATGCCGGGGAAGTCATAGCGCTTGCTGTCACGGAAATGGATGATGCAGATCGATTCGTCAGCGACAGGAACGTCCCGCGCGATGAAGGGGTTGGAGGTGTCCACCAGCGGCATGCGCTGGATGTTGATGTCGGTCAAACCAAACTGCGGGACGATGTAATGGATATAGTCATCCATGCGGCGCAGGATGGTTTCCAACGATTCCTCGGGTGAGCAGATGCCCTTGTCGCAATCACGGTGGATCTTCTGTATCCACTCCAGGTTGATTGCCGGTGCCACGCCGATCAGCAGATCCACATGCTGCGCCACGTCAATCCCCTGGTTGCCAACACGGCGATCGATCTCGGATGGAAAATGCCGTGAATCCACCTTGCGGCGGGTCCAGGTATTGGCCATCAAGCCGCCATGTTGGCCTTCGTAGAACAGCAGGTCGCTGCCCGGCGGCAATGGCTTCCAGTCTGTGAACTCGCCAGCCGGCACACCCAGTTCCAGCGCATGGTCGGCGTTATGCGCGTACTGGCGATAGACGCCGCTGCCGCATTCGCCATAGGTTTTGAAGAAAGCTTCCAGTTCCTGGAAGTGATTGCACTCGGGCCCGAACCAGGAGAAACGGCGACCGCTGATGCGTGCTTCATCGAGCAGTGCGGCAAACTGTCGCTCGGTATAGCGCCGGAAGCCATCGCCGTGAACGATGCTGGGCGTCAGGCCGAGGCGTTGGAAAATGAACTTGAATGCGTGTCGGACGGTGGACAAACCGGCGCCAGATGAGCCGGTCACGGCGACGATGGGATGTTGCTTGGACATGGTTGGCTTCTCCCCCGATTGGCCAGAACGAAAAGGATATGTCGGTCGGAGTGTAGCTGAAGCGCGGGGCCACGCGCCGTCTCGGGCTACCATATGGCCCCCGATCTTTCACCCCTTCGCCATGAACCAACCCGATCTCATCCGCCTGTCCAAACTCATGTCCGAACGCGGCATCTGCTCGCGCCGCGAGGCCGACGCCTTCATCGCGAAAGGCCAGGTGTTCGTCGACGGCCGGCGCATCAGCGAACTCGGCACGCGCGTGGACCCGGGCTGCGAGATCAAACTGGCGAACGAAGCCAGCCAACAGCAGCAGGCGCGCGTCACCATCCTGTTGAACAAGCCGATCGGTTTTGTCTCCGGGCAGCCGGAGCCCGGCTATACCCCCGCCGTCACGCTGATCATCCCGGAGAACCTCTGGTCCGAAGGTGGTGGCCCGGCGTTTCAGCCCACCCACATCAAGGGCCTGGCCCCGGCGGGCCGACTCGACATCGACTCCACCGGCCTGCTCGTGCTGACCCAGGATGGACGCATCGCCAAACAACTCATCGGCGACGATTCCGATATCGAGAAGGAATACCTGGTGCGGGTGGAAGGCCGTCTCGATGACCAGGGCATGAAACTGCTCAACCACGGCCTCTCGCTCGATGGCCAGAAACTGCGTCCCGCCCAGGTGGTCTGGCAGAACGAAGACCAACTGCGCTTCATCCTCAAGGAAGGCCGCAAACGCCAGATTCGCCGCATGTGCGAGTTGGTCGGGCTAAGAGTGGTTGGCCTGAAGCGGGTCCGCATCGGCCGCATCATGCTGGGCCATCTGCCGATGGGGAACTGGCGCTATCTGGGCGAGCACGAACGATTTTGAGGGACGGAAATGTAGTAGGGGCGACCGGTCGGTCGCCCCTACGAAAGACGCCGGCAAGGACGCCGGCGCTACAGGGTTGGGTGATCCCTCAGAATTTCAGGCGCAGAGCCACACCCGCCGGTTTGTTCGCGTTTGCCTTGGGATGGCCGGTCGCGCCCAGGCTGAGCGGCTCGGATTGCGATAGCTCCAGTTTCCACGCCTGATCAATTGCGGCGACTACCTCTACGCGGGAACTCAGATCCGAGGCTATCCCCTTGAGTTTGTTGAGCAAGTTGGAAGACTTGCCGTGAGTCTCGTCATCGATCCGCATCTCCGGCGCTTCCTGAATCAGATCGGCTAGATCCGACTCCTGAGCGTCACGACTTCCATTGGAATAGTGATAACCATGGCGATCCACCTTGCCGCTCCCCTGAGCAAGCGCGGCCACCGGAAAACCGGCCGCGACCGCCATGCCCATGAGCAACACTCTACGTTTGATCCTGCGTTTCATCCTGCCTCTCCCGCTGCTGTCCGGCCCGGACCCTTCATTTATAGCAGTTGGTTACAGCAACGCCGCGATACACCGCAGCAAGCCGTAGTCGTACTTCCCCTCGAAGCGCTCAAACACGGGTTTCAGGCGTGTTTCGCCGGTTTCGTGTTGTTCGCGGATGGCGGCGAGGATGGGTTCGACTTCGGCGGGGTCTAGGCTGATGACGTCTTGCGGGTCAAGGAGGCCCTGGGCGATGGCTTCGCCGCAGTGGGCGTAGATGGTGGTTTCCTTGAGGCCGCGCTGGACGGCGACTTCCGCGACGCTGAGGCCGGATTCGAGCAGGGTCAGGGTGAGGCTGGCGGTGTCATTGAGGCCGGGGTGGCTGGAGGTGGACGGCGGCGCTTCAGGGGCGACGGGCGGCGTTTCCGGCATTGAATGTTCCGCCGCGTGAGCGCGGCAGCGTTCCAGGATGGCGTCGGCGTAGTGCTCCAGTTTCTTCGCGCCGAGGCCGGGGATGCTGCTCAGGGCGGTGACGTCGCGCGGGCAGGCGGCGGCGATGGCGGCGAGGGTGGCGTCGTGGAAGATGACGTAGGCGGGCACGCCGTGTGTTTTCGCCGTTTCGCCGCGCCAGGCGCGCAGTTGCTCGAAGAGAACCTGGCCGGCGGCATCCAGGGCCTGCGCCGGGCCGACACGGCGGGTTTCCTTCATTTTCTTCCTGTCCGCCTGACGGCGCAGGGTGAGGGTCTGTTCGCCCTTCAGCAGCGGGCGGGCGCTGGGGGACAGTTTCAGCGCGCCGAAGCCGCCCACGTCCACTTCGAGGTAGCCCAGCGCGACCAGTTGCCGGAACACGGCGCGCCATTCCTTATCCGAAAAATCGCGGCCGATGCCGTAGGTGCTGAGTTTCTGGTGGCTCCACTGGCGGATGCGTTCGGTGTCGTGGCCGAGCAGGACGTCGATGACGTGGCCGGCGCCGAAGCGCTGTTCGGTGCGGTAGACGCAGGAGAGGGCCTGGCGCGCGGCCTGGGTGCCGTCCCAGGTTTGCGGCGGCTCCAGGCAGATGTCGCAGTTGCCGCAGGGCGGGCTGGTTTCGCCGAAGTAGGCGAGCAGGCGCTGGCGCCGGCAGGTGGCGGATTCGCACAGGGCGAGGAGTTCATCCAGGCGCGCATGGGAGAGACGCTTGTGGGCGATGTCGGCCTCGCCTTCTTCGATCATGCGCCGCTGCTGCACGGCGTCCGAGAGGCCGTAGGCCATCCAGGCTTCGGCCGGCTCGCCGTCGCGTCCGGCGCGGCCGGTTTCCTGGTAATAGCCTTCGATGCTCTTGGGCAGGTCGAGGTGCGCGACGAATCGCACGTCCGGCTTGTCGATGCCCATGCCGAAGGCGATGGTGGCGGTCATGACGATGCCGTCCTCGCGCAGAAAGCGATCCTGATGCCGGCGCCGCGTGATCGCGTCCATGCCGGCGTGGTAGGGCAGGGCGCTGATGCCGTTGGCGTTCAAAAACTGGGCGGTTTCTTCCACTTTCTTGCGCGACAGGCAGTAGACGATGCCGGCTTCGCCCTGGTGGCCGTCGCGGATGAATTCGAGCAACTGGTGGCGCGCGCTGGCCTTGTCGACGATGCGGTAACGGATGTTGGGACGGTCGGAACTGGAGACGAACTGGCGCGCGTTTTCCAGGCTGAGCTTCGCGACGATCTCGGCGCGCGTGTCGCTGTCGGCGGTTGCGGTGAGCGCGATGCGCGGGATGCCGGGAAAGCGCTCGGCCAGGATGGAGAGCTGGATGTATTCCGGGCGGAAATCGTGCCCCCATTGCGACACGCAATGCGCTTCGTCGATGGCGAACAGGGCGATGCCGGGTTTTTCCCGCAGCCGCTCCAGCAGGCTGAGGAAACGCGGCATCAGCAGGCGTTCCGGCGCCACATAGATGAGGTCGTAGCCGCCCGAAAGCAGGGTGCGTTCGGCGGCGTTGGCCTGGTCCATGCTCAGGGAGGAGTTGAGGTAGGCGGCGCGTAGCCCTAGTTCGCTGAGCGCGGCCACCTGGTCGTGCATCAGGGCGATCAGGGGCGAGACCACCACGCCCACACCGTCGCGCAACAGGGAAGGAATCTGGTAGCACAGCGACTTGCCGCCGCCGGTGGGCATCAGCGCCAGCGCGTCGCCGCCGCCCACGACATGGTCGATGATGTCCGCCTGCGGGCCGCGAAACTCGGGGTAGCCGAAGACGTCGTTGAGCAGGGATAAAGCGTTGGATGCGGTGAGGGACATGAGGCAACTCTGGATTGGTTCTGCCGGTCTGGGGCGGGAAATGCAGTGCTGTCCCAGGCCAGCTCGCGGAGGATGGTAGCACCGCGGCTCGTGCCCTAAAGAATATCCATGACCCGCCGATAACGGCTTGATTCCGCCGGCTCCGCCTTCACGCGTGAGCGCGGCGAACGATTCGAGGTAACAAGCGATGCCGGGCTCCGCCCAGTCCACCATTCTGATCGTCGACGACGCACCCGAGAACCTCACCGTTCTCAGCGAACTGCTGCAACCCCATTACCGGGTGCGCGCGGCCACCTCGGGCGAGAAGGCCTTGCGCATCGCCGTCAGCGCGCCGTGTCCTGACCTGATCATGCTCGACGTGATGATGCCCGGCATGGATGGCTACGAAGTGTTTTCCCGCCTGCGCGCGGACCCGCTCACCCATGACATTCCGATCATTTTCGTCACCGCGATGGACAGCACCGACGCGGAATTGCACGGGCTGGAGGCGGGCGCGGTGGACTACATCACCAAGCCTGTCGTGCCGCCCATCGTGCTCGCGCGCGTTCGCACCCAACTGGAGTTGAAGCAGGCGCGCGACTGGTTGACCGGGAAAAACACCTGGCTGGAAGCCGAAGTCGCGCGTCGCATGCGGGAAAACGAACTGACTCAGGAAGTCAGCATCCGGGCACTCGCCCATCTGGCGGAAACCCGCGACCCGGAAACCGGTAACCACATTCTGCGCACCCAGGCCTATGTGCAGCGTCTGGCGCAGCGTCTGTGCGACCACCCACGCTTTTCCGCTGTCCTCGGCGGCCGTTACATCGAGTTGCTCGCCAGATCGGCGCCCTTGCACGACATCGGCAAGGTGGGCATTCCCGACGCCATTCTGCAAAAACCGGGCCCCCTCAACGCGGAGGAGTGGATTGTGATGAAAACGCATGCCCGTCTGGGTTATGACGCCATCGAACTGGCCGAACACGACGCCGCCCGAGGGGTGGAGTTTCTCGGTCTAGCCAAGGAAATTGCGCGCTGGCATCACGAAAAATGGGACGGTAGCGGTTATCCGGACGGCCTGGCCGGTGACACCATCCCGCTTTCCGCCCGGCTGATGGCCATCGCCGACGTTTTCGACGCGCTGATTACAGCGCGTGTCTACAAGGCGCCCATGTCTTTCACGCGGGCGCGCGAGATCATCGCCGCCGGACGCGGCAGTCATTTCGATCCGGACATGGTCGATGCCTTTCTGGGCGGTTTCGACGAATTCGCCGCCATCGCCCAGCGCCACCTGGACAACCCCTGAGCGGCGAGCAGCCAACCAGGCGCGAAAAGCATTCCATGCCCGTACCAGAGCAACCGAAAACTCACGCTTACGCCACCCGCGCGACGTTGCTTTACGCCGCGTTTGCCTGTGCCTGGATATTGTTTTCGGACAAGGTGGTGGAATGGCTGAGCAATGACCCGAAGCAGATCGTCCTCTACAGCACGCTCAAGGGCTTGGTATTCGTCGCGGTCAGCGCGCTCGCCTTGTGGCTGGCGCTGCGCCATGGCGACGGGCAAGCACCCCGGCCGGCGGAGGAAAGCGTGGAGGATGTGGAAAGTGTAGAGCGACCCTCTTTCCCCTGGCGCTCCACGCTGGCGGCGGGGCTCGCCATCCTCGCCCTGACCGCTCTGGGCATCTTCTATAACGTGCGCCAGCAGGAAGAGCTGGAACTGGCCCGGCTACGCGCGATCGCCGATCTCAAGGCACAGCAGATCGTGGGCTGGTTGCGGGAACGGCGGAACGACGCCAACTTCATCGCCCGCGCCCGCTATCTCGCCGAGGCCTATGGGCGTTGGCATGGACACCGTGACGCGGCGAGTGGTGAGCGGTTGCGCCAGGATCTCCTTGAATTCATCCAGTACAACGGCTTTCATGGCGCCAAGTTGCTCGACGCGGGCGCCACACAGGTGTTCTGGGATTCGGAAAATTCGCCCGGCGTCGTCACGCCCGAGTTGCGCGCCGCCGCCGAGCGGGCCTGGCGGGAGCATCAACCAATCCACGTCGGCCCTTATCTTGATGCCGGCAACCGCCTGCACCTGGATTTCGTGGTGGCCTTGCCGGTGGCGCGTGTGGCTGTCGGCCCTAGCGTGGTCCTGCACGTGGATTTGCGGGCGGGGTTGTTCCCGCAACTGCAAACCTGGCCAGGACCGAGCCGCAGCGGCGAGGTGGTGTGGTTCCGCCGTGACGGTGACGATTTGCTGTTTCTCAACGAGTTGCGCCATCGCGCCGACACGGCGATGAAACTGCGCGTGCCCATGGCCAGGAGCCAGACTCTGGCGGCCCAGGTATTGCGCGGCGATGCCAGATTGGGCCAGGCGGTGAAGGGGGTGGACTATCGCGGGGTGCCGGTGTTCGGGGTGGTGCATGCCATCCCGGGCAGCGACTGGTTTGTGTTGGCCAAGATCGATGAGTCCGAGCTTTACGACGGTGCCTATCGCAACGCCGTCTGGATCATCCTGGCCGGTCTGTTGGCCCTGTTCGCGCTGGGTACCGGCGTCTACCTGTCACGCCAGCGGCGGGAACTGGCCATCGCGGAGCGGGTGCGGCAGTCGCAGGTCGAGCGCCTGCGCGCCCTGCGACTGCTGGCCGCCATCGCCGACAGTTCGGATGACGCCATTTTCGCCCTGGATCTGGAAGGACGTTTCATCCTGTTCAACCGGGCGGCGGAGCGGTTTACCGGCAGGAATCAGGAATCGCTTCTGGGGCGTGATGAAAGCAATCTGTTTCCTCCCGATGTGGCGGGCGAGAAGATGGCCGTCAGCCGCGAAGTGATGGATGGCAACCTCACCCTGGCGTTTCAGGAAGATATCGCCATGTCGGGGGGTATACGTACCTTCCTCACCACCAAGGGGCCGTTGCATGACAAAGAGGGAAAGACCATCGGCCTCTATGGCATCGCTCGCGACATCACCGAACGGCAACAGGCGGAAGCGGCGCTGCGCCGCGAGGTCGCGCTCAACCAGCGTTACCTCGACACGGTGCAGACCATCATGGTCGCGCTCGATGCCGATGGCCGCATCACCATGATCAATCGCAAGGGGTGTGAACTGCTGGGCTATGCGGAAGAGGAATTGCTGGGAAGAAACTGGTTCATGGACTGCCTGCCGCAGCCCCTGGGCATGGAAACGGTCTATCCCGTGTTTCGCCATATCATGGCCGGCGAACTGGAGGCGGCGGAGTATTTCGAGAACGCGATCCTGTGCCGTGACGGTCACCAGCGCCTGATCGCCTGGCACAACGCCTATTTTACCGACAACGAAGGGCGCATCGTCGGCACCCTCGGTTCCGGTGAGGACATCAGCGAACGCAAGCGGGTCGAGGAGCAATTACGCAAGCTCGCGCAAGCTGTGGAGCAAAGCCCGGAGAGCATCGCCATCACCGATCTGGCTGGGCATATCGAATATGTGAACGAAGCTTTCGTGGCGAATACCGGCTATAGCCGCGAGGAGGTCATCGGCCAAAACCCGCGTGTGCTGCATTCCGGCAAGACGCCCCGCGCCACCTATGAAGCGCTCTGGTCCGCGCTGACTCAGGGCCAGCCCTGGAAAGGCGAGTTCATCAACCGGCGCCGCGATGGCAGCGAATACACCGAGTTCGCCATCATCACGCCGCTGCGCCAGGCCGACGGGCGCATCACCCACTATGTCGCGGTGAAAGAAGACATCAGCGAGAAGAAACGCCTGGGCGCCGAACTGGACGAGTACCGCCACCACCTGGAAGACCTGGTGACGGAACGCACCCGGCAACTCGCCGTGGCCAAGGACGCGGCTGAAACCGCCAACCGGGCGAAGAGCGCCTTCCTCGCCAACATGAGCCACGAAATCCGCACGCCGATGAACGCCATCATCGGCTTGACCCACCTGCTGCGTCGCGATGGCGCCACACCACCGCAGGCGGAACGCCTGAGCAAGATCGACGGCGCCGCTCAGCATCTGCTGTCGATCATCAACGATGTGCTCGATCTGTCGAAAATCGAGGCGGGGCGGCTGGAACTGGAACAGCGCGACTTTGCCCTCGCCGCCGTGCTTGATCAGGTTCGCTCCCTGATCGGGGAGTCGGCCGCCGGCAAGGGCTTGCGCATCGAAGTGGATGGCGATGACGTGCCGCTGTGGTTGCGCGGCGATGTCACCCGTTTGCGTCAGGCTCTGCTCAACTATGCCGGCAACGCGGTCAAATTCACCGAACAGGGCACGATCACCCTGCGCGCCCGTTTGCTGGAAGAGCGGGACGATTGGCTCCTGGTGCGTTTCGAGGTTCAGGACAGTGGCACGGGTATCGACCCGGAGAAACTGCCCAGCCTGTTCCAGGCCTTCGAACAGGCGGATGTCTCCACCACCCGCAAGTACGGCGGCACCGGGCTTGGCCTGGCGATCACCCGGCGCCTGGCCGGCCTGATGGGGGGCGAGGTCGGCGTGGAAAGCACGCCGGGGCGTGGCAGCCTGTTCTGGTTCACGGTGCGGCTGACGCGCGGCCACGGCGTCCTTCCAGACTTGCCCGAAGCACGGGGTGAGTCTGCAGAAACCGAACTGCGCCAAAGCCGGGGCGGCGCGCGATTGCTGCTGGCGGAGGACAACGCCATCAACCGGGAAGTGGCCCTGGAACTCCTGCACGGCGCCGGTCTGGCGGTCGATACGGCGGCGGATGGCCGCGCGGCGCTGGAGAAAGCGCGAACGGGCGATTACGACCTGATCCTGATGGACATCCAGATGCCGGTCATGGATGGCCTGGAGGCTACCCGCGTGATTCGCGCGCTGCCGGGCTGGGAAACCAGGCCGATTCTGGCAATGACCGCCAACGCCTTCGACGAAGACCGCGCCGCCTGCGACGCCGCCGGCATGAACGATTTCGTCGCCAAACCGGTGGACCCGGATGCGCTCTATACCGCCCTGCTGAAGTGGTTGCCGGCGCGCGCTCCGACGCCGCATCCCGCTTTGCCTACCGCCGCGACCCAGGAGGACGTGGATAGCGCCGCGCCTCTGGAAGACTGGCCTGGTTTCGATGCGCGGCGCTGTCTGCTCAGCGTGGGCGGTCGTTCGGACAGGTGTGTGCGCATGCTCGACAAGTTCGCCGTTTTACACAGTGAGGACGTCAGCCATATCCGGCAGAAACTGGACGCCGGCCAGGTGGAAGAAGCGTATCGCCTTGCCCATACGCTCAAGGGCGTCGCCGCCACTCTGGGCCTGGTCGCCCTGCAAGAGAAAGCCATGTCGCTGGAGCAGGTGCTGAAACCGGGCGGCGGCGCCGGCACCGCCGCGTCGCCCGCCGTGAGCGCCGATCTGTTGTCGACGGTGGAACGGGAACTCGGCCAGGCTGTCGCGCGCATCCTTGGCCTGTCGGCGCGTGCCGACAGGGTGGCGTCATCGCCAGCCTGTGTGCAGGTAGACCCGGCGCGGCTTGAGCAAATAGTGATGGAACTGGACGCGCTGCTGGCGGAAGACAACACCCGCGCCGGCCAACTCCTGCGCGAATCCGCGCCATTGCTGCGAGCGGCCTTGGGCGAACATTTCGACGCCCTGGCGCGGCAGGTCGAAAACTTCGATTACGACGCCGCGCTGGTGACTCTGCGAGCCCGGCCGTAGGGCGTGCCGCGCGCGCCGTCGAACACGTACCAAATACCGTGTGTCGGCTTGGGTTCGTAGATGTGGTTACCGAAGGGTAGGGGCTTCATCAGAGCGCGGCGAAACGCATCAGGCACGGTCACATTGCATGGCGAGGCTGGGACGCTGGTGTCCTCTCGTTTCAGCTTGACTGACTACAACGTGCGGTTACAGGGGCTTTGATCAAGGAGAAGTATTGCGTATGCCGTTCAATCCGGCATGTTGGACGACGGCCCTTGTTCTTTCGTCACCAGATACATTCCCGACCCGGCCAGACCCATCCACAAGACCATCGTCCAGACGCCAATTGCTTCCCACAGGGCGCCGAGAAAGATCAGCATGAGCAGGGAAACACCCAATAGCGCATTGCCTAGCCAGAAAGAAGAAGTGTGTTGCGGGTCGTTCACAGGAAGGCTCCAGGTCAATTGAATCAGGGGGGAAATGCTTAGGCGGCGAGCGCACAGCAAGGCCATTCCCCGCCAAGCGACCGACAATGCCGCCGCGCGCCCGTTAGTGAACAGTACCCCCGGCTCGGCAAATTCCGCCGAGCCCCCCCCCGAGGGGGCCAAGTCGTTCTTGGGGCGGCCCGGCGAACGACTTGAGAGGCCAGAATGTTGCAGTTTTTCATGAACAGGCCTTATTCGGAGTCGATCCTGACTCTGCGGTTGGGTGCCAGGCAGGCCTTGGTGGCCGCTGTGGCGTCGCCCTTGCAGTGTTTCACCGGCTCCGCCTCACCTTTGGCTTCGAGTTGAATCCTGCGTGGGTCGAAGCCCTTGCCGGCGAGGTATTGCTTCACCGCTTCGGCGCGACGCAACGACAGTTTCAGGTTGTAGGGTTCGGGGCCGAGCCGGTCGGCATAGCCGCTGACCCGTATCGATTTGTCCTTCGGCGCCTCGGCCAGCCAGGCATCCAGCACGGCGCGTCCGACCGGGGTCAGGGTGGCGCTGTCGAAGTCGAAGTGGGCCAGCGCATCCACGGCGGCCGCTTCCGCCGCGATGGTCTGGGCGGTCACGGGCTGTGCGGCGTCGGGCGCGGTGGCGGGGCTCGTTGCCGCGATTTCCGGTGTTGCCACAGTCACTGGGAGTGGCGCGGGCAAAGGTTCGATCACCGGAGCCGCCTCGGTTTGAACAGCCGGGGCGGCGCTCACGATCGGCGCCTCCGCAACGGGCGCGAGGCTGGCCGCGACGACGGGCGTCGGAATTTCGCTTGGCGCGGCGGTGACCGGGGCCACGGCGCTGGGCGCGGCGGCGGGTACGACAGTCACGGCGGCGACTGGGGCGGGGGGCGGCGCGGCCACAGTCGTGATTGGCGCGATGACCGGCGCGACAGCCGGGGCAACCGGCACGGCCGCGGCTACGACCGGCTTGGGTACTTCGGCCACGATGCGAGGAGTTTCGGGCGGCGTCGGCGCGACCGGACTGGCCGGCGCGACTACCGTTGCCCGCGTGGCGAGGGGGATGTTCGCCGCCGCCAGGGGTGCCGGCCACGGGTTTGCATAAGGCGCGGCCCAGGGGGCGAGTGGCCGCAAAGTCGCCGGCCCCAATGGCACGGGAACCAGCGCCTGCTTTTCCGAGGTGTTGCACTGTGGATTGGGGCCGACCAGGGCAACCGGTTGGCAAAGGTTCAAGCCGTTGGGAAGGAGTTGGCAGAATTGGTTGACCGCCTGGATGATCAGGCGGCTGCAAATATCATCTGCGGCGTATGCGCTGCTCGGCAGCGCAGTGCTCGCGCTTGCGAGGGCTAGGACGAGTGCTCGAAGTTTCATGGGTTGCCTCGGGAGGTAGGGTGCGCCGTGCGCACGATTAGCCGTGAATCGTGCGCACGGCGCACCCTACGGAATCAATGGGTTGCATGGTGTTTCTGGAGAGTGAGCGGATCAGTGGCCCAGTTTCGCGAGCCAGTCGCTGGCCATGGTTTGGGCGGTTTCGAGTTGCGCGGGTTGCAGATGCGCGGCTTCGCTCCGCTTCATGTCGGGAGCGAGTTTGTGGCCGCCGCGCGCGGCCAGATCGAACCAGACGTAGGCTTGCAACGCATCCTTGTTCACCGAAATGCCCCGGCTGTACATGTCTCCCAGCGCGTAATAGGCATCGGAAAGCCCCTGTTGCGCTGCCTTCATGTACCAGTTGAAGGCCGCCGTGACATCTTCCTCCGTACCCTGGCCCTGTTCCACCATGATGCCGGTCATGTACTGGGAAAGCGCATGCCCCGCTTCGGCATTGGCCTTGAACAGGCGCAGTGCCTTCTCGTAATCGACGCAGCTATAGGATTGCAGCGCCTTGTCGTACATCTCCTTGCCCTTCGCGGGTGAGATCGTATCGAGTGCCAGCACGGAAGCAGGGGCGAACAGACTGGCGGCGAATGCCGCGAGCAGGAATAGCAATTTCATGGGTTTCTCCTCTTCAGGGTGGTGCCGGTTATCAAGCGTGGAATCCGCCGGGGGGGCAACTATACAAGCCTTGAGCCGCGTTATTCCCAATTGTCCATTTGCCGAGGCGGACTTGTAGCGCCGGCGTCTCGCCGGCTTCGTCCTTCCGATCAGGCCCACGAAGCCGGCGAGACGCCGGCGCTACATTTGGGGCCGCTCTCCGTAGCCTCGGCGGATAGACATCCAGGTTAATCACACGTCGGTTCCCGCCTCCGCTGTGGCAGAGTGCACACTTTTCCTGGCGGTGGTGGCGAGATAAATCCGCGCTGGTTATTGATGGCTGTTCTGGCGGTGCTGGGCTCCGGCGGCGAGGCCGTGGCTTTCCTGGCCACCCAGGGCGATGTCTGGGATACCCAATGGGACATGTTCCTGGCCTTGCTCGGCGCGTTATCCTCGCAACTTCTTTTGCGCCGCCGGCATGACCGTCAGTTGGCGGCTCTCTCAAGTCGTTCGCCGGGCCGTCCCTAGAACGACTTGGCCCCGCGTTTGCCACCACTCGGGGGCGGATCGGGCGTTTTTTCCGAGCCGGGGCACAACTTATAGGAATGTTCATGAGCGATAGCTGCGATCACGATTGCCCCACCCCCGAGCCCGGCCATCTGGGCATTCCGCGCATCGGCAAGTTCAACCCGGTGGCGTTCGAGCAGGCGGTGACGGATTTGCTGCTGGCCTGCGGCGTGGCGCCGGATTCGGTGCATACCGGGCGCACCGCGCAACGTGTACGCGAGTTGTGGGAACGGCGCCTTCTGGGCGGTTATGAGATCGACCCCGGCGAGGCGCTGGGCGAGGGTTTTGCCGATCCGCGCGAGGACATGGTGGTGATCCGCGGCATCGCCGTGCATGGCGTGTGCCCGCACCATCTCGTGCCGTTTCGCGGTATCGCCCATGTGGCCTATGTGCCGGGCGGCCGTCTCCACGGCTTCGGCCGCATCGCGCGCCTGGTGGATGCCATCGGCCATCGTTTCACCTATCAGGAATGGATGACTCGCGATGTGGCGGAGGCGCTGATTTACCACGGCAAGGCGAAGGGCGCGGCGTGCGTCATCGAGGCGGAACAGTTGTGCCTGTTGCTGGGCGAGGACCGGCGCGGCGACGAGCGGGTGGTGACCCAGGCCTTTGCCGGCTGTTTCCGCGACGATGCGCAGCTGCGCGGCGAATTCATGCGGGCGATTTCCTCAACCGGGTTGAAGTGATGCGCGACCCGGCGATTCGTCCGCTCACCCTGATCCCGCCGCCGTTGGTTTATGCCATCGCCCTGTTCGCCGCCTGGTGGTTGCAGGGGGTGATGCCACTCCCGCTGGACCTGGGTGAACTGGCTCAGCCGCTGGGTCGGGCGCTGATCGGGGTGGGGCTGGCCGGCTTCATCTGGGCGCTGGTGGCGATCTGGGGGCACCGCACCACGGTCAATCCATACAAGGCGGCGTCCAATCTGGTAACGCGCGGGCCGTTCCGCTACTCGCGCAACCCCATCTATGTCTCCGACTGGTTCGTCTACAGCGGGGCCATGTTGCTGTTGAAGACCGCCTGGCCGCTGCTGTTGGCGCCGCTGGTGTTCCTGGTGATGCGTTACATGGTTATCGCCCATGAAGAAACGCATCTGTTGGCGCGCTTCGGCGACGAATACCGAGACTACAAGGCGCGCGTGCCGCGCTGGATATAGTGCCGGCTTGTATGTCAAACCAAAGAGCCGGCTGGAAGCCGGCGCTACAGCCAGCGACAGCGCTGGCTGGCTGCGAGGATGGAAGATGAATCAAGGTTATCGCTGGCCCCTGGTCGGGCTGCACTGGTTGACGTTGCTGCTGATCGTGGTGGCCTATGTGATCGGCAGCCAACTCGACGACATGACGTTGTCACCGCTGAAACTGAAGCTGTTCTCCTGGCATAAATGGGTGGGCATGACGGTGCTGTTCCTGCTGCCCTTGCGCCTGCTGTTGCGTTTGACGGAGCGTATCGACCACGCCGCCGGCCTTCTGCCCTGGGAGGCGCGCGCTTCGACAGCGGTGCATGGCGCGCTGTATCTGTTGCTGTTTTTGGCGCCGACTCTGGGCTGGCTGCACAGTTCGGCGGCTGGGTTCCCGGTGGTGTGGTTCGGTGTGCTGCCGCTGCCGGACCTGGTAGGAAAAGACAAGGCCCTGGCGGAGACGTTCAAGGAACTCCATGAGGGGTCGGTGAATCTTCTTGTGACCCTGGTCGTTCTGCATGCGATGGCGGCCCTGTATCACCAGTATCTCCGCCATGATGGTGTGCTGGCCCGAATGGTCCCCTGGTTGAGGAACAAGTCATGAAGACGCTGTTCGTATTGTTGGTGAGCCTGGCCCTGCCAGCCGCCGCGCAGGACTGGAAGCTGGATGCCGGGAAAAGCCGGATCCAGTTCGTGATCAAACAGATGAATGTGCCGACCGAAGGCAGTTTTCGCCGCTTCATCGCGCACGCCAGTTTCGACCCGGCGAAACCGGAAGCGGGGCGTTTCCGTGTCGATGTGGATACCGCCAGCGCCGACACCGGTTCGGCCGAGGGCGACGATGAAGTGAGACGGCCCGCCTGGTTCGACTCGAAAGCCCACCCCTGGGCGATTTTCAGCGCCAGGAACGTGCGGCGTGAGGCGGACGGCCGCTATACCGCTATTGGCGACCTCGACATCAAAGGCCAGAGCCGCGCGCTCGCCGCGCCCTTCACCCTCACCCGCCAGGGCAACGCCTGGTTGGCCCAGGGCCGTTTCCCGCTGAAACGCTCCACCTACGGCATCGGCGGCGGCGATTGGGCCGACGTGGTGGCGGACGAACTGGAAGTACGTTTCAACCTCCTGTTGCTGCCCTGAAGCGCCGCTTCTCGTAGGTCAGGTTGCGGTCTTATCGCTACCTGACTTCCACGCTCGATAAGGATTCGCCATGAACAAATTGCTCGTCAGCCTGCTGTGTGTCGTTTCCCCCGCCACCTGGGCCGCGGAAAGCTTTTCCCTCGATCCCGGCCATACTTTCCCCAGCTTCGAGATCCGCCACCAGGGTGTTTCCGTGATGCGCGGCAAGTTCAACCGTAGCCAGGGGCGCGTGCTGCTCGACCCGGCCGGGCCGGACAGCCGCGTCGAAGTGCGGGTGGACGCGACTTCCGGCGACACCGGCCACGACGGCCTCAACCAGAAGTTGTTGGGGAGCGCCTTCTTCAATACGGCGCAGTTTCCGGAAATCCGGTTCGTATCGAGCGAGGTGGCGTTCAAGGACGGCAAACCGGTATCCGCCACCGGCGATCTGACCCTACTCGGCGTAACCCGGCCGGTCACCCTGGAAATCCGCGATTACGCCTGCACCCTCCAGTTCCTCACCCGTCGCCCCTTGTGTGGCGCGGATGTCCACACCAGCATCAAGCGCTCGGATTTCGGCATGAACTTCGGGATTCCGCTGATCGGCGACGAAGTGAAACTGGCGATCGAGGTCGAGGGCTTCCGCGAGTAATTATTTCGCGGGGTGTCTCGGCTCGATGGGGTTGCCGTTCACATCCACATCTCCCACTTCCGGTACCACTTCATGGCACAAATAACGCACTTTCTCACCACGCGCTTCGTGCTTGTCGACCAGAACTTTGGCGGTCGCCAGGCAGGTGGCCTCGTCATCGACGTGCCGGGTGAGTAGAACCTGCTGTCTCCCGTCACCCATGAGTAGCCAGAGTATCAGTACGAAAGATTTCATGATGTGAGAGGCTGGATCAGGTTGAAGTCGCTGTTTGCAGGTGCGTTAAATATAAGCGCTTTCTGATATTTGGTGTAAAGGGTCGATACAGCCTCGGGTGGAAAACAGGCGTGGCCGCGCGGTTTGTGGAATTCGCGCGACAGCGCATCGGGTGATGATGCCCTGTCGCGCGCGCTGGCTCAGTCGACGATGAGCAGTTCCACCCTGCGATTCTTTTCACGGCCAGCTCGCGTGGCGTTGTCGGCGACGGGACGGGTCTCGCCATAACCCTTGACGCCGAAGCGGCCGGCACTCAGCGCCTTGGTGAGGAAATAGTTGTACACGGATCGCGCGCGCCGCTCCGAGAGACCCTGGTTGTATTTCTCGGTACCGATGCTGCACGTGTGCCCGACGATGTCCACTTTCAGTTTGTCGCGCTGCCCGAGCACACGCGCCGCCTCATCGAGGATCGCGAACGCTTCCGGGCGCAGGCGGGCGGAGTCGAAATCGAAGTTGACGCCCCTGAGCACCACCACCACGTCGCCGGGCTTGGCCTGCTTCAGTTGTGCCGCCACCACTTCCGGCGTGGGCGCCGCTTCCACCTGTTTCGGCTCGGATTCGGTTTCCTGTTTGACCATGACCGTCTCGGGCCTGGGCGCCACTTTGGCCATGACCGGCTCAGGTCTGGACACCGGCGTGGCCGCCTTCTCGCCCAGCGCAATGTTCAGGCCGATGGAGACCAGCCAATCCCCCAGGCCGTTGCCGCTGACGCCGGGCAGGTTGTTGTTGGCCCAGCGATAGCGGGCATCCGCGCGCAGATCCATGTTGTCGGAGAGGCGTTTGAGGAAGCCCAGGCCGGCATTGGCCATCAGGCTGTTGTCCGATGCGCCGGGAACGTCGCTGCGGAGATAACCGGCGCCCACCACGGCAAACGGGGCAAAGACGGGGTCGCGCTTGAAAAAATACAGCCCGTCGACGCCCAGGCCGTGCTGGTCGTAGGCCCCACCCGCCGCGCGGTCCAGCTTGTTGCCGCGCAGGGCGAGTTCCAGATTCCATTTCTCGTTGAGGGGTTTGCCCAGGGCCAGCCCGAGGCCCCAGCCATCATCGGCCTTGCGATCGCTATCGGCGAAGACATAGCCGATCGTCGGAGCCAGATACCAGCGCTCATCCGCGGTTTCGGCTCCAGCGGGTACAAAAATGCCCACAAGCACGATGGCGAGGCAGAGGTGTTGGAAGGTTCCGGGCATGAAGCGCTCCTGAGCAATGAGGAAATGGGTTCGCTAAGGTGATTCCTGCGGTAAGGATACGGAATTCAACGGTGTCTCGACAGTCACTGAGCGTCTGGTTGCCTGATGACGTCCGAACTCAGTGAATCGACAGAGGATGTCGCGTTCATGTAGCGCCGGCATCCTTGCCGGCGTCGTTTCAAACAGCCGGCTGGAAGCCGGCGCTACAAGAGGCTCGCTGGCGCTTTTTTCAAACGCATTGCGGCGAGGGGAAGACTTCTTCGATTACACCGCGAACAAGCCCATGAATTCCTGCACCGGCGTCGCTTCCAGCCGCGCCTGATCGGCGCACATATCGTTCAATGCGGCGCATTTCTTCGGCGAGAGCTTGCCGGCGATGGCGGCTTCGAATTTCTTCACCAGGATCGGGATGCCCTCGGCGCGACGCAGGCGGTGGCCGATGGGGGCGTCGATGCTGACTTTCTCGGTGCTGCTGCCGTCCTTGAAGAACACCTGCACGCTGTTGCCGATGTAGCGTTTGTCGGCTTCCAGGTATTCGCGGGTGAAGCGTGGGTTTTCCTTGACCGTGGTGAGGGCGCGCAACCGGTCGATGCGCGGGTCGGCGGCGCCGGCGTCGGTGTAGTCGGCGGCGGTGAGAGAGCCCTTGATCAGGGGCACGGCGACCATGTACTGGATGCAGTGGTCGCGGTCGGCGTAGTTGTTCATCGGGCCGGTCTTGTCGATGATGCGGCAGCCGGCTTCCTGGGTTTCGATCTCGATTTTCTCGATTTCGTCGAGGCGTTCCTTCACTTGCGGATGCAGTTGCATCGCGCATTCCACGGCGGTCTGGGCGTGGAATTCGGCGGGGAAGCTGATCTTGAACAGGATGCTTTCCATCACGTAACTGCCGAAGCCCTGGCTGAACTTGAGTTCGTTGCCGCGGAACAGACTGTCCTGGAAGCCCCAGGTCTTGGCGGTGAGCGCCGAGGGATAGCCCATTTCGCCGGTGAGCGCGAGCAGAGCCAGGCGCACGCCGCGCGAGCTGGCGTCGCCCGCCGCCCAGGATTTGCGCGAGCCGGTGTTGGGCGCGTGGCGGTAGGTGCGTAGCGAAGACCCGTCGATCCAGGCGTGCGAGAGGGCGTTGAGCACTTCCTCGCGGCTGCCGCCGAGCATCTTCGCGGCGACCGCCGTGGAGGCGATGCGCACCAGCATGACGTGGTCGAGACCGACCCGGTTGAAGGCGTTTTCCAGCGCGGTGACGCCCTGGATTTCATGCGCCTGGACCATGGCCATGAGCACGTCCTTCATGCTCAGCGGCGCCTGGCCTTCCGCCACGCGCTTCCGCGAGAGCCAGTCGGCGATGCCCAGAATGGCGCCGAGGTTGTCGGAGGGATGGCCCCATTCGGCGGCCAGCCAGGTGTCGTTGAAGTCGAGGAAACGCACCAGGCAGCCGATGTCCCAGGCCGCTTTCACCGGGTCGAGTTCATGCGAGGTGCCGGGCACGCGGGTACCGCCGGCCAGGCTGGCGCCGGGCACCAGGGGGCCGAGCAGCTTGGTGCATTCCGGGTAATCCAGCGCCAGCAGGGCGCAGGCGAGGGAGTCCATCAGGCAATAACGGGCGGTGTCCATCGCCAGGGTGGACTGGCTGGCGTCGTAGTCCATGACGTAATCGGTCATGGCTTGCAGGACGGTGTCGAAGGGGGGGCGTTCGGCGGAGCGGATGTCGTGGGCGGACATGAAGATTCCTTGTTGGCGGTGATGTGGGTTTGCTCCCTCTCCCCGTGGGAGAGGGCTGGGGAGAGGGAGCGACGGTTGACGCATGTTCCACCGTCGCTCCCTCTCCCCCGGCCCCTCCCCCGGAGGGGGAGGGGAGAATCAAGGCCGTTGGTCGATGGGCACGAACTTCAGATCCTCCGGCCCGGTGTAGTTCGCTGAGGGGCGGATGATCTTGCCGTCGATGCGTTGTTCGATCACATGCGCGGCCCAGCCGGTAGTGCGCGAGATGATGAACAGCGGCGTGAACATGGCGGTGGGCACGCCCATCTGCGCGTAGGACACGGCGCTGAACCAGTCCAGGTTGGGGAACATGTTCTTGATTTCCTTCATCACCGTTTCCAGGCGGTCGGCCACGTCGTAGAGCTTGTGGTTGCCGTTGTGGTCGGCCAGACGGCGGGCCACGGACTTGATCACCCCATTGCGCGGGTCGGACACCGTATAGACCGGGTGGCCGAAGCCGATGATGACTTCCTTGTTCGCCACGCGGGCGCGGATATCGGCTTCCGCCTCGTCCGGGCTGTCGTAGCGCGACTGGATGCGGAACGCCGCTTCGTTGGCGCCGCCGTGTTTCGGGCCGCGCAGGGCGCCGATGGCGCCGGTGATGGCGGAATACATGTCGGAACCGGTGCCGGCGATGACGCGGCCGGTGAAGGTGGAGGCATTGAATTCGTGCTCGGCGTAGAGGATCAGCGAGGTGTGCATGGCGCGCACCCGGATTTCCGGGGGAGTCTCGCCATGCAGCAGATGCAGGAAATGCCCGCCGATGCTGTCGTCGTCGGTTTCGCATTCGATGCGGCGGCCGTTGTGGCTGTGGTGGTACCAGTAGAGCAGGGCGGAACCGAGCCCGGCGATGAGGCGGTCGGCGATGTCGCGGGCGCCCAGGATCGGCTGCTTTTCTTCCTCGGGCAGGAGGCAGCCCAGGGTGGAAACGGCCGTGCGCATCACGTCCATCGGGTGGGCGGCGGCGGGTAGCTGCTCCAGCACCGTCTTCAGCACCGCCGGCAGGCCGCGCAGGGCTTTCAGTTTGGTCTTGTAGGCCGCCAGTTCGGCGCGGTTGGGGAAATGGCCGTGGATCAGCAGATGGGCGACTTCCTCGAATTCGCAGACATCGGCGATATCGAGTATGTCGTAACCGCGATAGTGCAGGTCGTTGCCGGTGCGGCCGACCGTGCACAGGGCCGAGTTGCCGGCGACAACGCCGGACAGGGCGACGGACTTCTTCGGCTTGGGGGCGGAGGGGTTGATAGCTTCGCTCATGTCGTCTCCTTGTGATTCATTTCGTAGGATGCGGTGAGGTACGAACCGCATCGTGACGCGGCGGGGTGATGTGGTTCGCTGTCGCTCACCACATCCTAGAAATTGTTATTCCTTGCCCGAGGCAAACAGCGCGTCGAGCTTCTGCTCGAAGCCGTGGTAACCGAGGTGCTCATACAACTCCATGCGCGTCTGCATGGTGTCGAGCACGTTCTTCTGGGTGCCTTCCTCGCGGATGGCGCCATAGACCTTCAAGGCCGCCTGGCTCATGGCGCGGAAGGCGGAGAGTGGGTAGAGCACCAGGCCGACACCGACGCCGCGCAGTTCTTCCACCGTGAATAACGGCGTGGCGCCGAATTCAGTGATGTTGGCGAGGATGGGCACCTTCACGGCCTGGCTGAACGCCGCGTACTGCGCCAGTTCGGTCATGGCTTCCGGGAAGATCATGTCGGCGCCGGCTTCGACGCAGGCGCCGGCGCGGTCGATGGCCGCTTGCAGGCCTTCGGCTTGCAGCGCGTCGGTACGGGCCATGACCACGAACTCGGAATCGAGCTTGGCATCCACCGCCGCCTTCACCCGATCCACCATTTCCGATTGGCTGACGATGGCCTTGCCGGGACGGTGGCCGCAGCGTTTCTGCATGACCTGGTCCTCGATATGTACCGCCGCCACCCCGGCGCGGGTGAGCGCGCGCACCGCGCGGGCGATGTTGAAGGCGCCGCCCCAGCCGGTGTCGATGTCCACCAACAGGGGTAAGGGAGTGACATCGGTGATGCGGCGCGCGTCGACCAGCACGTCTTCCAGGGTGGTGATGCCGAGGTCGGGAATGCCGCAGGAACTGGCCGCGACGCCGCCGCCGGAGAGATACAGCGCTTTGAAACCGGAATGCTCGGCCAGCAGCGCCGAGTAGGCATTGATGGCGCCGACCACCTGCAAGGGTTGTTCGGCGGCGACGGCGGCACGGAATTGGGCGCCGGCGGAAATGGGTGTGGTCATGTGTGATCCTCTTCGGTCTTGCACTGTTCCCCCCTTTATCAAAGGGGGGCTAGGGGGGATTTCTCCAGGGGTTGCGCGCGTGGAACCGTCGCTAAATCCCCCTCGATCCCCCTTTGATAAAGGGGGAGGAAAAGCGTCTCGCTCATCGAGCGACCGCCTTGCGAATTTCTTCCAGGGCATTGGGGTCGTCGAGGGTGGAGAGGTCGCCGGTTTCACGGCCTTCCGCCAGGGCTTGAATCGAGCGGCGCAACAGCTTGCCGGAGCGGGTTTTCGGCAGCGCCGTGACGAAGTGCAGCTTGTACGGCTTCGCGACGGCGCCGAGCAGTTCCGCCACCTTGGCGATGCAGGATTTTTCCAGCGCCGCGCGCGCTTCCGGGCTGGCGATCAGCGCCGGGTCTTTCACCGTGCAGAAGCCCACCGGCACCTGGCCTTTCAGTTCGTCATGTACCCCCACCACCGCGACTTCGGCGAGGGCCGGGTGCGCTTGCAGGGCTTCCTCTATTTCGCGGGTACCGAGGCGGTGGCCGGCGGTGTTGATGACGTCGTCGGTGCGGCCGAGGATGAAGTAGTAGCCGTCGGCATCGCGCACCGCCCAGTCCGAGGAGGAATAGAGCAGTGAGTTCTCGAACTGGCCGAAGTAGCTGTTCACATAACGGTTGTCGTCGCCCCAGACGGTGGTGAGGCAGCCGGGCGGCAGCGGGGGGGCGACGGTGAGGACGCCTTTTTCGTTGGGGCCACATTCGTCGCCGGTCATTTCATTGACGATGCGGATGTCGAAGCCGTAAGCGGGGAAGCCGGGTGAGCCGAAGCGGTTGGGAAGCAACTCCACGCCGGGGAGGTAGGCCAGCATCGCCCAGCCGGTTTCGGTCTGCCAGTAATGGTCCAGCACCGGTACACCCAAGGCTTCGGAAATCCAGCGCGAGGTGGGTTCGTCTAGTGGTTCGCCAGCGAGAAACAGGTACTTGAGGCTGGAGAGGTCATATTTCTTCAGCCAGGCCGGGTCCTGCTTCTTCAGTACGCGGATGGCGGTGGGTGAGGAGAACATGATGCCGACCTTGTGGTCCTCGACGATCTTCCACCAGATACCGGCGTCGGGTCGGATCGGCAGGCCTTCATAGACGATGGTGGTCATGCCGTGAATGAGCGGGCCGTAGACGATGTAACTGTGGCCGACCACCCAGCCGATGTCCGAGGTGGTGAACATGGTTTCGCCCGGCCTGGCGTCGTAGATGTATTTCATCGACGCGGCGAGCGCCACGGCATAGCCGCCGACATCGCGTTGCACCCCCTTCGGCTTGCCGGTGGTGCCGCTGGTATAGAGGATGTAGCTGGGCTCGTTGGACTCCAGCCAGGTGATGGGCACCTCGGCGTCGCGCTGTTCCTCGCGAGCATCCCAATAATCGATGTCTCGGCCATCCAGCCATTTCATGTCCGGGTCGAGACCGCGGTCGACGATCAGTACCTTGGGCGGCGGGAATTTCGCCTTGGCAATGGCGCTATCGACCAGATGCTTGTACGGCACCGCCTTGCCGCCGCGCATGCCGGCGTCGCTACAGATCAGCAGACAGGGCTTGGCGTCGTCAATGCGCAAGGACAGGTTGGGCGCCGCGAAGCCGCCGAACACCACGGAATGCACCGCGCCCAGGCGGGCGCAGGCGAGCATGCAGAATACGGCTTCGGCGATCATCGGCATGTAGATCACCACCCGCTCCCCCTTTTTGACGCCCAGGTTTTGCAGCACGGCGGCGCAGCGGTTCACCTCGCGGTGCAGTTCGGCGTAGCTGTAATAGCGTTCCTCGCCGGTCTCGCTGGAGAGCGTGATCAGCGCCGGTTGCTCGGCGCGGGTGGCGAGGTGGCGATCCACCGCGTTGTGGCAGAGATTGGTTTCGCCGCCGACGAACCACTGGCGAAAGGGCGGATTGGGCTGCTCGAGCACGCGCGCGGGGGGCACGTGCCAGTCGATCAATTGGGACTGTTCGCCCCAGAATCCATCAGGATCACTAATGGAGCGCTGGTAAAACGCCTGTGCTTCCCGCATCGCTGTCTCCTCGGTGCCACGCCTGGCCTGTGTTGGCCTGATTGTGCGTGGACCGGGGTGGATTAGGGGGCCTAACGGCGCGTCCTTGTATGAGGAATATCAATTCCGATTATTGAATGGTCGACCAAGGTGGTCGGCCATTGCCGCGCTACACGGCCGTTTCGCCGGTCTCGCCAGTACGGATGCGGATGACCTGATCGACATTGCTGACGAATATCTTGCCGTCGCCGATCTTGCCGGTGCGAGCCGCTTTGACGATGGCTTCGATGGCGGTGTCGACCAGACTGTCGGCCACCACCAGTTCCATTTTCACCTTGGGCAGGAAGTCCACCACGTATTCGGCGCCGCGATACAACTCGGTGTGTCCCTTCTGGCGGCCGAAGCCTTTGACCTCGGTCACGGTTACACCGGACACACCCAGCGCCGAAAGGGCTTCGCGTACTTCATCCAGCTTGAAGGGTTTGACGATGGCTTCGATTTTTTTCATGGCAGTCTCCTAGTAGGGTGCAAGGTACTTGTTGGTGATGGGATAGCGCCGGTCACGGCCGAAGCCGCGCGCGGTGATGCGGATGCCGGGTGGGGACTGGCGGCGCTTGTATTCGCTGCGGTCGATCAGGGCCACGACCTGGCGCACGGCGGCTTCCGAATAGCCGTCGGCGATGATGTCGCGCGGCGACATGTCCTGTTCCACGTAACGCTCCATGATGGCGTCGAGCACTTCGTAGGGCGGCAGGCTGTCCTGGTCGCACTGGTTGGCGCGCAATTCGGCGCTGGGCGGTCGGGTGATGATCCGTTCGGGAATGACCGGGCTGATGCTGTTACGGTAACGCGAAAGCCGCCAGACCAGGGTTTTCGGCACGTCCTTGAGCACCGCGATGCCGCCCGCCATGTCGCCGTAGAGGGTGGCGTAGCCGCTGGCCATTTCGCTCTTGTTGCCGGTGGTGAGCACCAGTTGCCCGAATTTGTTGGACAGCGCCATGAGCACCACGCCGCGGATGCGCGCCTGGATGTTTTCCTCGGTCTGGTCGAACGGCAGATTCTCGAATTCGTCGGAGAGTTCTTCCATGAAGGTGTCGAACATGCGCTTGATCGGCTGTACGTCGTAACGCACCTTGAGGTTCTCGGCCAGGGCTTCGGCGTCTTCCAGGCTGATGTTGGCGGTGAAGGCGGACGGCATCATCACCGCCTGCACCTTGTCCGCGCCGATGGCGTCCACCGCCACCACCAGGGTGAGGGCGGAGTCGATGCCGCCGGAGAGGCCCAGCAGTACACCCGGGAAACCGTTTTTCGCCACGTAATCGCGCACACCGAGCACCAGCGCCTGATAGACCATCGCTTCGCTGGAGGGAAGCGCCCTCACTTCGCCCCTGGGCGCGCCCGCGTCCAGGTCCAGCCAATACAGCCCTTCCTCGAAGGCGGGGAACTGCGCGGTCAGGGTGCCGTTGCCGTCCAGGGCGAAAGACGCGCCGTCGAACACCAGTTCGTCCTGGCCGCCGACCAGATTGGCGTAGACCAAGGGCAGGCCGCATTCACCGACACGCTGGCGCGCGACTTGGTGGCGCTCCAGTTGCTTGTCCATGTGGAATGGCGAGGCGTTGAGTACCAGCAGGACTTCCGCCCCGGCCTCTCGCGCCTGCGCGGCCGGGCCGGGTTCCCAGATGTCGGCGCAGATGTTGATGGCGAAACGCACGCCACCGTGTTCGAACACCATGGCTTGCTCACCCGGGGTGAAGGTGCGCAGTTCGTCGAAGACCGTGTGGTTGGGGAGCTTTTGTTTGCGATAGGTGGCATTGATGTGGCCGTCACACAAAACGGAAGCCGCGTTGTAACGTTCATTTCCTTCCGCCAGGGGATGCCCCACCACGACCGCCAGCCCGGCAGGTAGCCGAGGCGCCAGGTCGAGCAGCGCACGGGCGTTTTCACTGTAGAAATCCGCGCGTAACGCCAGGTCTTCGGGAGGGTAGCCGCACAGCGCCAGTTCCGGCGTGAGCATCAGGGTGGCACCGGCCGCGGCGGCTTGGTTGGCCAGGTCGAGAATCCGGGCGGCATTGCCGTCGAGGTCGCCGACGGTGGCGTTGATCTGGGCGATGGCGATTTTCATGGCGCGCATTCTACGGGGCGCGTCGAGATTGTTCATCCGCGCTCAATGCACCGGTATTTCCCACACGCATACCCGGTTACGCCCCTTGGCTTTGGCGGCCAGGAGCGCATGGTCGGCATATTCCAGAATATCCTCGATGGCCTCGTGTCCTACGAGTTGGGCAACGCCGAAGGAGGCGGTCAGATGCACCACCTGGCCCTTGCTGCTGGTGATGGGTGTGGCGGCCAGTTTCTCTCGAATGCGGTTGAGCAGGAGCGCGGCGTTGTCCAGGCTGGTGTTGGGCAGCAGCATGAGAAATTCCTCACCGCCATAGCGGAACAGGCTGTCGTACTTGCGCAAATCTCTGCTGATGGTAGAGGTGAATGCCTGTAGCACTTCGTCGCCGACCTTGTGCCCATACTGGTCATTGATCCGTTTGAAATGATCGATATCGATCATGCACAGCGCGCAAGCCTGGCCCGAACGCTGGGTGCGTTCGCTTTCCTCTGCGAGTTTCATGGCCATCGCGTGGCGGTTCCAGGCGCCGGTGAGATGGTCGATGGTGCACACCTGGTTGATCAGGTTGTACTGGTAGACCCGCACGTCCTGCTTGAACTGGAATGCCAGGTCCATGAATTGTTCGTATTCCGCGATGTTGATGGGGGCGCCGGAAACCCGGTGGCCGAGCAGGAGGCGGGCTGCATTGTGCATGTCGCGGTGGGTCGCCTCGATCTCTCCATAGCCGGCCTCACCCTGATGCTGTGCCATGCCTTCGCCGTAATACCACTGGCCGAATTCACAATGTTGGTGGGCATCTTCACGAAGGTCATTGGCCGGACAGGGGGTGTCGGTGATCAGCGCGGCATGCAGTTGCCGCAGCCAACTGATGTGATTGGCAATGGATACGTCCAGTTCGCGGATGGCGGCCAACGTGTTGCGGGTGTACAGCGATTTGTCCGATGTCTGAGGGGGCATGCTGTGTCTCGGAATGATTTACGGGAGGGCTAGTGATGCATTTACTGGCAATTGCCATCCAGATACAACCAGCGCCCATTCTCAAGCAGGAAACGACTGGCTTCATGCAGGCGATGAGCGCGTCCGCTGATCTTGTAACGCGCCACGAATTCCACTACTGCCCGTCCATTGCCCTCGTCTTCATGCCGCTTGACGGCCAGCCCCAACCATTTAGTGGAAGGCTCCTGGTCCAGACCGAGGTTGGCCGGGCGGGTATTCGGGTGCCAGGTGCTCATTAAATAAGCCTCGTCGCGCAATACATAGGCGCTGTATCGCGAACGCATCAACGCTTCGGCATTGGGCGGCAGACGGGTGCCGGCGAGATAGGGCGCGCAGCATGCAGCCAGGGAGTGGCCGGAACCACAGGGGCAATCGGTGTCACGGATCATGGGGTGGGGATGCTGGACGAAATCCGCATTAGTGGCATGACCATTGTCAATAAAGCCGCAATAAAAACGTAATCAAGTTAAAGACCTGGCTGGCCCGGCCGTTAATCGGAACTCCCGAGCAAAGGAGAGACAACTGTGGAACAGCATGTGGACGAGAACGGGGTGGAGCGACCCGAGCGACGCAAACACGCCAACTTGCGCGCCTTGTTCGATGATGTCGTGCGCCGTGTGGAACCGTTTTTCAAGGAAGGCGGCGGACTTAACGGCAGTCGCACGGATTTCTGGATGGTACGCACGATCAGCGATGCCTATCCGGAGTTGAGTAACGAAGAAGCGCATGTGCTGGCCAATGCGGCCACGCGTTATCACCTGGAACGCAAGTAGCCCGTTTGCCCCAACCCGGTTGGTGTTGCTTGCTGAACAAGATAACTATCTTGCAACCACACCCGAAGCCGTCAGCAAGGAGGCCCCATGTCGTATCTGCAGCAGAAGTGGAATGAGCACCAGTCGAAGCCGATGCGGCGCTACAGCAGCCAGCGCGAGTTCGAGGCGGACTGGGTGAGTGGACTCAGGCGGCGCTATCGTCTGTCGCAAGAACGTCTCGCCTCGCTGGCCAGCGTCTCCGTGACCACGGTGCAGAACTGGGAAAACCCGACCAGCGCCAAGCGCATCGCCGAGCACAACCAGGACCGACTGCGCGATATCGAGCGCGAACTCTGGATCAAGGCACACGTCACCTTGCTTGAGCCTTGCCCACCCTACATTCGCGCCCTGCATGAACTGATGTCCGCGAATCGTGACAGCAGCGCGCAAGGGTTGGCTGACTATCTGGTGACCTGCATGGACGCGCATGACCCTGGCCGCCCCCGCCTGCTGCATTGGGCGGGGCTTGCATACAGCATTGCCGATCCGATCTCGGCGAAAGCGCGCAATTATGAAGACGCCGCATTACAGGCACTGGGCGCGGGCGATGGCAACGACCGCTTGGCCGCGGCCATCGAGAACGAGATTCTCGGCAGCCAGTTCGAGGATTTGCTGGCGCTGCCCGAGGGGGAGGCGCGGCGTGACAAAGGGCGCCAACTGATGCTGGCCTGCCAACGCTTGTTTCAGCGTGACCAGCAGCCGGCTTATCTCTGGAATGCACTCGAAGTCACCTGTCGCGCGCCGCTGGAAATGCGCGACAGGTTCGATCTGGTCAGTCAACTCCAGACTTTGCTTGGCGAGGAGGGGGTGCGACGCCGCATCCGCGCGGAAGTCGCCTATCAGGCCGCGCGCGACTTGGTGGCCGATCCGGTGCTGGCCGCCTCGGCCACGCTGAACTGATGGAGAGGGGGACTATCGTGAAAACCCGCCTCCTTCATCACTGCAAACGATTTGCCCTGCTGGCGTTGTTTGTCCTGGCGTCAGGCCACCCGGTTCAGGCCGCCAGCCAGCCATCCGTCGCGGCGGCCGCAACCACGCAAGCGCCGATCCATCTGGCCTGGGACCGGGTGGGCTCGCCGATCCAGATTCGTGTCTGACCCGGCGCTGGTGCCGGGCAACAAAAAAGCCGGGGCATGCCCCGGCTTTTTTCAACCCTTGCGGGCCGTGATCAAGCGTTCTGGATGTTGGACGCTTGCTTGCCCTTCGGGCCTTGGGTGATTTCAAAGCTCACACGCTGACCGTCTTTCAGGGTTTTGAAGCCACCCATTTGAATCGCGGAGAAGTGTGCGAACAGGTCTTCACCACCGCCATCAGGAGTGATAAAGCCAAAACCCTTGGTTTCGTTGAACCATTTCACGGTACCAGTCGACATTTGTTGCAGTCCTTAAAGAGATAAAAGGGGAGAACCCCCAAGTGCGTGTTCAATTACAAGGCTGCATCTGGTTTTGAACCGGTACTGCCAACGACTTGAAATCAAACAACCGTGCGCGTTTTACGCGGATGCCCGTGCCTGGTCAACATTAATTTTCCCCGCGGTTCGGCTGTCCGCGCGGCATCTGGAATAAGCTACGCCGCTTTCGCAAACAGGTTTAACCAAACCCAACCACGAGGAGACGCAGCAATGAATTTCAGTGCCTTCCCCAGAACCCGTCTTACCCCCCTGGCTACCCTGGTTTCCGTAAGCTTGCTGGCCTTGTCCGGCTGTGCCACCAAGGAGTTCGTGCAGCAGGAAGTGGGGGTGGTCGGCAGTCGCATCGATACACTTCAGAACATGCTCAACACGGTCAGTCAGCGTATCGATGGCAACAGTGTCCGTCTCAATCACAGCGACATTCGCCTGGGGCAGGCCGAACAAACCGCGATCACGCTGGGTAGCCGGATCGACGACAATCTTGCCGGCCTGGTCGGCGCCAATCATCGTCTTGACGGTCTTTCCGACGATCTGGTGGTGGCGGGCCGCAACATTGCCGCCAATACGGCGGAACTTGCGCGAGCGCATCGGCGTGTGGATGCCACCGAGGCACAGGTGCAAGCCAGCCAGCAGCGTTTGGACAACACCGTCGCCGGACTGGCGCGGGCCGAAAACCGCCTGGTCGTGGCGGAATCCGCCTTGAAGACCTTGTCCCAGGCCGCGCCGAGCGTGGCGGAAAGCAAAATCACCGCGGCAATGCCACTGCCGGAGGCCAAAGCCGTGGACGTGACTCCCGCGACATCCGCCCCTGTCTCGACCCCCGTCGCCACGCTGGGTGACGCCAGCAGCCGTCTGGACAGCATCGCCGCGCTGGTCGCAACGGCCAACCAGCGCATTGCCGCCAATAGCAGCGCGATCGATGGCGTCACCTCGCGCCTTGCCGGCGTGGAAAGTGGCATGGGCGCGACCCTCAAGCGCACCGAGGCCGGGGAACAGGCGCTGGCTGCCACCAATGCGCGTATCGGTGAAGTGCAGGAGCAGCTTGGCGCGGCGAAAGAAAGCGTGGCGGCGCAAGCCAAAGCCATCGTTACGGTAGAGAAACGCCTGGATGGCGTAACGGGCACGCTTGGCGCCGGAGACAAAGGCTGGGCGGAAACCGCCGCGCGCGTTGCGCGGTTGCAGGTGATCCTCGATGAGGAAAGTGAACGCATGAGTCGCCACGAGGCCGATGCCGCCGCGGGCTCATCCGTTTTCAAGCAGACCCTGACAAGCCTGGGTACGACGCTCGATGGCGTCAATACGCGCATGGATGTGGCCGACAAGCGCCTGGCCGACACCGGCGAGCGTGTCGCCCAACTCCAGGCGGCGGTGAAAGAGCAGGACAGCCGTCTCGATCAGGCCAGCGGCCAGGTGGCGCAGACGGTTGCCGCCATCAAGGAACATGAAGAACGCATGCTGCGCGACGAGACCGCCGCTGCCGTCGTCTCCGCGACTGCCAAGGAAGCCCTGGAACGCGCCATCAGCGCCGGCCGTCTGGCGGAGGGCAAGCTGCTGTATGAGACTGTTCTCAGCGAGGATTTGACCAATTTCGATCTGGAGCAGTCCAAGCTGTCGGAGGCCAGTAAACGGGCGCTGACAGACTTCGCCGACAAGTTGCGGGCAGAGAACAAGAATGTGTTCATCGAGATTCAGGGTCATACCGACAACACCGGCCCCACCGCCCGCAACCGCCGTCTGGCGCGGGAACGAGCCGAGGTGGTGCGCGCGTTCCTGCACGACAGTGGTGGAATCCCCCTGCATCGCATGGCCGTGGTCTCCTACGGTGAAAGCCGTCCGCTGGCCGACAACCGCACCCGCGAAGGGCGCATGAAAAACCGCAGGGTGGTGTTGGTGGTGCTGAAGTAGGAGGCCGCGCTTGCGGCGAAGCCGTTGGCGCTTCAGCGCTTACGGATTCGGCGTACCTCTTGCGGGTTGCGGGCCGAAGACGATGCCGTTTCGGCCCGCAAGCGGGCCTCCTACCGCCGCAGATAAGCCGCCGTTTTGCTGCTCCAGATCCATATGTAACGTAGACCGGAGAGGACGCCGACGCTGGCGGTGAGCAGCACCATCGGTTGGATGCCCCAGGCCAGTCCCAGCGACAAACCGTCTTCAGCCAGCACCCAGGACACGAGCACGAATTCCAGAGCGATCGTGAGCTTGCCGGTGAGGATGGGCGTGATTTTCAGGCCGCCGGTGAGGCGCCGATAGGCGAGGGCGCCAGCCAGAATGACGCCGTCGCGCAGCAAGACCAGCCAGAGTAGCCACATCGGCAGCAAATTGGTCAGCGCCAGGAAGGAGAGCGTGGTCAGCAGCATCACCTTGTCGGCAATGGGGTCGAGCAGGGCGCCGAAGTCGCTTTTCTGATTGAGCAGACGAGCGAGCCAGCCATCCAACAGATCGGTGATGGCGGCAATCACGAACAGCCAGAACGCCCCACTCACATCATGCAGCGCCAGTCGCCAGGCCACGAAGGGGGCGAGGAGCAGACGTGATGCGGTGAGCAGATTGGGTAGCGTCAGCACGGCGGAACGATGAATACCGGGGTGGCAAGGAATATAGCCGAAGTGCGCGCTCATGTAGCGCTGGCTGGGGGTATTTCCCCCTTTTCCAAAGGGGGATATCGAGGGGGGCGACGTTTGTCTGAGCCGCCGCCTCGGAAATCCCCCTTTGGAAAAGGGGGAGCCTTCTAATCTCGCTCCGCCGTGACGATCACACCACCGCCCAGGCAGACATCGCCGTCGTACAACACCACCGATTGCCCCGGCGTGACCGCCCACTGCGCCTGCTCGAAACGCAACACGAGCGCATCGGCGGCGATGGTTTCCACCACGCAGGCGGCATCCTGTTGCCGGTAGCGGGTCTTGGCGCCATAGCGGCGGCCCGCTTCCGGGGGCGCGCCGATCCAGGAGAGTTGATCGGCGCGCAGGCGGGAAGACAACAACAGGGGATGGTCGTGGCCTTGCACCACGATGAGTTCATTGCGTTCCAGGTTCTTGCCGGCGGCGAACCAGGGCTCACCCTCTTCCGCGTCTTTTACCCCGCCTATGCCCAGGCCCTTGCGCTGGCCGAGGGTGTGATACATGAGGCCTTGATGGCGGCCCATCACCTTGCCTTCGGGAGTGACCATGTCGCCCGGTTGCGTCGGCAGATAGCGTTGCAGAAATTCGCGGAACGGCCGCTCGCCGATGAAGCAGATGCCGGTGCTGTCCTTCTTCTCCGCCACCGGCAGACCGGCTTGCCGCGCCAGTTCGCGCACTCGCGGCTTGGGCAGGTCGCCCAGGGGGAACAGGGCGCGGGCAATCTGCGCCTGGTTCAGGCGGTAGAGGAAATAGCTCTGGTCCTTGTTGCCATCCGCCGCTTTCAACAAGCACCGGTTTGGCATCTCGCCTTCCAGGCGCGCGTAGTGGCCGGTGGCGATATGTTCGGCGCCCAGGCTGATGGCGTGGTCGAGAAAAGCCTTGAACTTGATTTCGGCGTTGCACAGCACATCCGGGTTGGGCGTGCGGCCGGCCCGGTATTCGGCCAGGAAATAGGCGAACACCCGCTCCTGGTATTCGCGGCTGAAGTTGACCAGTTCCACCTCGATGCCGAGCACGGCGGCCACGTCCCGCACATCACGGAAATCCTGGGCGATGGGGCAGTCGTCTTCCAGGTCGTCGGCTTCCCAGTTCTTCATGAACACACCCACCACCTCGTGCCCTTGCTGTTTCAGGAGCCAGGCGGTGACGGCGGAATCAACACCGCCGGAGAGGCCGACGACGATCCGGCTCATCGCGCTCGTCTCATGGTTCGTCGGGGTAGTCGGTGATGAAGTCCAGCGGGAAGCGCCGCCCGCTCTGGTAATCGCGCAGGCAGTCCAGGATCAGCGGGCTGCGATGGCGATGGGCGAGGGCGGCGATCTCCTCCGCGCTCATCCACAACGCGCGCAGGATGCCGTCGTCGAGCGTGGCGGTGGGGTCGAAGCCGGTGATCCGGCCGGTGAAGGCGAAACGCAGATAGGTGCGCTGCCGTTTCAGCGGATGCCGCCAGCGATAGACGCCAAGCAACGCCTCCGGCTCGAAATGGTGGGCGGTCTCCTCGAACACCTCGCGCCGCACCGCGTCGAGTAGCGACTCACCTTCCTCAAGATGGCCGGCCGGCTGGTTGAAAAGCATGCCGGAGTCGGTGTGCTCTTCAACCAGCAGAAAGCGGCCGTCCTGCTCGATGACGGCGGCGACGACGACGTGGGGTTTCCAGATTTCGCGGGTCATGGTGTCGGCTACAGGGGTTTGCCCCAGAGGTCATAATCATCGGAGCGCGTGATCTTCACCTTCACGAAGTCGCCCGGTTTCAGCCCCCGGCCCTGGGCGATGTGGACCACGCCGTCGATTTCCGGGGCGTCGGCGTAACTGCGGGCGATGGCGCGGCCGCCGCTGGTTTCATCCACCAGCACCGTCATTTCCTGGCCCAGTCGGGCTTTCAGTTTGCCGGCGCTGATGTCGGCCTGGACGTCCATGAAGCGGGCGAGGCGGTCTTGTTGCACATCTTCATCGACGTGGTCGGCCAGTTCGTTGGCCTTGGCGCCGTTCACCGGGGAGTAGGCGAAGGCGCCGACGCGGTCGAGTTTCGCTTCTTCCAGGAAGTCGAGCAGGGTGTCGAAATCTTCCTCGGTCTCGCCCGGGAAACCGACGATGAAGGTGCTGCGGATGACCAGTTCCGGGCAGACCTCGCGCCACTTCTCGATGCGGCGCAGGGTGTTCTCGATGTCGCCGGGTCGCTTCATCGCCTTGAGGATGCGCGGGCTGGCGTGCTGGAACGGCACGTCGAGATAGGGCAGCACCTTGCCCTCGGCCATGAGCGGGATAACGTGGTCGACGCTGGGATAGGGATAGACGTAATGCAGCCGTACCCAGATGCCCAGTTTGGCGAGTTCCTGCACCAGTTCCAGCATGCGCGTCTTCACCGGGCGGCCGTTGTGGAAGCCGGGGCGGTAATTGACGTCGACGCCATAGGCGCTGGTGTCCTGGGAAATCACCAGCAACTCCTTCACCCCGGCGCGCGCCAAAGCTTCGGCTTCACTCAGCACATCGCCGATCGGGCGCGACACCAGATCGCCGCGCAGGGACGGGATGATGCAGAAGGTGCAGCGGTGGTTGCAGCCCTCGGAAATCTTCAAATAAGCGTAATGCCGTGGCGTCAGCTTCATGCCGCCGGGCGGAACCAGATCGGCGAACGGGTCGTGCGGCTTCGCCAGGTGGGTGTGGACATGCCCCATGACGGCTTCCGCCGCGTGCGGCCCGGTGATCGCCAGCACCCGCGGATGCGCGTCCATCACCACCTGTTCACGCGCGCCGAGACAGCCGGTGACGATGACCTTGCCATTTTCGCGCAGCGCCTCGCCGATCGCGTCCAGGCTTTCCTCGACCGCCGCGTCGATGAAACCGCAGGTGTTGACCACGACCAGATCGGCATCCTGGTAGGTGGGGACGATGAGATAACCCTCGGCGCGAAGTTGCGTGAGGATGCGCTCGGAATCGAAGGTGTTCTTCGGACAACCGAGGGAGACGAAGCCGATTTTCGGAATGGAGTTCATGCTGGTTCAGACGGGTTTGTGACCGCAAGCCTGCATCGCGGCGTAGCGGAAGATGGCCTCGGGCGATTCGGCCAGTGTGGCGAAAGCGGCCTTCAGCGCGGCAATGTCCCGCTCCGAGACGCGGCCATGCTGAATCAGCTTCGCGGCGCCGCTCAACAGCAGGCTCTGCCAGAAATCGAGGAATTCCCGCCGGGCGGCGAGTCCCTTGAGACGGCCGTCCATTTGCGCGGAAGTATCGTGGAGCGTGACCCGCGTGAAGCCGGCGTCCTCGAACAAGGCGGCCAGGCGGACGCCGACGTCGGGATCGCCGCCCAGTTCTTCCTGCAGGCTATTGAAGGCACGCCACCAGGTTTCCAGCGCGGCTTGCCGTGGCCGGGCGTAGAGGCCGCTGTTGAACACCTCGGTGCCATATAACACGCCGCCGGGTTTCAGCACGCGATGAATTTCGCGCAGCACGCCGAGGTGATCATTCAGGTGCTCCAGCACCCAGAAGATGCAGGCGCCGTCGAAACTGGCGTCGGGGAAGGGCAGCCGGTAGGCCGACCCCTCGACCAGTTCCACGCGACCCGCCGCGATCGGCGCGGCGAGAAGTTGGCGCGCCCGTTGCAACTGGGCCGCGACGATGTCGACGCCGGTATAGCGAACCTCCGGAAACCGCCGCAGCAGGACCTGGAGCTGGGCGCCGACGCCACAGCCGACTTCCAGGACACTGGCGCGGCCGGTGAAATCCACATGAGGTTGGATGTAGGGTTCGAGAAACCCGCCCTGGCGGATCAGCCGTGCCTGCTCGTCCGGCTCGAAAGAGTGGATATAGCGTTCCGCGCGCGCGTTCACGGCTGGCCTCGATCGATGCCGATCAACTTGGCATCTTGTAGTTGTCCTGGGTGAACAGGTCGATGCCGCAGTTGAGGTTTTCGATCCAGTCGAGGAAGGCGGCGATGGCTTCCTTGCCCTTGAACCAGCGGCCGTGTTGCGGCACCAGCAAATCCACATCCATTTCACGCACCATGCGAGCCCAGAAGCGACAGACCTTGTTCGATACCATGTAGCGGCGATGAAAACCGTCCATGTACACCAGATGGGCCTGGAATTGCGCTTTGCTGGTGATGGGTTCGACGATCGCGTCGTGGTGCACCAGGGATGCGCCCATGTCGCCGGAAAAGAGAATCTTCGCTTTGCTGTCGTAGAACTGGAAATTGCCCTCGGCATGCAGAAAGTGGGCCGGCACCGCGTAGATGGTGGTGTCGCGCATGGGGATGAGCATGCCCGGGTCGGGAATGCCGATGATGCGGCCCTCTGTGCGGTTCGCCGTGCAGAAGTGCGGCAGGAAGCGTGCCCACAGGGCGGATACATAGAGCGTGCATTCGGTGGCGGTGAGCCACTTGTTGAGCGAGGCGATGATGTCCGGGTCCTGGTGCGAGGCGAAGATGTATTTCAGTTGCCTGAACGGGAAGAACCGGTGCATGGCCATGATCAGTGCGTTGTAGGTCATGTTGCCGGCCGGATCGATCAGCGCGCCCTCGCCATCGGAAACGATCATGAACTGATTCGCCTGCACCGCATCGCTCCCGGTGTCGTCCACCAGATCATTGAACATGAGGCAGACATGTTTGCCGTCGTTGAAAAGCTCAATGGCCATACAAATTCTCCCGAGACGATTGTTGGGTTCCTACCCGTGCATCCATTCATGCGCGAGTGAGCTCGCCGCCCAGACGGTCAATATGCCCAGGCTAATGAGCAGCGCCTGCTGTCCGGTGTGGATCAGTTCCACCCGCTTGTGCAGGCCGGGAATGAGGTCCGCCACCGCGACGTAGATCATGCCGGAGGCGGCGATGGCCAGCATGTAGGGCAGAATCCATTGCAACTGGGCGAGCAAAAAATAGCCGAGGAGGGCGCCCACAAGCATGGCCAGGCCGGACAGCAGATTGAGCAGTAGCGCCTGCATTTTGCTGTAGCCGGAATGCAGCAAGATGAGAAAGTCGCCCAGTTCCTGCGGCACCTCATGGGCGGTGATGGCAAAGGCGGTGACCACGCCCAGCTTGAAGTCAACCAGGAAAGCGGCGGCGATCATCACGCCATCGACGAAGTTGTGCACCGTGTCGCCGACCGTGATCATCATGCCGGAGCGGCCGTGGTCGTGTTGCGGAGTGTCCGCGCCGTGCGCCTCGCAATGCTCGGTATGGCAGTGGCGCCAAAGCACCAACTTTTCCAGAATGAAGAAACCGAGAATACCGCCCAGTACGGTCCCGCTCAGGGCTTCCATGTTGCCGGCGTGTTCCAGCGCGTGCGGCAGTATTTCCAGGAATGCCGCGCCGAGCAGGGCACCGATGGAATAGCTCACCATCACCGGTACCCACTCCGCCTTCATCCGCAATGCTACCGTTGCCAACAGTACCGACAACACACCACCTGCGGTGCTGGCGAGAAGGATGGCGGTAAGCAGGGACATGGGTGGGGGCGGGGCGGAAAGGACGGCATTCTAGCAGTCCGCCAGGTCGTGCCGGCCGTTCCTAATATACCGCGCTCGGCAAACCCTTCAATCGTTCATGAAAGTAAACGTGGCATCCCCGCCGGCTGCCTTGAAAACGCCGGCAAAGCCCTGAAGGGTGCTGTTCCTTCGGGACATGTCGCCGGCGCTACACAAGCGCTACTTCACCACCTGTGTATCAGTGCTCGGCCAGCGAGACGTTGACGTTCACGCGCACCGTCTGGCCCGGATCATAGGGCAGGAAGGCCGAGTAGGTCTGGCCCAGGTAACGGTAGGTGATGTTGTAGCCGGTGAGGTGGCGGGTCCAGTTGTCGATCTGGCGGCAGCGTTGTTCATAACGCGGCGCGCCGGCCACGGCCTGGTGTCCGTCGTTGTCGATGTTGTCGCCGACGATCGCGCCGGTGGCGGCGCCGGCGGCGGTACCCCAACTACGGCCGGAACCCTTGCCGATCTGGTTGCCGAGCAAGCCGCCGACCAGGCCGCCGATGATCGCGCCGCCGTATTCGCGGCGACGCGGGGTTTCATAGCCGACCTGTTCGTTCCAGCAGTCGCGCCGCGGTTCGTTGACTGATTCATAGACTGGCGTGCTGTTGATGACTTCGGCGCGATCCTGGAAACCGGATGCCATGCTTGGGGCGCTGAGGGCCGCCATGCCGATCAATGCGAGGGTGAGTGCGGTGTTTTTCATGATGGACTCCTTGGTCAATAGCAAAACTGCAAGTCGAAACTGCTGTTAGCGCCGGTTTCCGCCGGCGGGGTAGTTGAATCGGTCGCGTGGGTCGAAATTCGTCGCGTTATCGTCTGGATTCTGGGCGGGGCCGCGTCGCTCGAAGCCGGTGCCGAAGCCGTTACCCATGTTCATGAAATCCGCGGGGCTGGGTGGATTGGGTATCCTGCCGGCCCACGGGGCGCGTTGTTCCTGTGTGGGCTGGCGGCGGGCTCCGCGTTCCTGAAGCTGGCGTTGCATGTCCAGGCGCTCTTCCGGGCTGGCTTGTTCCCAGCGTTCGCGCATCATGCGGCGCAGTTCCGGAGCCATCTGGGCGACCTGGATGCTGGTGCCGATGAACATGCTTTCGACCGTATCGCTTGCCAGTGCCGGCGCGGCGAGTACGCTCAACAGCAGGGGCAACAGAACTTTCGCTTTCATCGCATCTCTCCTTTCCATGGCCTGAATGTTAGGCGGGGGGCGTAACACGGGGGTTTCCGCTTCAGTTAGATTTGTAACAGTGTGTATCGAGGGCTGGGTTATGACGGAACGAGTGTTGGTGGTGGATGACGATGCGGGTCTGCGCGACCTGCTGTCGGAATACCTGGTGAAACAGGGGTTTCTGGTGGAAACCGCGCGTGACGGCCGTGAAATGGACGAGCGCATGGCGGCCGCCGCGCCCGATCTCGTGGTCATGGATCTGATGTTGCCGGGCGAGGATGGTTTGAGCCTGACCCGGCGCGTCAAGGCGCTGCGCAATATTCCGGTGATCATGCTGTCGGCGCGCGGCGAGGATATCGACCGCATCGTCGGCCTGGAAGTCGGCGCCGACGACTATCTCGCCAAACCGTTCAATCCGCGTGAATTGCTGGCGCGCATCCGCGCGGTGTTGCGGCGTGGCAGTGGCGAGGTGGCGGCGGCTCAGGAAAAGGATGAGAACGTGCATTTCGGCCCATTTTCCCTGGATCTCGCGGCGCAACGCCTGCGCCGGGAAGACGAAGACATACCGCTCACTCAAGCCGAATTCACCCTGCTCAAGGTGTTCGTCGAGCATCCCAACCGGGCGCTCTCGCGCGACCAGATCATGGATTGGTTGAAGGGTTTCGAGCGCGACCCGTTCGACCGTTCCATCGACGTGCGGGTGACCCGTTTGCGCCGCAAGCTGGAAGACGACCCCACCAATCCGTTCTACATCCGCACGGTATGGGGCCAGGGCTATCTGTTCGCGCCGAAGGGGCGCGGCGGTTGAAGTTCATTCCGCGCACGCTGTTCGGCCGCACCGCCGCCGCGCTGCTGGCGGCGTTTCTGGTGTTCGAGACCCTGGCTTTCGTGGTGGTCTGGCAGACCTTGATTCAGCCGATGGCGGAGCGTTCGGCGGACGATCTGGCGGCGAAGATTTCCCTGGCGGCCAAGACCTGGGTGGAATTGCCGCCACAGACCCGCACCGACTACGAGATGGAACTGGCTTTTCGCCACGACCTGGGCCTGGGCGCGGCGACAAAACCAATGACGGAAGTGGCGCCGCATACCTGGTTTGGCGATCTCCTGGCGACTTCTCTCGGTCGACGCATGCGGCAGACCGTGCTACTCAAACGCGGGCCGGATGCCGGCTGGGTCTGGCTGGATTTACAGGTGGCGGACAAACGGTTGCGCGTCGGTTTCAGCCAGGATCGCTATGCGCTGCAAGCGCCGCTGGCGGCGGTCGGCATCTTCCTGCTGGGCGCCGCGTTGACCGTGGTGACGGCCTTGCTCATGGTCGGCCGCGCCGGGCGTCAACTCAACAGCCTGGCGGAGAAAGCCGCCGAAGTCGGCCAGGGACGCGATCCGGTTCCCTTGCCGGAAACCGGCCCGCGCGAGATCCGCGAACTTACCGCCGCCTTCAACCGCATGGCCGGTGAAGTCCACTCGCTGCTGGAAAATCGCACCGTGCTGCTGTCCGGCATCTCCCATGACTTGCGCACGCCGATCACACGATTGAAGTTGTCGTTGTCCATGCTGGACGCGGTCGATGCCACGCAGGTAAGCCGCATGGAGCGCGATCTGGACGAAATGAACCGGCTGATCGGCGACATGCTGATTTTCGCCCGCGCGCTCCAGAACAACGATCTGAAGGACTGCGACCTCTCCGCGCTGTTGGGCGATCTGGCGGACACCGCCGCGCGCCTCGGGCCGGTGAACTGGCGCCCGCCAACCGGGGCTTGTGTGGTGAAAGTGGGAGAAGCCGCGCTGCGCCGCATCGTCGGCAACCTGCTCGACAACGCGCGGCGCTATGGTGGCGAGGAGGCCATCGATCTGGAACTGCGCTGTGGAGAGGGTGAGGCGCGACTTTCAGTGCTGGATCGCGGTCCCGGGATTCCGGAGGATCAACGCGAGGCGGTATTCCGCCCATTCCATCGTCTGGAAAGCTCGCGTAGTCGCGATAGTGGCGGCAGTGGCCTGGGCCTGGCGATCGCGCGGCAGTTGGCGGATGCCTACGGTTGGCGCATCGAGTTCAAGCACCGCGAAGGCGGCGGACTCGATGCGGCCCTGATCATTTCCCGTGGTACTTGAACACCAGCACTTCCAGCTTCAGGAACGACAGGCTGAGGATGGACAGGCGCCGCGTATGGGTGCGGATCATGTGCCAGGCGCTGTCCGCCGCGCAGCGGAAGCGGATGGTCAGATTGGGGGTCAGGGTGAGTGTCATGATGTTCTCCACGTTGGCAATTTATTTTTAGCAAATTCCGTGCCCGGGGTCGTGAGCGTCCCGCTGGGCATGAGACAAGCGCGTCTCCCCTGTAGCGCCGGCTGGAAGCCGGCGCTACAAGTTCGCCCAACGGCGAACACTTGTCTTGATCGGCAAATTTCCGACAGGCGACGGGCCGGCGCTGTGGAAGCAATCACGGGTAAAATCGCTCCCCTTTTCGCAACGGCTACACCAACATGCCCGCTTTCCAGGACATCATCCTCACCCTCCAGCGTTTCTGGGGGGAACAGGGCTGCACCCTGCTGCAACCCTACGATCTCGAAGTCGGCGCCGGCACCAGCCATACCGCCACGTTTTTGCGTTCCCTCGGCCCGGAACCCTGGAAAGCCGCCTATGTGCAGCCCTCGCGTCGCCCCAAGGACGGCCGCTACGGCGAGAACCCCAACCGCATGCAGCACTACTACCAATTCCAGGTGGTGCTGAAACCGGCGCCGGAAAACATCCTGGAGTTGTATCTCGGCTCCCTCGAAGCCCTCGGCTTCGACCTGAAACAGAACGACATCCGCTTCGTCGAGGACGACTGGGAAAACCCCACCCTGGGCGCCTGGGGCCTGGGCTGGGAAGTCTGGCTGAACGGCATGGAAGTCACCCAGTTCACCTATTTCCAGCAGGTCGGCGGCATCGACTGCAAGCCGATTACCGGCGAAATCACCTATGGTCTGGAACGCCTGGCCATGTACTTGCAGGGCGTGGAAAACGTGTTCGACCTGGAATATTCGCCCGGCGTCAGCTACGGCGACGTGTTTCACCAGAACGAAGTGGAACAGTCCACCTACAACTTCGAGCACAGCGACGTCGAATTCCTGCTCACCGCCTTCAACGCGCACGAGAAACAGGCGAAACATCTGATGGAAAACAAGTTGGCGCTGCCCGGCTATGAACAGGTGCTGAAAGCCGCCCACACCTTCAACCTGCTCGACGCGCGCGGCGCCATCTCTGTGACCGAACGCGCCGCCTACATCGGCCGCATCCGCAACCTGGCCAGAGCCGTGGCGCAGAGCTATATGGAATCGCGCGCCCGCCTCGGTTTCCCGATGGCGCCGAAAGCCTGGGCCGAGGAAGTGCTGAAAGAGATCGAAAAGAAGGCGGCCTAGGGCATGCCCCTTGCCGTCATTCCGGCGCATGCCGGAATCCAGATTGCAACGGCCTGGACCCCGGCTTGCGCCGGGGTGACGGGCTAACAGGAATTGCTGACTATGAGTACAAAGAATCTGCTGATCGAACTGTTCGTCGAGGAACTGCCGCCCAAGGCGCTGAAAAAACTGGGTGAGTCGTTTGCCGCTACCCTTGTTGATAGCCTCAAGGCGCAGGGCTTGGCCGGTGCCGATAGCGTCGTCACTCCTTACGCCTCGCCGCGCCGTCTCTCCGCGCATCTCACGAATGTCGTGGCGCGGGCCGCCGACAAGCCGGTGTCGCACAAGCTCATGCCGGTCGGCGTCGCGCTCACCGCCGATGGCCAGGCCACGCCGGCACTCCTGAAAAGACTGGGCGCGATGGGGCTGGATGCCTCGGTCGTGCCGCAACTCAGGCGCGCCGAGGATGGCAAGGGCGGCGGCAAGGCCGAGGCCTTGTTCCATGACAGCATCGCCAGTGGCGCGCTGCTCGCCGACGGCCTGCAGAAGGCGTTGGACGAGGCGTTGACGAAATTGCCCATCCCCAAGGTCATGACCTACCAGTTGGCGGATGGCTGGACCTCGGTCAATTTCGTGCGCCCGGCGCATGGCCTGGTGGCCCTGCATGGCGATGAAGTCGTGGCGATTTCTACCCTGGGCCTGAATGCCGGCCGCGAAACACAAGGCCACCGCTTCGAGGCCGCCGCCCATCCCGTCTCCCTCAAGAATGCCGATAGCTATGCCGCGCAGATGAAAGAAGAGGGCGCGGTCATTGCCAGCTTCGCCGAGCGCCGCGCCGAGATCGAGCGTCAGTTGCGGGCCGCCGCCGCGAAAGTGGGCGGTGGGGTGAAAGCGATCGAGGACGACGCCCTGCTCGACGAAGTCACCGCCCTGGTCGAGCGCCCCAATGTGCTCCTGTGCCGGTTCGAGGCGGAATATCTGGAAGTGCCGCAGGAATGCCTGATTCTCACCATGAAGGCCAACCAGAAGTATTTCCCGCTGCTGGACGCCGCCGGAAAGCTCACCAATCAGTTCCTGATCGTCTCCAACATCAGCCCGGCCGATCCATCCCAGGTGATCGGCGGCAACGAGCGGGTAGTGCGCCCGCGCCTGGCCGACGCCAAGTTTTTCTATGACCAGGACCGCAAGAAGTCGCTCCAGGATCGTGTTCCGGGGCTGTCCAAGGTGGTTTATCACAACAAGCTCGGCACCCAGGGCGAGCGAGTGCAGCGGGTGGCGGAGATCGCCAGCGCCATCGCGCACAAACTGGGCGATCAGGCCCTGGCGCTCAAGGCCGACCAGGCCGCCAATCTGGCCAAGGCCGATCTGCTCACCGACATGGTCGGCGAGTTCCCCGAATTGCAGGGCATCATGGGGCGCTATTACGCGCTCAACGACGGCTTGCCCGGCGAGGTGGCCGACGCCATCGAGGATCACTACAAGCCGCGCTTCTCCGGAGACGATCTGCCGCGCAACGAGGTCGGCGTCGTGGTGGCCCTGGCCGACAAGTGGGAGACCCTGACCGGCATGTTCAGCATCGGACTGCTGCCCACCGGCGACAAGGATCCCTTCGCCTTGCGCCGCCATGCCCTGGGAGTCATCCGCATGCTGATCGAGCGGGATCTGCCCCTGGATATGGACTGGCTGTTCCACGCGGCGCGCTTGCTGGCCGAGCCGAAGGCCATCGCGGCCCTGGGCGATTTCATCTACGACCGGCTCTCCGGCCTGCTGCGTGAACAGGGCTACACGGCGCAGGAAGTCGACGCGGTGGTGAGTCAGCGCCCGCAACGCCTGGGCGACATTCCCAAGCGCCTCGCCGCCGTGCGCGAATTCGCCGCGCTGCCCGAAGCGCAGAGCCTGGCCGCCGCCAACAAGCGGGTGGGCAACATCCTGAAGAAGGTCGAGGGCGCGGTGGAGCCGGTGACCAACCCCTACCTGCTCCAGGAAGCGGCGGAGATCGCGCTCAACGCCGCCCTGGCCGAGGTCGAGCCGGTCGCGGACGCGGCCTTCGACGCGGGGGATTACGCCGCGTCGCTGAAATCCCTGGCCGCGCTGAAAGGCCCGGTCGATGAATTCTTCGATGGCGTGATGGTCAACGTGGAAGACGAAAGCCTGCGAGCCAACCGTCTCGGCCTGCTGGCGCGCCTGCATCGCGCCATGAATCGGGTGGCGGATTTGTCTCGGTTGGCGGTGTGAGTGGGGTAGGTTGGAATATGGGGCTGGCCTGGGTGCCGGCGCAACATTAAAAGGATTGCCATGAAACTCGTCATCCTCGACCGCGACGGCGTCATCAATTTCGACTCCGACCAGTTCATCAAGAGCCCGCAGGAGTGGCTGCCGATTCCCGGCAGCCTGGAAGCCATCGCGCGCCTGTGCCAGGCGGGTTATCGCGTGGTGGTGGCGTCGAATCAATCCGGAGTCGGGCGCGGCCTGTTCGACATGTCCACGCTTAACGCCATCCACGCCAAGATGCACAAGCTGGTGGCTCAGGCCGGCGGGCGGATCGACGCGGTGTTTTTTTGCCCGCACGCGGCGGATTCCCGCTGTACCTGCCGCAAGCCCAAGCCGGGACTGTTCCAGGAAATTTCCGCGCGCGTGCGGCGTGATTTGCGTGGCGTGCCCGCCATCGGCGATTCCCTGCGCGACCTGCAAGCCGCGCTGGAGGTGGGGGCGCGGCCGATGCTGGTGAAAACCGGCAAGGGCCTGCGGACCCTGGAAGGCGGCCAGATGCCGGAAGGCACGCCGGTCTACGAAGATCTCGCCGACGCGGTACAGGCCATTCTCGCGGAAGCGACTTAACGGACTCCTCGCAACAAACACGTCGATTCGGCTTGAAGCGCATGCCGTTTTGTAGCGCCGGCATCCCTGCCGGCGTTTTTTAACCTCGCCACAGCCGGAATGCCGACGCTAATACCATGCTCTTCATTCGCTCCCTCCTGTTCTTCCTGATCAAAACGGTGCTGACCATCCCCTTCAGCTTGCTGATCCTGCTCGCCGCTCCGGTGCCGGCATTGCCGCGCTATCGCTTCATCACCCTCTGGGGGCGGGTGGTGACCTGGCTGGCGGGCTGGGTGGTAGGTATCCGTTTCCGCGTCGAAGGCCGGGAAAATCTGCCGCAAGAACCGGCCGTGGTGCTGGCCAAGCACCAGTCCGCATGGGAGACCATCGCCTTCCAGCAAATCTTCCCGCCGCTGTCTTTCGTGTTGAAAAAGAACCTGCTGCACATTCCCTTCTTCGGCTGGGGGCTGGCGTTGTTTTCGCCTATCGCCATTGACCGGGGCGCCGGGCGCGAGGCCTTGAAACAACTGGAAGCTCAGGGACGTGAGCGCCTCAACACCGGCTTCTGGGTGCTGGTATTCCCGGAAGGCACGCGTGTGGGAGTGGGCGATAAAGGTGACTACCAGATCGGCGGTGCCTGGCTGGCGGCCAAATGCGGCGTGCCGGTGGTGCCGGTGGCGCACAACGCCGGCCGTTGCTGGCCGAAGAACGCCTTCATCAAGCGGCCGGGCATCATCACCGTGGTGATCGGTCCCAGCATCCCGACCCAGGGGCGCAAACCAGCTCAGGTCCTGGCGGAAACCGAAGCCTGGATTGAAGCGACCATGCGGCGTCTTTGAGACTGGCTTGTCGCGGCGCGCGGAACACATCGGAAATTTGATTTTGGCGGGGTAACATTCCCTCCGGATGCCGATGTCATGAATAGCCCAGATTCCTTCCTTCCCCCCCGCATCGATCGCTGGCCCGCGCGCCTTGATCTGCTGCAGAGCGCCACTGGCCTCGTCCTGGGTCTGTTCATGTGGCTGCACATGCTGTTCGTCTCGTCCATTCTGCTGGGCAACGATGCCATGTGGACCGTGGCGCGTTTCTTTGAAGGCTATTTCTTCTTCGGCTATCCCTTGCCCTGGCTGGTTTCCGCCTTCGTGGCGCTGATCTTCGTGTTGTTCGCGACACACGCCTGGCTGGCGCTGCGCAAGTTCCCCACACACTGGCGCCAGCACATGGCCTACATGCGGCACATGCGCGCGATGCGCCATGAGGACACCTTCCTCTGGTTCGTCCAGGTTCTCACCGGCTTCGCCATGTTCTTTCTGGCGCCGGCGCACCTCTATCTGATGATGGCCCACCCGGAACTGATCGGCCCCTATGAATCAGCCGACCGCGTCTGGAGCGGGCGCATGTGGCCGCTCTATCTGGTGTTGCTGTTCCTGGTGGAACTGCATGGCGGCGTCGGCCTGTATCGCCTGGCGGTGAAGTGGGGCGACTTCAAGGATGCCGTCGCCGCCCGGCGCAAGCTGAAGCGCCTGAAATGGGGCTTGACGGTGTTCTTCCTGGTGCTCGGCCTTGCCACCCTGGGGGCTTACGTCAAGCTGGGGATGGAGCATGCGCCCCATGTCGGCGAGCGTTATCAGCCGGCCGCTTTTCTCCTCCCTTCTTCAAAGGATTTCTCTGATGCTGGCTCTGGTGGAGGTGGTCTAAATCCCCCCCAACCCCCCTTTGACAAAGGGGGGAGTCGGCGCGTGGAGGGAATGTCATGAAGATCATCCACTCCGACGTGCTGGTCATCGGCGGCGGCCTGGCCGGGCAGCGGGTCGCTCTGGCGGCGAAACGGCGCGGCCTGGAGCCTTCCATCCTGTCGCTGGTGCCGGCCAAGCGTTCGCATTCCGTCGCCGCCCAGGGTGGTATGCAGGCCAGCCTGGCGAATTGCTTCAAGGGCGAGGGCGACAACGAGGATGTGCATTTCGAGGACACCGTGCGCGGCTCCGATTGGGGCTGCGATCAACGGGTCGCGCGCATGTTCGCGCACGTAGCGCCCAAGGCGATCCGTGAACTGGCCGCCTGGGGGGTGGCCTGGAACCGGGTGCGCACGGGGGATCACGAAGCGGTCATCAACGGTCAGCGGGTGACCCTGACGGAGCGCGAAGACGCGCATGGCCTGATCACCGCGCGCGACTTCGGCGGCACTCGCAAATGGCGCACCTGCTACACCTCGGACGGCACCGGCCACGCCATGCTTTACACCCTCTCCGACCGGGTCATCGCCGAAGCCATCCCGGTGCGCGAGCGCCAGGAAGCGCTGGCCCTGATCCACGAGGGCCACCGTTGCCACGGCGCGGTGGTGCGCGACCTGATCACGGGCGAACTCTCCGCGCATCTGGCGCGCGCCACGGTCATCGCCACCGGCGGTTACGGCCGTATTTGGGGTATTTCCACCAACGCGCTGATCAACGAAGGCATGGGCGCGGCGCTGGCCCTGGAAACCGGGGTGGCGCGCCTGGGCAACATGGAAGCGGTGCAATTCCATCCCACCGCCATCGTTCCCACCGGCATTCTGGTGACCGAGGGCTGCCGTGGTGACGGCGGCGTTCTGCGCGACGTCGATGGCCACCGCTTCATGCCCGATTACGAGCCGGAGAAGAAGGATCTGGCTTCGCGTGATGTGGTCTCACGGCGCATGGCCGAGCACATGCGCAAGGGCAAGGGGGTGGCATCCGCCTATGGTGAACATCTCTGGCTGGACATCACGCAACTGGGCGCCGCGCACATCGAACGCAATCTGCGCGAGGTGAAGGACATCTGCCGTTACTTCCTCGGCATCGATCCGGCGAAGGATTTCATCCCGGTGCGCCCCACCCAGCATTATTCGATGGGCGGCGTGCGCACCGATTTCCGTGGCGAATCGCAATGGCTTTCCGGCCTCTTTTCTTGTGGCGAGGCGGCCTGTTGGGACATGCACGGTTTCAACCGCCTGGGTGGCAATTCGGTGGCGGAAACCGTGGTCGCCGGCATGCTGGTGGGCGAATACGTCGCCGATTTCTGCCTGTCGTCGCATGGCGAGCTGGAGGTTTCCACCGCTCTGGCGCGCGACTTCGTCCTGCGCGAACAGCGCGGCCTGGAAGCGCGCATCGCCCATCCCGGCCGCGAGAACGCCGTGGCCCTGCGCCGCCGCATGGAGCAGATCATGACCGACAAGGTCGGCCTCTTCCGCAACGGCCCCGATCTGGAAAGCGCCGTGACGGAATTGGCCGAGCTGCTCGCGCGCAGTGGCGAGGTTGGCGTCAATGGCGGCCTCGACGCGAACCCGGAACTGGTGCTCGCCTATCGCCTGCCGCGCATGCTGAAAGTCGCGCTCACCGTGGCGATGGGCGCCTTGAACCGCACGGAAAGCCGGGGCGCGCACTTCCGCGAGGATTACCCCGCGCGCAACGACCGCGACTGGCTCAACCGCACCCTGGCCTGCTGGCGTGAGGGCGACGCGCTGCCGAGGCTGGATTACGAGGAACTGGATGTGCTGCGCATGGAACTGCCGCCCGGTTTTCGCGGCTATGGTGCCCGGAACATCATTGATCATCCCGATGCCGCGCTACGCCAGGCCGAGGTGGACGAGATGCGCGCGGCCAAGCTCGATCGTTATGCCGTCCAGTCCTTCTTGATGTCCTTCAAGCATTTACTGCCGCTGAAATATCGTGGCCGCAACGAACGACTGGACGAACCGCTGCCATGACCGCGCCGCGTACCCTCACTTTCCACATCTTCCGCCACAACCCGCGCGATTCCGGCGGCGAGCCGGCCATGCGCGACTACCGGCTGGAGGAAACGCCGGGCATGACGCTGTTCATCGCGCTCACCCGCATCCGCGAAGAACACGATCCCGGCCTCTCATTCGATTTCGTCTGCCGCGCCGGGGTGTGCGGCTCCTGCGCCATGCTCATCAACGGTCGTCCCGGCCTGGCCTGCCGCACGCTGACCAGCGAATTGCCGGGCACCATCACGCTGTTTCCGCTGCCCGGCTTCGAGCTCATCGCCGACCTCTCGGTGAATACCGGAAAATGGATGCGCGCCATGAGCGAGCGCTTGCAAGCCTGGGTGCACCTGGGCAGCGAGGTGAACCCGAACCAGATCGAAGCGGCGATGGACCCGGACCTGGCCGAAGCCGTCTACGAACTCGACCGCTGCATCGAATGCGGCTGCTGCGTGGCCGCCTGCGGCACCGCCCTGATGCGGCCGGATTTCGTCGGCGCGGTGGGCCTGAACAAACTCGCGCGTTTCCGCCTCGATCCGCGCGACGACCGTTCCGACGCCGAGTATTACCAGCTCATCGGCGACGACTCCGGCATTTTCGGCTGCATGAGCCTGCTCGGTTGCCAGGACGTCTGTCCCAAGGAACTCTCGTTGCAGACCCAGATCGCCTTCATGCGCCGGGCCATGGCGCGGCAGGGGTTGTAAGGCCGTCCGACGTGGCTCGCGCTTTCTGTAGCGCAGGCGTCTCGCCTGCGTCGTTCTCCCAATCAGCCCCACGAAAGCAGGCGAGACGCCTGCGCTACAGAAAGCAGCGCGCCATCGGGGACATTCAGCCATCTCTTTTCGACCAGTCTGGAACTGGCCGATAGCAGGTAAGCTTTCGCGCCATGCCGTTAGCCCGTTCCGCCACTTGTTCCGAGGAAACCCGACCCTTTCCGGGGGGGCATCCGTCCTACATCCTGCGCCGCAGCAGTCGGCGGCGAAGCCTGGCGTTGCGGGTTTCCGAGGCTGGCGAAATCGTGGTCAACGCACCCCTGCGTCTGTCGCAGCGGGAGATCGACGGTTTCCTGCACAAACACGCCGACTGGATCGATGCGCGCCTGCAGGCCGCGCGCGAGCACCGCTTCGACTGGCAAGACGGCGCGCTACTTCCGTATCTGGGCGGCCATCTGCAATTGCGCCTGCTCGACCAGCCGGGTCCGGCCCGCGCCCGCCAGGATGGCGTGGCGCTGCTCTGCAATGCCTTGCCCACGCAAACGCCGGCCCTGGTGCTGCGCTGGTATCAGCGCAACGCCCGCGCCCTGTTGGGCGAACGCCTGGCGCATCATGCCGCTCGTGCCGGACTCGCCATGCCGCCGCTGCGCCTGTCGAATGCCCGCACCCGCTGGGGCAGCAACTCGGCCAAGGGCGTGATCAGCCTCAACTGGCGCCTGCTCAAGGCGCCGCTCGAAACCATCGATTACGTCATCTGCCACGAACTCGCCCACTTCAAGCAGCGCAACCACTCCCCGGTGTTCTGGCGTGAAGTGGAAGCCCTGTTCCCGGATTGGAAAAAAGTGCGCGCGGAACTGCGGCAGAATGGCCGCCTTTATTTCCAGTTCTGAAACCGTTTACAGGAGCCATTCGTATGGAAATCCCCGCCTGGGTGCGCCAGTTGTTCCACAGCATCGACGCCCGCGACGCGGCCGCTTTCGCCGCCTATCTGGCCGAGGACGGTACCTTCCGTTACGGCAGCCAGCCCGCCGTGGCCGGCAGGGACGCGGTGCGCGAGCATGTGGCGGGCTTCTTTACCGGCTTGAGCCGCCTCAGCCATGAGCTGACCGGATTCTGGTGGGGACAGGCACGGGACACCTGTTTCGTCCAGGGCGAGGTGACTTATCACTTGCCCAACGCGGCGGTGGTCACCGTGCCTTTCCTCAATCTGTTCCGCATGCGTGATGCGGCCATCGTCGATTATTTGGTCTACACCGATCCCACCCCCCTGTTTCAATCTGGAAACGCTACCATCGCCTGAATTCCTTGGGTCCGTTGAGATGGTGAGCGCCATCTTCAGTCGGACCGGGTTCGGAATTGCTAATGGCGACTTTCACACTTGTTTCCACCCGGCAAGTGAAGTTTTCCGAAAACTGTATCGAATGCTCGGCATTCGCATCAGTCGGCGGTATGGCGCAACTCAGTGGGAAGGCGAGATGGAGCGGAGCTTAATTGGAAAAATGAGATGAAGAAACGCATTGGCTTCGTGCCCTTTCTGGCATTGTTTCTGGCGCTAACCGCAAATGCGGAGAGCGACGCGGGGCTGGAGAAATTGCTGCTGTTGAGCATGGATGATCTGATGTCGCTCAAGGTCAAGATTTCCACCAATACCGATCAGACACTCTCCAAGGCGCCCTCGGTCGTCTCGGTCATCACGGCGGAAGACATCAGGGCCACCGGCGCGAGCAATCTCAGTGAGATTCTGCAAAGCGTACCCGGCATATACGTCAGGGCAAATTTATTTGGATTCAGGCCTCAAGTAACGTTTCGCGGCGCTGCCGGCCCCCACACCCTGCTGATGGTGAACGGCGAACCGATAAGAGATCTGGTGTGGAACGCCGGCATTTTCTGGAAGGGTCTGCCGACAAGCATGATCGAACGGGTCGAGATCATCCGTGGTCCCGGTTCCGCCCTGTTCGGCTCCGACGCTTCCGCCGGCGTGATCAATGTCATCACCAAGACCGCGGGAAGGATCGAGCAATCCGAGGCTGGTTTGCGGGTAGGTAGCTTCAATACCCAGACGGGATGGGTGCAGCACGGGGGAAGCTGGAACGGTTTCGATATTGGCATTACGGCTGAACTGTCACATACCGACGGCCATAATCCGTTCATCGCGGTAGATGGTCAGACCGCAAAAGACGCAACTTTTGGCACCCATGTTTCTTACGCTCCCGGCAACGCCCACTACGGTTGGAATGGCCAGGATATCCGCTTCTCCGTTGCCAGGGATAACTGGCGCCTGCTTGCCGACTATATGGGCCACAACAACCTGGAAACCGGCCTGACCGGCGCCGGTGTGCTGGATCCGGTGACTCAAGGAAGCGACAGCCGATACGACCTCGCGCTTTTCTACAACAACAAGGCGTTTTCCCAGGACTGGGCCCTGAATGCGGAACTCCGTTATCACCACCTCGACTACACCTCGGGCGACGGGTTTCAGGAGCGCCCACCCGGCTACACCGACGCTACCGGCGCCTATCCTGAAGGGGCGATCAATCGGATGAGATCAGCGGAACGCGGCATGAGTTTTGAAGTCAGCGGACTGTATGCCGGCATAAAGAAGCATGCCATCCGACTGGGCGGAGGATACAACTCGGAAAATCTGTATTCAGTCGAGCAATTCGTGAATTTTGGGACGGGAGCGGATGGAAGCACGTTGCCGGCAGGGGGGCCTTTGGTGAATATCTCGGACTCACCTTACGCTTTCGCACCGGAAAAGATTCGCCAAATCAGCTACCTCTTCCTCCAGGATATATGGACACTTTCATATGATTGGGAACTGACCGCCGGGGTGCGCTATGACCATTACTCCGACTTCGGCGACTCGCTGAATCCGCGTCTGGCCCTGGTCTGGCAGAGTACGGACAGGCTCACCACGAAACTGATGTACGGCCAGGCGTTCCGGGCGCCATCCTATCTGGAACTTTACGCCCTGACTTCCGCCACCATCCCCAATCCAGATCTCACGCCGGAGCGGTCCGATACCTGGGATCTATCGTTTTCTTACTTGGCCTCGAAAGATTTGAAGTTGGGACTTGGTCTATACCGATTCGTCCAGTCCGACCTCATTACTACCGATACCTCATCGAAGTTCCAGAATATCGGCAATCGCACATCTCGCGGTGTTGAGTTGGAGGCGCAGTGGCAGGCAACGAAGACGTTGAGGGTTTCTGGCAACCTTACCCATATTGAAGAGGCAAACTCCACATTCCCCAGTTCGGTGCCGAAACAAAAAGCCTATTTCAGAATGGATTGGGCATTCGCGCCCAATTGGAACTGGGATGTACAGGCCAATTGGATCGGGAAACGCACGCTTACCGCCGGCAATGTCCGTGATCCATTGAATGCGTATACCCTGGTGGATACCACGATTCGCCATACCTTTCGCCCGGATTTGGAGTTTTCTGCTTCCATGCGAAATTTGTTTGACGTGGATGCGAGGGAATACACCAGTAGTTCTATCCCGAATAATCTGCCGTTGCCGGGGCGCAGTTTCTATGCGGAAATGATATACAAGTTTTGAGGAAGGCCTGGTTCGCACAAGTTGTGCCACATTGACGCCTCATTCCGATGAACTTCAACGGCAAGCCCCCACTCTTTCGAGCCTTCTTTCTGCTGGTCGCGCTGGCAAGCCATTTTCAGACGGCCATGGCCCAGGACAAGCCAAGCGAACAATCGGTTCGCGCGGTGATGGTATTCAATTTCCTTAAATTCACCGAGTTCCCACCTGAAGTCGTTGCCAACACGCAGCAGGTACGCCTATGCATCGCCGTCCGGGATGCGCGGCAGGTGGAAGCCCTGGTCGCGCTTTCCGGCCGCAAGGTGATGGGTCGTGAATTGATCGTTGCCCGTCTCTCCGGGCAGGACGGTGACTGCCAAGTGCTTTATGTCGATTCTCGCCAGCGCTGGAACGCGACAGAAGAGCAAAACCTCTTTCGCAACGCGCTCACGATCAGCGCCTATCCAGGCTTCGCGGAGGACGGCGGGATGATCGAAATCGCCGTGCGGGATGACGGCATCCGGTTCGACATCAACCTCGCGGAGGCGCGACGCGCGGGCATTCACTTCTCCCCCCAAATGCTGCGCCTGGCGCGCCAGGTTCATGAATAGCCAGCCGCGTACCAGCGCTTTCTTTGACCGTCGCTCGATCCGCCATCCTTTTGCCTGGCTGATCGTCACGACCGTACTCGCGGGCATCGCCCTATCGTTGACCAGCAACGTTGTCCTCCTGCTTGACAACGTGCGCACGGACATCCGACGCAACTTGACGAATGCCGCCAGCGCGGCCGGTACCGCGGCCAGCGCGGCAGTTGTCTTCCAGGATGCAAAGGTTGCGCGCGGGGTGCTGCAAATATTCGAGGCCTATCCGGAGGTCGAGGCTGCCGCCCTCTATACAAACGAGGGTGTCCGCCTCGCCAGCTATGGCAACGACAGATTGCTTCCACCCGATGCGCGGGATATTGGACCATCCGTGCCGGACATCAAGCTGCTGGCAGATACGACCACCCTGCACCTGCCCATCGAGGTCGACAATGCGCCCGCCGGTACCGTCTTCGTGCAGGCGCGTCTCGAATCCTATTGGCACACCTACCTCACTTCCATCGCGATCACCTTTTTGGTCGCGCTCAGTGCCGGGATGCTGGCCTTGATTTTCGCCATGCGATTTCTCAACCGCATCATCCTGCCGGTCCGCATGCTGGCGGAAGCGGCCAACGACGCGCGCCTGCGGCAGGACTTCATCCCGCGCGGAATCCCCGCGGCGGACAACGAGATTGGCGATCTGGTGCGCAATTTCAACGCCCTGCTCGCGGAAGTCGAAGCCGGCAGGAAAGCGCTGCAGGGCCAACATGACGAACTGGAGCGTCTGGTCGCGGATCGCACGGCCGAACTGCTTGCCGCCAAGGAGTCTGCGGATGAGGCCAACGCGGCAAAATCCCGTTTCCTCGCCGCGGCCAGCCACGACTTGCGGCAACCCATTCATGCGATGCGCTTGTTCCAGGAGACCTTGAACAGCACACCCCTGAACGACGAGCAGCGCAGAATCACCGACTATCTTTCCCTGTCGACGCGTAACCTGGGGGAAATTCTGAACGCGCTGCTCGATGTCTCCAGACTCGATGGCGGTGTCATGAAACCCCATCCGGAAGCCATTTCAGCCTATGAATTGCTCAGCAACATCGAGGCTGAATTTGCGCCGCTGGCGCTGGCGAAGGGCCTGCGCTTCAAGTTTTATTTTCCGCACCACGAACTGATGCTGTTCACGGATGCGAAGCTGCTCTACAGCCTGCTGCGCAATCTCATCGACAACGCCATCAAATACACCGACAGCGGAGGTGTTCTGGTTGGATTCCGTCGCCGCCGCGGAAGCGCGCTCATCCAGGTCTGGGATACCGGCATAGGCATTGGGCCGGATCATCTCGGCAGTATTTTTGACGAATACTTCCAGGTCGGTAATCCGCAACGCGACCGGACGCAAGGCCTTGGACTCGGTCTGGCCATAGTCAAACGGGCCGCGAGCATCCTTGGCAGCCAGATTAACTGTGACTCCCGCCTGGGCAAAGGCTCCAGGTTCGAGGTCAGCGTGCCACTGGTCGATGAACCGGAACAGGAGGCCGGCGACCATTCGAGCATGCCGTCTGTTGCCGTCGCCACATCATCCACACTCGCCGGAGTACGCGTGGTGGTCATCGAGGATGATGTGTTGGCCGCCAAGGCGCTCGAACTCTCGCTGGAAACTCACGGGCTGAATGTCATTACCTATCCCAGCGCTGAACGCGCCCTCGCTGATACACAAATCGGGCAGGCGGATTTCTACGTCGTGGATTTTCGGCTTCCGGGTTTGAATGGCATGCAGTTTCTGGACGAGCTCCAAAAAAGGGCGCGGCGGCCAATCAAGGCGATTTTGCTGACCGGTGAAACCCAACAGGTAGTAATCGACGCAGCGCCATCCCTCCGGTGGAAAGTGTTGTTCAAGCCGATCGAATCGGCCGCCTTGCTGGCTGAAATCGAAGCTCAAAGTGTTTCGCGCCGCAAAAAGCACAGCCAATACAAGTCGGCCTTCATCGAGAAAGGATCTCGCGGCATTTGATGATCCCCTGGCTCCACCCCGCCACGCCGTTTCCTCCCCTGGAGCGGGCGCTGACTGAACCCAATGGCCTGTTGGCGGCGGGGGATGATCTGTCGCTGCCGCGTTTGCTGGAAGCCTATCGACGCGGCATCTTTCCCTGGTTCAACGAAGGTGAACCAGTTCTGTGGTGGTCGCCCGATCCGCGCATGGTGCTGTTTCCTGAAGAATTCAAAATCTCACGTTCGCTAAAGAAAAGGCTCTCACGTGCCGATTATGTGGTGCGGGTGGACACGGCGTTCGCCCGGGTGATGCGGGAATGCGCCGCGCCGCGTGACGCGGGCGGCGGCACCTGGATCAGCGAGCCGATGCTCGCGGCGTATGGCGCACTGCATGAGGCGGGTTATGCACACTCTTTTGAAACCTGGATGGATGGCGAGGACGGCGAAGAACTGGTCGGGGGGCTATACGGCGTCGCCGTGGGTAGGGCATTCTTCGGCGAATCCATGTTCACGCGACAGACCGATGCCTCGAAGATCGCATTGGCGCATCTGGTCGCCACCCTCAAACAACGTGATTTCGGCATCATCGACTGCCAGATGAAAACAGCACATCTCGCCTCCCTGGGCGCGCGCGCGATTCCGCGCGGCGAATTCAGCCGCCTGCTGGCGAAATTGACGCCGCAACCGCGGCATCCCGGTCCCTGGACAGGCGCATGAGTTTTGCCGCCGAACTCCCCATTTTTCGGCTCCAGTTCTATCTGACGTCGAATTATCCCTGCAGCTATCTGGCCAATCAGAGTGCGCGTTCACAGGTGGCCGCGCCAAGCGGCCTGGTGGATACGGTGGTTTACAGTGAATTGATGCGCGTGGGTTTCCGGCGCAGTGGCCTGCACGTCTATCGTCCGCATTGCGACCACTGCCAGGCCTGTACGCCGAGCCGGGTGGTGGTCGATGGTTTTCAGGCGAGCCGCACGCAACGTCGTTGCCTGGCCAGGAACGCGGATCTGAAGGTTCGCCTGAAACCGTTGTTGTTCGACGAAGCGCATTACCGTCTGTATCGCCGTTATCAGGCGGCGCGCCATGCCGGAGGCGGCATGGATCAGGACGACCGCGAGCAATACCGCGGCTTTCTCCTGCAAAGCCGGGTGGACAGCGTCCTGATCGAATACCGGCTGGCCGGCGAGGTGGTCATGGTCGCGCTGGTGGATCGTCTGCTCGACGGTCTTTCCGCCGTCTACACTTTTTTCGAACCCGGCCTGGAACGGCGCAGCCTGGGTGTATTCGGGGTACTCGAACAGCTCAGGCTGGCGCGCGAGCTGGGCCTGTCCTACGTCTACCTGGGCTACTGGATCGCCGATTGCCGCAAGATGGCCTACAAACGCGCCTACCGCCCGCTGGAACTGCTGTTGCAGGGGCGCTGGCAAGCCGTGGAGAACGAGCGTGAAGAATGCGCCGACTGAATTGCCGGATGCGGTGGAACAGGTGCGGCGCATGCATGCGCCGTTCATTCACGCCGTGGTGGGCGCCTTGCGTGACCGCTCCCGCATGCCCGAATTGATGCGGACCCTGACGGCGGCCGAACAGCAGGGCTGGGCCACGCTGGCCGGCGCCTTGCGCCAGATCGTCGATGGCAAGCGCGACGCGAGCGTGAAGCTGGGACTCGACGAGGAAGACCGGGTCATCGTCGATACCGTGTTGCGCGGCCTGGAGAATCCGGCCAGCCTGCCGGCCCTGGATCAGCAACCGGACGGTCGCGCGGCGGCCCCCGGTCTGGCATCCATGATCAGCGCCGCCGGACACGGCGACGCCAAGGCGCTCGCCGTGCTGGCTGACATGGCCGAACAGATGGTGCGCGCCGGGGGCGATATGGCGCGTCTGGGCGGCGTCATGCGTCGTCTGGTCAACGGCGAACGCGATGGCGACGTGTTGATGAAAGGAATGGGGCCACTGGGTCGCCAGCTGTTGCTCGATATCCTCAGCGAATTAGGCAAGGCGGGAGTGCATTGACCGGGCGCCGCGGGTTGGGCAAAACGGAACGTGCCCAACATGTGTCGGGAGACCTTGGGCACGCTTCGCTTTGCCCTTATACCCGCCTTTTGGGTACAACCTACATGCAACATGGCCACCCGAACGCGGGGCTGAAGGGATAAAAATGGTCGAAGACAGTTTCATGGTGCCGGTGCGCAAGGGGGAGATCGAGGTCGGCAAACCCTTGGGGTTCGCGGTCTACGACGTGGACCATAACCTGCTATTGAATCGCGGCGTGATGGTGACTTCCGAAAACCAGGTCGAGGTGCTGCTGCAAAAAGGGCTGTTTCGCGAACGGACGCGGGAGAAAGCCGGCCATGTCGCGGCACGGCTCGATGACGACAAGCCCGCCGAAGCGGGTGGCGGCTACGTCAAACCGCAGGAAGAGAGCCTCAGTTTCGACGCGATCAAGCTGATGCCGGGCGATGCATTGCAACTGCAACCCCTGTTGGAAGGGCAGACCGAGCGTTTCACCGTGCATGTGATCGGTGTGATGAAGCCGAGAAGCGTGCTGGTCACCATGCCGGTGGTGGAGGGAAAACTGATCTTCGTGCGTGACGGCCAGACCTATCTGGTGCGCGCCTTTTCCGGCCTCAATGTCTGCGCCTTCAAGGCCAAGGTGTTGAAGTCTCAGTTGCAGCCCTTTCCCTATCTGCACCTCTCCTACCCGGACTCGGTGCAGGCCTTGCGCATCAGAAAAGCAATGCGCGCGCCCGCCAGCATCATCGTCGCCGTGCAGCAGAGCGAAGAGGGAAAACAGATCGGCGCCGGCAAGCTGGTCGATATCAGCGTCGGCGGGGCCAAGATGTTTTCACCCATGAAACTCGGCGAGAAGGGCGAGACCCTGTGGCTGTCGTTCAAGGTCAAGCTCGGCGACATGGAGGAGTACGTAAAAACCCCGGTGCTCATTCGATCGATTGGCGAGGAGGACGACGAACAGGGCAAGCGTATGAAGGCCTTCGGCATCCAGTTCGGCGAACTCGGTCAATCACAGCGGCTCATCATCATGAATCTGGTCTATCAGCATCTCTTGAAGGAAGGCGTCTGATGCGGCAATACCTCGACTTGTTGAACCACGTCCTGGCCCACGGTACCCGCAAGGATGATCGCACCGGCACCGGCACCGTCTCGGTGTTTGGCCACCAGATGCGCTTCGATCTGCAAGCCGGTTTTCCCCTGCTCACCACCAAGAAAGTCCATCTCAAATCCATCCTTCACGAGCTGCTCTGGTTCCTGAAGGGCGACACCAACATCAAGTATCTGAAGGACAACGGGGTTTCCATCTGGGACGAATGGGCCGACGAAAATGGCGACCTGGGCCCGATCTACGGCTACCAGTGGCGCTCCTGGCCCGCCGCCGATGGCCGCCACATCGATCAGATCAGCGAAGTGCTGGAAACGCTGAAACGGAACCCGGATTCACGCCGCATCATCGTTTCCGCCTGGAACGTGGGCGAGCTGCCCAACATGCGTCTGCCACCCTGCCACGCCTTTTTTCAGTTCTATGTGGCCGACGGAAAATTGAGCTGCCAGCTCTATCAGCGCAGCGCCGACATCTTTCTCGGCGTGCCCTTCAATATCGCCAGCTATGCCCTGCTAACCCTGATGATGGCGCGGGCCACCGGCCTGAAGCCCGGCGACTTCGTGCATACACTGGGCGATGCGCATATCTACCTCAACCACCTGGACCAGGTGAAGCTGCAACTTTCCCGCGAGCCACGCGCTTTGCCCAACATGCGGCTCAACCCGGCGGTGACTGATCTGTTTGCCTTCAAGTACGAGGATTTCACCCTGGAAGGCTACGACCCGCACCCCGGCATCAAGGCGCCGGTGGCGGTGTAGCCGGCTGCGGCCGCGAGCGAAGCCCGCCCGGCGTCACTCGAAGCAGCCATGCGCCGACATATCGAAGCGGCGTTGGCGCGCTGCCACGGGCGCATCGAAGGCCCATTCGGAGTGGCCCTCGCCTTGAGCATGAATCCCCACACGCTGCGTTCCCGCATGCGCCGGCTCGGGATACCCTGGGGACAGTTCCAGGGGTAAAAATCAGATAGTCCAGCTTGGGCTGATGAATTGGGTGGCTCTTGTTCGGCCGGAACTGACGCTCGCCACCATCTTGGAATTGTTGGCGAATGACTGCAATGTGGAATTCGGCTGAATTCACACTTTCGGCCAGTTTCAGATGCTCTTCATTCCGGCAGCTTCATCCCATTCCCCCGCACCACCTTGACGCAGGCGGCCACCACCGCCGGGTCGAAATGCAGCCCGCTGCCGCGTTCGATCTCGGCCAGGGCGGCTTCCATGCCCAGTCCGGCGCGGTAGGGGCGGTGCGATGACATGGCTTCGACCACGTCGGCGACGGCGAGGATGCGCGCTTCCAGCCGGATTTCTCCGTCCTTGAGTCCGTGCGGATAGCCGCTGCCGTCCAGGCGCTCGTGATGCTGCAAGATCATCTCCGCCACCGGCCAGGGGAAGTCGATGTCGCGGACGATTTCGTAGCCGGTCTCAGGGTGGGCCTGGATAAGCTGGTATTCGATATGGCTGAGTTTGGTGGGCTTGGCGAGAATTTCCGCCGGGACCGCGATCTTGCCGATGTCGTGGATCATGGCGCCGAAATACAGGCCCTCGATGACCTGTTCGTCCAGGCCCATCTCGCGGGAGATGGCTAGGGCCAACTGGGTCACCCGCTGCTGATGGCCGGCGGTGTAGGGGTCGCGCATTTCCAGGGTGCGGGCGATGGCGGCCACGGTGTTCTTCATGGCCGCGCGGAAGTGGCCCAGGTAGCGGTCGCGCTCCTCGCCGGTACGCAGTGCGGCGATGCCATAGGCCAGGTCGGCAGCCAGTTCTTCCATCAGGCTGATTTCGGCGGCATCGAATGCGTCGGGGTTGGCCGAGAAGATCGTCAGGGTGCCGAACAACTGTTCCCCGGCCAGCAACGGCAAAGCCAGGATGGCCTGCACGCCAACTTCGTTCAAGCGGCCGAAGCCGCATTCGTCCGACTCCAGCAGACGATTACAGGTCGCGGTCTGACGTTCGCGCAAGGCGATCCGGGTCAGACAGTAGCGGGCGTGTTCCGGGTCGTGTTCCAGCGCGGCGTGAACCTGGAAAGCCGCCTCATCACCGTAGTGGGCGGCGGTGATGGGCGCGCCGTCCGGTGCGGCATCGGGATAGGCTACCCAGGCCAGCAGATAGCCGCCGACCTCGACGATGTCGCGGCAGATGGCTTGCAGCAGGTCGGACTCACAGTGGGCGCGCACCAGATCCTCATTGCAGGTGCTGATGGTGCGCAGGATGCGGTTCAAATTCCTGATCTGCGTCTCGCGTTGTTTGCGTTCGGTGATGTCGCGCACGATGCCGGTGGCGTGCCATTTGCCGTGTATCCGCATCGTGGACAGGGATAGCTCGATGGGAAACTCCCCGCCGTCTTTGCGCAAAGCAGTCAATTCCAGGGTCTGGTTCACCAGAGCGCCTTCGCCGCTGTGGGCGAAATGCGCCAGGCCACAGTGCGCGGCCTCGCGATAGGCCGGTGGGGTGAGGAAGTCATGCAGCCTCTTGCCCAGCGCTTCTTCGCGCGGGTAGCCGAACAGCCTCTCGGCGGCCGGGTTCCAGGTGGTGATGGTGCCCTGTTCACCCTCGATCACGATGAAGGCATCGCGGATGCTGTCGGTGGCGTTGTGCAGCAACTCCTCGGCTTCACACCGTTGTGCGCGCAGGGTTTTTTCCGCCAGGGCGCGCTGTACCGAGGAAGGCAGGCGGCTCAGGCGATCCTTGAGGATGTAGTCGGTAGCGCCCTGCTTGATGGATTCCACGGCCCGCTCTTCGCCCATGGCGCCGGTGACGAAGATGAACGGGATGTCCGGTGTGATCTCCAAAACGATCGCCAGTGCCTGCAAGCCGTCGAAGCCGAGGAGCTGGTAGTCGGCCAGGATCAGATCCGGCCTGAATTCGTCCAGGGCGCTGGTGAAAGCCGCCAGCGTGTCCACCCGCAGGGCGGTGAACGCGATGTTGGCCTTACTCAGCGCCCGTTCGTTCAGCTCGGCATCCGTGGGGGAATCCTCCAGCAACAGGAGGCGCAGCGTTTCACTCATGGTTGTTCACCGCCCGGCGTCGGCACCTGGTTGATGAGCAGCCAGTACAGCCCCATCTCCGCCACGGTGCGGCTGAATTCCTCGAATGCCACCGGCTTGGGCACGAAGCTGTTCACACCAAGTTGATAGGTGGAGATGATGTCGCGCTCCTCCTTCGAGGAGGTCAGCACTACCACGGGAATCAATCGGGTGCGTTCGTCGGCGCGCATCTGCTGCAAGACCTCGATGCCATCCACCTTGGGCAGGCGCAGGTCGAGCAGCACCACGCGCGGCGGCGGCGCCCCGGCCCGGTTTGTGTAATCGCCGCGCGCGAACAGAAAGTCGAGTGCAGCCTCGCCGTCCTTCACCCATTCGATGCGATTGGCCAGGTTGTGTTTCTTCAATGCACGCAGGGTCAGTTCCGCGTCGGTTGGGTTGTCTTCCACCAGCAGAATGTCGGTGTTCATGATCGTCTCCATGTCGAATCTCCTCGCAACCTTATGCTTCGCCACATTCCGTCGGTAAACCGAACCAGAATGTCGCCCCCTCGCCAACTCGCCCTTCCGCCCACACCCGGCCGCCATGCTTGATGACGTAGCGTTTGACGATGGCCAGGCCGACGCCGGTGCCTTCGAATTCGTCCATGCCGTGCAGGCGGAGGAACAGGCCGAACAGCTTGGCGGTATAGACCGGGTCGAAACCGGCGCCGTTGTCCTTGACGTAAAACAGGCTCTCCGTCCCTTCGGCGTGGCCGCCCACCTCGATCAGGGCCGGCGTCCGCCCACGGGTGAACTTCACCGCGTTGCCGAGCAGGTTCTGCCAGACCTGGCGAATCGCGGCGGGGTCGCCGCAGGCCGGGGGCAGATCGCCCAGGCGCAGGTCGATGTCGCGCCCCTGCCGCTGCGCTTGCAGTCCTTGCCAGACCTCGCCCAGCAGGGCGGCCATGTCCAGGCGCGTCACCTGAAGTTCACGCCGACCGGCCCGAGAGAAGGCGAGGATGTCGTCGATCAGTTGCCCCATCTTCCGCGCGTTGTCGCTGACCACCTGGAACAGGCGCTGGCCTTCCGTGTCGAGTTGCGCGGCATAGTCCTCGCGCAGGATGGCGGCGAAGCCGTCGATGGCGCGCAACGGCGCGCGCAGGTCATGCGACACGGAGTAGCTGAAGCCTTCCAGGTCGGCGTTGGCGGTCTCCAGTTCCGCCGAGCGGCGGCTCAGAGCGGCGGCTTGTTCCTTCAGGGCGGTTTCGGCGGCGTCCAGCCGGTCGATCATGTCGTTGAAGGACAGCGCAAGTTGGCCCAGTTCATCCGCCGCGACAACCCGGACTCGGCGCTGTAGCTCGCCACCTTTGACCATGTTGATGCCAGTGCCCAGATCGTTGATCCCCCGCATCAGGCGCCGCCCCAGCAGCCACAGCAGGCTGACGCTGAGGCCCGCCAGCGCGATCAGCGCGGCGATGATGAGCTGGTCGGCTTGCCGTTGAATCTCCACGACATGTTGTTGCTGGCGTTGTGCCAACTCACTTGCCTTGAGTCGCATGTACTGGGACTTGGTCAGCAGTGCACCGGCTATCAGGTTGCGCGCGTCACTCTTGCCCCGAACCAGAAGAGACAGGAGTTGCTTCATGCCCTGATGCGCTTGCCGCAGGTCATGCAGCAGATCGTGCTCCTCTGCTTCCTCAAATTCCAGCCCGGCCAGCAGCTTGGCCATGGACAGATGGACCAGGTTCAGTTGCCTTTCGATCCGCGTGCCGCCATAGAGCAAATATTCCTGGTTCAAGGCGTTCTGCTCGGAAATGGCCCGACGCAAGTTTTCGGCCGCCGCCGCCGCCGCGCGGGCCTGATCGACCTTGTACCAGGACAGCCACAGACCGGCGCCGATGGCCAGCATGAAAAGCGCGGGCAACAGGGCAATCAGGCGCAGGCGGGTCCGGATCAGCATGGCTTTAGTGGATGAGAGTGACGGACCCGGGCCGCACGGCCTTCAGCGCGTCGAGATCGATGAAATCGAGGTAGTTCGGCATGGCCGGACGTTTTGCCGACGGCAACCGGCCGAGGTTCCAGCGCGCCACGTTTTCCAGGACGAACAACAGCGGCTGGTCGAGCGAGACGCGGTAGTCGTTCATCGCCCAGACAGTATCGAAAGTCTTCTGATCCATGCCGAAATAGCCAGCAAGCTGCGTTCTGGCCAAGGCCGGTTGTTCCCTGGCAAAGCGCTCGGCGCGCAACAGGGCACGCAGGACGCTCCTGACGGCCGCCGGGTGCTGCTTGAGGGTGTCCAGACGGCCAGATAGCAGGAGGGGATTGTCGTCCAGGCCCGCACTTGACAACACCTGGGCGCGGCTGCCGAATTCCGTTGCCAGCGGCTGGATGTACGGCTCCCAATGGGCAGCCGCGTCGACCTCGCCACGCAGGAAGGCTGGGCCCACCTCCTGGGCCGGCAGGTAGACCTGGGTTACTTCTCCGGGTGAGATGCCGTGCGCCACCAGAAACATATCGAGAAAGTAGTGCCCCGAAGTAGCCTCAGTCACCGCGATGCGGCGGCCACGCAGGTCGACGGCGGCGCGGATGCCGCGATCACGGCGCACGATGAGCTTGTGTCAGTTATGCGAGTACGCAATGGCAGCGAGGACGCGAAAATCATTGCGGCGCAGGCTCTGGTGCACCACCGGCGGCACTGCGGCAAACGCCAGACCGCAGCGGCCGGCCAGCATCTCCTCCAGGGCCTGGAAGCCACTGGGGTAATTCTTCACCTCCACATCGAGACCTTCGGCGGCATAGAACCCCCGCAGCTTGGCCAGCGGGATCAGCGCGGACGCCACGCTGGCGTGGCAAATGGTGAGGCGCTCGGCGGCAACGGCGGGTAGCGGTGCAAGCGCCAACAAAAAGGCCATCACCCCAATGCCCAGCAACCGCCTGCAGGCTGAACCCAGGGCAAGCGCGGTAGGGAGTTGTGAACAGTCCATCGGCTTCGACATGGTGGTCTCCTCCTTGGAAAACTCCTACATAAGGGAGTTGAGTTTTTTGCGTGGCCAGAGTATGCCCCCCCCCCGACAAGTCCATGACGGGGGGAATAAGGGCAGAAGGCAAGGCGACGAACGGCATTTATGCGCCGCCATGTTGGTGGCATTTCTGCTACCATTTATCGCATGACACACCGGATTGTCGTCGACACCAACATCTTTCTCGGCGCTTGCCTGGGGCAGGGGGCGGCCCACCACGTGGTGGCGGCCTGTCTGCGTGGGCAATGCCAGCCGCTGATGGGCGCCGCATTGTTTGCCGAATATGAAGCTGTGCTGGGGCGAATCGAACTGTTCGAGCCATGCCGCCTGAGTCCAGTGGAACGGGGTGAGTTGCTGGATGTTTTTCTGGCCACGTGTATCTGGACGCGCATCTATTTCGCCTGGCGGCCCAATCTGCCGGACGAAGCCGATAACCATCTGGTGGAACTGGCGGTGGCGGGCGACGCCCGCTTCATCGTGACCCGAAACTTGCGCGATGTCGCGCGCATGGAACTCAAGTTCCCCGAGTTGCGGGTTGTGAGTCCCGAGGACTTTCTCAAGGAGATCACATCATGAGCGCATTGACCCTGCGTTTGCCTGACGATAAACACGCGCGTTTGCGGGCCCTGGCACAAAGCCGTGGCACCAGCGTCAATCGTTTGCTGGATGAAGTCACCACCCTCTTGCTGGCGGAATTCGATGCGGAAACACGCTTCCGGCTGCGGGCTCAACGCGGCACCGGCCAGGCCGAGCGTGGACTCGCATTACTGGATAAGGCGGCGGGCGAATAAGGCCAGCGGCCGATGGAAATTCACGCGGCAAGGCGCGTACGTCGCTTCCAGGTCGGAACTGCGCTCGTCGAAGGAAGCGGTCATTCGTGAACGGCTGGAATCAGGTTGGGGTGAGCGTCGCTTTTGGCCGATCAAGAGTCATTCAATGCGCCCCACCGAATGCGCAGTAATTAGCTAGTGGCCGGGTTCATTCAACAGCGCTTCCAGTTTGGCGACGGTCTCCGGGTCATCCCATTCGATCGACCCGAACAGGCCCAGGCGCAGGCGCCCCTGCTTGTCCACCACATAGCTGGTGGGAAAGGCGAATACCTGCCAGGGCTTCAGATGTTCGCCCTCGGCATCCAGGAGAATGGGGAAGTTCACCGGCACCTGTTTCAGGAAGGCGCGGATTTCCTCCGGGCTCTCGCCCACGTTGACACCCAGGATGGCGAAAGAGCGGTTGCTCATTTTCTCCGCCAGTCGGGCCATCGAGGGCATTTCCTTGCGGCAGGGCGGGCACCAGACCGCCCAGAAATTGACCAGTACCACGCGCCCGCGCAATTGCTCCAGGCTGGCCATGCCGCCATTCAGGGTCGGCAATGTCAGTTCCGACGCGGGTTTGCTGAGCGGCAGCGGCTTGAGTTCGCCCGCCGCCACCGCACTACTGGAGAGCGCGAAGAGCAGGGCCAGTAGCAGGCGTTTCATGGTTTGTCCTTGTCGATCAGGGGTTTGAGCGCATCCAGCAGTATTTCACCAAGGCGCGCACCGGCGCGTATTTCCTGTGGGTTGATGTCGCCACGGCGATAAAAGCCATCGCGCAAGCCGGGTAACACGGTCAGCCAGACACGGCTGCCGGCGCTTTCCAGAAAGCCCTTGAGACGCTCGCGCCACCAGTATCCGGCGGACGACTTGGGCTGCAGGATGACCAGATCCATGTGGGTTTGCCGCACGATCGGGTCATAGTCCGGCTCCTGTCCGGGCGCCAGTTCCTGGTACAGCAAGGGCCACATCAACAAGGCGCCGGCCAGCGGATCGGCCACGCCGCCAGCCTTGCTCGCATGCCAGTCGTTAGCCGCGCGCAAGGCCAAGCTGGCGACCCGGCCGGTGGCGATGAGGACGATGCGTTTGCCGGGGTTCTGGCGATGCAATTTAGCCAGCCAGTCGCTTATGTCCCGCTCGGGAATCCGGCTCCAACTGCTCGGCAGCATGGGCAGAAAGTAGGGCGCGAGGAAATCGGTGACCCAGGTTTCCACGCCCTTCGCCGCCAGATCGGCGGCGGCCTGCTGTTCTTCCCGGTTTTGCCCGCCCTGATCGGTCAGCCAGAGCGCCAGGACCTCGCCGGAGGCGGGGTAGCGTTGGCTGACGATCTCGGCGCCGGAAGTCAGGTGCAAGGTGACCTCGACGGGTTCGGCGTGGCTGGCGAACGCGGCCAGCAAGGCGATCAGCACCCCAGCCGAACGCGGGAAAAGTGGAATGCTCCATCTGAGGGTGATGCCCTTGGGAAATAGCCAACGCATTGAAAATATGACCCCGCTAGTCCTTGGTATTACTTCAGTCTGGCCGGGCCAGATGAGTCCGACAGCGCCGCGCAGTGTACCCGATATGAAATATCGAGATGTGGGTCTGGTTTTCTATGGCTTTGATTCTGATGATTATTTTGTCTAAATGCGGGTGGCTCAAGGTGGGGCGCTAGAGTTTTTCCCACAACCAGGCGGCGCCGCGCACTCCGCCCGAATCGCCATGGAGGGGGGGCAGCAGACGGGTCGCCACCAGATCCGAGAAAACATGGCGGCGCCACAGCCTCGGCACGTTTTCATACAAGCGGTTGATGTTGGAGAGGCCGCCGCCGAGGACGATGACATCCGGGTCGAGCACATTGATGACGTGGGCCAGGCCACGCGCCAGGCGGTCTTCGTAGCGTTCCATCGCCGCCAGGCAAGCGTTGTCGCCCAGGCCGGTGATTTCCTCTGCGCGCAGGCGGCGCCCGCTGTGCTCGAACAGATCGCGGGCCAGCCCCGGCCCGGACAGCCAGGTTTCGATGCAGCCGTGTTTGCCGCAATAACAGGCGGGGCCGGGACGCTCGTCGTCATTCGGCCAGGGCAGCGGGTTGTGCCCCCACTCGCCGGCGATGCCATTGGCGCCGGTCAACACCCGGCCATGCACCACCACGCCGGCGCCGCAACCGGTGCCGAGGATGACCCCGAACACCACTTCCGCGCCCGCCGCCGCGCCGTCCACGGCTTCGGACAGCGCGAAGCAGTTGGCGTCGTTGGCCAGGCGCACTTCGCGTTGCAACATGGTTTCCAGATCGCGGCGCAGGGGTTGCCCGATCAGACAGGTGGAATTGGCGTTCTTGATCAGGCCGCTCAGCCGCGATTCCGCGCCGGGCATGCCGACGCCGACCGTGGCGCGCGCGCCCAGCGTTTTTTCCACCTCCGCCACCAGCGCCACCACGCGGTTCAGCGTGGCGGAATAATCGCCCTGGGGCGTGGCGACACGGCGGCGCAACAGTTCATGGCCATTCCTGTCGAAGGCGGCGATTTCGATTTTCGTGCCGCCGAGGTCGATGCCGATGCGCAGAGTCATGCTGTGGGATCGTTGTTAGTGAGTGGATGGGTTTCGCTGTCGATCAACCCATCCTACATGACCTCACACCGCCGGCCCCGGCCTGCCGAACAGGTAGCCCTGTCCGCGCCGGCAGCCGAGGGCGGAGAGGAAGGCTTGCTGGTCCTGGGTCTCAACGCCCTCGGCCACCACGGAGAGCCCCAGTCCTTCGGCCATGCCGACGATGGCGGTGATGATGGCGGCGTCGTCGCTGTCATGTGGAATGTCCATGACAAAGCTGCGGTCGATCTTGATCTTGTGGAGAGGCAGACGCTTCAATTGCGAAAGTGAGGCGTAGCCCACGCCGAAGTCGTCGAGCGAGAGGCTGACGCCGAGGCCATGCAGTTCGTTGAGGATGTCGATCACTTCCTGTTCGGCGCCCATCAGGGCGGTTTCGGTGATTTCCAGGTCCAGATGGCTGGGTGGCAGATTGGTTTTCTTCAGGGTCTGGCGCACGCTGTCCACCAGGCCGTGCCCATAGAACTGGCGCGCCGAGACGTTGACCGAGACGACCACATCGTCCCGGCCCTCATCCAGCCAGCGCCGGGCCTGGGTACAGGCTTCGCGCAAGGCAAAGGCGCCGAAGAGGTGAATCAGGCCGGTTTCTTCCGCCACCGGGATGAATGTGGCGGGTGAGACTTCTCCCAGTTCCGGCGAGGTCCAGCGCATCAGCGCCTCGAAGCCGGTTTGGCGGCCGCTGCTCATGTCGACGATGGGTTGGTAGGCCATGCGCAATTCGCCGCGCTCCAAAGCGCGACGGAGACCGGCCTCCAGGGCGAGGCGGTCACGCGCCTGCTGATCCATTTCCGCCGAAAAGAAGCGCCAGGTGTGCTTGCCCGCCGCCTTGGCTGCATACAGGGCGCTGTCGGCGCTGCGCAACAGCTTGTCCACACTGTCGCCATCCTCGGGAAACAGGGCGATGCCGATGCTCGCCCCGACGCTGAGTTCGTGCCCCTCGACCGGGAAAGGTTGGTGCAGCGCCTGGATCACATGTTCCGCCACGGCGATCGCCTGTTGCCGCTCGGCGCCGACAACCAGCAGGGTGAATTCGTCGCCGCCCAGTCGTGAGAGGTTGTCGGTCTGCCGCACACCCTGGCCGAGTTGCGCGGCCACCGCCTTGAGCAAGAGGTCGCCGATGGGATGGCCGAGGCTGTCGTTGACCAACTTGAAGTTGTCGAGGTCGAAGAACAGCAGGGCGGCATGCCCGCCGCCACGCGCGGTTTGTGCCAGCACCTGCGCGGTATGGGTCTCGAACAAGGCGCGGTTGGGCAGGCCGGTGAGCGCGTCGTAGTGCGCCATGTGCACCATGTCGTCCTCCGCGCGGCGCATGGCCCGGCGCAGGCGCGCCATGAGCAATTGGGCGACGAGCAGGGCGAGCAGGCCGGCGCCGAACACCACGGCGATGAAGCTCATGATGCGGGTGCGCAACGGTTTCAGGTCGGCGACCAGGCGGATGTCGGCGATTTCCACGTCCTCCAGGTCGAGCGGCCGCTGGTATTCGATGCGATCCATCCCGAGCGGGCCGGCCCAGAACGGGGCGTTTTCGCTCGCGCCGGCCTTCTGGTAGCTGGCGAAGAGCGTGCCGTCGGGAAGAAGGATGCGGGCGGAGAGAATTTCCGGGGAATGTTGGAAGGCGTCCAGGTTATCTTGCGCGGACCGCGCCTCCTGGAAGACCACGGCCGCCGTGCTGTTGCTGGCGATCAGGCTGGCCTGGGTGGCCAGGCGATGCTGGAAATCCTCGCGCAGGGAGGCGGTTTCGCTGGAGATCAGCAGCAGCGTGGCAATCCCCAGTGCCAGCGCGGTGGATAGCCAGTTGAGGCGGTCCCAACCACGTCCGTGGTCTGGTGCCTGCCTTCGGGTCATTGCACCACGCTACGCGCCAGGCGTAGCAGTCTGGCGTCCAGGCGGAGACCACCACGTTGCACCGATGGCAGATCGATATCGAAATAAACGCGCTCTCCGGAAATGCCCAGGCAGACCATCGCGCCCGGTATCTGGACGCCGCAATTGGCCACGGTCAACACCGGCTGTCCGGCTAGCTGCGCGATGACGCGGCTACGCGCGGCGTCGATCATCTCGCCTAGATAAACCATCTGACAGATACTCAAGTCGTGCTCCGCGCGCTTACGCCGAACCACCAGGCTCACACCCTTGACCGTCTTGCCGCCGAGACGCGAAAGCGTGTCCGCCATGTTCTCGTTCTCGGTCAGCACGCACAGATTGAAGTGTTCCGCGCGAGGGCTGTTTGGGGGCCAATCGGCGAACAGGGAAAGGTGATAGACCACGGCGGCCTTGACCTCGTTTTCCTCCAGAGCGGCGCGCGCCTGCGGTGCCATCAGCAGAAAGAGGCAGGCGAGCAGGACGCCGCGCATCAGAACTGCCAGGCGAGGCGTGCTTCGATGCCGCGCCCCTCTTGTGTGATCGAGGCCTGGCTATGTTCGTCGCCGGCCGGGTCGCTGTAGTGGCGGTCGAACAGGTTTCGGATGCGCAAGGAGAGTTCGCCATGATCGGCCAGGCGTGGCGCGATCAGGTTGAGATGGGTAATGTTGTAGCCGTTGACCTTGCCACCGGCAGTGTCCTGACGCTGTCCCACGTAATGGCACTCCAGACCCAGGTTCCAGCCGCCCAACGGCAGGTTGGCGGTGGCCTTGGCAAGCACCTCCGGGGAGAGGCTGACGCGGTTCCCCTGGTCGTCGCGCGAGCGTTGTCGGGAAACACTGAGGCGCAAATGCCCGCCGTTATCCCAGCGCCGCTCGGCCTGCAAGCCGATACCACTGGATTCGAGCGTGTCCTGATTGGTGAACATGAGTTGGCCAGCGTCGAGGATCTGGGTGATCAGGTCGCGGATACGGTACTGAAACAGGGTGCCGGTCAGCAGCCAGTTGGATCCGGTTTCGTGTTCGGCGACGAACTCCAGGGTGCGGATGCGTTCCGGCCTGAGGCCGGCCGGGTTGACCTTCTGGCTGACGCCGCCGTCGTGGTAGTTCAGTTCATAGGTATTGGGCGCCCGGTAGGCGGTACCGGCCAGATACTTCAAGGTGGTGCGCGGCGCGATTCTCTGGATCAGGCCCAGTCGCGGGTTGAAGGCATCACCGAAGCTGGAATGATGGTCGTAGCGTGCGCCCAGGTTGAGCAGCCAAGTGTCGTTCAAGCGCCACTCGTCTTGTGCATAAAGGCCGGCGACATGGCCGCGCGTATCGCTATCCAGATAGGCGGCCCCACTGCCACTCACGACTCCGGTCTGCCGTTTCTCCAGATCCCGCTGCCACTCCAGGCCATAGACCCATTTATGGTTAGCGTGGCGTGTGTCGGTCAGTCGCGCTTGCAGATTGAGCCAGCGGCCGGTCGCGGTCTCGTGGTTCAGATTGGCGTAGGGGTAATCGCCTTGAAACCGGTAATCGCCGTAATCGGCCAGGAAGTCGCCGCTCAATCCCGCCGCGAGTTCCGATTCCCAACCCAGGCCGAGATGGCCGTGCTGGTCGCTGATGTGACTGCGTGGGTCGTTGGGTATGGTGCCGTAGGGCGCGGTCGGGTCGGCTTTTTCACGCTTTGCCAGCAGGGCGGAAACCATCAAATCGCCCATGCCCAGTCGGGTGTAGACCCGGGTATTCTTTTCTCCGTCAAGATTGATCGCGTTGCTGACCAGCCCGTCCGAGTAGGGGTTGATGCCGTCGCCGCGGCTCTGGCTGAGCGATACCAGCCAGTCGTGGCCAGCGTCGCCACCGCCCACGCTGGCGCGGGCTCGACGCCATCCGAGGCTGCCTGCTTCGACACCGGCCTCACCGCTGGTTTGGGCCGCGCCCTTGCGGGTGATGACATTGACCACGCCGAGAAATGCGTTGTTACCGTAAATGGAGGCGCCTGGGCCGGGTACATATTCGATGCGCTCCACCAGTTCCAGGTCGAGCGGGAACTCGGTGCCCAGGGGGCCCTGGTGGTAGATGTTGTCGTTGAGGCGCACTCCATCCAGCAGAATCAGCACATGAGTGTTGTAGTCGGACGGGCGCAGCAGACCGCGCGGCCCCAGATAGCTGTAGGCGCGGTCGTTCGCCACCACGCTGCCACGCACGCTGGCGAGTGCTTCCGCCAGGGTGCGCCAGCCATGTTCCCCGATCTCGCGCGCGCTGATGATGCTGACCGCCGAGGGCGCCTCCCGTGCCTGCTGGGAAAAACGCGAGGCGGAAATGACTTGGCTGGAGAGCAGTGCTTCCAGCGGCATGGCGGTGAGGTCGGCATGAGCGGATACCGCCGATAGAAGCGCCATGCCACCTAGGCATAAGTAATATAACTTTAGGTGCATATGATCTCCGGGGGGCGATTCTATCCATCTTCCGGCGCGAGGGGGGCGCGGGAATAATGCCCGTGCCGCTCCCCAGGTCGGCCAAGTCGTTCTTGGGGCGGCCCCGGCGAACGACTTGAGAGGCAACAGATTGGGCGCGGTGGTATCCTGCCCCGCCTTGCGTACTGACTGGCATTCCCCATGACTTTCTCTGATAACACTCCCCGCAATGAAGTCGAACGCCTGCTGATCGAAATGAATGAGGGGCGTATCGAGCCCGAAAATTTCGCTCGCGAGTTGATCGGCCAGCAGATCTTCATTCCGATCCAGGATGAAAAACATCACATCGCTGGTTTCCAGCTTTCCACCAAGGCGCGGCCCATGGTGATCCAGGATGAGGAGGGCAATCGCGTGTTGATTGCGTTCTCCGCGCCGGAACGAGCCAAGGAATTCACGGCCCTGTTCCCTGACCAGGGTGTCGGGTACGGCGGCGGCCTGCTTATCGAGGCCTCCTGGATATTGCATCGCATGGGCGCCGATATGGGTCTTTCGATCAACCCCGGCCAGGATCTGGGCTTCGATTTCGATGTCGACATGGTGGCCATGCTGGCCTCGCTATTGCCCGAGGAAGCGGTGTGAAAAATCTCCATACCTTCCCGCGCCCGGAATTCTTGCCGCCGGAGCCCACCGTGGGTGAACGCTGGTCGGCCGAGCACAATCGTTATGACGAGGGCGTGCGTTATGTCTACCGCTACGGCGCGCACGAACTGACGCTGTTCTGGCCCGCGCCCACCCCGGCGGAAGTGACGGGCCTGCGTGACGCCGATGTGGAAGTGGGCCTGTTCAGCCATGGACCGGCCGCCTTCCTGCTGTACAAGGTCAAGAACGTCTGCGAATGGTCCGATGCGTCTTTCAACGTGCATCTCGTGCCGGATGATGAACGCGAATTGCCGAACGAGGCTCCGGGCGACCGTGCCCGCCTCAAGATCACGCTGGTGGATGCCGAGGACGGCATCGTGCGCGCGCGCCGCATCCTGTCGCTGGACAAGGTGATGACCCAGGCTTTGAAACACGCCATGCGCGAGCAGATGGCCGCGCCCTTCAATCGGCTGATCTACGATGCCGCCGTGCGGGATGTGCATGAGCGTTACCAGGATTCCGACGCGCTGGTGGCCGTGGCCGAAGTGGTGGAGCCGGCGCTGGGATGAAGTCCCGCCGTCCGCATTTTTTCCTTCACTCGCCAGGACGGGAGGAGATGGGGCAGGGCATGTACGCGCCATGTAGCGCCGGCTTCCAGCCGGCTGTTTTCAATGACGCCAGCAAGGATGCCGGCGCTACAGAGGTGGAATCGGCGGAGTTTGCTCGATGCTGACCGCCGCCATCCTCGCTGAATTCCAGACCCTCCTCGGCGAGGAGCGGGCGCGCGCCGATGCCGACACCCTGGCGCTCTATGGCAGCGACGAGACGCCCAAATTCTGTCTGCCCGAAGCGGTGCTGTTTCCTGGCAGCCATGAACAGGTGGTGGAGATCGTGCGCCTGGCCAACCGGCATCGCCTGGCGTTGACCGCGCGCGGTGCCGGTTCCGGCAATGTTGGTGGCGCCATGCCGGTGCCGGGCAGCGTGGTGGTGAGCTTCGAGTGCATGAAGAAGATCATCGAGATCGATACGGCGAACCGCCTGGTGGTGGTCGAACCCGGCGTGATTACCGATGAGATCGACCGACTCGCGCGCAAGCACGGCCTGATGTACGCGCCCGATCCCGGTTCCGGCGCCTATTGCCGCATCGGCGGCAATCTGGCGATGAATGCCGCGGGCCCCCGTGCGGTGAAATACGGCGCCACCCGCGATCATGTGCTGGGCCTGACCGCCGTTACCGGCGACGGTCGCGTGATACACACCGGCGGACGTACCACCAAATATGCCACCGCCTACGACCTCACCCGCCTGCTGGTGGGCTCCGAAGGTACCCTGGCATTCATCACCCGGGCCACTCTGAAACTGCTGCCGGCGCCGGAGACCGTGGCCACTCTGCGTGTCTGCTACGCCAATAACCAGAGTGCTTGCGAGGCGGTGAGCCGGGTGATGAATCAGCCGATTACGCCCTGCGCGCTGGAGTTCATGGACCGCCGTTCCCTCGACGCGATCCGCGAATACGGTGATGGGGTTTTTGAAAGCGCCGGCTTGCCGCCGGGTACCCAGGCCGTGCTCATGGTGGAAGCCGATGGCGACCCGGAGGATGTGCCGCGTCAGATCGTCGCCCTGGAAAAGGCGTTGGCGGGAGCGGGCCTGCTGGAAATCCAGAGCGGCTTCACCAAACAAGACACGGTTCGCCTGTGGACCGCACGCAAGTCGCTGTCGCACGCGGTGAAGCGCATCGCGCCGCTGAAGATCAACGAGGATGTGGTGGTGCCGGTAGGCCGCCTGGCCAACCTGGTCAATGCCGTCGACGCGCTGGCCGATTTCTATCGCCTGCCCATCGTCGCCTTCGGCCATGCCGGCAACGGCAACCTGCACGTCAACATCATGGTTGACAACGGCGACGAAGAGGAAATGCAACGCGCCCGCGCCTGCCGCGCCGCCCTGGTGCAAGCGGTGATCGGCCTCGGCGGCAGCCTCTCCGGCGAGCACGGCATCGGCAGCGAGAAACGCCATTTCGTGCCCCTGGAAGTGGATGCCCCCACCCTGGACCTGATGCGCGGCCTGAAGCGATTGTTTGATCCGCTGGGCTTGTTGAACCCGGGGAAGAAGTTGCCGGATTAACCTTATTTCCGAAATCCGAAATCCGAAATCCGATGACCCTGACTGAACGCCTTTCCCTCTACGAAAAGCTGATGCGCCTGGACAAGCCCATCGGCATCCTGCTGCTCGCCTGGCCGACGCTGTGGGGGTTGTGGTTGTCCGGGGCGGGCGAGCCGGACCCGCTGGTGTTCTGGATATTCGCTCTGGGTGTGGTGTTGATGCGCTCCGCTGGTTGCGTGATCAACGACTATGCCGACCGCCATTTCGATGCGCATGTGGAACGTACCAAAAACCGCCCCCTGGCCGCCGGCCAGGTCAGCGAGAAGGAGGCGCTGTGGCTGGCGGGAGGACTGTCGCTGCTGGCGTTCCTGCTGCTCCTGCCGTTGCAGAACAAGTTGTTGATCGGCTTGTCGTTTGCAGCCGTGTTCCTGGCGGCCAGTTACCCTTTCACCAAACGCTTTTTCGCCGTGCCGCAGGCTTACCTTGGGGTGGCCTTCGGCTTCGGCATCCCCATGGCCTATGCCGCGCAACTGGACTTCATCCCCGCCGAGGCCTGGCTGTTGATGCTGGCCAATGTGTTCTGGGCGATGGCCTACGATACCGAGTACGCAATGGTGGACCGCGCGGACGACCTGAAAATCGGTATCAAGACGTCGGCCATCACCTTTGGTAGACACGATGTGACGGCGGTCATGGCGTGCTACGGCCTCACCCTGCTGACTCTGGCCTGGGTCGGCTCGCGCCTGCATCTGGGCTGGCCGTTCTACCTCGGGCTGGGCGCGGCCGCCGGCGTGGCCGCTTTTCACTGGACCTTGATCCGCGAGCGCGATCCCGCGCGCTGCTTCAAGGCGTTCCTTCATAACAACTGGTTCGGCGGCGCGGTGTTCGCCGGCATCGCGGCCAGCCTGCTGCACCTGTAAAACAAGGATTCGCTATGGATGCCGATCACGCCTTGAGCGACGAAGAATTCGACGAACTCGATGCCTTCCTGATGTCGGAATCGCTTTCCGACGAGGCGATGGATCTTTCCACTCTGGATGGCTTCTTCGCCGCCATTGCCCTCAACCCCGAATTTGTCCTGCCCAGCCAGTGGTTGCCCTGGGTGTGGGACATGGAGGAGGGCGAGGAAACCCCCACTTTCGACAACGCCGAGCAGGCCGAGCACATCAACGGGCTGTTATTGCGCCACTACAACAGCGTGCAGGACATGATCGGCGAAGGCCGCTACGCGCCGCTGATGTACGAAATGCATCAGGAAGACGGCAGCGAGTTCTTTGACGCCGAAGGCTGGAGCATGGGCTTCATGTTGGGCGTGTTTCTGTTTCAGGATATCTGGCTGCCGATCCTCGATGACCACCCGGAATGGTTGGCGCCGATGCGCTTGCTCGGCACGGCGGAAGGCTGGAAGGAACTGGAGGAGACGCACCCGGACCACGCCGACCAGCGCCCCGCGATTCGCGCCGCTTACGAGCACATTCCCGAGGCGATCGAAGCCATATTTCTGCATTTCCTGCCGCAACGCGAAGCCGCCGCGCGGGAACGGGTAACCGCCACCCTGCGTCGCGTCGGCGACAAGGTCGGCCGCAACGACCCCTGCCCCTGCGGTTCCGGCAAGAAATTCAAGAAATGCTGTGGCGCCGGGCCG
>CAZIUC010000008.1:0-8299 GCA_964542455.1 uncultured Thiobacillus sp. | reverse complement strand
GCCGGCGCTACAACCCATGACTCCTCCCCAATTCGAACGCACTGAAATCCTCGTCGGCGGCGAAGGTGTGGCGCGCCTGGCGGCTTGCCATATCTTCCTCGCCGGTCTCGGCGGGGTCGGTTCCTGGTGCGCCGAGGCTTTGGCGCGGGCCGGGGTGGGGCGGTTGACCCTGGTGGATATGGATACGGTGGCCGTCTCCAACATCAACCGGCAACTGCCGGCCCTGATCTCCACGGTGGGGCGCGCCAAGGCGGAAGTCATGGCTGAACGCATCCGCGACATCAACCCGGATTGCCGCCTCACGGTGCTGACCGATTTCCTTACACCCGACAACATCCCCGGCCTGCTTCCGGACGACGCCGACTTCGTGATCGACTGCATCGACTCGCTCAACTGCAAAGTCGCGCTGATCGTGGCGGCGTATCGCCGAGGCCAGCCGGTCGCGGCCAGCATGGGGGCGGGCAACAAGCTGGATGTGACGCGGGTGAAAATCGCCGACATCAGCAAGACCGAGGTGGACAAACTCGCGCGTCTGGTGCGCAAGCGCCTGAAGCGGCAAGGAGTGGAAAAGGGCGTGCTGTGCGTGTGGAGCGATGAAACGGGTCGCCCGCCGTTGCCGCCCGAAGCCGTGAGCCAGGGCCGCGCGCGCGCGGTGAACGGCACGATTTCCTACCTGCCGCCGCTGTTCGGCCTGATGTTGGCGGGGGCGGTCATCCAGCGTTTGCTGGATCGGGAGCCGGTTTAACCCGGTTTTACAGCCGACTTCGGCCGAAACGCCTTGACCACTTCTTCCCGCGTTTCCAGGTAAGGCCCGCCGATCAGGTCGATGCCATAGGGCACGGCGGCGAACACGCCATCCAGGGTTTCCTTGATGGCCTTGGGCTGGCCGGGCAGGTTGAGGATCAGGCAATGGCCGCGAACCACGCCGACCTGCCGCGAGAGGATGGCGGTGGGGACGTACTTGAGGCTCACCGCGCGCATCTGTTCGCCGAAACCCGGCAGAACCTTGTCGGCCACCGCCAGCGTGGCTTCCGGAGTGACATCGCGCGGCGCCGGGCCGGTGCCGCCGGTGGTGAGTACCAGGCAACATTGCGTGGCAAGCTCGATCAGGGTGGCTTCGATGGCGGCCTGTTCGTCGGGAATCAGGCGTTCGACAAACGTGAGCGGGTTGTGCAGCGCGCTCGCCAGCCATTCCTTCAGGGCGGGCAAGCCCTTGTCTTCATAGACGCCGGAACTGGCGCGGTCACTGATGGAAACGATGCCGATGCTGGCGGGTTGGGCCATGAAATATTCCTGTGTGCAAAGCGGGGGCGGTTATTTACCACGCCACCGCGCCAACGGCCAACAAGCTAGTTTTTATCCTCAGGCGGCGTGCATTCGCGTGCCACCCGCGCGATGGCGGCCGGTGGGCCGAGTTCGGCCCAGGTTTCCGAGTAATGTCCTTGTGCGATGCGCGCCGGCAGGCTCGACCAGCGGTAATCGGCGGCGAGTGTAACCAGTCCGTGCCTTACCGGGTCGTAATGGATGAAATCCAGATAGGCGCGTAGATCATCGGTCGAATACGCGTTTCGGTATTCGATGGCGTGCTCCCAGAATGGGGCGTCATTGGGCGTATCACGTTCCAGCAGGGGCGTCGATTTACGCCAGTCGCGCAGGAAGCAGGCACGCAGGTCGTTCATGATGGCGGAGCATTCGTATTCGCCAGGAATGCTGAATAGAAAATGGGCGTGGTCATCCAGCACGACATAGCCGGCGACAGTCAGGTTGAAGCGCTTCTTGGTTGCCGTGAAGCAGTCCAGCAACAGTTGTTTCATGGGGCTTTTGGCCAGAAGCGGGGCGCGACCGAAGGTGCGCAACGTTATGAATTGATAGGGGGAAAAGCGGGAGGCGGACACGACGTGCTCCAGAACACACTAACGAAAGCGCCCACGAGTCTCTGTTACCCGTCAGGCACGACCTATGACGCCCGTCACAGTAGATTGGGGATATAACCAATGCCTTGAAAACACCAAACCTCCCGTTGGGTGTATTGCCGCCTATGCCGTTTCCGGGTGTGACTGGGTGACGGATCGCCAGTGTTCGGCACGGCTATGCGGAAAAAATGCGCCCCAGGGGGCGCATCGAAATGTCCCCGGCAATGCCGGGGACCGTGACAGACGGCTTGATTACTTGGCCGATACGCCGAGTGACTTGATCGTCTCCATATTCATATAACCATCCATCGGCAGGCCCTTGGCTTTCTGATAGGCGGCGACCGCGCTCATGGTCTGGGCATCCGAGTTGCCGGAGATCGCGCCCTGATAGAAGCCGGCGGCCTGCAAGGCTTTCTGAATCTCCGCGATCTTTTCCGGTGTGGCATTGACGTCACAGAGGATCTGGGTCCAGTACTCCTGGACCGGGCAGACCATGGTTTCCTGCGCTACGTCGTTGTACTCGGCGGGAATCGCGGTGCGCACTTCGCGGGCGGGTGACACCAGCTTCGTGACCTCGCGTTCGGCGTATTCAGCCGGAACCGGGATGCGCTTCTCGGTGGCGGGCTGGGCGATGGTCATGACTTCGCGCTCGTAGTCGACCGGAATCACCTTGGTAATGGTGGTTGCGGGTTTGACCAGCTTGGTGACATCGCGCTCGGCATATTCGGCGGGAATCTCGACGGTGCGCGTCGTGGCCGGGGACTTCAGTACCTGCTTCTTGACCGTCGTGTATTCCGCCGGGACTTCCTCGTAGCGGACGGTTGCCGGGGACTTGACCACTTGGCGGGTAACGTCCTCGTACACAGCCGGAACCTCGACCAGACACATCACCTGGCCGGTCTTCTCGTCAATTTTCTGCAGGTTGGTCTGTGTGCCGGGCTTCCAGGTGTTGTAAGCCTCGCGCACCAGTTTCTTCTCGGTGACGGTTTCATACACGGCGGGCACTTCGATGGCATTCTTGGAGGCCGGCTTGATCAAGACCTTTTCCTCGACATCTTCGTAGACGGCGGGCACTTCTTCCAGGCGGGTACTGGCTTCCTTGACCAACACGCGTTCCTTGACCGTCTCGTATACGGCCGGAACCACCTCCTGAATTTCCTCGCTCTGAACACGGACCTTCACGGCCTTGTATACCGGCGGGACGATTTCGATGCGCTCGCTGGCTTCCTTGACCAACACGCGCTCCTTGACCGTCTCATACACGGCGGGGATGGTTTCGATACGCTCGCTGGCTTCTTTCACCATCTTGCGGACAGGGTCGCTGCGGAAAGTGGCGGGCTTGGCGACTTTGGCGAAACATTGTCCAGCCTGGGCATTCGACGGCACGTTGTCGCCGGAGATGGCGCCGGCCGGAAGCGGGCACGGATTCGGCGCTACCACGGCTTTGGCGACCGGCTTGGGAGCGGGCTTGGGTGCGGGCGCCGGTTTGTCTACCACGCACGGTGCCTCCAGAATGCCCCGACCGGGACAGCCGATGGTCCCATACAGGTTGGCTCCGGTTGTTACGCCAGTGGAACTGGCGGCGTTGGATGGGTCGTAATAGGTGCCGGCCTGAGCATTGCTGATTCCAGCTGTAGCCAGGGCGATACTCAAAGAGCTCAGAACTAGTAGTGTCTTACGCATTGTCGTTCTCCTTGCAGTGAAAAAAACTGTATATCAATGCCAGAAATCGCTCCAGGGCAATGACGGTCATTAGCAAATCCTCGTATCAGCTCGGGTTACGAGGGGTTTTCTGCGTTCCGCGGGTGAAGGTGGTGATGGCCCGAGAGAATGGCAGTATCAAATTTATCGCTACCATATTAGGCGATAGGTAAAACATCTACGCAAAAGCCCGGCTGATCGTACGGGCGGGTTGGTCTCCGCTGGATATGTTTCATGAAGCCAAGGCCTCGCGAAACAGCGCATCGGAATTCAGCACGATCAAGGCGCCGTGGTCATGTTCGATGATCCCGGCGTCTATCCAGGCGCGTACCTGGCGGTTCACGCTTTCCCGCGAGACGCCTACCAGATGGCCGAGTTCCTCCTGTGACAGCTTGAGGCCGATGACGATACCTTTCGGGGTCACCTTGCCGTATTGCTGAACCAGGTTGAGCAGAATCCGCGCAAGCCGCGCCGACAGGTTGAGAAAGCTCAGGTTGCCCACCAAGGTATTGGTGGCGCGCAATCTTCGCGACATTTCAGCGATAAGTTCCAGCATCACCGGCACGCGCTTTTCCAGAAAAGGCAGGAATGTCTGGCGTCGCAGCACCAGAAAACGGCAGGGTTCCATCGTGGTGACCGTGGCGCTGCGCGATTCGCCATCGAACAGCGACATCTCGCCAAACACCTCGCCCGCGCCCAGGATGCTGAGGATCGCTTCCTTGCCTTCTTCGGACAGCAAACTCACCTTGACGCGGCCCTCCAGGACGATGTGCAGGCTGTCGCCGGCTTGCCCCACCTGAAAGATGGTTTGCCTGGCCGATGCGTTTTCCTGGCGGGCGTGGCCGATCAATTCCCAGGCATCCGCATCCGACAACGCGGAGAAAAGCACGCTGTTCTGGCGTAAAGCAGCCAGATCGATCAGTTTGGCCTCGGCAGAGGTGTGTGGTTCGCTTGCCATTGGTTTTCAGTAGCGGGCTGGGTTGTGTGTAATGTTGATCAAATGACTCAAGTATGGAGGCAAAGTCTACACCACACATTCAGGACCGATCTGTGTGCTGCCGCACAGTTCGCTAATGACCTGTTCCCAGTCGATCGGGAGCGGACGGATATCCTCTATCGGGTGTCTGGCGATGGCCGCGCGCAGGTCGGCAAGGCGTTCATCGCTGGCCGGGTGGCGGGAGAGCAGGAAGCGCAGGGCATTCTCCCTTGCCGTCATCTTGGCGAAGAAAGTTTCCATGCCATTCGCCGCAATCCTCGCTCGGCGCAGGGTTTCCAGGCCTTCCAGATCCGCTTCGCTTTCCAGTTCGCGACTGTAGTTCAGGCTGTCCAGGTGCTCGGCCAGATCACCCCAGACCCCTCCGGAGTAATTGCCCAGCGCCACGCCGAGAAGCGCGCGCAGACCAAGGGCATGCACCATGTTACGCAGCGCATGGCGTTTTTCCACATGGCTGATTTCATGGGCCAGTACGCCGGCGGCTTCGCCCGAGTTGCTCATGGCCTTGAGCAGGCCGGTGTAGACCACGATGTGGCCGCCGGGCAGGGCGTAGGCATTGATCTGCGGGTCCACAACGACGTGGAACTGATAGTGATAGTGATAGCCCGACCAGTCTGTCAGGCGCTTGCCTATGGTCCGCACCGCCCTGAGTGCCACACCGGTTTCCAGCGGTTTGAGCGAGGGGCGCATCTGGGCATAGACGAGGTCGCCCAATTGCTGTTCCTGTTCCCGACTGATGTGCGATAAGGCCCACTGGCCGAGCCGGTCGGCATTGACCCAGAACAGCCCCAGGGCCGATAGCACTAAAAGGGCGAGTATGGTCAAGCCGATGATGATGCGGCGACCGGTATGTGCATGGTCTTTACGAGTTTGCCGAAGCTGCTGACTGATTTCCTCGGGTGCAAGTTGGATGAAGGCTTCCAGCGCATCATCGCCTTGCAACATGGCGGAGTAGGTGCCTTCCTCTGCCGTCCAGGTAATCAGCCACTGGCGGCCATCGTAACCGCCGGCCCGCAAGGTGATCAGATTCGGGGGCACCAGGAAGAAACCCTTGTATGCCGCTACGGCCAGCGTGTTGCCTTCAAAGCGGGCGCGTGCTTTGATCCCCGCCGGATTGATGGACGGGCCATAGAGCAATACCTTGAATTCGGGGATAGGGATGCCCATCAGCCAGTTCATCGTTATGTACGGCCGCGTAGAATGCCCCGCTTTCACCGAGTCTTCCAGCATGAAACAGCAACTATTTGAACTATTCAAAAAAAGATTCGCCTGCCACCTGTTCCAGGCTGATCGACCAATACCCGGCGCCGACCTGACTTACATTCTGGAAGCGGGCCGTCTTTCGCCATCTTCCTTCGGTCTGGAGCAGTGGAAGTTCGTGGTGTTGACCTCGGCGCGCCACAAGCAGGATTTGCAGGCCGCCTGTTTCAATCAGCCGCAGGTGGGCACAGCCGGCGCGGTGGTCGTGGTCCTGGCCAAACTGGCCGATATGGATCCGGATTCCGACTACATCCGCCGCCTGCTGGCACGTGAGTATCCGGGCGACCAGTTCGAGAGCGCGTTGAAGAATTACCGTGGCTTCCATGCCGCCACCGACGTCAAGGCCTGGAGCGTCACCCAGTGCCACATCGCCGCCGCCAATATGATGACCGCCGCCACCGCGGCTGGCCTGGATTCTTGCGCCATCGGCGGCTTCGACCCGGTTGAGGTTCGGCGCCAACTCGATATCGACCCGACTCGCCATGAGCCAGCCCTGATCCTGGCGTTCGGCTACTGTGCCAGCGAGATGAGCGAGAAGCAGCGTCTGCCGCTGGAAGAACTGGTGGAATACCGCTGATGCCGGTTGCCTTGGCCAGACGCAACGTCTGGTTGACTTTGGGCTGGGGCCTGGTGCTGACGGTCATCTATCTGTCGCTGACGCCGAAGCCTCCTTCGATCGATGTATCTTTCGGTGACAAGATCGGTCACTTTCTTGCCTACGCGACACTGATGGGCTGGTGGAGCCAGCTCGATACGCGCCACTGCCGACTCGCCCTGCTGTTCGTGCTCATGGGACTCTCCATGGAAATTGCGCAAAGCTTCACCGACTATCGCCAGGGCGATATCTTCGACATGGCTGCCAACACGATCGGCGTCGGTCTCGGCTGGGTGTCCGCGCGGCTCAAGCCTGACTGGCTACGCTGGATCGACCGGAGACTTGCGGCATGAATGTGCATGGCGCCGCCCGCGCCGTACTCGTCGAATGCGACGTGGAAGTCAAACTGGCCGGCGCCGCGCGCCTGTGGGCGGAATGGCGGGCAGGGTGCCTTGCCAGCGGTGAACCAGGTGAGTTGACCAATACTCCCGGCCGCCCCGCGCGGCCCGAACTGTTGCCGCCACAAGCCATGCCACGGCGCCAGCTCAACGGCAGGGAAAACCACGCCGCCCTGATCCACGCTCTCGCGCACATCGAATTCAACGCCATCAACCTGGCACTCGACGCGGTGCAGCGTTTCCCCGGACTGCCGTCCGAGTTTTATCGCGACTGGCTGCAAGTGGCCGCCGAAGAGGCCTATCACTTCACCCTGCTGCGCGACCACCTGCGCGCGCGGGGCAAGGAATACGGCGACTTTCCCGGGCACGACGGCCTCTGGGAAATGGCGCTGAAAACCGCGCGCGACCCGCTCGCCCGCATGGCCTTGGTGCCGCGCCTGCTGGAAGCACGTGGCCTCGACGTGACGCCGGACATCCAACGCAAGCTGAAAGGCTTCGGCGATGCGGCCGGCGCCGCCATTCTCGACATCATCCTGCGCGACGAAATCGGCCATGTGGCGGCGGGGGACCGCTGGTTCCGCTACCTTTGCGCTGAGCGTGGCCTGCAACCGGAAACGATGTTCCGCGAGCTGCTTGCCAGCCCGGGCGTACCACGACCGCGTCGCCCATTCAACGAAACGGCACGCTTGGCGGCGGGCTTCAGCGAGCAGGAAATCAAGTCGCTTTTCGGCTGAAACGCGGACGAGCATGTCTGTTTATTTGTTGTCGCGCGCCTTGTCCAGGGACAAGGGGGTGGGCATAATCCCGCCCCATTTTTCTGTTGTTTCACCCTGTTTTTCATTGATTTAGAGGAATCAGGCCATGACTGAACTGGCTGCCTCACCGCTACTCACCCAGGCCAGTCTGGCGTTGCCAGTGAACTGGTATTTCGATCCCGAGATATACGAACTGGAGATGCAACTCCTGTTCAAGAACGGGGCGAATTACGTCGGCCATGAACTCATGACGCCCAACCAGGGCGACTTCCATGTGCTCGATTGGCTGCATGGCGGCGGCAAGATGCTGGTGAACAATCCGAACGGCGTGGAACTTCTGTCCAACGTCTGCCGGCATCGCCAGGCGCAAATGCTGAAAGGGCGCGGAAGCACGCAAAACAATGCCCAGCACATCGTCTGTCCGTTCCACCGCTGGACTTACGACACCCAGGGCCAGCTCCTCGGCGCGCCGCACTTCCCGGAAAACCCCTGTCTGCGCCTCGACAAGAAAACGCTGGCCAACTGGAACGGCTTGCAATTCGCCGGGCCGCGTGACATCCACAGCGACCTCGCCAAACTGGGTGTGGCCGCCGAGATGGATTTCAGCGGCTTCGTTTACGACAGCACCCAGATCACCGAATACAAGTTCAACTGGAAGACCTTCATCGAGGTCTATCTGGAGG
>CAZIUC010000007.1:0-133099 GCA_964542455.1 uncultured Thiobacillus sp. | reverse complement strand
CTTGCAGTTCATGCAGCAGCTCTTCGGCGGAACGGGGGGGCGCCGGGGGCGGGGCCGGGGCGTCGACGAGTCGCGCCTCGGCGGCGGCGCGCAGAGAGGGGGGCTTTGCACTCATTCCGGCAACCTCATTCCGTTCTCCCGCACCACCTTGACGCAGGCCGCCACCACCGCCGCGTCGTATTGCAGGCCGCCGCCGCGTTCGATTTCCGCGAGCGCGGCTTCCATCCCCAGGCCGGCGCGGTAGGGGCGGTGCGAGGACATGGCCTCGACCACATCGGCGACGGCGAGGATGCGCGCTTCCAGCAGGATTTCCTCGCCCTTGAGGCCGGCCGGGTAGCCGCTGCCGTCCAGGCGTTCGTGGTGCTGCACGATCATCTCGGCCATCGGCCAGGGAAAGTCGATATTGGCGACGAGCTGGCGGCCGGTTTCCGGATGTTGCTGGATCAACTGGTATTCGAGTGGTGTCAGCCTGCCGGGCTTGGAGAGGATTTCCGCCGGCACGCCGATCTTGCCGATGTCGTGGATCATGCCGCCGAATTGCAGTCCTTCGATTTTCCGCGCATCCAGCCCCAATTCATGCGCGATCGCCAGCGCCAGCGTCGTCACCCGCTGCTGGTGGCCGGCGGTATAGGGGTCGCGCATTTCCAGGGTGCGCGCCATCGCCGTCACGGTGCTCTGCATGGCCTGTTCAAAGTGCCGCATGTAGAGATCACGCTCTTGGGTCACGCGCAGGGCGGTGATGCCGTAGGCCAGATCGGCGGCAAGTTCCTCCATCAAGGTGACTTCGGCGGCATCGAAAGCATCGGGTTGGCTCGAGAACAGGGTCAGCGCGCCATAGAGCAGGTCATCGTTAAGCAAAGGCAAAGACAGGGCGGAGTGCACGCCAAGACCGCTCAATTCCCTGAAGTGGCATTCAGGCGTCGTATTGAACCGGTTGCATATCTGGGTGCGGTGGCTGTTCAACGCCGCGACCACCAGACAGTGGCGCATGTGTTCAGGATCGCCATCCAGTGCCGCATGGGCCTGATACGCCGCCTGGCTGCCCGCCCAGGCAATCGGTGTGGCGGCGCCAGGTCTTGTCGTGTCGGCCACCGCCACCCAGGCCAGCAGGTAGCCGCCAACCTCGACGATGTCGCGGCAGATGTCGCTCAGCAGATCCACCTCGCTACGCGCGCGGACCAGATCTTCGTTGCAGGCACTGATGGTGTGCAGGACGCGATTGAGATGTTTTATCTGAGCCTCGCGCCGTACCTGGTCGCTGATGTCGCGGACCAGGATGCTGGTGCTTTCCCTGCCGCTCGAATCGCGAAACTGGGTGGAACTGATCTGCGCCGGGAACACACTGCCATCGCTTCGGATACAACGTAGTTCACCCTGGAATGCGCCCTTTTGCCGACGTTCCTCCAGCGCGGCTGGCAAACGCGGGTCGCCGCCATCCAGAATGCCGTTGCGACCTATGCGGCGGATATCCGCTTCGCTGTAACCGAACAAGGCGCAAGCCGCCGGGTTGGCGACTTCGATGCTGCCGTCGGGGTGGCCAAAAAATATGGCCTCGTTGCTTTTCTCGAAAATCAGGCGGTAACGCCCCTCGCTCTCGTCCAGCGCCAGTTGCATCCGCGTCTGCTTGCTGATGTCGGACAGGGCGATACGCAGCACCGGCGGGGCATCGCCTTCCACCATGCGCAGGCAGTCCAGGCGCGCCTGGAACACCGCGCCATCGCCTCGTTGCAGCGCAAGATTGCCATACTGGCGCGTCTCGCTGCCCAGCGCGGCAATAAACAGTCGCCGCCAGCGCTCACGGTCTTCCGCGGTCAAGTAAGCGTCAAAACGGCGACTGAGCAATCGCCGGCGCTCCACCCCCAGCATGGCGGCGCCGGTGAGATTGATTTCGGTGATCAGCCCCTCGCGCGTCAGCGTGAGATAGCCGACCGGGGCGAATTCATAAAGGTCGACATAGCGGTCGCGCGAGATCTCCAATTCAACCTGGGTCTGGCGCAAGGATTCGTTCTGCATCTCCAGCTCGATCTGGTGCACCTGGAGTTCATGCAGGAGTTCTTCGGCAGGCCGATCCCCTTCGAGCGGCGGTGCGTGGGCAAGCTGCGTCTCCGCGGCTTCCCGCAGTTGCGACTTGCGCCGCTCAGGTCCATTCCATTGCTCATCCATACAAATCCCTTACTGAAGGCCAGTCTGCAGGAAGCCGCACTGAAGAGGGAATGCCGCACTTTTCACTTATTTACCAAGCTATTTAGATTCAGGCTGGCAATCCATCACTCACTCGAATTATCGGCCGGAACGCGGAAAACTATAGGAGTAGTGGGGTTTTCTTTGAGCGGGCGGCGCGCTCCCCTGATGCCATGGACCCAGCACAGCGGCATGGGAGAGGAATTTGTTGATCTGATGCGGCCCCCCTGTAGGTCAGGTTGCGTCTTTATCGCACCCTGACGGTCCACCCTCAAGCTTCCAGATAGACGGAACAAACGTCAGGTAGTCGCCGCGCGCCAACCTGACCTACGCCAGGCGCGTGTAACCAGGTGCCATCAAGCCGCTTTCGCCTACACCTCCATCACCAACAGAATCATCGGATTGGCGCCATTCCTGGCAACGAGGCTGCGGGCATTGAGAAATATCTTGCGATGGCCGATGGCGGGGAAATCGTATTCCACCACATAGCCATTGAAGCTCTGGTCGCGCGGCAGAATCTTCTCCAGCAGTTCGCGTAATTGCGGGATGTCCCACTGGCCATTGCCCAGTCTGTACAGCGGCTGTCCGACGGTGTTGTCGACTGTGGTATTGAAGCGCTCATAGAAGGCGCGACTGGCGGAAACGACCCGCAGGTCGCCATCCAGCACCATCAAGGGTTCGCGCACGGTATCGACGATGGCTTCGGCCAGTTCCCGCGCCTCCTGCACCGCCGCTTCGGCCTTGATGCGTGTGCTGATGTCGTTGAAGGTGAGCACCACGCCTCCAATCACATTGTCCAGGGTGCGGTAGGGCTGGATGCGCGCCAGGTAGGTGGCGCCGTCGGGGGTGTGGACTTCGTGTTCGCTGGATACCAGGGTATCGAGCACCACCTTGGCCTCGCTCAGCAGGTCTTCACCCGAGAGGTCGGATTTGATGTCGGCCAGCGGCCGCCCGACATCGCTTGCGATCAGGCGGTAGGCCTTTGCCGCTTCGCGCGTGAAGCGGCGAATCCGAAGCTGCGCATCGAGGAAGATGGTGCCGATGTTGATGTTGTCGAGCAGGTTCTTCATGTCGTTCTGCATGCCGGCCAGTTGCTCGATCTTGGCCTGGAGTTCGGCATTCACGGTGATCAGTTCTTCGTTCACCGATTGCAGTTCTTCCTTGGAGGTTTCCAGTTCCTCGTTGGTGGATTGCAGTTCCTCGTTGGTGGACTGCAATTCCTCGTTGGTCGATTTGAGTTCCTCGTTGGAGGCCTGCTGCTCCTCGATGGTGGCTTGCAGATTTTCCCGTGTGTAGGCGAGTTCCCGCTCCAGTTCCTCGACGCGCGGTGGGGTGTCGCCGGGGGCGCCAGGTTTGCCGCGCTTCACTTTGGCGGCGGCGGGTTTTCCGACGTCGTGAGCCAGATCCTGAAAGCTCACCAGCAGCAGGCCCTGGCTGGCGTCCGGGTCGGGCAACGGGCGCACGCTGAGGCTGACGGGCTGGAAGTCGCCATTGGTCTTGACCAGGATTTCCTGGTTCAGCGTGGGCTTGGGCTCGGCGCCAAGCAGAGCGGCGCGCAGGTGCGGTTGCAGGCCCTCGCGCGCCATGTCGATCACATTGAGACTGGCCTGGCCCGGCGCCGGACGCAGGTATTTGCCGGTGTCGCCATGCACGAACAAGAGGTTGCCCTTGTCGTCGGTGAGCACCGAGGCGGGGGCATAGGAATGGAGCAGCGCGCGCCGGGTGAGTTCGGCAAAATTCGTCTCCTTGGTTTTCTTCACGATTTCTTCCACACCCTTGCCGGCGCTGTCCGCCGTCCACGACAGGCCGCTCGCCATCACCGCGCGAGTGGAAGCGGCGGTATGGATGGCGCGGTAGAACTTCCACTTGCGGTTCAGCGCGGTGAACAGTTCCGGGTGGTTGCCTATGCTCTCCGAGGGCGACAGGAACAGCACGCCGCCCGGCTTGAGGGCGTAATGGAAGGCGGGCAGCAGGCGATGTTGCAGCTCCGGCTCCAGGTAGATCATCAGGTTGCGGCAACTGAGCAGATCGAGCTTGGTGAAGGGCGGGTCCTTGATGACGTTCTGGATGGCGAATACCACCATCTCGCGGATGTCCTTCTTCACCCGGTAGCCGGCGTCTTCCTTGACGAAGAAGCGACGCAGGCGATCAGCGGCGACATCGGCGGCGATGTTGGGCGGATACAGGCCGGCGCGGGCAAGGGCGATGGCATCGTCGTCGAGATCGGTGGCGTAGATCTGAATCTTGTATTCCTGGTGCTGCTTTTCCCTCCACTCGTCCATGAACTCACGCAGCAGGATGGCGATGGAATAGGCCTCCTCGCCGCTGGCGCAGCCGGCCACCCAGACGCGGAATACATAGCCCTCCGGCTTGCCGGCAAAGAGTTGCGGCAGGATGTCCTGCTTGAGGGTGGCGAAGGCCTCCGGGTCGCGAAAGAAACTGGTGACGTTGATGAGCAGTTCCTTGAACAGGATCTGCAACTCGGTCGGATGCTCTTTCAGGTAGCGGGCGTAAATGTCGTGGTCGCTGAGGTCGTGCTGCGCCATGCGCCGCTCGATGCGGCGGCCGATAGTGCTTTTCTTGTAGAGCGAGAAATCGTGGCCGGTACCGGCGCGCAATAGCATCAGGATGCGGTTCATGCCGCCGGCGGGTATCGATGCCTGTTGTTGCGGCGCGGGCAGATCGGCCAGATGCCGCAGCGCGGCCGGCATGTTCTCCGGCGCCAGCACCTGGCTGGCATAGCCGGCCTGGATGGCGCTGGTCGGCATGCCGTCGTACTTGGCGCTGGCCGGCTCCTGCACCAGGGTGACGCCGCCGGCGCCGAGAATGGCGCGCAGGCCCAGGGTGCCGTCGGTACCGGTGCCGGAAAGGATGATGCCGATGGCGTGCTCGCCTTGATCCTCGGCCAGGGCGCGCAGGAAAGCGTCGATCGGCATGCGTTGTCCGCGCGGCGCCTCCGGCACGGAGAGTTGCAGCACACCGTGGAAGATCGCCATGTCACGGTTGGGCGGCATGACATAGACATGATTGGGCACCACCCGCGCCTGATCCCGCACCTCGACCACCGGCATGGCCGTGCTGCGTTGCAGGATTTCGCCGAGCAGACTGACATGGTCGGGGTCCAGGTGCGACACCAGGATGAAGGCCAAGCCGATATCCGGCGGCACATTGCGAAAGAACTGCTCGAACGCCTCCAGCCCGCCGGCGGAAGCGCCCAGGGCGACGATGGGGAAAACAGCGGTTTCGGTCTTGGCGGCCACGAACTTCTCCTGAAGTATTGTGGCGAATGCTACGGGATTTTATTGAGGTCTTTGACTCCCCCCTTATTCCAAGGGGGGCTGGGGGGGGATTTCGCCAAGGGTGGCGCGAGTGCGAGCGTCGCTAAATCCCCCCTGCCCCCCCCTTTGAGAAAGGGGGGTTCCACAGGCCCGCCGGTTCCGCGCGTGGCTCCCCCCTTTGGGAAAGGGGGGAGCCACGGCCCGCCGGTTCCACGCTTGCCCCCCTTTGAGAAAGGGGGGTTCCGCGCTAACCAACCTACGCTAGCATTCCGCCATCGTTCAGCCGGAACCCGCCATGCCTACACCAGACCACCTCCCACACAGCGCCGATCTGCGCATCGACGCCGGCTGGATCGTTCCCGTGCGGCCCGCCGGGGCGGTGCTGGCCGGGCATAGTTTGCTGGTGAAGGATGGGCGCATCGCCGCGCTGCTGCCGAGCGCGGAGGCCGATGCCTGGAGCAGCCGCGAGCGCGTACATCTGCCCGGCCATGTCCTGATTCCCGGCCTGATCAACCTGCACACCCACGCCGCCATGACCCTGCTGCGCGGCTATGCCGACGATCTGCCGTTGATGGACTGGCTCAACCACCACATCTGGCCGGCCGAGTCGCGCCACGGCAGCCACGATTTCGTTCGCGACGGCACCCTGCTGGCCTGCCTGGAGATGCTCAAGGGTGGCGTCACCTGTTTCAACGACATGTATTTCTTCGCCGAAGGCGCGGTGGAAGCGGCCACCCAGGCGGGCATGCGCATCGCCGCCGGCATGATCCTAGTGGATTTTCCCACCGGCTATGCCGCCGATACCGATGGCTATCTGCAAAAAGGCCTGGCCATGCGCGACGCCCATGCCGACAACCCGCTGGCGACCTTCTGTCTGGCGCCGCACGCGCCCTACACGGTGGGCGACCGCGGCCTGGAAAAAATCATGACCTACGCCGAGCAACTCGATCTGCCGGTGCACATCCACCTCCATGAAACCGAGGACGAACTGAAGCAGAGCCGCGAGCAATACGGCGTGCGCCCGCTCGCCCGCATGAAGTCGCTCGGCATGCTGACGCCCGGCCTGATCGCCGTGCATGGCGTGCACCTCAACGACATGGAAATCGGCTGGCTGGGCAGCCACGGCTGCCATGTCGCGCACTGCCCGGCATCCAACCTCAAGCTCGGCAGCGGTTTCGCCCCGGTGGCCAAGCTGCTGGCGGAGGGTGTCAATGTCGGCATCGGCACTGACGGCGCCGCCAGCAACAACCGCCTCGACATGCTCGGTGAAATGCGCCTGGCGGCCCTGCTCGCCAAAGGTGTCTCCGGCGACCCCGCCGCCCTCCCCGCCGCCCAGGCGCTGGAAATGGCCACCTTGTCCGGTGCCCGCGCGCTTGGACTGGACCAGGAAATCGGCTCCCTGGAACCGGGCAAACAGGCCGACATCGTCGCCATCAACCTCGCCCATCCCGGCAGCCTGCCCTGCTACGACCCGCTCTCCGACCTGGTCTACAGCGTCGGCCGCGAACAGGTCAGCCACGTCTGGGTGGGCGGCCAGTTGCGCGTGGAAAACGGCGTTTGCCTCAGCCTGGACGGCAACGAAATCCTGCGCGCGGCGGGAAAATGGAAAGGGCTGATCAGCCGGGGTGGGTAGGTGGCCTTTCTTCCATTTTTTTCACAGGCGCTGCTCGTGTTGGCCGTTGATTGACGTGAAAGCGCGTGTTGCAGTGGCTTCCCCCTTTATCAAAGGGGGAGTGAGGGGTACCGAAGGGTATAAGCAGGGACTTGGCCGCCGTCTTTTGGCGGCTTAGTCCTTCGCTTAGGGGCTTTATCAGGGGCTTCATCAGATTTAGCGACGTAAGCCTAGTTGCCGGCCGTAGAAATCCCCCCTAACCCCCCTTTGATAAAGGGGGGAACTCATGCCCCAACTTCATCAACGCCCAACGCGCACAGAGCGTTTTCAAGGGGGGACAGGTGAATAGTCAGGTAGCGATAAGGCCGCAACCTGACCTACTTTTGGCGGCGCTATGGGAACTTTCATGCCGGTCCCGCTGCTTCGATGGCTTCCTTCAACTGCCGCAAGGTGGTTCTCAGGACGCGTTTACTGTTGGGCAGAAGGTCGATCAGCCATTGCAACTGGCGGGTGCTGGAGTCGTGGGCTCGGTTGTTGCCGAGGCGGGTGAACAGGTCGCGATAGTGGGCGACCAGGGCGTCGCGCACCTTGGCTTGGTCGAGCGTTTCTCCTCCTTCCAGCATGGTCCAGAGGGCATCCACCCGCGCCGCTTCCGGCTCGGCCAGTGCATGGAAGAAGTCGCGTTCCCCGGCGAAGCGGCGATTGCCGTTGCGCGCCGCTTCAGCGAGCCAGTCGGCGCGTTGCGACGCCAGTTCTTCCAGCGGTTTGCGGTTGCCGAGGGCGGCGAGCAGGAGGGCGCCGTCGAGGGCGTTGAGGGTGGAGTTGTAATCGCGCTCACCGGTCGTTTGCAGGGATAGATCGCTGGCCTTGCGGTAGGCCGCCAGCATTTGTTCCAGCGCGGCGCGCACTTCACCGATCTTCGCCTTGCCCTGGCGCAGGGCGTGGGCGCGGCGTTTCCAGGCGGAACCGAGCAGGGACAAACGCTCCACGGTTTCCCCGAGGACGAGGAGTGCTTCGAGGCGTTGCAGGCCGGTTTGCATGAGTTGCTCGCCTTCCGGCTCGCCGATGCGTTCAGCACCCAGACGAATTTCCAGGTTGGCGAGTTGTTCCAGGGCGTGCAGGCTGGACGTGGCATCTTCCTGCGCCAGGGCGGCGCGGTAATGGGCGATGGCGCGTTCGCTGTCGCCCAGGTCGGCCCAGGCGGCGGCGAAGCGTTCGCGAATTTCGGCGAGGTTGAAGAAGCGCGCGCGGGCGGCGCTTTCGATAGTCTCCAGTTGTTTGCGGTATCGCGCCTGTTCATCCGCGTTGGCCGGGCCGATGCGGGCCTGCAGGCGCTCCAGGTCGCCGCTGATCTGGCCGGCGTGGAGGTAATCCGGCGCCTGCCAGGCATCTTCCTGGTCAGCCAGCAAACGATAGCGCTCGTCGCCGTAGGCCTGGTAGGCGCCCCAAGTGTTGCTGCCGGGGTGGCGTTGCCAGGTCTCGGCGCGCGCGGCCAGCACCGCGTCGCCGAACTTCTTGCCATCCAGCATGGCGCGGTAGAAGGCCCCGGCGAAGGTGTCGGCCGCGGCGTCGTCCACCGCCCAACCGGCGGCGATCACCGCCTTGCAGCCCATTTCTATGAATTCGGTGGCCAGGTTGGCGGCCAGTTCACCCCAGCGCGGGCGGACATCCGCCGCCATGCTGCCGAGGTGGCAGCAGTTGATGAAGACCAGTTCCGGCACCCGCCGCAGTTTGCTGACCTGGGCCGTGGTAAGGATGGTGTTCGGCCCCAGCACCATGCCGGTGTAACGCTTGGCCTCCGCGCCAGGTTTGTCGTCCCTGGCGTCCTGCTCATCCCGCGCCAGCATGCCGTGGGCGGCGAGGTGGATGATGCGATAGTGGCCGTCGAACAGGTTGACCAGCACCGTCTGGCCATCGGGTCGTATCAGCGGGTTGACGTCATAGCCCCGCTCCTGGAACAGGCCGGCGACCATGCGCCCTTCCTGCTGCGCACCCGGCAATTCGACAAAGCCGGATTGGGTGTCGCCCACCACCAGCACGCGCGGTTCCTCGACCGTGGCGACGCCTTTTCGGCCGTGCGGCGAGGCCAGTTGCCGCACCACGCCGATGCGGGTCACCAGGGGTTGTTCGTAACGCTCCGCCTCGTCGCGCATGAGTTCCCAGGGGTAGGCGGCGGCGACGGCATCGACGCCGAGAATGAGGCCACGCAAATCGGGCAGGGCTTCCTTGAAGCCGTTGGGCACCATGAGTTCGAACAGGGCGCGCGAGAGGCCGGGCTGGTCCGCCGCGTTGCTGGTGGAGGCGCGGATCAGGCCATCCACCGCCTGGCGTTGATCAGGTTCGTCGTCCACCTCGTTGCGGGCGCGGTCGGTCAGCAGGGTGAAGCGCAGTCCGCCGCTGTTGCCGGCGGTGATGTGCACGCGCTGCCAGCCATTGGCGCCGCCCTGATCCACGCAGCGCCCGCGATAACGGCCTAGCGCCAGACGAATGCGGCCGTCATAGCTGAGCAACCCGGCATATTTGCGGTCGCGCGCCAGTTCGCGCAGGGCATTGGCGGCCGCGATGGCGCGCGATTCTTCTTCCTCGAACAAGGTCAGGTTGCCGATGCGCAGGCTCATATCGGCCTGGGCCAGGCTTTGATTGGCGCGGCGCAGGGCTTCTGCCAGGGCGCGCATGCCCAATTCCACGCTCAGGCCGGCGTAGCCGGTGCCGACCAATACGGTGGACAGATTTACGCCGCGCGTTTTTTCGTCCTTCGCCTGGCCCGTTGCCGGGTTCATTTCCGCCCACTGCCGCGCGTATTCCATGAAACCGTGCGCCAGGGCGCGGCTGAGCATGCCGGGTTTGAGTTCCCCGAGAGCGCCGAGTCCGACGACGATCGCGCCGCCGGGCTTGTCTTGCGGACTGGCCGGCAGGAACACCATGGCTTCGCCCGCCTGGGCCGGATAACGCCCCATCTTCTGCGCCCGCTTCAGGTTGCCGCCGAGATGCTGGTCCAGGAAGCCCGCGCTGCCACCGATCGGGTCATGGGCATAGGCGCCGATCAGGACCGGTGTGTCCGCGCCGGCCAGGCTGCCGTGGATGACTTCGATGACCGTGGGAATGCTGGTGGCCTTGATCCGCTTGCGCGGCGCGCGTCCGCCCACGGCGGCGGCCATGACTTCTTCCGCGCTGGGGTAGAGGGTGTACACCGCCAGCGGCGCGGGCGTGAATCTCACCGCGCCGGCATCGCGTGTGCCCGATTGGGCGGTGGAAAGTCGACAGGTGCCGGTTTCCAGCAGGGTGACGTATTCATCGAATGCCTCCTCGTACCCAAGCAGGTCACCGTGAGCGGCGTCCACGTACCAGACCTTCACGCCGGGCGGGATGCCGGTATCCCAGGGCACCCGGCCATCGCCACGATCGGTCCAGCCGATTTCCACCTGGCCATTCCGCAAACGGATGGCTACCGGGGTTTTCTCGCTGCCCGCCACATACAGCGTGCAGTCCGGGTCCAGCGGCGCGGCCTGCACCTGCAGGATGGCGCTTTTCGCATCGAGCAGACGTTGCGTCGGTGGCACTGGCCAGCCGTCGCCCGCGCCCTTGGCGCGTTCAAATTTCATGTCCATGCCGCGATCTTTGCGGTCGCGGTTCTCGGCATCCTGATCGGCCCAGGCCTGCCAGACCTGCGCGTCGAAATAATCCAGGCCGTCGCCGGCTACGCCGCCCCGCAGCGGCCAGGGCAACAGTTCCAGGACGCCGGGGAAGTCGCGCACGATGTCGAGGAATTCGCGCATGTCGTGTTTCCAGTCGAACCAGCGTTCGATCTTCTGGACGAAGGCATCGCGCCCCATCAGCACCGCCGCGATGCTGTGCGAGCCGTTGTTGGGGGTGCCGAACTGCACCAGGCGGCTGCCGGGGATGGCTTTGAACTTGTCCCAGCGCGATTTCATGGCCAGGCGCGCCACCAGGCCGCCCATGGAGTGGGCGACGATGCGCAGCGGTTGCTTGCGTTGCGCGGCATCCTTCATCGCGTCGTCGAGCACCTTGCCGAACTTCTCCGCCGCTTCGACGATGGACAGCCGCCAGTCATAGGCGAACGGCCTCACCTCGTGGCTTTGCGCCAGGTGCTGAGCAAAATTTTCGTAGGAAACGTCCATCCAGCCGGAGGGCGTCACGCCCACGGCGTTCACATTCAGGCGCGCCATTTCCCCGGCGATCATGTTGATAGGATCGAACCAGATACGGTCACTTTCCAGTGCCAGGTGGCTACCCATGATGCCCGGCAACATCAACGCGATCGGGCCTTCAGGCAGCGGCTTTGTGTACTTGCCGCCGCGCGCGAGCTCCACGCGGGAAGGGCCTGTCAGCCGCTCGAAACTGTCGTTGCCGCCGGCCAGCGCTTCGAGCAGAGGTTGCGCGCTTTCCTTACGCTGGAAATAACTGAAGTGTGTCACCTTCGGCCCGGCCAGGAACTTCCGCCAGATCCCCTGGGGCCGCGCCGCGCCGCCGCTCATCGACGGGGTATTCACGACCAGATCGGTCTCGCCGCCATAGAAGGCTTCGGACAGGCAATCACCCAGCCAGGACAGCAGGCCATCGCCCTGGTAGTCCCCGGCGATGACATGCAGGGGGAAATCCACCGCCACGTCCGGCGCGTTGAGCAGGGCCACCAGCGGCGAGTCCGGCATCATCGCTTCCAGGCCGGGCAGCACGCGGGCATCGGTTCTTTCTTTCACCACGGCCAGCAGGAAGCCGCGCAACAGGTCATAGCCCTTGGCCGCCGGCTGCAAACCGGGCACCGCCATCAGCCCCTTGCCGATCAGGTTCAGCATCACGCTCGCCCAGCGATCCAGCCGCCCGGAAGCCAGGGTGGTGCCGCGCGCCGTGCCGGCGACCCGCACGAAGCGTTCGATCCGCAACGAACGCTGTTTCATCGCCTGGTTGAGCTTGCGCAGGCTCTCGGCATCCTGCTCGTAGCCGACGCGCCCGGTGCGCTTCCCATGTTCCAGGAAGCGCCGGATGTCCGCCTCGGTGAAGGGGTCCGAGTTCAAGCGGTTGGCCCGCGCCAGCAACTCGCCCAGCATGCCGCCGCGGGAATGGCTCACCACATGCAGACGCCCGCCCTCGGGCAGGGTGTCCAGCAGCGCCAGGACGTTGGCGATCGGGCTCTCGGTCAGGGAGCGATGTTCATAGCCATAGACACGGTCGCCATACGCCCGCGCCAGAAATGCCCGCGCATCCAGTTCAGCCCCTTCGCCTCCCCACAGCGATTTGAAACTGCCTCCGGTGGAAGAGGCGGTGCCATGCAGGAACAGCAGCGCCGGTTCGTTGGAAGGAGGCATTTTCTCGATGGCGGTCAGACCCCACGTCGTGGTGGAAAGGCGCTGCAGACCAGAGCGGTGATCGAGCTGGTGATCCTGGAATGTCCCCGCCGCCATCAGCGCGGTCATGCCCGCCGGCCCCCGCTTGAAGACGCGCAAAGATTTCAGCGCCCAGGCACCCATGCCATCGCGGCTGGGACCCAGCGGCAGATGTTGGCCCGACAAGCGCAAGGTCGGGCCCACCTGAATCTCCCCGGCGACGCCTTCGCCTCGGCTGATCGCCCCGCCCAGATAACGTTCCGCGTCCTCCGCCGCCACCAGCAGAAGGGTGCCGTCCTCCAACTCCAGTTCCAGGACATCATCCGGCGCCAGTTCGACGGGCAGCGGCGCCTGATCGCCACCGCGCGCGGCACTGGTCAGGACATAGGTCTCGGCCTGCCATCCGGCGACCGAGTCGCTCGACAGGGAAGCGGCATTCAGTTTCAGGGTGATGGGGTTTGACATGGCAACTCTCCTGATTAATTGGTATGGCGTTCGCTAGTTCCTGATCAACAGACCGCCTCGGTTGAGGGGTGATGCTAATAAGGTTCCATCCAGTCACAGTAGCCGGGTGATGCCCACTAACAAGGAACCGCCCGCTTCTTGATCGTCTCCTTACAGCCAAAAGACCATGCACGGTGGGCAACCGCGGCCTGATCGCCATGCATGGCGCGCATCTCAACGACAAGGAAATCGGCTGGCGGGGCGGCCAGTTGCGCCTGGAAAACGGCGTTTGCCTCAGCCTGGACGGCAGCGAAATTCCGCGCGCGGCGGGACGCTGGAACGGGCTGATCAGCCGCGACGGGCAGCCATTCGGCCCGGAGCGCGCGGGCCGATCGAGCTTGGCCAGGATTCAGCGTTCGACATCGTCCGCGGCATCCGCGCAGCGGAAAGCGTCATGGCCGGTCGGACAGTGGCAGAAACGGTATTGATTCCGCCCGGCCTCTTTTGCCGCATACATGGCCATGTCCGCTTTCTTCATCAACTCCCTGGCATCATCCGTCCCATCGGCGGCCCGGAAGGCGATACCGATGCTGGTGCTGATCTGGAGGTGGTGTTCCTCTACCGTAATGGGTACGGCCAGGGCATCAAGAATTTTCTGAGCGGCCAACTCCGCATCCTGGGGGCAATGGATTTCCGCCAGGAGCACGATGAATTCGTCTCCCCCCTGCCGGGCGACCGTATCCACGCCGCGCACGCAGGCGCTCAGACGCGTGGCGACCACGCTGAGCAGTTCATCACCCACGTCATGCCCCAACTGGTCATTGATCGTCTTGAAATGGTCCAGATCCAGGAACAGCACCGCCAGGGAACGCCGGTACCGCTTCGCCTGGGCCAACGCCAGGTTGAAGCGATCGATCAGCAAGCGGCGGTTGGGTAGGTTGGTCAGCGTGTCGTAATAGGCAAGGAGGCGAATCTGTTCCTGGTCGCGCTTGCGCTCCGAAATATTCTCGATCTGGGCAATGAAATTCAGCGCGTCACCCGCGTTATCCCGCAGCAGCGAGACCGTGAGCTGAGTCCAGACCGTGTTGCCGGCGACATCCAGATAGCGGGTTTCCATCTGGAATGAAACGACGTGTTCCTCCAATACCCGCCGCATGTCGTCGACGGATTGCGCCAAGTCTTCGGGATGAACGATGTCCTGAAGCGACATGCTTTCCAGTGCCTGTTTTTCGTAGCCAAGAAGCCGGCAAAGCGCCTGATTCACCAGCATGATCCGACCATCCAGCGTGGTGATGGACATGCCGATCGGGGCATATTCCAGAGTGTCGCGGAAGCGTTTCTCGCTTTCGCGCAAGGCGATTTCAGCCTGTTTTCGCTCGCTGATGTCGCGCGTGACACTCAACAGGGAAAGGACATTCCCTTGCGCATCGGCCAACGGCACGGCCTTGGTTTCCAGCCAGCGGTGCTTCCCGCGAAGACTGGTGATCTCGAATTCCAGATGGCCGGAATTGCCTTCGAATACCTGGGTAATCAGCGCCTTGAATGGTTTGCGGTATTTCGGCATCACCAGGTCGGCAAGTGATTTTCCGACGACCTGCTCCGGGAAATCCGCGTCGAGCATGTCCAGGCCGGCGCGATTCATGGTCATCAGTCTGCCATCGGCGGCCAGTGTCTTCACGCACTCGGGCTCGTTCTCGATGATCGTGCGCAGATGCAACTCGCTTTCGGCGAGTTGCCGCTCGACCCGATCGCGCCCTATCGCGGACTCGGCCCAGCGCGATAACAGATGGACAAATTCCTTGTCACCCTCGTCGAATCTCCTGGAATATGGCCGTGGCGAGCTGAAATTGACCGTGCCGTAGACCGCGCCATCCACCCGCAGCGGCGCGCCGATATAGGTCTCCAGCTGGAAGGTCTGATAACAGGGATGCCCCATTTGTGGAGACTTTCCCATGTCCTCGATGGCCAGGACGTCGTTTTTCTCGATCGTCATGCTGCAATAGGTCAAACCGAACGGAAAGGTCTGTCCATCCCACAGGGTGTCCGGCGGCGAAATCTGGGACACCACATGGTAAACATCTCCTTCGATATGGCTGATGATGCCGAACTCCAAACCCAGGTGCGCGGCGCCAACCGCGAGCGCCCGCTTGAACTGCTCAGCCAGCGGGAGATGCGACAAAGCCGCGATTTCGCTCAGATGGCGAAGGCTGGTGCGTTGGCGGAGTTCTTTCGCCTCGATTTTTTTCCGCGCGGTGATATTTCTGCCGATGACGACCAGTCCTCGACGCGTCCCACCGGAATGAAACAAGGGAATCTTGGTGACTTCAAAGGTCAACAGCTCTCCGGTATCCGGATCGGGGATGGATTCCAGGGTATCGTGGCGACCGCGCCGAGCCCATGCCGCCTCGTCGTCCATCTGGCTGGTATTGAAGGCCTCCGCCAGAGCGGGATAGAGGCGCCCCAGTTCCAGGTCGGTCTTGCCCTCCCAGGGCTGGTCGACGAGGTGGAATAGTCGCAGGCCCGCGGTATTCACGACACGCCAACGTCCTTCGCCATCCTTGAAGAAAATGGCATCGGGAAGCGCCTCGATGAGCGTTCCAAGGCGTTCGGTCAACTCGTCGGTTTGATCGAATGATGAGGGCATTCGTGAATGTTACCGTTGGGAGAGGGGTTGCGGGATGCTTGCCCCATTACACATTTTCTCCTCGAAAAAAAGCCGGCACGAATGCCGGCTTGACGGAGGCGGGCGGTGACGGGCACCGCTTCATCCGGGTCTTACTTGTCTTTCACTTCCTCAAACTCGGCATCGACGACATCGTCGTCCTTCTTGCCGCCAGACGCGCCCGGACCTGCTTCAGCACCAGCCGCGCCCTGGTCCTTGGCGTACATCTGCTCGGCCAGTTTGTGGCTGGCTTCGGCCAGAACCTGGGTCTTGGCTTCGATCTCGTCCTTGTCGCCGGACTTGATCGCGGCCTCGGCCTCGGTGATGGCGGTTTCGATCTTGGCCTTTTCTTCGTCGTTGACCTTGTCGCCGTAGTCCTTCAGCGCCTTCTTCACCGAGTGCACCATGCTGTCGGCCTGGTTGCGCGCGGTGGCCAGCTCGAAGGCCTTGTGGTCCTCGGCGGCGTTGGCTTCGGCGTCGGACACCATCTTCTTGATCTCGTCCTCGGACAGGCCCGAGTTGGCCTTGATGGTGATCTTGGCTTCCTTGCCGGTGCCCTTGTCCTTGGCGGAAACGTGCAGGATGCCGTTGGCGTCGATGTCGAAAGTGACCTCGATCTGCGGCATGCCGCGCGAAGCCGGGGGGATGTCGGTGAGGTTGAACTGGCCCAGGCTCTTGTTGCCGGAGGCCATTTCGCGCTCGCCTTGCAGGACGTGGATGGTCACCGCGGTCTGGTTGTCGTCGGCGGTGGAGAACACCTGGTTGGCGCGGGTCGGGATGGTGGTGTTCTTCGGGATCAGCTTGGTCATCACGCTGCCCAAAGTTTCGATGCCCAGGGACAAGGGGGTGACATCGAGCAGCAACACGTCCTTGACCTCGCCCTGCAGCACGCCGCCCTGGATCGCGGCGCCGACGGCGACGGCCTCATCGGGGTTGACGTCCTTGCGCGGTTCCTTGCCGAAGAATTCCTTCACCAGTTCCTGCACCTTGGGCATGCGGGTCATGCCGCCGACCAGGATCACGTCGCCGATGTCGGAAACCTTGATGCCGGAATCCTTGATCGCAATCTTGCAGGGCTCGATGGTGCGCTTGATCAGTTCTTCCACCAGACTCTCGAACTTGGAGCGGGTGATCTTCATGACCAGGTGCTTCGGGCCACTGGCATCCGCCGTGATGTAGGGCAGATTGATCTCGGTCTGGGTCGCGGAAGACAGCTCGATCTTGGCTTTCTCGGCGGCTTCCTTCAGGCGTTGCAGGGCCAGCACGTCCTGCTTCAGGTTGACGCCGGACTCTTTCTTGAACTCGTCGATGATGTAGTCGATCAGGCGCTGGTCGAAGTCTTCGCCACCGAGGAAGGTATCGCCGTTGGTGGACAGCACTTCGAACTGGTGCTCGCCGTCGATTTCCGCGATCTCGATGATGGAGATGTCGAAAGTGCCGCCGCCCAGGTCATACACCGCGATCTTGCGGTCGCCTTCCTGCTTGTCCATGCCGAAGGCCAGCGCGGCCGCCGTCGGCTCGTTGATGATGCGCTTCACTTCCAGGCCGGCGATGCGGCCGGCATCCTTGGTGGCCTGGCGCTGCGAGTCGTTGAAGTAGGCCGGCACGGTGATGACCGCTTCCGTGACCTCTTCACCCAGGTAGTCCTCGGCGGTCTTCTTCATCTTGCGCAGCACCTCGGCGGAAACCTGCGGCGGCGCCTTTTTCTCGCCATGCACTTCCACCCAGGCGTCGCCGTTGTCGGCCTGGAAAATCTTGAACGGCATCAGGTCGATGTCTTTCTGCACTTCCTTTTCCTGGAAGCGACGACCGATCAGGCGCTTGATGGCGTACAGCGTGTTCTTGGGGTTGGTGACGGACTGTCGCTTGGCCGGCGCGCCACACAGGATCTCGCCGTCTTCCACGTAAGCGACGATGGACGGCGTGGTGCGCGTGCCTTCCGCGTTTTCGATGACCTTCGCCTTGCCGCCTTCCATGATGGCGACGCAAGAATTGGTGGTACCCAGGTCGATGCCGATGATCTTGCCCATTTTTGTCTTCCTCAGAAAAAATTAACTTGCTAGCTTTATGGGATTGTTGAGTGGGGTTTCAAGGGTGGGTGACGTCACTTCCCTTTCACCACCATCACCATCGCCGGCCGAATCACCCGCTCATTCAGCAGATAACCCTTCTGCAACACCTGGGCGACGGTATTGGGCTCGCCTTCCGCATCCACCATGGCAATCGCCTGGTGACAATTCGGATCAAACTTATCGCCCAATGGATTGATTTCATTGATTGCGTTCTTCTCGAACACGCCGGATAGCTGTTTCAGTGTCAGCTCCACGCCACTCTTCACGCTTTCCAGGCTGACATTGTCGCCAGTCGCCAGCGCGGCTTCCAGGCTGTCCTTCACCGCCAGCAAATCGGCCGCGAACTTGTCCAGCGCGAACTTGCGCGCCTTCTCCACATCATCGAGCGAGCGGCGGCGCACGTTCTCGGTCTCCGCCTTGGCGCGCAGCCAGGCATCGTGATGTTCCTGCGCGTTCAGTTCCGCCTGGCGCAGCATTTCTTCAAGACTCGGCGTGCTATCCACATTGGCGCCCGCGGCCTCGACGTTTTCCTGATTGACTTGTTCCTCAGACACTTCATATCCCTCCTAAAAACCGGGTTGGTTTTGTGGGCGTAGTGGGGCATTTCAAGAGGCGGGCGAAATGTGTAATGAAGTGAAGGATGAAAAAAGGCGCCCGCGGGCGCCTTGACCAAGATACTTTGAAACCTCAGAACGCCGCCGCCTCGATTTCCAGGTAGGCCTTGTTGATGTTGCCGCCCATCTGTTCGTCGAAGTGGTGCAACGGCTTCCATTCGCTGAGGTCGAGCTTCTTGCGGATTTCGCCGTCGGTGAGGCCGGCCTTGTAGCCGGCTTCGATGCCGGCATAGAGCTTGGACATACGGTCATGCATGGCGGCGACATCCTTGGTCGTCATCAGCGGGCCGTGGCCGGGAATGATGGTATTCGCGGGCATGGCCGCCACTTCGGCCAGGGTGGCGATCCACTGCTTGACGTTGCCGTCGCGGAAGTTGGGGGTGATCTGGTTGACGGTAATGTCGCCACCGATCAGCACCTTGTCGTCGGGCAGCCAGATCATCATGTCACCCGCCGTGTGCGAGGCTTCCGGCACCCAGAAGGTGAGCTTGACGCCATCCAGGGTGACGTCGGATCTGGTCTTGCTGGCGTAGACCTCGGTGGCGGGGACGGCGCGGGTGTTGGGTAGTTTGCGGCCCAGCGCGTTCTGGATGATACCCAGCCATTCGCCCTCGCCTTCGATCAAGAGCTTGCGGCACATCTCGGAACTGATGACGCGGGCAGAGGGGAAGGCGGCGTTGCCGAAAGTGTGGTCGCCGTGATGGTGGGTGTTGATGATGACCTTGACCGGCTTGTTGGTGAGCTTGGCGACGACCGAAGCCAGATGAGCGCCGATTTCATCGGTGAAGCCGGTGTCGATAAGAATGGCGCCGCTGTCGCCGATGATCAGCGTGCTGTTGACCATGTAGCCCTGATTGGACTTGGTGGGCAGTTCCATCGGCCCGAGCAGGGCGTAGATGCGCTCGTTGACCTTGGCGACCTTGGTGGCGGGAATGGCGGCCGCCATGGCGGCGGTGGTGAACAGCAGGGCAAGAATCAGGAACAGACGCCGCATGGAAGTCTCCTTAATTGTTGAGTGTCGATTCTGTGGGCAGCACCGCCCTGGCTCAAGTGGACAGGTGTACCAGTAGGGGCGACCGGCCGGTCGCCCCTAAGATCATGCGGTTTGGTCAAATTTCGCCACCGCTTCGACCAGACGCCGCATGGCCTCGCGGATCACACTACGCGGCGCGCCCAGGTTGAGCCGCATGAAGCCGTCGCCCCCCTGGCCGAACAGGCTGCCCGGGCTCATTCCCAGGCGCGCCCGCCTGACGAAAAAACGCTTGAGCGCGAGATCGTCCAGGCTCTTTTCTCGGCAAAACGCGCGGCAATCCAGCCACAGGAGATAAGTGCCTTCCGCCGCGACCACGCGGATGGTCGGCGCCTCGCGCGCCAGGGTGGCGGTGACTTCATCGCGACTTTCCGCCAGATAGGCCATGAGCGCGTCCAGCCAGGCCGCGCCATGCTGGTAGGCGGCGGCGAAGGCGACGATGCTGAACGGGTTGGCGCCGCCGACATGCAGATAGTCGAAGGCCAGGCGCAATTTCTCGCGGTATTCCGGGTTGCTCACGACCAGGGTGGAGAGCCCCAGGCCAGGGATGTTGAAGGTCTTGCTCGGGGCGACGGCGGTGATGATGTCGCTGGGGTCGTCCGCCAGCGTCGCCAGCGGGATGTGACGCTGGCCGGGGTAGATCAGGTCGTGATGGATTTCGTCGGAGAGCACCACCAGCTTGTGTTTTTGGGCAATGCGCAGGATTTCGCGCTGTTCTTCCTCGCTCCAGACCCGGCCGACCGGGTTATGCGGGCTGCACAGGATCAACAGGCGGGCGTCGGCGGCGCATTGCTCCAGGTGATCGAAGTCGATGCGGTAGCGGCCGTCCTCGAACAAGAGCGGGTTTTCGATCAGACGGCGGCCGGTGGCGGTGACGGCGGAGAAAAAGGGGAAATACACCGGCGGCTGCACGATGACGCTCTCCCCCGCTTCCGCGAAAGCCAGCACGGCGGCATGCAGCGAGGGCACCACGCCGGGCGCCATCATGATCCAGTCGCGTTCGACCTCCCAGTCGTGGCGCGCGCGCAGCCAGTCGATCAGGGATTCATACACGTCATCGGAAAACAGGCTGTAGCCGTATACCGGATGCGCGGCACGCGCCGTCAGCGCCTGGGTCACCGCTTCCGGCGCGGCGAAGTCCATGTCGGCCACCCACAGGGGCAGTACGTCGTCCGTGCCGAACACGCTCTTGCGTCCGTCCCATTTGAGCGCGGCGGTGCCCTCGCGTGGAATGATCCGGTCGAAATCGAAACTCAATTCAGCGCCCCCCGTCGTAGGCCAGGTTGCGGCCTTATCGCTACCTGGCGGGCCATCATCAAACTTGGGTTTGACGGTTGAGCGTCAGGTAGCCTTCGGCAACCTGACCTACTCCCGGGCGCGCTTGCGATGATCCGGTCGAAGTCGAAGCTCATGGCAAACGCTCCCAGATCGTCACCTCGGAAAGCGTGTGCTGGAATTTGTGCCGGGTTTCGCGGATGACGAAGGGCACTTCGAGCGGGCCTTGCAGCAGCTTGAAATGCGCCCCGAGGTGGGCTTTCAAGCCGTCCAGGGTGGTGACGTTCTCGCCATCTTTCTTGTAGCCGCCGATCCATTCCTCCCTGGGCGTGTGCTCGGCCAGCCAGGTATAGGGCGAAGCGATGAGCAGCATGCCACCGGGGTTGACCCGTTCATGCACGCCGTCGAGGAACCTGGCCGGGCTGTACAGGCGGTCGATCAGGTTGGCGGCGAGGACCAGGTCGTAGCCGGCGAAATGCGGTTTCAGATTGCAGGCGTCGCCCTGGAAGAAACTCACTTTGTCGCGCGTCGCTTCCAGGCCGAGGTCGGCCAGGCGCCGCTCGCGGTAGGAGACCAGTTCGCCCTCGTCGACCAGGGTGTAGCGCAGCACGCCACGCTCGGCGAATTCGGCGCCGAGGCTGATGAAGCGGGCGGAAAAGTCGATGCCTTCCACGGCATCGAATACCCGCGCCAGTTCAAAAGAGGCCCGTCCCACCGCGCAGCCGAGGTCGAGGGCGCGACGCTTCGGCCGCTCGCCCATGGCCTGGATCGCCAGTTCGGCCAGGGCCCGCGAGAAGTTGGGCACACCGAAGTAGTTGTCGCCGAAATGAAACTCGGCGTATTCGGACAGGAACTTGTCGCTCTCGTAGTGCGAGGGCGGCGGCGCCGGTGGCGGGTCGCCCACCACATAACGAAAGCCGGCGTGCTGAAAGAAATGCCGCCGAAAGGCGTAGCGCGCGGCCAGGCGGCTTTCGTTGCCGCAGGAAATCCAGGAGCCGCCCTTGAACAGGTTGTGGCGCTCGTCAAAGGTAGGCGTGGTGAAGTCGTCGTAGAGCGGATGCACCTGGAAGCCGTCGAAGGGGTAGATCGGCGTCTCGGTCCACTGCCAGACATTGCCCACCACGTCGAACAACGGGCCATGCGCGTGGCGGTTGACCGGGCAGGAGGAAGCTCCGTGGTCGAGATGCAGGTTGGCGGCCGCCGCGCCGTCACCCGGCACTTCGCCCACCCCGGCGAACGCGGCCAAGTGGTGCCACTCGTCCTCGCTGGGCAAGCGCACCTTCAGGCCGTCACGCGCGGCCTTCCAGTTACAGAAAGCCTTGGCCTCGTGGAAATTCACCTCGACCGGCCAGTCCCAGGGCATGGCCACCTCTTCCAGCATCAGGCGCAGACGCCAGCCGTTGCCGTCGGGCAACCAGAAGGTGGGATGGCGGGCTTCCGTGAAATTGCGCCAGGCCAGGCCTTCCTCGGTCCACCAGGCATCGTTGGCGTAGCCAGCGTCGCGGACGAATTCCAGGAATTCGGCGTTGCTGGCCAGATAACGGGCGACCTGAAACGCCGGAAGGTCGGCCTCGTGGCGGCCGTATTCGTTGTCCCAGCCGTAGTACTGGTCATCGCGTTGCTTGCCGAGGCTCACCTTGCCTGACGGCACTTCCACCAGTTCGTTGGCGGGCGCCGCGCCACTGTCGCGGCAAGGCGACCAAGCCGGATGCGGCCGCACATAAGCCAGCCCCTGCTGGCGGATCAGCACCGACGAAGTTTCAAGGTGAATGCGCTCGTGCTCGATGCCCATCAGGATCGGCCACCAGGGGTGATCCCAGGCTATCGGCAAGGTCAGCGGCAGATTGGCGATGAGGTTGTCCAGCGCCGCGCGCACCCGCATTCGATAGGCCCGGACCTCGGCCACCGTCGGCCAGTCGTAATGCGCCTCGCCGAGATCGTCCCAGCTCATTTCATCGACGCCAATGGCGAACATCGACTCGAAACGCGGGTTGATCCGTTCGCTCAGCAAACCGGCCAATACCAGCTTGTTGACGAAAAACGTGGCGGTATGGCCGAAATAGAAAATCAGCGGATGCCGCAACGGGATCGGTTTGCGGAAATACGCCTCGTCGCTGGCCAGCACCTCGAACAACTGCTCATAGCGGTCGAAGGTGGCGTGAAAGTAAGCGCGAATCTCTCGGCGCTTGTCTTCTGCATTGCCATCGGCAAGATTCGGGGTTCGCGGGAAGTACTTGGCGGACATGGGCGGGACGGAGAGTAATGACTAATGGACCCATCCTAGCAGTGTCAAAAACTCAACGTTTGCCCAATCACGGGCACTTGCCCAGAATCGGGGCTCCTGCCAGCCTTTCTCGGGCAATGCTCCTACCCACCCGCCTCCTTCTCGGTTCCCCGCTCAAACTCGGCATTGCCATCGCATTGTTCGTGATACTCGACCTGAGCGTGCTGGTCATCAATCTGTGGATCGCCGATCAGGTCTCGCGCGATGCCGTGGCGATCAACCTGGCTGGCCGCCAGCGCATGCTCTCGCAGCAGATCACCAAATCATTATTGCTGGCCAACCACGCGCCTGACGAAATCACTCGGACACAAGCACGCGAGGAACTGGCGAACGCCTATGAGCTGTTCGCCACCACGTTACGCGCCTTCGACCAGGGTGGCGTGACCAAAGGGGGCGATGGTCAGCAGGTAAAACTGCGCCGGGTTGAGCAGGATGCCGGACGCGGGCCGCTCGATGTGGCGTTGCTCAAGGTGGCGCCGTTGACGCAACGCCTTGATACGCTGCTGAAAACGCCATCGGCCTCCACGGACGATTTTCGCTGGGCGATGGATTACATGATCGCCAACAACCGCGAAATCCTCGCGCGCATGAACGACCTCACCTTCGCGCTGGAACAGCAATCCGTCAGCCGCATCCGTGAACTGCGCTTGATTCAGACCGGCGCCTTCGCTCTCGCGTTGCTCAACTTCCTGGTCATCGTGCTGGGCTTGGTGAAGCAATACCATTCCGTAAGACAGGATGGTGGCCGCTGGCGCGAGCTTGCCCAACGCGACGCCCTGACCGGCTTGTTCAATCGCGCGGCCCTGCGTGAAACCCTGGAGCGGCAGGTGGTTGAGGCCAGCCGCGCGAGCCAGGCTTTTTCCCTGCTGCTTCTTGATCTGGATGGGTTCAAGCCGATCAACGACCGTTTCGGCCATGCCGCCGGCGACGAATTGCTGAAAACGCTGGCCAACACCTTGCTGAGCCTGGCACGGGAGAGCGACATCGTGGCGCGTCTTGGCGGCGACGAATTCGCGCTGGTTTGCCCGAACCTGAGCGGCACGGATCAGATTCGCCATTTCTGCGACCGCATTGTCCACGGCATCGCCGACATGGAGTGCAATTACGGCGGCAATTGCAGCGTACATGCCAGTGTCGGGGCGGCGGTCTACCCCACGCACGGTACCGGCGGCGACGAGCTTCTGGCCGCCGCGGACCGCGCCATGTATCAAAGCAAAGGCGCGGGCGGCAACCGCTGGAGCCAGGCCGAGCTGAACCGCTGATACCCCTTCAGCCGACGTTGATGGCGTAGTTTTGGGATAATCATCGGCCTTTGGCGTCTATCGCCAACCTATCCCGCATTCATATCCGTGACTCTCAAGCTTCCCCCTCCTGGCCAACGTCTGAAATTTCGCCGCCCCCCCGGCTCCGCCGACAGTCTGATCCTCGCGAATCTCGCCGCCTCGGAAAAAAAGCAGCGCGTTCTCCTCCTGACCCAGACCGCGCAGGAGGCGACCCGACTGGCCGAGGAAATCGCCTGGTTCGATCCGGCGTTGACGGTCAGCCTGTTCCCGGACTGGGAAACGCTGCCCTACGACCCCCTTTCACCGCACCCGGATCTGGTTTCCGAGCGGCTTTCCGCCCTCTGGCTGGCCTCTTCGGAAAAGGTCGATGTCCTGGTGACGCCGGCCGCCACGGCGATGCAGCGCCTGTGCCCACCGAGTTATCTCAACGCCCACGCCTTCCTGCTCAAGGAACGCGACAAGCTGAACGCGGACAAGCTACGCTCGCGCCTGACCGAGGCCGGCTACAGCGCGGTGCAGCAGGTGCTCTCGCCGGGTGAATTCGCGGTGCGCGGCGGCATCATCGATCTGTTCCCGATGGGCACGGCCCTGCCCTATCGCGTCGATCTGTTCGACGACGAGATCGAGAGCATCCGCACCTTCGACCCGGACAACCAGCGCACCCTCTACAAGGTGGCCGAAATCCACCTGCTGCCGGCACGCGAAGTACCGCTGGACGAGTCCGGCGTTACCCGCTTCCGGCAGAACTTCCGCGACCGCTTCGAGGGCGACCCGTCGAAGAGCCAGATGTACAAGGACGTTTCCAACAAGCTGGCGCCCGGCGGCGTCGAGTACTACCTGCCGCTGTTCTTCGAAGAAACCGCCACCCTGTTCGACTACCTGGCCGAGGACACCGCGCTGGTCCTGCACGGCGACATCCAGGAAGCGGTGGACGGTTTCTGGCGCGACACGCAAAGCCGCCATCGCTTGATGCGGGGCGACAAACACCGCCCCTTGCTGGCGCCGGATGCGCTGTTCCTGCCACCGGACCAGTTTTTCGGAGTGTTGAAGCCTTATGCGCGAGTGGAACTGAGCGGCGAGGCGGATACCCCGCTGGCATATCAGGCCGCCCCCGCCGTGGAAGTGGAACGCAAGGCCGAGAACCCCTATTACCGCCTGAAAGCGCATCTCGACAGTTTTCCTGGCGCGACCCTGGTGATCGCGGAAAGCCTGGGCCGGCGCGAAACGCTGGCGAATGCGCTGGCGGAATATGGGTTGAAGCCGGTGCTGTTGGAGGGATGGCCTTCGGATGCGCGACAAACCACTCAAGGCGCCAAAGATGGCACGGCTCACCCCCCTTTCCCAAAGGGGGGCAGGGGGGATTTAGCAACGCCCGCCACCGTGCAACCCACGAAGAAATCTCCCCCAGCCCCCCTTTGGGAAAGGGGGGAGCCGGCCAACTTCATGTTGACCACCGGCCCCCTTGCCACGGGTTTCATCGATCTTTCCAGCCAGCTCGCCGTCCTCACCGAAACCGAGCTTTACGCGCGCAGCCCAATTTCCCGCCGCGCGCGCGAGGGCAAGCGCGCCAGCAGCGCAGAAGGGTTGTTGAAGGATCTGTCCGAACTCAAGATCGGCGATCCGGTGGTGCATGGCCAACACGGCATCGGCCGCTATCTCGGCCTCTCCGGCATGGATCTGGGCGACGGCACCGAGGAGTTCCTCTCCCTGGAATTCGCCGGTGGCGACAAGCTCTATGTGCCGGTCGCGCATCTGCACCTGATTTCCCGCTACCTCGGTGGCGACCCGGACACGGCGCCGCTGCACCGTCTGGGCAGCGGCCAATGGGAGAAAGCCCGGCGTCGGGCGATGGAGAAGGCGCGCGACACCGCCGCCGAACTCCTCAACATCTACGCCCAGCGCGCCGCCCGCCAGGGCCATGCCTTCGCCACGAGTGAACACGATCTGGACGCCTTCGCGGAAGGCTTCGGCTTCGAGGAAACCCCGGACCAGATGGCGGCCATCGAGGCCGTGGTGAGCGACATGACCTCCGGCCGGCCGATGGACCGCCTGGTGTGCGGCGATGTCGGCTTCGGCAAGACCGAAGTGGCCCTGCGCGCGGCCTTTGTCGCTGTCTCCGGCGGCAAACAGGTGGCGGTGTTGTGCCCCACCACCCTGCTGGCGGAACAACATTTCCAGACCTTCTCCGACCGTTTCGCGGATACCGCCGTGCGCATCGCCGAGTTGTCGCGCTTCCGCTCGCCCAAGGAAGTCGCCGGCGCGCTGGAAGGCCTCAAGGCCGGCCGCATCGACATCGTCATCGGCACCCACAAGCTGTTGCAGAAGGATGTGGTGTTCAAAAACCTGGGGCTGACCATCCTTGACGAGGAACACCGTTTTGGCGTGCGCCAGAAGGAGCGCATGAAGGAACTGCGCGCCGAGGTAGACGTGCTGACCCTGACCGCCACCCCTATCCCGCGCACCCTGGCGATGTCGCTGGAAGGCATCCGCGATTTCTCGGTGATCGCCACCGCGCCGCAGAAGCGATTGGCGATCAAGACCTTTGTGCAGCCGATCTCCGACGGCCTGATCCGCGAGGCGGCCTTGCGCGAACTGAAGCGCGGCGGCCAGATATTCTTCCTGCACAACGAAGTCGACACCATCCAGACCATGCGTGAAAAACTGGTCAAGCTGCTGCCGGAAGCACGCATCGAAGTTGCCCACGGCCAGATGCCGGAACGCGAACTGGAACATGTGATGCGCGACTTCACCCACCAGCGCTTCAACCTGCTGCTGTGCACCACCATCATCGAAACCGGCATCGACGTGCCCACCGCCAACACCATCATCATGAACCGCGCCGACAAGTTCGGCCTGGCGCAGTTGCACCAGTTGCGTGGCCGCGTCGGCCGCTCGCATCACCAGGCCTATGCCTATCTGCTCACCCCGCCGGACGGCGTGAAAGTCACCCCCGCCGCCGCCAAGCGCCTGGACGCCATCCAGAGCATGGAAGACCTCGGTTCCGGCTTCTACCTGGCCATGCATGACCTGGAAATCCGTGGCGCGGGCGAGGTGCTGGGCGAGTCGCAAAGCGGCGAAATGCAGGAGGTTGGTTTCAATCTTTTCAACGACATGCTGGCGAGTGCGGTGAAATCACTCAAGGAAGGCCGCGAGCCGGACATGGACGCCCCGCTCAAAGCCACCGCCGAAATCAACCTGCATATGCCCGCCCTGCTGCCGGACGATTATTGCGGTGACATCCACGAACGTCTGGTGCTCTACAAGCGCCTGGCCAACAGCGAAACCCTGGCGGAACTGGATGACCTCAAGGAAGAACTGATCGACCGCTTCGGCCTCTTGCCGGAGCCGGCCGAAGCGCTCATGGCGGTGCACCGCCTGCGCCTGGAAACCAAACCCTTCGGCATCGCCCGTCTGGCCGTCAGTTCCGAAGGTGCCAGCATCCAGTTCGAGCCGAACCCGCCGTTCGATCCGATGAAGCTGATCAAACTGATCCAGACCAGGCGCGAATACAAACTCGCCGGACAAGACAAGCTGAAGATCGAGAAAGACTGCGCCACCCTGGGCAAGCGACTGGAGTTGATTCGCGGATTTCTGCGCGAAATCGCGTAGTTGCCTCCCCCCTTTCTCAAAGGGGGGCTGGGGTACCGAAGAGTAGGGGCTCTATCAGGGATTTCTTCGAGGTTGGCGCGGGTGCGAGCGTTGCTAAATCCCCCCTGCCCCCCTTTGAGAAAAGGGGGGGCTTCACTACTTCCCGTGGAACGGCTGCATTCCCACACTCCCGAAAACTTCTACTTATAACCACATAAACAATACCGTTGTTATTACTTGAGTGTTTTGATAAGGTATCTCCAACGAAGCGCCAGTACAAACCTGAAGCGCTTCTTTTTGGCGGATGTATATCAGCATCCGCTTATTTACTAATCAAGGAGATGCAACATGGCACTGATCAATGGCTTCAACAACGACGGCGTGGTCACCATCAACCGCGTGATCCTGAAACCCGAATACAGCACCGACGATCTGGAAATGCGTGTCGCCGAGCTATGCGAGAACGTCAAGACCTACCACTCCGATACCGGCTTTGTCGGCGGCTTCGTGTCCATGAACTCGGGGCAGGTTTCCAACGAAGGCTCCACCGTGGGCCAGGCGGTGGATAACCCACTGAAAAACAGGGAAGCGCTGATCGTGACCTTCTGGCAGTCGTTCGAGGAGCATGAGCGTTCACACCGTTCCGAGACCTTCCAGCCCTTGTTCAACAAGGTTCTTGAACTGTGCGAAAACGGTAACGAAGAGATCGCCTACAACATGCTCTGGTCCGGCAGCGCCTACAGCCAGAAGGAAGCGGTCGAAGCGCGCGCCGCCAAGGAACGGTATCTGAAAGCGGCGTAGTAAGTACACGATCCTTGGAGAAATCCCTCCTGCCCCCCTTTGATAAAGGGGGGTTCTAGTTTGGCTGCCGCTTGTGGAACGTCACCGGTACCACGGAGGGCGGCGGGGTTTTCAGGATGTGTTTCTTCATCTTGCCGATGACGTGCATTTCGCAGGCGCGGCAGTCGAACTTCAGAGTCAGACGTTCGTTGCCGTTCACCAGGGTCATCGGTTCGGCGCGCACCTGGCCTTGCACGCCGGTGACGCCTTTGGCTTGTTTCGGGCAGAGGCTGAACGAGTAGCGCAGGCAGTGCTTGGTGATCATCAGCGACACCTCGCCGGCCTCTTTGTGCGCCTCGTAGGCGGCGGCGATCAGCTTGACGCCGTGTTGCTCATAAAACTTGCGCGCGGCCTGGTTGTAGACGTTGGCGAGAAAGGTCAGCGCTTCTTCCGGGTAGGTGGCGGGTGGTACCACGGCGGCCTTGCGGGTCGGGCGCTGGTAGGCCGCCACGCGCGCGGCTTGCAGGCGTTCCACCGCTTCCCGGCGCAGCTTGTTGATTGCTGACGCGGGCAGGAACCAGGGCTGGCTCCAGGTAATCGTCAGTTCCAGCAGCGCGAAATCACTGCCGCCGAATCGGGCGAGTTGTTCGCGCAGGGTGGATTCGGCCTTGTCCGGCTCGCGCGCCAGTTGCTTCTCGAAGGCCAGGCTGGAGCCGGCGCTCATGCCGTCGGCATCGTGCAGGGTCAGCTCAAATCCATCGGCGGTTTCGGAAAATCCGGCCCAGATGTCGATGCGCCGTTCCGCCGAGGCCTTGTTCAGCGCCTGTTCCCAGGCATGGTCGCGATTGCGGCTGATCGGCGTTCCAGAACGAAGACCCGGCAAGGTCGCCACCGGTTCGTTCGGCCGGATGCGCCAAAGCGACTTGCCGAGCGCTTCCACCGTGTTCGCCTGGAGTCCCACCACTTCGCGCTTGTGCAGGTAGGTGAGGCCGTCGCCATTGGCGAGGGCGTCTTTCGCTTCGAGTTCGAACCAGTCCGGCCCGATACGCGTGACCGTGCCCAGCGGCAGGCCGACGAAGGCGGGGGTGTCGAAGGCGCCGATGTCGTCCTGGCGGCCATGCGTGAAGTAATCGGTGGAACCGCGATGAAAGGTCTTGTCCGGGTTGGGGGTGAACAGCAGTCGGGTATGGCCGCTGGAGGCCGGCACCAACTCAGGACGCTTTTCCAGGATTTCGTCGAGCAGTTGGCGGTAATGGCCGGTGATGTTCTTCACGTAGCCGACATCCTTGTAGCGCCCCTCGATCTTGAAGCTGCGCGCGCCGGCGTCGATCAGGGCGTTGAGGTTGTCGCTCTGGTTGTTGTCCTTCACCGACAGCAGGTGTTTATCGAAGGCCACCACGCGACCCTGGTCGTCCTCCAGGGTGTAAGGCAGACGGCAGGCCTGCGAGCAGTCACCACGGTTGGCGCTGCGGCCGGTATGGGCATGGCTGATATTGCACTGGCCGGAAAACGCCACGCACAAGGCGCCGTGGATGAAGTGCTCCAGCACCGTATCGGCCGGCACGGCGGCGCGGACTTCCGCGATTTCCCGCAGCGTCAATTCGCGCGCCAGGACGATCTGGGAAAAGCCCACCTCGGCCAGGAAGCGCGCCTTCTCCGGGGTGCGGATGTCGCATTGGGTGGAGGCGTGCAGGGCGATGGGCGGCAGGTCCAGTTGCAACAGCCCCATGTCCTGCACGATCAGCGCGTCCACGCCGGCGTCATGGAGTTCCCACACCAGCTTGCGCGCCGGTTCAAGTTCCGTGTCGTGCAGGATGGTGTTGAGGGTGGCGAAAATGCGCGCGTGGTAACGGTGCGCGAATTCGACCAGCCTGGCGATCTCGCTCACCGTGTTGCCGGCGTTGTGGCGGGCGCCGAACGACGGCCCGCCGATATAGACCGCGTCGGCGCCGTGCAGGATGGCCTCGCGGCCGATGTCGGCGGTCTTGGCGGGGGCGAGGAGTTCAAGGGCGTTGGAAAGGGAAAGAGGCATGGTCGGGTCCGGTCGGCGTGCGCGGAATATAGCCCATGCGGATTGAGGAGGAAGACGAACTCCTCGCGTCAAGGCTTGCCGGGCGCGATGTTTTTCCCCATCCTGCCGCACCTTTTCTTGCCGTCTTGGAACCTCATGTTGCCGTCCATCGAAATCCGCATCGCCCAGGAACTCAACGTTCATGCCAACCAGGTTGCCGCCGCCGTGGCGCTGCTCGACGAGGGCGCCACGGTGCCTTTCGTCGCGCGCTACCGCAAGGAAGTGACCGGCGGCCTCGACGATACCCATCTACGCCACCTGGAAGAGCGGCTGGGCTATCTGCGCGAACTGGAGGAACGTCGCGCGGCGGTGCTCGCCAGCATCCAGGAACAGGGCAAGCTGACCCCGGAATTGCGGGCCGATATTGCCGGCGCCGAAACCAAGCAGCGTCTGGAAGACCTTTATCTGCCCTACAAGCAGAAGCGCCGCACCAAGGCGCAGATCGCCCGCGAGGCCGGACTCGGGCCGCTGGCCGAGAAGTTGCTGAGAGACCCGATGTTGGCGCCGGAAGACGAGGCCGCCGCTTTCGTCGACCCCGAGAAAGGCGTGGCCGACGTGAAAGCGGCGCTGGACGGCGCCCGCCAGATCCTCATGGAACAGTTTGCCGAAGACGCCGCCCTGATCGAGAAACTGCGCGCCCACCTTCAGGACAACGGCCGCGTGGTCTCGCGCCTGATCGCCGGCAAGGAAGCCGAGGGCCAGAAATTCCGCGACTGGTTCGAGTTCGATGAACCCTGGAAAGCGATGCCCTCGCACCGCGCGCTGGCGATGTTCCGCGGACGGAACGAGGGGATTCTGGGACTGGCGATCAAGTTGCCGGAGGAACTTCCCCCCTCTCCCTCCGGGAGAGGGGCAGGGGGTGAGGGAACAGCGCGTGGATATGCAACCGCCGCTCCCTCATCCGGCCCTTCGGGCCACCTTCCCCCGGGGGGGGAAGGGGTATTGATCGGCCACATCGCCACCCACTTCGGCCTCTCGGACAAAGGCCGCCCTGGCGACAAGTGGATGATGGATACGGTGCGCTGGGCCTGGAAGGTGAAGCTGTCCCTGCATCTGGAACTGGATTTGATGAACGCGTTGTTCGAGCGCGCCGAACAGGAAGCCATCCGCGTCTTCGCCAGCAACCTGAAAGACCTGTTGCTGGCCGCCCCCGCCGGCCCGAAGGCGGTGATCGGCCTCGACCCCGGCATCCGCACCGGCGTGAAAGTGGCGGTGGTGGACCGCACCGGCAAGGTGCTGGATACCGCCGTCATCTACCCGCATGAACCGCGCAACGACTGGAACGGCTCGCTCGCCCTCCTCGCGAAACTGGCGGGCAAACACGGCGCGGAGCTCATCAGCATCGGCAACGGCACCGCCAGCCGCGAGACCGACAAGCTGGCGGCCGATCTCATGCGTTCGCGGCCGGAACTGGGATTGACCAAGGTGACGGTGAGTGAGGCCGGCGCTTCGGTGTATTCCGCCTCGGAACTGGCCGCGCGCGAATTCCCGGATATGGATGTGAGCCTGCGCGGCGCCGTCTCCATCGCCCGCCGCCTGCAAGACCCGCTCGCCGAACTGGTGAAGATCGAGCCCAAGGCAATTGGCGTCGGCCAGTACCAGCACGATCTCGGCCAGGCCAAGCTGGGCCAGGCGCTGGAAGCCGTGGTGGAGGACTGCGTGAACGCGGTCGGGGTCGATGTGAACACCGCCTCCGCCGCCCTCCTCACTCGTGTCTCCGGGCTGAATACCACGCTCGCCAACCAGATCGTCCTGCACCGCGACGCGCACGGCCCCTTCGCCAACCGAGAGGCGCTGAAACAGGTGTCGCGCCTCGGCCCGAAAACCTTCGAGCTGGCCGCCGGCTTCCTGCGCGTGCCGGGCGGCGACAACCCGCTCGACGCCTCTTCCGTGCACCCGGAGGCCTACTCGGTGGTGATGCGCATCCTGGCCGACCTGAAGCTGAACATGCAAAGCGTGATCGGCAATGTGGATGCCCTCAAGCGCCTGGACGCCGGCAAATATGTCGACGAACGCTTCGGCCTGCCCACCGTGCGCGACATACTGAAAGAACTGGAAAAACCCGGCCGCGACCCACGCCCGGCGTTCAAGGCGGCCACTTTCCAGGAAGGCGTGAACGACTTGAACGACCTGAAACCCGGCATGCAACTGGAAGGCGTGGTCACCAACGTCACCAACTTCGGCGCGTTCGTCGACATCGGCGTGCACCAGGACGGCCTGGTGCATATCTCGGCGCTGGCGGAAAAATTCGTGAAAGACCCGCGCGACGTGGTCAAGGCCGGCGACATCGTCAAGGTCAAGGTGCTGGAGGTGGACATCCCGCGCAAGCGCGTCGCCCTCACCATGCGCATGAAGGACGAAGTCAAACCGGCCCGACCGGAAAACACCCCGGGCATGTCCTCCGCGCGGGCGAAGAACCTTGCCAAACAGCCGGAAAAAATGGGCGGCGCCCTGGCGGATGCGCTGAGCCGCGCGATCAAGCGGACGTAGGCGGCCCGTTCAGGACCGAAGCCACACTGGCCGATGCGCGATAGATCGAAAAAGCCGCGATTTTTGCGTAAGCTGAAGCAGTGATGCGGTATTCCGTATCGCCTACCCAACGATCCACAGGAGAGACACATGAGCACCCGTAACGATTACGTCGAATCCCTGAAACAGAACCTCGACAAGTGGAACGCCGACCTCGCCAAGTGGGAGGCCAAGGCCAAAACAGCCAGGACCGATATGCAGATCGAATATGAGATGCAACTTGAAGCCCTGCGCAAGCACCGCGAGGAAGCCATGGTGAAACTTCAGGAAGTCCAGGCCAGCAGCGGTGAGGCGTGGAAAGACATGAAAGCCGGCGCCGACGCGGCCTGGGCATCCATGCGCGAAGCCTTTGAAAAAGCGACCACGCACTTCCAGAAGTAATATGCTTTAAGCGGACTCAAGTCCGCGCGGCGGGTGCCGATAAATAGCGACGTTTTACTAGGCACATTTCATGAGCGCACCCGCCGGCATCAAGAAAATCCCGGTCGCCAAATTGCGGCCGGGGATGTATATCCACGACGTCAACTGCTCCTGGCTCGACCATCCCTTCGTCACCAACAGTTTCGCGGTGCGGGATGAAAAGCGGGTGCGGGAGATCAAAGCACTCGGCATCCATGAGGTGTACATCGACACCGGCCAGGGCCAGGACGTGGCCGACGCCATCACCGAAGAAGAAGTCCGCCACGAAATCGACGTGCGTATGGCCAACATCGCCATGGAACGGCCGGCCGCAACCCAGCCGGTGCCGCTGGGCGCGGAGATCGCCCGGGCCAAGCGCCTGCATAGCGACGCCAACCGCATCGTGCGCAACATGGTTCAGGACATCCGCCTGGGCAAACAGATCGAAATGGAACAGGTGGAGCCGCTGGTCGAGAACATGGTGGATTCCATCTTCCGCAACCAGGACGCGCTATTGCCCCTGGCGAGGCTGAAAGACCACGACAGCTACACTTTCCAGCATTCGGTGTCGGTCTGCGCGCTGCTGGTCTCCTTCGGCCGCGGCCTCAAGCTGGAACGGCCGCTCATCAAGGAACTCGCCATCGGCGGCCTGCTGCATGACGTGGGCAAGGCCCGCGTGCCGGATGAAATCCTGAACAAGCCGGCCAAGCTCACCGACGCCGAGTTCACCAAGATGAAGTCGCATGTCGTGCAGAGCATCATCATCCTGCAAAACACGCCGGGCATCAGCCAGACCGCTCTCGACGTGGCCGGCCAGCACCACGAGCGCTTCGACGGCAGCGGCTACCCCAACCAACTCAAGGGCGACCAGATTTCCCTCTACGGACGCATGGGTGCCATTGTCGACGTATACGACGCCATCACCTCCGACCGCGTCTACCACAAGGGCATGCCGCCCAGCGCCGCCCTCGGCCGCCTGCTGGAATGGAGCAGCTACCACTTCGACCCGGCGCTGGTGAAGGCCTATGTAAAGAGCCTCGGCATCTACCCCACCGGCTCGCTGGTGCGCATGGAAAGCGGCCGCCTCGGCGTGGTCATGGAACAGAATGCCGACAACATGATGAAACCGCGCGTGAACATGATTTACCACGCGGAACATCATCGTTACCTGAAGCCGGAAATCGTCGACCTCTCCTGGAGCGGCTGCCAGGACCGCATCACCGGCCACGAGGACTACGCCATCTGGGGCATCGACCCGAAACGCTGGCTGCCCGCGTAGGATGGGGTTACCGAAGGGTAGGGGCTTCATCAGAGCGATAGCGAACCGCATCGCCCACGGTTGAGTGGATCGATGCGGTTCGTACCTCACCACATCCTACTGGCTACCGACGTAGCGCCGGCGCTACAACTGCTGCCCATGTTCCCGCGTGTCATGGAATTTCACGCGGGGCCAGCGTTCCATCGCCAGGCTGAGGTTGACGCGGTTGTCGGCGAGGTAGACCAGGTTGTCGTCGACGTCGCGGGCGAGGCGCTGCTGTTGCGCCTTGACGAATTCCGCCAGATGGGCGGCGTTGTCGCAGGTGACCCAGCGCGCGGTGTGGATGCCGGCGCGTTCGAAGGTGGCATCCACACCGTATTCCGCCTTCAACCGATGTTCCACCACTTCGAATTGCAGTTGGCCGACGGCGCCGAGCAGCAAGTTGCTGTCCACCAGCGGCGCGAACACCTGGATGGCGCCCTCCTCGCCCAGTTCGCGCAGGCCCTTGTTGAGCTGCTTCGACTTGAGCGGGTCGCGCAGGCGGGCCCGGCTGAACAGGTCGGGGGCGAAGTAGGGTATGCCCTTGTAGGTGAGCAGTTCACTTTCGCTGAGCACGTCGCCGATCTGCAACTGGCCGTGGTTGTGAATGCCGATGATGTCGCCGGCGAAGGCGTCTTCCATGCGCGAACGTTCGTTGGCCATGAACACCACGGCGTTGGCGATCTTCATCTCCTTGCCGGTGCGGCGGTGCCTCACCTTCATGCCCGGCGTGTATTCGCCGGAACAGACACGGAAGAAGGCGATGCGGTCGCGGTGGTTGGGGTCCATGTTGGCCTGGATCTTGAACACGAAGCCGGTGAAGTTGGGCTCGTCGGGCGCCACCATGCGGCTTTCGCCGTTGGCGCCGACTGCTTCGCGCGGCTGCGGCGGCGGCGCCCAGTCGATCAGCGCCTGCAAGATTTCGCGCACGCCGAAGTTGTTGATACCGGAACCGAAGAACACCGGACTCTGCTTGCCCTTGAGGAAGTCTTCGAGATGGAAGCTGGCGCCGGCGCCCTTGACCAGTTCGGTTTCGTCGCGCATCTGGTCGAATTCCTGCGAACAGGTGGCGCGCAGCCTGTCGATCTCGGCGCCACGCAGAATTTCCACCTCCCCGTCGGCGCGTTCCTCGCCGGGGGTGAAGCGCATCACCTCGTCATTCAACAGGTGGTAGACGCCAACGAAGCGCTTGCCCATGCCAATCGGCCAGGTCACCGGCGCGCAGTGGATCTTCAACACCGATTCGATCTCGTCCAGCACCTCCAGCGGGTCGCGCACTTCGCGGTCCATCTTGTTGATGAAGGTGATGATCGGCGTGTTACGCAGGCGGCAGACTTCCAGCAGCTTGATGGTCTGCGCTTCCACGCCCTTGGCCGCGTCCACCACCATCACGGCTGCGTCCACGGCGGTCAGCACGCGGTAGGTGTCTTCCGAAAAATCCTGGTGGCCGGGGGTGTCGAGCAGGTTGATGACACAGTCGCCATAGCCGAACTGCATCACCGAACTGGCCACGGATATGCCGCGCTGCTTTTCCACTTCCAACCAGTCGGAAGTGGCGTGGCGGCCACTCTTGCGCGCCTTCACCGTGCCCGCCATCTGGATGGCGCCACCGAACAGGAGGAGCTTTTCCGTCAGCGTGGTCTTGCCGGCGTCGGGGTGGGAAATGATGGCGAAAGTGCGGCGGCGCTTCACCTGGCGGGCGATGTCGCCATCGCCGGCCTTGGCTTCGCTGGTGGCTTCCGGAGGGGTATCGGTGGGGTCTGACAAGAAAAACTCCTGGGCGCTGCGTGCAAAAGGGCCGCCATGATAGCGAATCCCCCCCTCCCCTGCCGGTTGGGTCATGGCTCCCTCTTTTGGGAAGGCGATGTTCGTGTGGGCCGTTGGTATGCGCGAAAGCCGAAGGACATGTGACTTCCCCCTTTTCAAAAGGGGGATTGGGGGATTTCTCCAAGGGTTGCGTAAGTGCGGGCGTCCCCCCCTGCCCCCCTTTGGAAAAGGGGGGAACCATGCCCCAACTTCCTCGACAGCCTGCTCGAAGCGAGCCTTGGGTAAGGCTGCCGCTACACCAGTTCCAGGCGCAGGCCCGCCGCCGCCTTACCCCAATCGCGCACTTCATCGTCGAGCACCGCGCGGGTGAGCGGGTTGTCCTTGAGCCAGTCGGCGGGCAGGGAGAGGCGGCAGACACCTTCCTCGCAATTCAGCGAGATGGCCGGCAACACGGCATCGCTGCGGCTCATGTTGAACAGCAGGGCCAGGCGCAGGCACAGGATGAGCGGCCATTCGGCGGCGTTGGGGGCGAGGCCGAGCTTGTCCAGGCCGCCGCGGCTGGCACGTACCAGCAAGGCCATGAATGCCTGGTCGCGCCTGGAAAAACCGGGCATGTCGGCGTTTTCCAGGATGTAGGCGCCATGCTTGTGGAAGCCGGAATGGGCGATGGAAATGCCGATTTCATGCAGGCGCATCGCCCAGGCGAGGCGCCGCTCGGCCTCGGGCGACGGTATCAGTGCCTGAAACAGGGCCAACGCCTGGGTTTCCACCCGTCGCGCCTGCGCCATATCCACCTGATAGCGGCGCTGAAACTGGCTGACGGTGATGTCGCGCATGTCGCGGTCGTGTGTCCGACCGAGCAGGTCCCAGAGGATGCCTTCGCGCATGGCGCCCTGCGCCACCGTCATGGTTTCGACGCCCAGTTCCTCGAAGATCGCCAGCATGATGGCGAGGCCACCGACGATGACTGGGCGGCGATCGGGTTTCAGGCCGAGCAGGTCCAGTTGGTCGATGTGGCCCAGCTTGATCAGGCGCTCACGCAGCCACCTGAGGCCATCCAGGGTGATGGCGCCGTCGGAATGGCCGTTCTGTTGGCATATGTCGCCCAGCGCGCGGGCGCTTCCCGACGAGCCCACCGCCTCGACCCAGGCGCCCTTGCCGAATATCGGGCCGGCGACAAGGCGGGTTTCGATGCGCGCGGCAATTTCGGCCGCCTTCATGGAGGCCTTGTCGATCACGCCATCGGCGAAAAAACGGTTGCTGAACACGACGCAGCCCATGCGCAGGCTTTCCCGGTCCTGTGCTTCATAGCCGGTGCCGATGATGCATTCGCTGGAGCCGCCGCCGATGTCCACCACCAGGCGCGGTTCCGTGTTGAGCGGCAGGCTGTGCGAAACGCCCAGATAGATCAGACGCGCCTCTTCGCGACCGGCGACGATTTCGATTTCAAAACCCAGCGCCGCCCGCGCCTTTTCCAGGAATTCAGGCGCGTTCTTGGCCACGCGCAAGGCCGAGGTGCCCACCGCCCGCACCGCGCCGGCAGGCATGCCCTGCAGGCGTTCGCCGAAACGCGCCAGGCAGTTCAGCGCGCGCCGCTGCGAAGCGCCGTCAAGGCGCTTGTTGGCATTGAGGCCGCCGGCCAGGCGCACCGATTCCTTGATGGCGTCGAGATAGAAAAGCTGCTCGCCCTCGACCCGGCCCACCTGCAAATGGAAAGAGTTGGAACCGAGATCGATCGCGGCCAGAGTGGGATAGGTTTGCATGGGGGGGGGAGGACAAATGAGGAAGCCGGGTGATTATGCCGTAATGATGCGACAGGGCTATGTAACGCCCCCCCCTTTTCCAAGGCTCGTTTTCCGTTACCTGGTGATGCGGTTGGTGCGGTGGTTCCCCCCTTTTTCAAAGGGGGGTTAGGGGGGATTTCTGAAACGGTTGCACAAGAAAACGTCGCTAAATCTGATGAAGCCCCTACCCTTCGGTACCCCTTATTCCCCCTTTGAAAAAAAGGGAGACCACTCCCTTGGGCGTTTTCTGTCGCATCACCAGTTAACGGTAACAGCCATTTCCAAAGGGTGGCTGGGGGGGGAGATCTATATATGGGTGTCGCCAGTGCAAGCCTTGCCAAATCCCCCCCGCCCCCCTTTGGGAAAGGGGGGAAATACATTCAAACCCGGAAGCGCCCAGCCAGTTGCTGAAGATCACTGGACAGCATCCGCAACTGTTCGGCGGAAGCGGCAGTCAGGTTGATGGCGGCACTATTTTCTTCGGCGCCCTGGGCGATGCGCTCCACCTTCTGGGCAATTTCCCGCGCGGCAACCGCCTGTTCCTTGAGTGCAAGGTTGATGTCATCCACGGCATGGGTAACTTTTTCGGAGCTGGCACGAATGCCGGTTACGGAATCACCCGCCTTGTGCGCCAGGTTGACGCCATCGTTGACCCGCTGCACGCCGGACTCCATTTCCTGCGCGGCGCGCTGCGTGCCCTGCTGGATCTTGCCGATCATGGTGGTGATTTCCTGGGTGGAATTGGCGGTGCGCTCGGCCAGTTTGCGCACTTCGTCGGCCACGACCGCGAAACCACGTCCCTGCTCGCCCGCCCGCGCGGCTTCGATGGCCGCATTGAGCGCCAACAGGTTGGTCTGATCGGCGATGTCCTTGATGACGCTGACGATGCTGGAAATCTGCCCGGAATAATCTTCCAGTTGCCGGATGGTACCGGCGGTGGCGTTCACCGCCTCGGCAATACGGCCCATCTCGCTGGCCGCCTCGTGGATGATGCGACCACCCTCTTCCGATTGGCTGCCGGAAGTCAGGGTGACACCACGCGCCTCCCGCGCATGTTCTTCGACCTGGTCGATGGACACGGAAAGCTGTTCCACCGAGGCTGCCATGCTGGAAGCGGCTTCCGACTGGGCTTCGCTGGCGTGCGCGCTGCTGGACGATGCCGCCGAAAGTTCTGTCGCTTCGCGATCGAGATTGTTCACGTTGTTTCGTACCGCGCTGATCAGTTCACGCAGGCTGCTCTGCATGACCGAGAGTTTGCCCAGCATCACGCCGATTTCATCGGAACCGGATTGCGGAACCGGGTGAGTGAGGTCGCCGGAAGCAATCGCCTCGACCATGGCACTCGCCATCGATAGGCTATGAGTGATGCGGCGAATCGTGAGCAAGGACATGCCCAACACACCCAAGACGCCAATCACGATCAACACGCCATAAAACCAGATGTGTGTCTGTACACGCGCCGCAGCCGCCTCGTATTCCTGTCGCGCCACGGTTTCCTGATAGGTCATCAATTTTTCCATGGCCTCGCTCGCGGCCTTGCCCTCCTCACGGCCGGCTTTCAGGAAACGCGCCATCGCGTCAGGGCTGTAATTTCCGGCAGAGATTCCTTCCCTGGCTTCCACCATCTTCGCGACCCAGGCTTTGCGTTTCTCGCTGAAATCCGCCGCCAGGGCTTTTTCTTCATCGGTGAGATGGGTGGCCATGTATTTGGTCCAGATGGCGTCGATCTCCCCTTTGCCTTTGTCCATCGCCTCCAGGTGCAAGGTGAGCGGGTGGTCATGAACCGCATGCAGCGGGCCCATCGGGTCATGCTGGTAGGCAAGCAGGATATGGCTGGCGTTTTCCTGGATGATCGTGCCGACGCGGGACAGGTCGTGCATGGGCACCGCCCGATCTTCGAATACCGACTTCAGCGATTTTTCCGCCGCTGTCAAACCCAGGTAGCCGGCAACCACGGAAATGAAAAACAAGCTGCCCGCCAGCATGGAAGTGAGCCACAGACGGTGGGCGATCTTGAGATTGTTGAACATGAAGGCTCCTGAGCCAGGGTTGCTGTTGGGAAGGCATCTCTTTCGGCTCCAAGGGATAAAACTTGAGGCGTATTTACCTAAGTCGCATAGGCGGAGTTGCGGCCACACCTACACCAGCCTACGGACTCAGTGCTTTGTCGCCACCCCTAACTCCATCTTCACCGGAACTTCTTTTCCCTCACCCAGAAAAGGCTCGATCACGGCCGTCCGGACGCGTTCGGGCGGGGCGCCGGCCGCTGCGAGGCCGGCGACGATGGCTTGTGACCGCTGCTCGGCCAGCTCTTTCAGGGTCTCGTCACTGACGGTTTCCTGTTCCAGCAGGCGGGCATGAAGCAAGGCGTGAAGATCGCTCCCCTTGAGGGCGGATAGTTCAGCTTCCGCGAGCGGCTGTTCCGGCTTGATCAGGCCATTCAGGCGCGACAGCATTTTGCCGACGCCCTGTTTCTTCTCGGGATTGGCCTGGAGCCACCGGGCTTGCAGCGCCTTCCAGTCCGGTTCGCCGAAGCGCATGGCATAGAGGGCTTCCAGAGCGCTTTGGGCCTTGGGATTGGCGGTGGAAATGGGGCCGGCCTCTTCGTCCGGCGCCAGCTTCACCCCCATCTTCTCCAGCACGGCGCGGCGCAGTTGCCGCTCTTTCATCACCGGACGGTCGATTTCGGCGGACCAGGCGCCGTGCACGGTCAGCGCGAGGCCGGGACGTTTGTTGAGAACCTTGGCGATCTGGTTGAACTTCTCCTTTTCCGGCGGTGTAAGACCTTGTTCGCCGGCTTCAAAGGTGATCTGTTCCAGCTTTTCACCATTGCCGCCGAAGAGACGGGCGAGCGCCCGGAACGGTGCCGTGACGATCTTGGTGAGAATGTTGCCGATGGCCTTGCCGATGATGCGGCCATAGCTGAATTGCGGATCATCCAGGCTGCCGGAGACTGGCAGGCCGAGGTCAATCTTGCCATCCGAGTCTTGCAGGATGGCGATGGCCAGTTCCAGCGGCAGGTGCTTGATGTCGGGACCTTCGAGCTTCTCTCCCAGGATGAGTTTGTCCATGATGATCTGGTTCTCGCCCAGCATTTCTCGCTTCTTGATCTTGTATTCCAGGTCCAGCGAAAGCTTGCCAGAAGCGATCTTGTAGCCAGCGAAGGTGGCGGTATAGGGCGTAAGGTTGACCATCTCGACGTTGCGGAACACGGTCTTGATGTCCATGAATCCGGTGGGATCGAACAAGTCGACCTGTCCCACCACGCGCGCCAGGCCGTATTCGTCCACGCCCCCGTCCAGTTCCAGTTCCGCCGCTGTGCCAGGTTGACTGGAAATGCCGTTGAGGGCGCCCTTGAAGTCGTGAACACGGGTGCCGAACGGCAGGCGCAGGGAAAGATCGGCGAAATCGACTTCGCCGTGCTCGACGCGCACACGGTCGATGTTGAGGCGGAAGGCGGGGGCGGCTGGCGCAACAGACGCCGGCAAGGATGCCGGCGCAATGGGTGGCGCGCCAGTGACGTCCTTGCTGCCTTCCGCGGCCCGGAGAATCTTCTTCAGATTGACCGTCTTGTCCTGATAGATGATGAGCTTGGCACCGAGGCCATCAAGCTTGAGCTCGTCGATATCCAGGCCAGCGGGCGTGGCGCTGACCGTGTCGCTGGTCAGGCGCTTCCATGCAAGGAAGCGGTCGCCGGTTTCACTTTCCTTGAGCATCAGATCATCGACCGTGAAGCCGCCCTTGAAACTGACCTGCTTGTCCGCGGCGGCCTTGCCGTCGAACTTGACCCGGCCTTGCGTGGTGGCGCGCCCGGAAGCCAGTTGCAGATTCGCGGCCTGGCTCAGCCAGGGTTGCGCGGGCGCCAGGGCAAGGGCATCGAGCTTCAGCCTGATGTCGGCGCGCAGGCGGGCGGGAATGACCTTGCCCGAGGCTTGGAAGCGACCACCTTCCTTGACCCGGAAAGCGAGCTTCACCGGCAGAGGCGTTTCCAGGTTTTCGCTGAGGCCACGAGCCGTTGCCTCGATTCCTTGCAAGGTCAGGCCGCCGGCGGGCCGCACGGTTTCATCGCGCACGGCGACCTGGAAACCGGCCAGACCGACCTGATCCACGCGATAACGCCAGGCCGCTTCTTTTTGCACTGATTGAGGGGGCGCGGCGACGGGCTTCCCGGAAGCGGTTTTGAAAGCCTCCAGCAAAGCGATACGCCCCTTGGTATCACGGCGCAGCTCCATCTTGCCGTTCGCCAGCGCCACCTGGCCGACCTGCGCTTCGCGCGTGCCCAGGTCGAGTTTCCCTTGTTCCAGTTGGAGGCCGCCGAGCACGAGCAACGGCGTCTTTCCGGAAACCAGACGAATGCCGGAAAGCGCGACGCCGAGTTCGTCCAGCACGGCCTGGGTCTTCGCACCTCCGGCTTCCGCGCGGGCCGTGAAACCCACCTGGAGATTGCCGATCTCGGCGTCTATCGGCGTGGCGAAACCGGCGTCGTTGACGTGAATGCCGATGCCGTTAAGTGAGAATTTGGCGAGGTTGACGCGCCAGGCCTCCCCTCCCCCGCCGGGAGCGGAGTCGGTCGGGTTGGCTCTGGTAACGGTCTTTTCTGGAGCCGCCCCCTTTCCCTCTCCCCCAGCCCCTCCCCCGGGGGGGGAGGGGAGCTTGAACCAATCCATCACATCCAGCCGCCCCGCCCTGTCGCGCCGCACATCCACCTTGCCGCCGGACAGCGCGATCTCGCCGATGTCGAGCTGCCGTTTTTCCAGATCGAAGCGCCCGCCGCTGAGCACTACATGGTCGAGCGTGATGGCGTCGCGCGCGGCCTTGTCGCCGCGCAATGCCAGGCCTTCCAGGTTGAGCCCCAGCCTGTCCAGGAGTAGTGACAAGCGCTTGTCGGCATAGCCCATCCGGTAATTCAGCGTCAGGCCGGCGCTGCCCGCCGGCGGCGCCGTGTTCAGCTTGCCCGCCAGATAGGGCCAATAGTTGGCCAGCGTCACCTTGTCGATCCCCAGTTCGCCACTCGCCGCGAGGGGGGTCAGCGTCACACCGCCCTTCCAGCGGATGCGCGCGCCCAGGCGCGTGCTGGCGGACAGGGTGTAGCTGCCCTTGTCGTCGGGCAGGGTGGAGAGGTCGTTCAGGGTCAGATCGAGCGGGATCAGCGCGGTTTCAAAGCTCACTCTCCGATCCGCGAATTCGACGCGGCCTTTCTCCAGGGCGATCTGGCGAATCAGCAGGCGCGGCAGCGGCTTGTCTTCTTCCTCGTCCTTGCTTTTCAGCGCCTCGATCAGCGCGGTCCAGTTGAGGCTGCCATCGGCGCGCAGCTCCACATGCGCATTCGGCGCCACCAGGCGGATGGTGTCGAAGGTGTATGCCCAGTTGAACAGGCTGGCGGCGGCGAAATCAACAAACAGTTCATCGAATGCCAGCAACGGCTTGCCATCCGGCTCGGCCAGCTTCAGGCCCTTCAGGTCGATGGACAGGCGCAGCGGATCGAATCTGGCGGCTTGCAGGCTGAGCGTGTGCCGGCTCTTGTCGGCGATGTATTTCGGCGCCGCCCATTTCAGCAACGGCTCGAAGCCGAACCAGGCAAACAGGAACCAGGCCGCGACCAGACCGATGGCGATCTTGATGGGGGTTTTCAGAAGCAGGGAACGCAGGCGGGACGACATGCTTCATCTCCTTTCGTAGGGTGCGCCGCGCGCACCGTTCACGTCACATGGTGCGCGCGGCGCACCCTACAGCTTGGCTCACGCGCCAAAAAACAGATAGGCCGCGAACACCGCCGCGACGAATCCGCCCAGGTCGGCCATCAGGCCGGCGGCCACGGCGTGGCGCACGCGCTTGATGCCGACCGCGCCGAAATACACCGCCAATACATAAAACGTCGTCTCGGTGCTGCCCTGGACGATGCTGGCCAGACGCCCGGCAAAGGAATCGGCTCCGGAGGCCCGCATGGTTTCCACCATCATGGCCCGGGCGCCGGAACCGGACAGGGGCTTCATCAGCATGGTCGGCAGGCCATCCACCCAGGCGGCATCGAAACCCAGGGCCATGACCCCGGCGCGCACCGCCTCGACGAAGGCCGGCAACGCTCCGCTGGCGCGCAGCATGGCGATGGCCACCAGCATCGCCACCAGGTAGGGAATGATGGTCACCGCCGTGTGGAAGCCCTCTTTCGCGCCCTCGATGAAGGCCTCGTAAGCATTCACCTTTTTCACCAGCGCGCCGATGAGGAAGATCACGATCAGCGCCAGCAACAGAAAATTGCTCAACAGCGACGACTGCGCGGTCATCACGGCGGCCGGCAGATGGGCGAAATACCAGGCCAGGCCGCCCACCACGGCGGACAGCCCCCCCATCCAGGCCAGCACCACGGCATCCAGGCGGATGCGCTGCACCGTCGCGACGAAGAAAAATCCGACCAGCGTGGAGCAATAGGTGGCCATCAGTATCGGGATGAATACATCGGTGGGGTCCGCCGCGCCCATCTGCGCGCGATAGGTGAAGATGGTCACCGGCAACAGGGTCACGGACGAGGCGTTGAGCACCAGAAAAAGAATTTGTGCGTTGCTGGCCGTTTCCTTGTCCGGGTTCAGTTCTTGCAGTTCGCGCATCGCCTTGAGGCCGATCGGCGTGGCCGCGTTGTCGAGACCGAGTATGTTGGCCGCCATGTTCATGGTGACCGAACCCAGCGCCGGGTGCCCGCGCGGCACGTCGGGAAACAGGCGCGCGAACAGCGGCGCAAGCCAGCGTCCGAGAAGCGCGAGAAAGCCGGCCCGCTCGCCGATTTTCATCACCCCCAGCCACAAGCACATCACCCCGGTCAGCCCCAGCGCCACCTCGAAAGCGGTCTTGGCGGCGTCGAAGGCGGCTTTCATCACCGCCGCGAAAATACCCTGGTCGCCACCGAGAAACTGCATCACGGCGGCGCCGAAGGCGGTCAGAAAAAATCCGATCCAGAGAGCGTTCAGCATGGTTTTGCGGTTGTTTCACTACTGGCGCGGAAAGGGCCAGCATTATGGCCCAGGCGGCTTCACCTGTAGCGCCGGCGCCTCGCCGGCCTCGTTCATCTAATCAGTCCCACGAAGCCGGCGAGGGCGTCGGCGCTACAAAAAAGGGGCCTTTCGGCCCCTTTTCCTTGCCAGCGCCAGAGTTGGGGCTTACGCCCCTCCCCCGCCGCTATCAGGCATAGGCCACCTGCTGATCGACCAGTTCGGCAAGCTGCTTCATTGCTTCCAGAGCGCTGCCGGCAAAGGCATCGTTGCAGGCGGCGGCCGTGAAGTCGAAAGAAGCGGCCGGTTCGGCGGTGCCCAGGAGCCCATCCAGGCTGCTGCTGTCGGACATCAGATCGGCCAGGGAAGGATACGATGCCGGCCGCCTCGACATCGGCGGCGGAGATGCCGAAGTACACGTCGGTCATGTCCCTGGAACACGGCGCCATCGTCCCGCAGTGGGAGGCGGACACCGCCCGCTTGCAAAGCGCGAACCGGCTCAACGACGCGGGGCTGAGCGAGGAAGACCGGGCCGCGAGAGCTGGCAAACTCGCGGGCAGGCTCGCCGCGCCGCAATTGTCCTCACCCCCGGCCCCTCTCCCACCTGCGGGAGAGGGGCGACAAGTGTTCCGCCCCATGATCCTCGACCTCGACGGCGACGGCATTGCCCTTGCGGACCAGGCCCACTCCGGCGTGGCCTTCGACGTCGACGATTCTGGCTATCTCAAGGCGACGGGGTGGCTCGCCAACGAGGGGGCGAACAGCGTGGTGGCGGTGCTATGCCTTTGGGCATATCGACGGCAAAACCCACTATCTCTACATTCCTGTCCGAAATGGACGGCAAACGATCCGGAACACCGGGCAGCCGCATAGAACCAGAACACTGGTCATCAACAAAGGGAAGAAAAACATAAACGAGAAAAATGAGCTCACCCGAGCGATGCAAGCCGACGTATCCCTGGCAAGGGGTCGCACGGGCCGGGTGGCAAAGGAGGCAATGATGAAACTCACCGCAGTCGTGCTCGGATTCGGGCTGGTGGCCTTGTCGGCCTGCGCGCAGCAACCGGACGCCAAGACCTACCAGGAGCAGGAGAAGCGCTGGCAGTCCTGCCCGGATGGCTACTACAGCGGCCCACGCCCCGGTCGGCTGAACTACGACAACGACAAATACCTGTGGGTGGTCACCCCGGAATTCGCCAAGCGCTTCTGCATGCCCGAGCAGATGGTGGACCCGGAACTCAAGGGGGCGGAGGCCGTCGCCTTCAAGCGGGTGCCGTCGGAGGATGGCAATGACCGCTGCGCGGTGCTGGAGGACGGCAAGACACGCTGTGTAGACGACGGCGTGGGGCGCTTCGAGGTTTATTTGAAGAGCGATCTAAACCTACCGGCGGCGCATCCGGAGGTGAAATTCTTCGATGGGGAACGCAACCACAGTGGGTGGCATATCTCCGGAACGGAGACGCGTAGAACCAGATACATGCTCTATCGAAAAGGCCTCTACCCCCTCCCCCCCGGCGCCACTAACCGGTTCGGTAATCCGTATCACCATCCGGATCCGGGGTACCAATTCATTCTGACTGGCATCCAACGCAGCAACTATGGCTGGGGTTTGGGGGCGTTGCCAGAAATGGGTTTCCGCGCGGAATGGACCACGGGCATTGACCTGTTGGTGCTGGAGACACGCGGGATGATCGGCATCTTTGACATCGGGCCACGAGGCCCACAAGCAGGTGTAGACCGGTTTGCAATCGTGCTGACCAAGATGCCAAGAGATAAACACGATAGTGAGATGCGTGTCCCCGAGGACTATGCCCATGTCATCTACCTGCCCAAACGTTTTGTGGCCCAGGTCAAGGTCGCCGTGGACCAGGCTGGGACATGGAACGACGCCATCCGCACCTTCCGACAGCCCTGAATCGCAAAACTTGAACCAAACAAACCCCAAGGGAGAACACCATGAGCAACCTGCTGCTTGACGCCAAACTGAACCAGGCCAGCTACGACAACGCCTATCGCAACAAAGGCACTGGAGCCCGCATCAACGGCTGGCGACCTGTCGAAGTGGTCATCGACCCAGGCAAACAACTCACCACCAACTTCTCCGCCCAACTCTTCAAAGGCCCGGACGGAAGCTACAAGCTGGCGTTCCGGGGCACGGAACCGGAATGGGACCCGACCAACTGGGGCGACACGAAGGCCAATACCGCCCTGGCGCTGGGCTATTGGAGCCCGGAATCACGGATGACATCCGGTTCACCCATCAGGCGATAAAGGCCATCCAGACGGAAACAGGGTTGGAATATAACGACGCCCGCCGCTTCCTCTCCGTCACCGGCCACAGCCAGGGCGGAGCAGAAGCGGAGCTGGTCGCCAAGTTCTTCGGGCTTGCCGGCACTTCTCTGGACGGCCCCGGCGTCAAAGCGCAAGTGAACAGCCAGACCTGGAACCTGCTCAAGGCCGAACTCAGACGCCAGCAGCCCGATCTCCAGGGCGACTACACCCTCACCGACTTCACCGCCCGGCGCTACACACTCCTAGTGGGCACGGCCGGCCACCACCTTCCAGATGTACGGCCGGACAACGCTGCCCTATCCCTTTGGCTGCAAGGGGCGACGATGCTCACCGGCCCGCTGGGCTTGGGTATCTCTCTGGGGGTGCAGGGCGCCGGGCTGCACATGATCCAAACCATCATCGACCTCGAAGCCGCCCGCGCAAAAAGCCCCCTCCTGCGCCACATCAGCGAAGCCAACGACCCTCTCAGCCCCGTCTCCACGCAACCCCAGGCCGTGGCCGGCACCATCTCTGGCGAGATGTATCCGGTGAACGTCGCTGGCCCGGGGTCGGCCCCGCCCCCAGGTGTGCTCGAAGCACGCAGCGCCCAGATTGCCGAATTCCTGGCTGCGCACCCTGGCGATATCCAATACCGCATCAACAACGGCACGGCCCTCATCGAGGCGGGCAACGGCGACACCCTGCTGCTGCGCCCGGATGGCAGTGGCATGCGGCTTACCCAGGACGGACTGGGTAGCCTCGTCCAGGAAAATCTCGGCCTGAACGGCATGATCCTCGAATCGATGGCCTTCGCGCCCCTCTCGGACACCGAAGCCCTGGTCACGGTCACCAGCGCTGGCCAGACGATCACCAAGGTGGTCAGCACCCAGAACGACGGCAGCCTGGGCGTGGAGGAACGCGACGCCGACGGCAACCTGCTTTCCGAAAGCACGGTTCGCACGCTGGGCACCGATGAAAACGGCCAGCCCCGCTATGGCCTGGACCAAACCCGTTATGCGGGTGGACAGGTGCAATCCACCAGCATCAGTAACCTCACCCCCGCCGGCCAACTCACCATGACGGTGGAACGCCAGATCGACGGCCACACCGTCCAAGTCGAGTTCGTCGAAGACGAATGGGGCGAACTCCAGGCCAGCCGGGTAATCAGCGTGGACGGGCAAGCCATCGACGGCGGTGGCACGTTCGACGACATCCTCAACCACCAGGGCTACGACGCCTGGGGCTTCGCCGACGGCGCCACGCCGCCCGGCTCGGCCCCCCTCGACGCCCTGTTCCAGGCCTACAACCCCCTGGAGAAGCAAGGCCTGCAAACCCTGGTCTCGGCGTTGACCCATACCGCCGACGCGCTCTCCCTGCTCGCCGCCATCCAGAGCGGCAAACCCCTGCCCCTCTTCGCCTCCGGCCTGCGTCTGGCCAACAGCATCCCCGGCGCCGCCAACGATGCCGCCGCCGCCGGCTTCAACCTCTCGGGCGTGAGCAATGCCGTCGGCGGTGTGCTCTCCCTCATGAGCCTGGATGCGGCCATCAAGAACGGCGACACCCTCGGCGCCGTCACCGCCGGGGCCCAGGCCTTGAGCTTCGGCGCCGGCGCCTGGGTGGACTTCGCCGCCCAGAACGTACTCACCGCCTCCACCTTCGATGCCACCGCCGCCGCCCATGCAGCCTTCGACGGCGCCGCAGGCTTCCAGCAAAGTGTGGGCAAGGTCCTCCCCGCCCTCAACATCGTCAACAGCCTGGCCCACGGCGATGCCGTCGGTGCCGCCATCAACACCCTGGCGCTGATGAACCCAGTCGTCTTCGGCCCCCTGGCCATCGCCTACACCGTCTTCAACCTCATCAGCAGCCTGTTCGGCGGCGACGAGGACGTGCCGCAACCTTGGGCCAGCGGCCGCTGGGGCTGGAACGCCCAAGGCCAGCTTGTTCCCCAAGTCAGCGGCGGCGATGGCGGCGAGGCCACCCTCAACGGCCTCATGGGCCAGTTGCAGGGCATCCTCGGCCAGCTCGCGAGCCAAAGTGGCAATGGCTTAGGCCTGATCCCCGAACGCATGCCGGGCCTGAGCTTCCAGAACAACACCTTCCATCTATCCGACCTGGACTACGCCAGCGGCGCGGAAGCCCTGCCCCAGATTCGCTACACCCCCGCCGGGCAACCGTTCGACGCGCCCGCCGGTTCCGATGAAGGCTACTGGAGCCTGTCCGAACGCTTCGTGCGGGTGGCTCTGGAACACGGCGCCATCGCGCCACAGTGGGAGGCGGACACCGCAAGGCTGCAAACGCAAAACCATCTCAACGACGCCGGCCTCACCGAAGAAGACCGGGCCGCGAGGGCTGGCAAACTGAGTTCCCTCACCCCCGCCCCTCTCCCGGGGGGAGAGGGGGGACAAGTGTTCCGCCCCGTGGTCCTGGACCTGGACGGCGACGGCATCCAGATCGCGGACAAGGCCCAAAGCGGCGTGGCCTTCGACGTGGACGATTCGGGTTTCCTCAAGGCCACGGGGTGGATTGCCGGCAAAGGGGTGGACACCGATGGCTACTGTGACGGCGTCACGGGGTTCGAAGACTCAAAACCCATTAAAAGTGATAGCCGCCTATGCCCATCGGCATATGGACGGGCAAAGCGGACATTCCTACATTTCTGTCTGAAAAGAGCGGCCAACGATCCGGAACACCGGGCGGCCGCATAAGCCGAAAAATCGGTCAATAAAGGAAACGTGGGCGGAAAGTCCCACGAGAATGATCTGGGAGAACTGCATGGTTATACCCCGCTGGGCCACGTTGTTGCTGTTGGCGTTTGCCGTCATCGGCTGCGTCTCTACCGACGCAAAACAAGAGCACTCCCTGGGCGCAATAAAGCATCTGCTGCCCTATGTGCAGGCCAGCCAGGTGCCCATGAGCACCGGAGGCATCTGGATTTCCGACCACGAAGTGGCGTTCAACGTGCGCAAGCCGGGCGTCATGGAAATGAGCCAGGCGGAGCGCAACGAAATCCAGGAAGGCAGCGATCCAGACAATTTCCACTGGGACTACACCCGTTGGAGCGAAGTATGGATTCTGGATATACGCACTGGCAAAACCTGGAAATACATGGATGGCGGGTTGGGGAGCTTCCATAACGGAGAGATCACCGTTGTTTTGCATAGTTACCGTCCACGTCGTCTGCAACCCGGACTCTCACGATTCGAGCAGGGTTATACAGAGCTGTCAGAGGGGCGCATAGGTGAAGAGAAACGGCGAATCAAGCCTGCATCTCTCATCAAATTCCACCCCAAGAAGTGCCCAGGGGAGCCAGAGGGTTCAAAGACTCGGATTCGCTACCAGCTCAAGCCGGAGCATGGCTGCCTGGACGTTCGTAGTGGGGAACCTACTAATCTGCCGGCGCTTTACTACCGCAGCGACGGCAAGGTGATTGAACTGAACATGCCCCGCGCAGATATTGAAAACGTCCCAACCAGCGTTACCAACTGGGTGGAGTGGCTGGGGGCCTATCTGCTCAAAGACAGCACGATAGGTTGCTTCGGTGCGAATGGTTGCTTCCGTGCGAATGGTTATTTCACGCAAACCATCCACCTCATGAAACCGGATGGCAGCTTGTTGGCAGTGCCACTCAATGCATGGAGTGTCGGCAATATCCGCCCCACCCGTGTCGGTATCGTTGGGGATCGTGGGGGGGGGCGTATCAGCGAAGACGGACTGTACCTGTGGCGGGATTCATCAATCCTTCAAATTTCGGAAGGATTTACTGCTGTGGGTGATGATGTGTCGTACTCGCCAGATGGCTGCAAAGTCTCTTATCGGTCCTATGCGCGTCGACCGGGTTTTGTCGCGAAGCATGAAGACTACCGCCTGCGCGTCATCGACCTCTGCAATGCCTTCAATCTGCCGTCCAACGCCAATCCGTTCGTCTGGCCGGAAACCAGCAACCAATAACACTCAAGGGAGACCACCATGCCTATCAACCTCACCCAAGACAATTACCGCCTTGTCCGCGCCGCCTGGACGGCCATGGATCAGAGCTACACGCTGTTGGAGCCGGGCTATCGCCTGCAGCCGGTTGACAACTCCGGCCAAGGGCGTATCCAGCCCTTCGCCGTGCCTGATGGATTCACGGTGGTGGATGCCCCCAAGGACTCCAGCACCGGTTTACAGGTCGGCATCTACAGCAACCCATCCACAAAGGAAATCATCATCTCCCCGATGGGCACCAACGGCTGGGGTGCGCTGGACCAATGGCATGACAATGTGTTCGGAACCATGGGGCAGGATGCTTGGGATCGCAGCCGAGGGGAAGTTCTCAAGGTGATCGACAATACCTTGCGTGACAACAACGGCGGCACCCTCACCTGGGCCGGGGACAGCCGGGGTGGGGCCATCGTGCAATTGGCACTGTTAGACGTTGCCAGAGCAATGAGCAACCCCCAATCGCCGGAATACACCGCTTTCCAAGAGCAGTATCCCCACCTCTCCCAGCTCTCCATCGCCAACGACATGGCCGCCGTCCTGCACAGCAGCCCCGGCCTTTCCTGGCTGGCCCAATCCCAGTTCGACGCCCTGCCCGTCGAAATGCAGCAACAACTTCGCCAGATGTCCACTGACATTTCCATCGCCCGGTCCGGCAGCGTGGTGGAAACCGTCTCCAAGGTCGGCGGCAGCTACCTTATGGGTGACGGCAAGGTCTATTACACCGATGCCGCTGATGGCAACGACAGCGTCATGGACCTGCACCGCATTGTCGCCAGCGGCTGGGCCTGGGCGCTCCAGGCCAACGGCGACTTCAGTCTGCGCATTCCGGGCACCCAGGAGATACTCCCCCTTGAGGCCGCCCAATCCCTCGGTACGCTGTTGGCCAATATCGGCAACGACTCCGGCGTCAACACAGACCCGGAGATGGTCACCCGCATGGGCATCGGCCTGCTGGATGCCTGGACCATCAGTCCACCCGGTACCGCGTTCACTCTGATCAAGGAGGGCACTCAAAGCGTATTGGGCGAAGTGGGCAGTTCCTTGATCGGGGTGGCTGCCGAGTTGATGAAATGGGCGCGTCTGCCCTATGAACTGGCGTTGACTGCCGTGGCCAATGTGGTGGGCCTGCCGCTCGCCAAAATCTTCGAGCAGGCCGGCTCGCCCATCAATAGCCTGCCCCCGCCCATCACACTTGCCGAGGCGGTATCCATCACCGGCGCACCGATCCTGGCCGAATATACCAACCGCTACGCCGGGCGCGATATCCAAGGCAACGCCGTGGTGTACGACTTCGGCTTCGATGGGGTGTCCGAATATGCCTACACCGGCCAGATGAAAGTCAGCTCCACCGTCTACCAGGACGGCACCTATGAACAACGCACCGGCGGCATGGCTTATCTGCGCAATGCTGACGGCGACGGCATGATTTTGCTGGACGCCAACGGACAGCAACGCATGGTCAGCGTGGACGCCAATACGGCCGTCAGTTTGAAGGTCGGCAGCGGCGCCAATGCGCAGCCCTACTTCGAACTTCGGACTGCTGTGGATGGCGTCAACTCGATCACCACCATTCAAGCCGATGGCCAGTGGACCAGCAACATCGTACAGGGTACCCAGCTCACCCATAAGTCCGGCGACCTGTTCGGGACCAACGCTGGTGGGGGAGTCACATCGACTTACCAAATACAACGCACAGGAAGTGGCTACACCCTTGCACAAACGTTCTCTGCAAGCATGGCCGTCACCACCCTCAACCCCGCCGGCCAACTGGAGATGACGGTGGAACGCCAAATAGACGGCCACCAGGTGAAGGTGGAATTCGTCGAGGATGAATGGGGCGAACTGCGGGCCAGCCGGGTGGTGTCGGTGGACGGCCAGCCCACCGCCAGCAACGCCTTCGCGCAACTCCTGGATTCCCAGGGCTACGACGCCTGGGGGTTCGCCGACGGGCTCTCCGCCAAGGCGGACGGTGCAACGCTCGACGCCCTCTACCAGGCCAACGACCCTTTAAAGCCTTCCGGCCTGCAAACCCTGGTCACGGCCTTATCCCGCACCGCCGACGCCCTCTCTCTGCTCGCCGCCATCCAGAGCGGCCAGCCCTTGCCCCTCCTCGCTTCCGGATTGCGCCTGGCTTCTTCCATCCCCGGCGCCGCGAACGATGCCGCCGCAGCCGGCTTCAACCTCAGCGGCGCCGCCAACGCCGTTTCCGGTGTGCTCAGTCTCATGAGCCTGGATCAGGCCTTGAAGAACGGCGACACCCTTGGCGCCGTCACTGCCGGGGCCACCGCCCTTTCCTTCGCCAGCAAGGCCTACATCGACTTCGCCTCCAGCGGGGCATCCGGCCTTGCCACCGCCGCCGGCATCGACAGCTTCCTCAACGGCACACCGGCCACCCCGACGGTTCCTGGCACACCCGGCGTCCTGCCTTACCTCAACATCGTCAACAGCCTGGCCCACGGCGACTATGTCGGCGCGTCCATTTACACCATCAGCCTCAGCTTCCCGCCGCTCGGCATTGCCTACACCGTCTTCAATCTCATCTCCAGCCTGTTCGGCGGCGATGACGACGTGCCGCAACCTTGGGCCAGCGGCCGCTGGGGCTGGAACGCCCAAGGCCAGCTTGTTCCCCAAGTCAGCGGCGGCGATGGCGGCGAGGCCACCCTCAACGGCCTCATGGGCCAGTTGCAGGGCATCCTCGGCCAGCTCGCGAGCCAAAGTGGCAATGGCTTAGGCCTGATCCCCGAACGCATGCCGGGCCTGAGCTTCCAGAACAACACCTTCCATCTATCCGACCTGGACTACGCCAGCGGCGCGGAAGCCCTGCCCCAGATTCGCTACACCCCCGCCGGGCAACCGTTCGACGCGCCCGCCGGTTCCGATGAAGGCTACTGGAGCCTGTCCGAACGCTTCGTGCGGGTGGCTCTGGAACACGGCGCCATCGCGCCACAGTGGGAGGCGGACACCGCAAGGCTGCAAACGCAAAACCATCTCAACGACGCCGGCCTCACCGAAGAAGACCGGGCCGCGAGGGCTGGCAAACTGAGTTCCCTCACCCCCGCCCCTCTCCCGGGGGGAGAGGGGGGACAAGTGTTCCGCCCCGTGGTCCTGGACCTGGACGGCGACGGCATCCAGATCGCGGACAAGGCCCAAAGCGGCGTGGCCTTCGACGTGGACGACACCGGCTACCTCAAGGCCACCGGCTGGCTCGCCAACGAGGGGGCGGACACCGACGGCTTCCTCTGGCTGGACCGCAACTGGAATGGCGAGATCGACACCGGCAGCGAACTCTTCAGCAACGCCCGGGTGCAGGGTGGCATAAGGGGCGTGCCCAGCCTGGCCTGGGTGGATGCCGACGGCGACGGGCGCATCACCCACGCCGACCCGGTGTGGAGCGAACTCAAGGTGTGGCGCGACACCAACGGCAACGGCGTGGGCGACGCGGGGGAGGTGTGGGCGCTGGACGGCCTGAACATCAGCGAACTGGACTACGCCCACGGCCGCTACACCCTAGGCGGCCAGACCCGGCAGATGGCCAGCCCCGAGATCGAAGCCGACACCGCCGGCACGCGCACCCACGTCATCCCCGAAGGCATCCTGGTGGAAACTACCCAAGGCGGCCTCAGCCTCATCGCCACCCATGTGGACGACCTCTCTGCCCTGGAGGCCAACCGCGACGGGGTGGCGGGCTTCGAGGACACCGAGCTCATCGTCGCCGCCGCAGACCTGCTGGCCAATGACACCCTGGGCGGCATCTCGGGCCCAGGCCTCAGCCTCACCGGCGTCTCAAACTTCCGCAACGGCTCGGGCTGGCTGGACGGCAACGGCTTCGTCCACTTCCAGCCCACCGCCAACTTCGCCGGCACGGCCGGCTTCGACTACACGGTGGCCGCCCCCGGCGGTCAGACCGGCACGGCCGGCGTAGACATCACTATCCAGGGCGTCAACGATGCGCCCACGGTGGTGGTGAGCCAGGACTTGCGAGCAATCTATGGGTACGAGAGCTTCAGCTTGAACTATGAGACTTGGAGTGCGACACCGGCCAACCCGCGTTACACCCCTTACACCGGCTGGAACTACGCCCAGATCGCCACCACGGGCAGCGGCAGCTACGGCGCCCACTCCACCCCCGTTGCCTGGGACGACCCCGGCGGCGAACACGCCGGCAGCCTGCTGGTATCCGACCTGGAAACCCCCGCCGGCCCCTTTACCTACGCCATCGTCGGCCAGCCGCAGATGGGCGCGGCCAGCGTGGACGCGGCGGGGAAATGGACTTACAGCAACTGGTATCAGCCCAACCAGCCGGGGACGGTGGGCGATCCGAACTGGAACGGGGACACCACTTACACCCACACCCCCGACAGCTTCCGCGTGCGCGTGACCGACCCCCAGGGTGCGAGCAGCGAGGCGGATGTGCAGGTCCAGCACATCGGCCGCTATGACGTGCCCTCGGGTGGCGGGGGCGGTGGCGGCTGTTGTCCCATCGCGGTGGACTTCAACAACGACGGTTTCGCCTTCCAGGGCGCCGACGACAGCGGCGTCTTCGCGGAAGTGAACGGTGACGGCTGGAAACACGCCATCGCCTGGCCGGTGAACGACCCGCTCCTGGCCCTGGACGCGGATGGCGATGGCCGTGCCAGCCTGGCGGAAGCCGGCTTCAAGCGGCTGTCCCCCAACGCGCAGACCGACCTCGAAGGCCTGCGGACGCTGGACAGCAACGGCGACGGCCAGCTCGATGCCCGCGATGCGAAATGGGCCCGGCTGGGTCTGTGGTTCGACCGCGACCGCAGCGGCGACGACGCGGGAAACGGCGGTGGCCAGGCGGAATTCGTCTCCCTGGACGCGGCCGGCGTCGAGTCCATCGACCTGGCCGCCACGCCAGGGCTGGAAGTGATCGACGGCCAGAGCGTGTTCGCACGGGGGGTGATCCGGATGAAGGATGGCTCGACTCGTCAGTACGCCGATACCGAACTGGACTGGAGCGATACGGTGCGCATCGATCTGCCGGACGGGAGCACGCGCCTGGCCAGGCATGACCCGCGAGCAGCCGGAACGATCACGGGCGGCGACGGCGCCGACCTGATCCTGGGCCAGAGCGGCGGCAACTTCATTCAGGCCGGGGCGGGCGACGACGTGGTCATGGACGACGGCGGCGACGATACCGTGGACGGCGGTGACGGCAACGACGTGATCTATACCGGCGCGGGCGACGACCTCATTCTTACGGGCGAAGGCGACAACGTGGTGTTCGCGGGCCTGGGTAGCGACGTTGTGATCGCCGGGGGCGGCAACGATGCCTTGATGCTGGAAGGTGGCAACGACATCGCCTACGCGGGGGGCGGCGACGATTTCATGTCCGGCGGCGACGGCAACGACATTCTGGCTGGCAACGAAGGGGATGACCGGCTCTACGGCGAAGCCGGCCGCGATGCGCTGTTCGGCGGGAGTGGCGCGGATACGCTGATGGGCATGGAAGACGATGACTATCTCAATGGCGAGGATGGCAACGACACCCTCGACGGGGGAGCGGGCAACGACGAAATGATCGGGGGCGACGGAGATGATACTTATCTGGTGGATAGCGTCGGCGACGTGGTGACCGAGGCGGCCGACGCAGGGGTGGATACGGTGCTGTCCGGCCTGTCTTACACGCTCGGCGCTCATATCGAAAATCTGACGCTGACCGGCACCGACTCTATCGATGGCTCAGGCAATGTCCTGAGCAATGTTCTCGCTGGAAACAGCGGAAACAACGTGCTGGACGGTGGGGCAGGCACGGATACGCTGCTCGGAGGAGTGGGCAACGATACCTATGTGGTGGATAACGTGGGTGACGTGGTAACCGAGATGGCCGGCGAGGGCACGGACACCATACAAAGCGCCATCTCCTGGATTTTGGGCGCCAACCTGGAAAACCTCACCCTCACCGCTACGGCCATCAACGGCACGGGCAATGAACTGAACAACGTCCTCACCGGCAATAGCGGCAACAATGTACTGGACGGCGGTGACGGCAACGACACGCTGGTGGGGGGAGGTGGAAACAACACGTTGCTGGGCGGTGCTGGCGACGACATCTTCCTGGTGTCGGGCCTATACATGGATCTCAGCTTCAACACGTATGTCGGTGGAACTGGGTTCGACGTGATTCAGGGCAGCGCGGGCGACGACATCATTCGGGTGCGGGAACTGTACCCAAACTCCATCGAGCGGATCGACGGAGGCGGCGGTGTAAACGTGCTGGCGGGGACGGCTTTTGATGACAACTTTTATATCAATGGCATCGAACTGATCAATATCGCCCGGATCGACGGTGGGCATGGAAACGACAATATTAATGGTAACGCTGGCGACAACGTTCTGTTTGGCGGTGCTGGTGACGACAGGCTTATCGGCAATGCCGGCAACGATACGCTCGAAGGCGCTACTGGCAATGACTATCTCCAGGGTGGCGTAGGCAACGACACCTATGTTTTCAACCGGGGCGACGGCTCCGATTCCTGGGCCGATAACGATTCCACTGTGGGCAATCTGGACATCGCCCGGTTCGGATCGACCATCTCCTTCGACCAACTCTGGTTCAAGCGCAGTGGCACTAATTTGGAAGCGCGGGTGATCGGCACCATGGACAAAGTGGTGATCCAGAACTGGTACGCCGGCAGTGCCAACCACATCGAGCGCTTCGAGGCCGGTGGCAAGGCCCTGCTCGACAGCAAGGTGGACCTCTTGGTGCAAGCGATGGCTGCCTTCGCTCCACCGGCCGCCGGCCAGACGACCTTGCCGGACACCTATCGGCAGGCACTGGAGCCAGTGCTGGCGGCGAACTTGCAGTAGGTGCCTCATGAAAATACGTGTTGCCACACTTGGCGATGTCGCGACTGTGCTTGAACTCGGCGAATTGATGGTTGAGGAGTCCCGATTCAGGCCATATGGCTTGAACCGGGACAAAGCAGGAAAGACTGTTGAATCTCTGATCAAGCAGGCTGATCAGGCTGTGATCTTGTTGGCGGAGCGTAGTGATTCATCCGTGGTAGGCATGTTGGCCGGCTATGTCGTGGATTATTTCTTCTGTGATGCCCTTGTTGCCCAGGACAAATTTTTTTTCGTCAAGCCGGAAGCCAGGGGGAGCTCCGCCGCGATCAAGCTACTTCTCGGTTTCCGCTCATGGACCGAAAGACGCGGGGTACATGAACTCAATATCAATATGAGCGTGGCGGTAAACATGAACCGCTTCAACCACATGATGACCAAGCTTGGATTTCAGTGCTGCGGCTCGAATTTTTCGCTAGCGATCACGGCACATAACAACAATGCAAATTGATCCAGTTGAAGAAGCCGAGAAGTATCGACGGAACTGCCACCATGCCTCTCTCGGGCCTATCTTCCGCAAGTAAGCGTTAAGCCGCCGCACCCCATACCAAAACAACACAGGGAAATCACCATGCAAACCGACCCGCGCGCGACCGAGGCTGCGCCACCCCCTGACCCCGGCCTAGCCTGTCTTTCCATGCTCGCCCGCTTCCACGGCATCAGCGTGGAGCCTGCGCAGCTGGCGCATGAATTCGGCGACGGCCGGCCGTTCGGCACAATGGAAATCCTTCTCGCCGCGAAGAAGCTGGGCCTCAAGGCCAAGCCGGTCAAGACCAGCCTGGCCCGTCTAGCCACCACACCACTGCCGGCGATGGCGATGGACATAGACGGCGGCTACTTCATCCTTGCCCGCGTCGACGACGGTCAGGCCCTGATCCACGACCCCGCCAGCCCGCGCCCGGAAACTCTCTCGCTCGAAGCCCTGCAAGCCCGTTGGTCCTGCGAACTGATCCTGTTCACTTCTCGCGCCAGCCTGGCTGGCGACCTGGCCAAATTCGATTTCACCTGGTTCATCCCGGCCATCGTCAAGTACCGCAAGCTGTTGGGCGAAATCCTCCTGGTCTCTTTCGCCCTGCAACTCTTCGCCCTGGTCACGCCCTTGTTCTTCCAGGTGGTGATGGACAAGGTGCTGGTGCACCGGGGCTTGTCCACGCTGGATGTCATCGCCGTCGGCCTGTTCGTTGTGATGCTGTTCGAGACACTACTCTCCGGTCTGAGAAGCTACGTCTTCGCCCACACCACCAGCCGCATCGACGTGGAACTGGGCGCGCGCCTGTTCCGCCATCTGCTGAATCTGCCGCTGGCCTATTTCCAGGCGCGCCGGGTGGGCGATTCGGTGGCACGGGTGCGCGAGCTGGAGAACATCCGCCAGTTCCTCACCGGCAACGCCATCACCGTGGTGCTGGACGTTCTCTTCTCGGGGATCTTCATCGCCGTGATGCTGTTCTACAGCGTCAACTTGACCCTGGTGGTGCTGGCTTCGCTGCCGTTGTATGGCCTGATTTCCCTGTTGATTACCCCGCTTTTACGCGCCCGCCTGAACGAGAAATTCAATCGCGGCGCCGAGAACCAGGCTTTCCTGGTGGAGGCGGTGTCCGGGGTCGATACCCTCAAGGCGATGGCGGTCGAACCGCAGATGACGCGGCATTGGGATACCCAGCTCGCCGCCTACGTTGCCGCCGGCTTTCGCGCCGCCACGCTCTCCACTCTGGCGCATGAGGGGGTGAGCCTGGTCGGCAAGCTGGTGACGGTGACCACCCTGTGGCTAGGGGCGAAGCTGGTGATCGAGGGCCAGCTCACGGTGGGCCAGTTGATCGCTTTCAACATGCTGGCCGGGCGGGTGGCACAGCCGGTGATGCGTCTGGCGCAGTTGTGGACGGATTTCCAGCAGACCGGGATTTCAGTGCAGCGCCTGGGCGACATCCTCAACACGCGTAGCGAGGTGGCCGGCGACAAATCCGCGTTGCCGGCGCTGGCCGGGCGGATCGAGTTCGACCAGGTGGTGTTCCGCTACCGCGCCGACGGCCCGGAAGTGTTGCGCGGGGTAAGCCTCGCCATCGCGCCGGGGGAAGTGATCGGTGTGGTGGGCCGTTCCGGCTCGGGCAAGAGCACACTGGCGAAGCTGGTGCAGCGCCTGTATGTGCCGGAACGCGGCCGGGTGCTGGTGGATGGGATGGATCTGGCGCTAGCGGAAGCCTCCAGCCTGCGTCGCCAGATCGGCGTGGTGTTGCAGGAGAACGTGCTGTTCAACCGGCGGATTCGCGACAACATCGCCTTGGCCGACCCCGGCGCGCCGCTGGAGGCGGTGATCGCAGTGGCGAAGCTGGCCGGGGCGCATGAGTTCATTCTGGAACTGCCGGAGGGCTACGACACGATGGTGGGTGAACACGGCTCCACGCTCTCGGGCGGCCAGCGGCAAAGAATCGCCATCGCCCGCGCCTTGATGGGCAACCCGCGCATCCTGATCTTCGATGAGGCGACCAGCGCGCTGGACTATGAGTCGGAACGCATCGTGCAGCAGAACATGAAGGCGATCTGCCGGGGACGCACGGTGATCGTCATCGCCCATCGCCTCTCGGCGGTGCGCGAGGCGAACCGCATCGTGGTCCTAGACCGGGGCCAGATCGTGGAACAGGGCAGCCACGCCGAATTGCTGCAACACCAGGCCGGGCATTACAGCCGGCTGCATCGCTTGCAGATGGCGTGATGCACCTATCAGCCTCTGTAGCGCCGGCTTCCAGCCGGCAGGCCGGCTGGAAGCCGGCGCTACAACACCAACCAGTCCGTCGACACAGAAATGGCGGACACGAAATACTTCCCCATCACCCATGAAACGCCAAGCCACCCGCGACCTTCTCACCCGTTATTCCCGCGTCTTTCGCCACGCCTGGGGCGAACGTCAGGCCACGGATGGTGTCCCGCGCCGACGCCATGAAGCCGCCTTCCTGCCGGCGGCGCTGTCGCTTCAGGAAACCCCGGTGCATCCGGCGCCGCGCATCGCGATGGGGTTGATTCTGTTGTTCGCCGTGATTGCGCTGGCTTGGACGGTGTTCGGCCGCATCGATATCGTCGCCAGCGCGCAGGGCAAGCTGATACCGGATTCCCGCTCCAAGGTGGTGCAGCCGATGGAAACCGCTTCGGTGGCGGCGATTCATGTGCGCGATGGGCAAGCGGTGAAGGCAGGGGATGTTTTGATTGAGCTGGATGCGACCCAGACGACGGCCGATAGCACGCGCGTGGATGAGGAACTGGCGGCGGCAAGGTTGGAGGCGGCGCGGGTGAAGGCTTTGCTGGAGACGGTGGAGCAAGGTGGCGCCCCCAGGCTGCTGGCTCACAGGGAGGATTTTCCGGTGTCTGGCGCAGGCACGCCCGGCAGAAATCCCCCCCAGCCCCCCTTTGGCAAAGGGGGGAGTCGGTTTGTCGAACGCGGTGCCGCCGAGCAGCGTCTGCTGGAAGGCGAATACGCTGCCTACCTGACCCGCCTGGAACAACTCGACGCCGAAGTCGAACGGCGCCAGGCCGAGTTACACAGCACGGAAGAGACCCTGGCCAAGCTCACCCAGACCCTGCCGATGATCAGAGCGCGTGCGGCGGACTACCAGAAACTTCAGAAAGAGAACTTCGTGTCCCGTCACGGCTGGTTGGAGAAGGAACAGGCGCGCATCGAGGCGGAACGCGATCTGGCGGCGCAAACCGCGAAGCGCGAGGAAATCCGCGCCTCCTTGCGCGAAGGGCAACGCCAGCGCGCCGCGCTGGTGGCCGAAACCCGCCGCGCGACGCTGGATCGCTTGCATGAGGCGGTACAGAAGGTGGATTCCCTGACGCAGGAGCAGATCAAGGCAAACAGCCGGGGCGGCTTGATGCGCTTGTCGGCGCCGGTGGCGGGGACGGTGCAGCAATTGGCGGTGCATACCGTGGGCGGCGTGGTGACCTCGGCGCAGCCGCTGCTGGTGATCGTGCCGGGCGACAACCCGCTGGAGGTGGAGGCTTTCGTGGAGAACAAGGATATCGGCTTCGTCCGCGCCGGTCAGACGACCGAGGTGAAGGTGGAAACCTTCAACTTCACCAAATACGGCACGCTACACGGGACGGTGATGCTGGTCTCTGGCGACGCGATTCAGGATGAGAAGCGCGGCCTGGTCTATGCGGCGCGGGTGAAGCTGGAGCGCACCACGCTGAACGTGGATGGGAAAATAGTGAACCTCACCCCGGGCATGGCGGTGACGGTGGAGATCAAGACGGGCAAGCGGCGGGTGATCGAGTATTTCCTGTCGCCGCTTATCCAATATGGGGAAGAGAGTTTGCGGGAGCGGTGAGGCACAAGCCGTTTCCGTCTGGCGGAAACGGCTTGTGTGCTACGCGATCAGGCGTCGCGTTCATCCAACCACTTGCCGATGGCGGGCGGCACGGTTTTCTGGGCCTTGCCGCTGACGTAGATGCCGATGTGACCGCCGGGGAAGGACAGTTCCGTGTAGTCCTTGGTGCCGAGCTTGCCGCGCATGGCGCGGGAGGCGTCGGGCGGGACCAGGTGATCCTGTTCGGCGAAGACGTTGAGCACCGGCATGGTGACGCCCTTCAGGCTCACCGGCTCGCCGATCTCCAGCCCCCCTTTCAGCAGTTTGTTCTCCTGGTAGAAGTCCTTGATGAACTGGCGGAAGGCTTCGCCGGCCTGGTCGGGGCTGTCGAAAATCCACTTTTCCATGCGCAGGAAGTTTTTCAGGGCTTCCGGGTCGTCGAGGGTGTCGATCAGGCCCAGGTATTTCTGGCCCATGAGCTGATAGGGCTTCAGATTGAGGAAGGTCCAGTTGAGCATTTCACCGGGGACGTTGCCCAGGGTGTCCACCACCAGGTCGATGTCGATCTGCTGGACCCAGTGCGAGAGCATGTTGTCCGGGGTCTGGAAATCGACCGGGGTGACCATGGTGACCAGGTTTTTCACCTTGTCCGGGTGCAGCGCCGAGTAGCACAGCGAGAAAGTGCCGCCCTGGCAGATGCCGAGGATGTTGATCTTGTCGATGCGATGGCGTTCGCAAATCACGTCGACGCAACGGTCGAGATACCCGTTGATGTAGTCGTCCAGGGTGAGGTAACGGTCGGCGCGGTCGGGATAGCCCCAGTCCACCAGGTAGACGTCCTGGCCGGCGTCCATCAACGCTTTCACGGTGGAGCGGTTTTCCTGGATGTCGGTCATGTAGGGCCGGTTCACCAGCGCGTAGACGATAAGCAGAGGGGTCTTGCTCTGGACTTTGTCGGCGGACGGGTTGAAGCGGAACAGGGTGAGCTTGTCTTCCTGATAGATCACGGTCTTGGGCGTGACACCGGTGGAAATCTCACCGACTTCCATAAGATTCTGCACACCGTGCGAGAGCTTCTGGCTATAGGCCATGAGTTCCTGCATGACGGCATCGGGACGCATGTCGAAAGGCATCATTTGGCATCTCCTGCTTTCTTGGTGCGAGCGGCGGGGGCGCGCTTGGCGGCCGGGGCGGCTTCCGTGGTCGGTACGGATGTAATTGAAGCCTTACGCAACGCTTCAAGTTGTTTGTGTATTTCCTTTATTTCCTTGTGCAAACGCAGATTGTCGCGACGCAATTCCTGTTGCCGACACTGAAGTGTGCTGATCTCGGCATGGGTGGGCATGTGCATGGCTTCCAGATTCTGGTCGACCATGCGCGCCATCTGATGCTTCAGCCCCAGCAGACTGTTGACCAGATGACCGTAGAGCTTCTGGTATTCCTCGGTCATGACGAACTCGGCATAAGCCGCTTCGCTCATTTCCACCCACTGGTCATACAACTCGCGCAGACTGTGGATGGGTTTGTTATCCGAAGCGCGCGCCTGCAATGCCGCCTGGAACTTGCGCGCGGTCTCGGCGCCGAGGTTGCCAAAGGCCATCTGGTAGGCCTGGGTGGCGCTGGCGTAATCCATCTGGCGTTGCGCCAGGATCTGGAACTGTTCCTGGGATTCGCGGGTGTAGCCCACGGTCGGAATCGACAGGAAGCGGTTCATCTGGTCGCGCGCGGCATTCGTGCCTTCCGGGTGGTAAGCCTGGGTGAAATCGCCGGGCATGGGCACGATGTTGGCGGCCAGACGCTGCCAGGTGTCCATCGGCAAATCCCAGAAGGTATTGAAACCCTTGCCCGGGTTGTTGGCGCCGAACATATTGGGAACCGGGCTGGTCCACATCTTCTGCATGTTTTCCAGCCAGCCGTTCACGGCCTCCATGCCGACATCTTTTCCACCACCGCCGACACCGCTCATGAACTGCTCGGCCAGGGTGAAGTAGCCACGGCTGACATCCATCACCTTGTCGAACACATCGCGACCGGATGGCGGCGTCATCGGAGACACCGCCTGCCACCACTGATTGATGCCATCGGCCCAAGGGTTCTTCGGCGCTTCCGGCGCCTTCATGCCGCGCTGGGCCAGGTCGCCCCAGGCTTTCCAGTAGCCCTGCTGCGATTCCATCCAGTCATTCATCCAGGTCTTGCTTGTATCCGCCACGGTCTCTCTCCTTCAGGAAGAACTGCTTGTCGGCGGATTTTGTGCATTGCACAAAAACCTGTCAAGCGCCTATTTGATTATTTCAATACGCAGTTCACCCGGCATTAAATCGTTCAGTGTATGGTTGCCGATCGCGGCGCGAATCAGTCGCAGAGTCGGATAACCAGCCTTGGCGGTCATCCGCCGTACCTGCCGGTTCTTGCCCTCGGTAAGGATGATTTCGATCCAGGTCGTGGGAATGGCGAGGCGCTTGCGCACCGGTGGGTCGCGCGGCCAGAGACCATCCGGCTCGTCGATCACGCGCGCCTTTGCCGGGCGCGTGATGAAATCGCCCAGATTCATCGCATGGCGCAGGGGCTCCAGGTCGGCGTCGTCCGGCGCGCCCTCGACCTGTGCCCAGTAAGTTTTGGGCAGCTTGTGGCGCGGGTCGGCGAGCCGATGCTGTAGCGCACCATCGTCGGTTAGAATCAGCAGGCCCTCGCTATCCCTATCCAGCCTCCCGGCCGCATAGATGCCGGGAATGTCGATGAAATCCTTCAAGCCAGGGTGCCCATCTTCCGGGGTGAACTGGCTAAGCACGCCATAGGGCTTGTTGAACAGGACGAGGCGAGCCATCAGTTTTGCAATTTCAATCAGGAGTTATCGTGAGTAGCCATATTCAGCCACCCACCGCGGGCGAGAAGATCACCGTCAATGCCGATGCATCCCTGAACGTGCCGAAGCGGCCGATTATCCCCTTCATCGAGGGTGACGGCACCGGCATCGACATCACCCCGGTGATGCGCGCCGTGCTCGACGCGGCCGTGGCCAAGGCCTATGGCGGCGAACGCAAGATCGAATGGATGGAAGTCTTCGCCGGCGAAAAGGCGACCCGTGTTTATGGCGCCGATAGCTGGCTGCCCGATGAAACCGTGGCGGCGGTGCGCGAGCACGTCGTTTCCATCAAGGGACCGCTGACCACACCGACTTCCGGCGGCATCCGTTCTCTCAACGTCGCCTTGCGCCAGATGTTGGACCTGTATGTATGCCTGCGCCCGGTGCGCTATTTCGAAGGTGTGCCCTCCCCGGTCAAGCACCCGGAACGCGTGGACATGGTGATATTCCGCGAGAACACCGAGGACATCTACGCGGGCGTGGAGTGGGAAGCCGGCAGCGATGAAGTGAAGAAGGTCATCGAGTTTTTGCAAAAGGAAATGGGCGTCAAGAAAATCCGCTTCCCGGAGTCGTCCGCCATCGGCATCAAGCCGGTGTCAGTGGAAGGCTCAGAGCGCCTGATCCGCCGTGCCATCCAGTACGCCATTGACAACAAGCGCAGGTCGGTGACCCTGGTGCACAAGGGCAACATCATGAAGTTCACCGAGGGTGGCTTCAAAAAATGGGGCTATGAACTGGCGATTCGCGAATTCGGCGGGGAACTGATCGACGGCGGCCCGTGGGTGAAGTTACCGAATGGCATCGTCATCAAGGATGTGATCGCCGACGCATTCCTGCAACAGATTCTGCTGCGTCCGGAAGACTACGACGTCATCGCCACGCTTAACCTGAACGGCGACTATGTCTCCGACGCGCTGGCGGCGGAAGTGGGTGGCATCGGCATCGCGCCTGGGGCCAACCTGTCCGACTCGGTCGCCATGTTTGAAGCCACGCATGGCACCGCGCCCAAGTATGCTGGACAGGATTACGTCAACCCCGGCTCCATCATTCTTTCCGGCGAAATGATGCTGCGCCACATGGGCTGGCTGGAAGCCGCCGACCTGATCGTCAAGGGGATGGATGGCGCGATCCGCGCCAAGAAGGTGACTTATGACTTTGCGCGACTGATGGAGGGTGGTACGCAGGTTCCCTGTTCCGCCTTCGGTCAGGAAATCATTCGCTGGATGGATTGATCGCTTGCGGGGGTGGCTTGCCCACCCCGAGGTGATGCAACAAATCGATGAGTTCCTCGGCTATGGGGCCGAGTTCTTCTTTCTGCCGTTCCAGGCCCGCCAGTAGCGAGGCTACTTCACCAAGCAAGTATTCATCAGAAAGCGTTATCTGACGTGAATTGCCGGATATGGGGGAGGCACTTCTGGGGGGAGGTACTTCTGGGGTGTTCATCCTGGCCGCTCCTGCGCCAACGTCATGACTGACGTATAGCACAGGGGGCCAAAGGTGGCAGGCGCCAACCGCTCGCCCACCCAAGAAACCCGCTCAGAGCGGATTGATGTTCGAGGCCTGTTTGCCCTTCGGGCCTTCGGTCACATCAAAGGAGACCTTCTGGCCTTCCTTCAGGCTCTTGAAGCCGTTGCCCGCAATAGCGGAAAAGTGGGCGAACAGATCATCGCCACCACCATCGGGGGTAATGAAGCCGAAGCCTTTCGAGTCGTTGAACCATTTAACAATACCAGTGGCCATGAAACCGCTCCTAAATCAAAAAACGAATTAACCGGTCTATATCCGTCAGACCATGCCGACTTGATACAAACGGGGGGCTTTTTACCTGTTGAATACACTTTGCGTCAATCTTTTTGAAAGAATAGATTGGCTTGAAAAATCGTTTCCCGGCGCCACAATCCCTTCGTTGCCATTTTTTTGCTACCCACCCATGGCTGTCCGGCCTCACGAAGAAGGTGAATTGGCGGTCGCCCACAAGGTCGCCCCGCCGCCACCGTTATATAAGGTATTGCTACTAAACGACGATTACACCCCTATGGAATTCGTCGTGAAGGTGCTGGAAGGCATTTTTTTCCTGAGCCGTGAACAAGCCACCCTGGTGATGCTCAAAGTGCATAATGAAGGTATCGGAGTAGCGGGGGTCTACCCCCGGGACGTTGCGGAATCCAAGGTGCATCAGGTAACGGAATACGCCCAGAGCCAGCAGCATCCCCTGCAATGCGTCATGGAGATAGATCGATGATCGCCCAGGAATTGGAAGTGAGTTTGCACATGGCCTTCATGGAGGCCCGCCAGAAACGGCATGAATTCATTACCGTCGAGCATCTCTTGCTCGCCATGCTCGACAACCCGTCAGCCGCGGAAGTGTTGCGTGCCTGTTCCGCGAACATGGAAGACCTACGCAAGAAGTTGGCCGACTTCGTTGAGCGCCACACTCCACGAGTCCCAGGTGAAGCCGACGTCGACACCCAGCCGACGCTGGGCTTTCAGCGCGTAATCCAGCGCGCCATCCTGCATGTGCAATCATCCGGGAAAAAAGAAGTGACCGGCGCCAATGTGCTGGTGGCCATCTTCGGTGAGAAGGATTCGCATGCGCTGCACTTCCTCACCCAACAGGGGCTTACCCGCCTGGATGTGGTGAATTTCATTTCACACGGCATCGCCAAGACGCCACAGGAAAGCGCCCCGAGTGGGCGCGCCGATGCCACTAGCGAGCAGCAGGAGGGTGAAGCCAGTGCCTCCTCTCCGCTCGACTCTTTCACCGTCAACCTCAACGCCCAGGCCCAGGCTGGCAAGATCGACCCGCTGATCGGTCGCGATATGGAAGTTGAGCGGGTGATCCAGACCCTCTGCCGGCGGCGCAAGAACAACCCTCTGCTGGTGGGAGAAGCCGGTGTCGGCAAGACGGCCATCGCGGAAGGCCTGGCGCGTCGCATAGTCGAAGGCAGCGTCCCCGACATCCTCAAGGAGGCCACGGTCTTTGCCCTGGACATGGGTGCGCTGCTGGCCGGCACCAAGTATCGCGGCGACTTCGAACAGCGCCTCAAGGCGGTGATCAAACAGCTCATCAACACGCCGCATTCCATCATGTTCATCGACGAGATCCATACCGTCATCGGTGCCGGCGCCGCCTCGGGCGGCACTCTGGATGCTTCCAACCTGTTGAAGCCCCCTCTTTCCGCCGGCCAGCTGCGCTGTATCGGCGCCACGACCTACAGCGAATACCGGGGTGTGTTCGAGAAAGATCACGCATTGTCGCGGCGCTTCCAGAAGATCGATGTGAAGGAACCCAGCGTGGAAGAGACCGTGGCCATCCTGCGCGTTCTGAAATCGCGCTTCGAGGCGCACCACAGCGTCAAGTACACACAGGCCGCGCTCACCACCGCCGCCGAGTTGTCCGCTCGCTATATCAACGACCGCCACCTGCCGGACAAGGCCATCGACGTGATCGACGAAGCTGGCGCCGCGCAGCGCATCCAGCCCAAGTCAAAACAGAAGAAAATCATCACCCCCAAGGAAATCGAGGACATCGTCGCCAAGATCGCGCGAGTGCCGGCCAGAACCGTGGCCAATGACGAACGCAATGCCCTGAAGAACCTCGACCGCGACCTGAAAGCCGTGGTATTCGGCCAGGACAAGGCCATCGAAGCGCTGGCCTCGGCCATCAAGATGACCCGCTCCGGCCTCGGCAACCCGCAAAAACCGATCGGCTCCTTCCTGTTCTCCGGCCCCACCGGGGTCGGCAAGACCGAAGTCGCGCGGCAACTGGCCTATGTGTTGGGGGTGGAACTGATCCGCTTCGACATGTCCGAATACATGGAACGCCACGCCGTTTCCCGCTTGATCGGCGCGCCTCCCGGCTATGTCGGCTTCGATCAGGGCGGCCTGCTCACCGAAGCCGTCACCAAGACACCCTATGCGGTGCTCCTGCTGGATGAAATCGAGAAGGCGCACACGGACATCTACAACGTGCTGCTGCAAGTCATGGACCACGGCACACTGACCGACAACAACGGGCGCAAGGCGGACTTCCGCAATGTGGCGATCATCATGACCACCAATGCCGGCGCCGAAGCCATGAACAAGACCGGCATCGGTTTCACCCTGCCGAGCAAGAAGGGCGACGAGATGGCCGATATCAAACGCCTGTTCACCCCGGAGTTCCGCAACCGTCTCGACGCCACCATTTCCTTCGCGGCGCTTGACGAAGACGTCATCCTGCGCGTGGTGGACAAGTTCCTCATGCAACTGGAAGAGCAACTGCACGCCAAGAAAGTGGAAGCGCATTTCTCCGACAAGCTGCGCAAGTGGCTGGCGAAGAAGGGTTTCGATCCGCTCATGGGCGCCCGCCCGATGGCCCGCTTGATTCAGGACACCTTGCGCAAGGCGCTGGCCGATGAACTCCTGTTCGGCCGCCTCGCCAATGGCGGTGAAGTGAGCGTGGATGTGGACGAGTCGGACGCGATCCTGTTGCACTTCGAGGATGCGCTGGAACCCGCCTGAGCATCTGGCCGGGCGTTGTTGCTTCAGTCTGGCCGACCCGAAATCAGGCCCTGGCGGCCGCCGCGAACAGCGTGAAGAAATTGCGGCTACTGGCCAATGCCACTTCGTCCAATGGGATCCCTCTCAGGCTGGCGATTTCTTCCGCCACATGGCGCACGTAGGCCGGTTCGTTGCGCCTGCCACGATGCGGCACCGGCGCGAGATAGGGTGAATCGGTCTCGATCAGTAGGCGATCCAGTGGCACTCGGCGTGCCACCTCCTTCAAATCCTTGGCGCTCTTGAAGGTAACGATGCCGGACAGGGAAATGTAATAACCCATCGCCAGCGCCGCTTCCGCCACTTCCCAACTTTCCGTGAAACAGTGCATCACCCCGCCGGGGGTGGCCGCGCCCTCCTCCGCCATGATCGCCAGTGTGTCCTCGGCCGCGCTTCGGGTATGGATGATCAAGGGCTTGCCGGCTGCTGCGGCGGCGCGGATATGGGTACGAAAGCGCGCGCGCTGCCAGTCCACCTCGTCACGACTCAGGCGGTAGTAATCCAGCCCGGTTTCGCCGATGGCGACTACGCGCGGGTGCGCGGCCAGCGCGACCAGTTCTTCCACCGTGGGCTCACGACCTTCGTCATGGTCGGGATGCACCCCCACCGAGGCGAATAGATTGTCGTGCGCCTCGGCCAGGGCCAGCACTCGCGGAAAATTCTCCAGGTTGACCGAGACACAAAGCGCATGGCTCACCCGCGCGTCCCGCATGTTTGCGAGCAAGGGGGCTACCCCCTCAGTGAAATTGGGGAAATCGATATGGCAATGGGAGTCAATGAACATGGGGGGAAGAAGCAAGTAACGAGTGCTGAGTGCTGAGTGCTGAGTGCTGAGTCGCAAGCTACTCAGCACTCAGCACTCGTTACTCTCACATCGTGTGCGTATGGCGAGTGGATTTCATGGCATTGCCGAGGATGCCCTCGATCTTGCCGCGAACGGTGTTGGAGCCTTCGTTTTCATCGAACTGCACGCCGATTCCCTGCTGGCGGTTACCTTGGGCTCCGCCCGGGGTGATCCAGACGACCTTGCCGGATATCGGCAACCTGTTGGGATCGTCCATCAAGGTCAGTAGCATGTAGACCTGATCGCCCATCTGGTAGGGCCGGTTGGTCGGAATAAATAGACCGCCGCGCTTCACGAACGGCAAATAGGCGGCATACAGCGCGGTGCGCTCCTTGATACTCAAGGAAAGCATGCCGGCTCGGCCGCTGCTGACTTGCTTGGGGATCTCGCTCACGCCTTGGCTCCCGCAATTTCGCTGTAACGAATGAGCCAGGATTCTAGCAACAACTGCGCGTTCAACGGATGCCGCAACCAGCGCCCGGCCTGTGCCAGCTCTCGCTGAAACGCGAGCAATTCGGCCAGGCTGCTGGTGGCGGCGATACGGGTGAGTGCTTCCGTCCTGGACGGGAAATAATGCGTCAGGCCTGCAAGACGCCGCGCCAGTAGATCGTGCGTCCAACGTGTCAGCCAGCCCCAGGCTTCAGCCATAACCGGCTGGAAAGTCTGGGCGGCCTGGCAGGCATCAAGCTGGCGCGGCCGCGCCAGAAGATCGAGAAAAGCATCACGCCGTGCCGCGCGTTCCGGTTCGGCATACCCCAACGCCGCCAACGGAGCCCCCCCCGCCTCGGCCAGCGGCGAAGCGGGCTCGGCCAATCCCGCCGCGCGTAGCCAGTCCAGCGCGGTCTCCCGCTCGGGCAGCGGCACCGCCACTTTGCGGCAACGCGAAATCACCGTCGGTAGCAGGCGCCCGGGCTGGTGCGAGATCAACAACAGCAGCACGCGCGCGGGTGGCTCCTCCAGCGTCTTGAGCAGGGCATTGGCGGCGGCCGGGTTCATGAATTCCGCCGGCTGGATCAACGCCACGCGCCAGCCGCCACGGTGCGCGGTGAGGTTGAGAAACTCGGTAATTTCCCGAATCGCCTCGACCTTGATGATGCGGCCACCCTTCTTGGGTGCTTTCTTGGCCGGAGATGCGTCGTCGTCACCCTCCGGCTCCACCGGTTCAACGCGGCGAAAATCGGGATGGTTGCCCTGGTTGAACCAGTTGCAGGCATCACAGACGCCGCAGGCACCGTCCTCGGTCGGCTGTTGGCACAAGGCCCAACGCGCCAATTCGGTAGCCAGTTCGAGCTTGCCCACACCCGTTGGCCCATGCAGCAACAGCGCATGCGGCATATGTTCCGGGTCGGCGGTGAGTTGCCGGAACAGGCTGGCATTCCAGGGGTGGATCAAACGAACGCTCCCAGAATAATTGCCAGTTGCGCGCGCACTTCATCCGGTGTGCGGCTGCCATCGATCACACGTATGCGCAGCGGGTGGCTGGCGGCGCGGCGCAGATAAGCGGCGCGCACACGGGCGTGGAACTCACCCTGTTCACGCTCGAAACGGTCAGGCTCACGCGCATTGGCCAGACGAGCCGCCGCAATCTCGGTGGGCACATCAAACAACAGGGTGAGATCGGGCTGCAGGTCGCCATGTACCCATTGTTCCAATGCTTCCAGACGCGCTTCCGGCAGGCCGCGCCCACCACACTGATAAGCGAAGCTGGCATCCGTGAAGCGGTCGGAAATCAGCACTTCGCCCGCCACCAGGGCCGGGCGGATGACTTGCTCGATATGTTCACGACGCGCGGCAAACATCACCAGCGCCTCGGTTTCCGGGTGCATGGCCTGGTGCAAAACGATCTCGCGCAAACGCTCACCCAAAGGCGTGCCACCCGGCTCACGGGTTTGCCGTACCACGCGGCCACGCGCGCGGAATCGATCCGCCAGCCAATCCAGGTGACTGCTCTTGCCGGCGCCATCGACGCCTTCCAGGGTGATGAACAGACCTTGCATCAGCGCCCTCTCTGGTAACGATTGACCGCGCGATTATGCGCGTCGAGATTGTCGGAGAACTCGTGGCGCCCCTGCCCCTTGGCAACGAAGTACAAGGCACGGCTGCGCGCCGGATTGACCGCGGCCCACAAGGCCGCCGCGCCCGGCAGCGCGATGGGCGTGGGCGGTAGGCCGGCGCGGGTGTAAGTGTTGTAGGGGGTGTCCGCGAGCAGATCATCCTTGCGCAAGTTGCCATCGAAGCGCTCGCCCAGACCATAGATGACGGTCGGGTCGGTTTGCAAGCGCATGCCGATCTTGAGGCGATTGATGAATACAGAGGCGATCAGCGGGCGCTCTTCCGGCGCGCCGGTTTCCTTTTCGATGATGGAAGCCATGGTCAGCGCCTCGTCCGGCGTGCGGTAAGGGAGCCCCGGCGCGCGCGCCGCCCAGGTGGCGTCCAGTTGCTCGCGCATGGCGCTGTAGGCGCGTTTGTAGAGCGCCAGTTCGGAACTACCCAGATCGAAAAAGTAGGTATCGGGAAAGAAGCGGCCTTCCGCATGCGCGACATCCGCGCCTATGGCCTGGAGCAGTGCCACCTCGTCCATGCCGGCCGTGTCGTGGCGCAGACCCGGATGGGCATCGAGGGCGCCGCGCATCTCGGCGAACGACCACCCTTCCGGTATGGTCAGCTTGCCCAACACCGTGTCGCCCACGGTGATTTTGCGCAGCAGGCCCAGCGGTGTGATGGGCGCGTTCAAGGCATAGCTGCCGGCCTTGATTTCCGCCGCCGCGCCCTTGAGCCGCCCCAGCATGACGAAAGCCCAGGGTTGCTGGAGCACACCGGCTTGCGCCATATCACGCGCAGTGGATTTGAGCGTGCCGCCTCGTTCCACCGAGAAGGCCACGGGATAGTCCACGCGCCCGCCCGTCATGGGTGTCGTGGCATACCAGACCAGCCAGGCGATGACGGCAAGCGCCAGCAGAAAACATAGAAGGAACAGGCGCTTAAGCATCGAGCAGGGAGACCAGTTGTGAGCTAATGACGGGTTTCGGCCAGGCACGCTCACCCAAACGGGCGACGCGACGCAGGCCGATGAGGCTATTACTCAACATGATTTCATCCGCCGCCAGCACATCATCGAGGCCGATCCTGGTTTCCTGAACCAAAATACCAGCGGCACTGGCGTGGCGTATCAGACGGGCGCGGGCCACACCGGCGACACCACACTGGTCCAGACGTGGCGTCAGAAGGCGTCCATCGCGCCAAAGGAACAGATTGCTCATCACCCCCGATATGACATTTCCCGTCATATCGAGCATGAGACCTTCGTGTATTTCCGGCGTATTCCACTCAGCGCGTGCCAGGACGTTTTCCAACCGATTGAGATGCTTGATGCCTGCCAGATGCGGCTGCGCGCTGAGGCGCAGGTTGCTGCAGATACACACTTGCAGGCCCTCGGCTGGCCAGGCGTCGCTCACAAGGGGTGTAGGGTCGTGAATCAGAATACGAGTCGTTGTAGGGGCGTCAGGCGGACGATAGCCGCGCGCGCCGCTGCCACGGGTCAATAGCAGTTTGATCACCCCCCCGGAAAGCCGACCAGCCAGATGTGCCAGATCGGCCTGCCACAGCGACGCTTCCGGGCAGACGATACTCAAACGCATGGCATCGGCGGCAAGCTTGGCCAGATGCTCCTCCCACCAGCGTGGCTTGCCGTTCTCCACATACAGGGTGCGGAACACCCCATCACCATATTGCAGGCCGCGATCAAGCGGATCGAGCGCGGCCCCTTCAATGCCATTGACCAGACAGACGATAGACATAGCCGGTGGACTGGACTCACCGGCCAGCGTTCATACCTTACTGAAAATTACGGTGCCGTTGGTGCCACCAAAACCGAATGAGTTGGACAAGGCCACGTTCACCTTGGCCTGGCGCGCCGTGTTGGGTACATAGTCCAGGTCGCAACCTTCATCCGGCTCATTGAGGTTGATGGTCGGCGGAACCACCTGATTGGCAAGTACCAAAGCGGAAAAAACCGCTTCGATACCGCCCGCCGCGCCCAACAGATGGCCAGTCATGGACTTGGTGGAGCTGACCATGACCTTGCCCGAATGCGCGCCTAGCGACAGTTTCACCGCCTTGGTTTCAGCCAGATCGCCCAGTGGCGTGGAGGTACCGTGAGCGTTGATGTAATCAACCTGGTCAGGATTGAGGCCGGCATTCTGTAGCGCATGGTTCATGCAACGCGCAGCGCCCGAGCCGTCTTCGACCGGCGCGGTCATGTGGTTGGCATCCGCGCTCTTGCCGTAACCAATCAACTCGCAATAGATGCGCGCGCCACGCGCCTTGGCGTGTTCATACTCCTCCAGCACCAGTACCCCGGCGCCTTCACCGAGCACGAAACCATCGCGGTGCTTGTCCCAGGGACGGCTGGCCGTTGCGGGGTCATCATTGCGTGTGGACAAAGCGCGCGCGGCGGCGAAACCACCCACCGCCAAGGGACAAATGGTGCCTTCAGCGCCACCCGCGATCATTACATCGGCTTCTCCGTATTCGATCATGCGTCCGGCCTCACCAACGGCATGGGTACCGGTGGTACAGGCCGTAACCATGGCTACGTTGGGCCCTTGCAGACCATAGATGATGGAGAGATGGCCGGAGATCATGTTGATGATGGTGGCCGGGATGAAGAACGGTGAAATCTTGCGCGGGCCATGTTCCAGATAGGTATTGTGCGTCGCTTCGATCATCGGCAGGCCACCAATACCGGAGCCGATGTTGACGCCGATACGCTCGCGGTTGGCATCGCTCACTTCCAGGCCGCTGTCCTTGAAGGCATCGATCGCGGCGGCCAGACCGTAGTGGATGAAGGCATCCATTCGGCGGGCATCCTTGGGTGTCAGATACTTGTCGAGGTCAAAATTCCTGACCTCGCCGGCAATCTGGACCGAAAAAGCGGAAGCATCGAAACGGGTAATACGGGCAATGCCGGAGCGGCCTGCCACAAGATTGCCCCAGGCTTCATCCACACTGTTGCCGACCGGGGAAACGATACCAAGACCGGTGACCACGACTCTGCGCCTAGACACTTGTGAACTCCTCAGGGCGTTGGGGATAGTGAGGGGATTCGGCAAGACATTGCGCGAATTCCAGAAATGAAAGGGGACAGGCGCTCAGGCCCGTCCCTGAACCGATCATCGTGATGCGAATTACTTGTTGTGCGCGTTGATGTAATCGACTGCCTGCTGCACGGTGGTGATTTTCTCGGCATCTTCATCGGGAATTTCGCATTCGAATTCCTCTTCCAGAGCCATCACCAGTTCGACCGTGTCGAGGGAATCGGCGCCCAAGTCGTCGACAAAGGAAGACTCCTGCTTCACATCGGCTTCATTCGCGCCCAACTGCTCGGCAACGATCTTCTTGACACGCTCTTCGATATCACTCATCAGAAACTCCCTACGGGTAGCAAAAAATGCGGGGGCATTCTAGCAAAAACCCCCAACGTAAAAAATGAGACGAACCCTGCAATCAATAAAGAAAGGTCAGGGTTCAGTCCATGTACATGCCGCCATTGACGTGCACGGTGGTACCCGTCACATAGCCGGCCCCAGCGGAGGCGAGGTAAGCCACCGCATGGGCAATGTCTTCCGGGGTTCCCAGCTTGCCGGCGGGAATACGTTCCAGAAGTTTCTGGCGCGCGGCATCGGGTAGGGAACGGGTCATGTCGGTATCGATAAAACCCGGGGCGACGCAGTTTACCGTAATGCCGCGACTGCCGACTTCCTGCGCCAGAGATTTGGAAAAACCGATCATGCCGGCCTTGGCGGCGGCATAGTTGGTCTGCCCGGCATTGCCGGAACACCCCACCACCGAGGCGATGCCGATGATACGGCCGAAACGGGCCTTCATCATGGGACGCAACACGGCGCGAGAAAGACGGAACACCGAGGTGAGATTGGTTTCCAGAATGGCATCCCATTCCTCGTCCTTCATGCGCATCAACAGGTTGTCCCGAGTGATGCCGGCATTGTTGACCAGGATGTCGATGCGGCCATGCTTGCCCAGAACCCCGTCGATGGCGGCGTTAACCTGGGCAACGTCGGTGACATTGAGCATCATCCCCTCACCCGTCAGGCCGGCCGCCGCCAGCGTCTCGGCGATGGCGGTTGCCCCGGATTCGCTGGTGGCGGTGCCGATGACATAGGCGCCGCGGCGGGCGAGTTCATGCAGGATGGCCTGGCCGATACCACGCGAGGCACCGGTCACCAGTGCGATCTTTCCTTCCATTCCAGTCTCCTAGGCTTGGGTCTTTTCCAGTACATCCGCCAGCGTGGCGGCATCCGCCAGCGCCAGCGTGGGCACCCCATCCAGGGTGCGCTTGTTGAGGCCGGCCAGCACCTTGCCGGGGCCACATTCGGCGATCAATTGGATACCCTGGTCGCGCAGGGCAAACATGGATTCCACCCAGCGCACCGGGCTGAACAATTGCCGCGCCAGGGCATCGCGAATCGCCTCGGCGGAATCGTGAGCGGCGACGTCGGCATTGTGCAGAACCGGCACGCTCGGCACCCGCACCTCAATTTCCGCCAGCGCCGCGCGCAGCTTTTCCGCGGCGGGCTTCATCAGGGCGCAATGCGAAGGCACGGAAACCGGCAGCGGCAGCGCGCGCTTGGCGCCTTTCTCCTTGGCCAGGACCATGCCGCGCTCGACGGCGGCCTTGTTGCCGGCGATCACCACCTGGCCGGGAGAGTTGAAGTTGACCGCTTCCAATACCTCGCCCTGGGCCGCCTCGGCACAGGCCACGCGCACCCCCTCGTCATCGAGGCCGAGCACCGCGGCCATCGCGCCCACACCTTCCGGCACGGCGGATTGCATAGCTTCGGCGCGCAAGCGTACCAGGCGGATGGCATCGGCGAATGCGAGCGCGCCGGCACAGGTCAGGGCGGTGTATTCGCCCAGGCTATGGCCGGCCATGAGGGCGGGCACCGCGCCGCCACGCGCCAGCCAAAGGCGGTAGACCGCGACACCGGCGGCCAGCATGGCGGGCTGGGTATTCACGGTTTGGTTGAGGGCGTCGGCGGGACCGTTGGCCACCATGTCCCAGAGATCGAATCCGAGCGCGGCCGAGGCCTCGGCAAAGGTATCGCGTATGGCTGGATCATCACCATAAGCGGCCATCATGCCGATCGCTTGCGAACCCTGGCCGGGGAAAACAAATGCGAATTTCATTGCGTACTCCGTATGAGTTTGCGGTTGGCGGCTCGCGCAAAAACCTGCCGACCGCGAACCGCGAACTTCGAACCTACATCCTGACCAGCACCGAGCCCCAGGTGAAACCACCACCGAAGGCTTCCATCAGCACCAGTTCACCAGGTTTGATCTTGCCCTCGCGCACAGCGGTATCCAGTGCGAGAGGCACCGAAGCGGCGGAGGTATTACCGTGACGGTCGACGGTCACCACCACGTTATCCATGCTCATGCCGAGTTTTTTGGCGGTGGCCTGAATGATGCGGATGTTGGCCTGATGCGGCACCAGCCAATCGATGTCGCTTTTGGCCAGGCCATTGGCGGCCAAAGTTTCATCGACAATGGCATCCAGCGTCTTGACCGCCATCTTGAACACGGCGTTGCCGGACATGCGCATATAGCTAGCGCCTTCCGTCTTCATGGAGACGCCGCCATCCACATAGAGCAGTTGCTCATGACGTCCGTCGGCGTGCAAATGGGTATTGATGATGCCTGGCTGCTCGGAAGCCTGCAGCACCACGGCACCTGCGCCGTCACCCCAGAGGATGCAATTGCCACGATCGTTCCAGTCGGTGATGCGCGAAAGCGTCTCGGCGCCCACCACCAGAGCGGTCTTTACCTGGCCGGAACGGACGAACTGGTCGGCGACGGAAACGGCATAAACGAAACCGCTACATACCGCCTGCACATCGAAGGCGGGACAGCCATTGATGATGCCCAACTTGGCTTGAAGTTTGCAGGCGGTACTGGGAAAAACACGATCCGGCGTGGTGGTGGCAACGACGATCAAGCCGATTTCCGAGGCATCGATGCCTGCCGCCGCGATTGCGCGCTCGGCCGCCTTGTGCGCCAGGTCGCTGGTGAGTTCACCTTCCGCGGCGATATGGCGCTCGCGGATGCCGGTGCGTTCGAGTATCCAATCGCTGGTGGTTTCCACCCGCGCTTCCAGTTCTTCGTTGGTCAGAACATAGTCCGGCAGGTAGCTGCCGGTCCCGATGATGCGAGCATTGCTCACGTCAGACCTCCTTCGGCCGCTTTTCCGTTATGGGCGCCGACCTGGTCGGCGATGCGGCGCAACAAGCCGCCGCGTACTTCTTCCACCGCCTTGAGGATGGCCTGTTCGAAGGCGAAAACATCCGCGGAACCGTGGCTTTTGATGATGACACCGTTCAGGCCCAGCAGGCTGGCACCGTTGTAACGGCGTGGGTCCATCTTGCGTTTGAAGGCGCGGATCACCGGCAGGGCGACGATTCCGGCCACGCGCGTGAGCAGGTTCTTCTTGAATTCCCGGCGCAACACCTCGGCGATGAGCTTGGCCAGGCCTTCTGAAGTTTTCAACGCCACATTGCCGACGAAACCGTCGCAAACCACCACGTCCACCGTGCCCTTGTAAATGTCATCACCTTCCACGTTGCCATAAAAGTTGAGACCACTGGACTTGAGCATCTCGCCAGCCTGTTTCACCACATCGTTACCTTTGATATCTTCCTCGCCGATGTTGAGCAGGCCGATGCTGGGACTTTCCTTGTGCTCGATCGCCGCGCATAGGGCCGACCCCATGATGCCGAACTGAAGCAGGTGCTCGGCCGTGCAATCGACGTTGGCGCCGAGATCGAGCATGTAGGTACAACCGGTGTGGGAGGGCAAGGTAGAGGCGATGGCGGGACGATCGATACCGGGCAGCGTTTTCAGGACAAAGCGCGAGACCGCCATGAGCGCGCCGGTATTGCCCGCGGAAACGCCGGCATCCGCCTCGCCACGTTTGACCAGATCGGCGGTCCGGCGCATTGAGGAATCTTTCTTGCCGCGCAGCGCGACGGACAGGGGATCGTCCATCTTCACCACTTCCGTGGCGTGCTGGACGCGCAGGCGTGTGCCCACCTGCGCCCGGTGCAATTTCAATTCCGCGTGAATGGCGTCTTGCAGGCCAACCAGGACGATATTGACGTCGTCCTCACGGCGCAGGATGTTCAGAGCCGCCTTGACGGTGACATGAGGACCGTGGTCGCCCCCCATGGCGTCAATGGCAATCGTGATTTCACGCATATGCGGTCAACCCGCCCGTCTCGGAAAGAAACTTACTCATCGGGACGAGTCGGCTCGCAGGCGGACTCCGCTACGAATCAGCTGTTGTCGCTCTTGGTGCTGACCACCTTGCGGCCACGGTAGAAACCATTCGGGCTGATGTGGTGACGCAGATGCGTTTCGCCGGTGGTGGGTTCCACGGCGGTGCCGGGAGCGGTCAGGAAGTCATGGGCGCGGTGCATGCCACGCTTGGACGGGGATTTTTTGTTCTGTTGAACGGCCATCAGTGCTCTCCTAGGAAATCATCACGCCTTGGGCAGTCATCTTCCTCATGTAGAGGAACTACCGGCAGGCTCAGTAAAAGTTCGTCTTCAACCAGCGTCCGTACATCCATGTGCTCTTCGGCCACGATCGCATCCAGCAGCGGGTCGTTGCTCTCCCAGCGTTCCAGTTCCGCATCATTGCGGGCCAGGAAAATCACCCCCTCGGAATGCAGGGAATGAACATAAGGAGTGAGGCATCGCTGGCAGATCAGGGTCGGATTCGCATCGACCAGAAGACGCAAGGCGGGACGACCTCCCACCAATGCACCTGTCAGGCGATACACCACCGTACCTTGATCGCCGGCAAGTTCATCCCGCAAGCGATCCATCTCCACCAAAGCAATTTCGCCAGCATAACTGGCTGCTTCTCTGGCGAAGCGAATGGGATCCATCACGGTCTGTGCAGACATAAGCCGTTAATGATATTGTGCACTGCTTCCAATGTCAAAAACGTCTCCAGCGTGATTCGCAAGATACTCATCGCCAATCGGGGTGAAATCGCGGTTCGCATCGTGCGCGCCTGCAAGGAGCTGGGCATCAAATCGGTTGCGATCTACACCGATGCCGATCGCAGCGCATTGCATGTCAAGAAAGCGGACGAGGCCTACAACATCGGTTCCGACCCCGTGGTGGGCTACCTCAATGCCCACAATATCGTGAACCTGGCCGTGGCTTCGGGCTGCGATGCCCTGCATCCCGGCTATGGATTCCTTTCTGAAAACCCGGTTATCGCGGAAGTCTGCGCGCGTCGTGGCATCAAGTTCATCGGCCCTTCGCCCAAGGTCATTCGCCAGATGGGCGACAAGATCCAGGCACGTCTGGCCATGATCAAGGCCGGTATTCCGGTGATACCCGGCTCCGACCACAATCTCGCGAGCGTCGAGGAAGCCCGCGATCTGGCGAAAGGCATCGGTTATCCGGTCATGCTCAAGGCCACCAACGGCGGTGGCGGGCGCGGTATCCGCCGTTGTGATTCGGAAGCCGAGTTGCTGAAGAATTTCGAGCGTGTCGTCTCGGAAGCCAGCAAGGCCTTCGGAAAGCCGGAAATATTCATCGAAAAGTGCGTGGTCAACCCCAAGCATATCGAAGTCCAGATCATCGGCGATTCCCACGGCAACAGCGTGCATCTGTATGAACGCGACTGCTCGATCCAGCGACGCAACCAGAAGCTGATCGAAATCGCCCCCTCGCCGCAACTCACGGAAGCACAGCGCGAATACATCGGCAAGCTGGCGGTGCGCGCGGCCAAGGCGGTGGGTTACGAGAACGCCGGCACGGTGGAATTCCTGCTCGATTCCGACAACCAGTTCTATTTCATGGAGATGAACACCCGTCTCCAGGTGGAACACACGGTTACGGAAACCATCACCGGCATCGACATCGTCCAGGAACAGATACGCATCGCCGATGGCATGCGCCTGCAATACAAGCAGGAAGACATCCGTTACCGTGGCTTCGCGATGGAGTTTCGCATCAACGCGGAAGACCCGCAGAACGGCTTCCTGCCGAGCTTCGGCCGCATCTCCCGCTATTACGCCCCAGGCGGCCCGGGTGTGCGCACCGACGCGGCGATCTATTCCGGCTACGTCATCCCGCCGTATTACGACTCGATGTGCGCCAAGATCACGGTCTGGGCGCTGAATTGGGACAGCGTCATCGCGCGCGGCTTGCGTACCTTGGACGACATGGTCGTCTATGGCGTGAAAACCACCATTCCCTACTACAAGGAAATCCTCAAGAACGAGGAATTCCGTACCGGGCGCTTCAACACCAGCTTCGTGGAAGCCCACCCGGAACTTCTGAACTACGCGGTTCGGCGCCCTCCGGAACTGACCGCCGCCGCCATCTCCGCGGCCATCGCCGCCCATCTCGGCATGTAACGGAAACCTGAATCATGGCAAAAGTACACATCTCCGACCTCGTCCTGCGTGACGGCCACCAGTCCCTCATCGCCACCCGCATGCGCACCGAGGACATGCTGCCGATCTGCGGCAAACTCGACCGCGTCGGCTTCTGGTCCCTGGAAGCCTGGGGTGGCGCCACCTTCGACGCCTGTGTGCGTTTCCTCAAGGAAGACCCGTGGGAGCGCCTGAAGAAACTGCGCCGCGCCCTGCCCAACACCCAGATCAACATGCTGCTGCGTGGCCAGAACCTGCTCGGCTACCGGCACTATGCCGATGACGTGGTACGCGCCTTCGTACAGAAATCCGCGGACAACGGCGTCGACGTATTCCGCGTGTTCGATGCCATGAACGACACCCGCAACATGCGTGTGTCCATCGAAGCCGTGAAGAAATCCGGCAAGCATGCCCAGGGCGCGATTTCCTACACCGTCAGCCCGGTGCACAACGTCGACTACTTCGTGGAAATGGCGAAAACCCTGGCGGAAATGGGCGTGGACTCCATCGCCATCAAGGACATGGCCGGCCTGCTCACCCCTTATGCCGCCTACGACCTGGTGAAAGCCATCAAGGCCGCCACCAACCTGCCGATCAACACCCACAGCCATGCCACCGCCGGCCTTTCGACCATGGTGCACATGAAAGCCGTGGAAGCCGGCGCCGACATCATCGACTGCTGCAATTCCGCGTTCTCGGAAGGCGCCAGCCACGCCACCACGGAAAGCATGGTCGCGGCCCTGCAAGGCTCGCAATACGACACGGGTCTGGACCTGGCCCTGTTGCAGGAAATCGCCGCCTACTTCCGCGAAGTGCGGAAGAAATACTGGCAATTCGAGATGGACACCCATCTGGTCGACACCCGCATCCTGGTCTCCCAGGTGCCGGGCGGCATGATTTCCAACCTGTCCAACCAGTTGAAGGAACAGGGCGCGCTCAACCGCATGGACGACGTCATGCTGGAAATCCCGCGCGTGCGCGAAGACCTCGGTTACCCGCCCCTGGTCACACCCACCTCGCAGATCGTCGGCACCCAGGCCGTACTCAACGTGCTCACCGGCGGCCGCTACAAATCGGTCACCAACGAGGTGAAGAACTATCTTCTGGGTCGCTATGGCGCCGCTCCGGGCAGGGTCAACGAGGAAGTCAAGAAGATGGCGGTGGGCAACCAGGAAACCATCACCTGCCGCCCCGCCGACCAACTCAGCGACGAACTCGACAAACTGCGCGGCGAAGCTGAGGGCCTGACCAAGTGCGACGAGGATGTGCTGACCTATGCCATGTTCCCCGACCTGGCCCGTACGTTCCTGCAGGAACGCGCCGCCGGCACCCTGACGCCGGAACCTCTACTTCCGCTCGAAGCACGTGAAGCTTCCACCTGCCCGACCTTCTTCGCGCCCAGCGAATTCAATGTCACCCTGCATGGCGAGACCTATCACATTCGCATCAGCGGCACCGGCCATGCCGGCGAGACCATCCGGCCCTACTTCGTGCATGTTGACGGCGTTTCCGAGGAAGTGCGCGTGGAAACACTGGACGAGATCGAAGTCACCCCCGGCGGCGGCGCCCGAACCGGTGCCGGCAAGAAGAGCGCGGGCGGCGCTTCCAAGGGGCGGCCGCGACCGACCCATGCCGGCCACGTCACCACCGCCATGCCCGGCACCATCGTCGATGTTCTGGTCAAGCCCGGGCAGAAGGTCGTCGCCGGTGATGGCGTCCTGGTGATCGAAGCCATGAAGATGGAAAACGAAATCCAGTCCCCCGTTTCCGGCACCGTCGTCGGCATCCATGTCGCCAAGGGCGACGCGGTGACACCGGATCAGGTGCTGGTGGAAATACAACCGGAATAGGCTTGATTGCGGATATGCGATTTCGGATGTGAAGTCGCAATCACCGCAATCCGTAATCCACAATGCAACTCGTTCTCGCCTCCACTTCCCCCTATCGCCGCGAGTTGCTGGCCCGCCTGGGCGTGCCGTTCGAAATCGCCGCGCCCGATGTCGATGAAACCCCGCTGCCCGGCGAATCGCCGGACGAAACCGCGCAACGTCTGTCGCTGCTGAAAGCGCGGGCCGTCGCAGAGCAATATCCTGATGCCCTGATCATCGGTTCCGATCAAGTCGCTCTCCTGGAAGGGGTGCAACTGGGCAAGCCGGGGACGCATGAGAAAGCCGTCGCCCAATTACAGTCGATGCGCGGCAAGGCGCTGGAATTCCATACCGCGCTGACTCTGCTCAACGCGCGTACCGGCTCGGCGCAGACGGCCAACGTGCCGGTACGCCTGGTGATGCGAAATTACTCGGATGGCCAGATAGAGAATTATTTGCGCCGCGACCAGCCCTACAATTGCTGCGGCAGCGCCAAGAGCGAATCGCTGGGCATCGCCCTGATCGCCCGCTTCGAAACCGAAGACCCCAACGCCCTGGTCGGCCTGCCGTTGATCAAACTGGTCGAAATGCTGGCCAACGAAGGGCTGGACGTACTGGGGTAAACGCCAGCATTCGCGCGTAGCGCTCGTAGGTTGGGCACGCTACGCTTTGCCCAACCTACGTTCTCGCCAGCCAGCAAAAAAGCTGGCGAGACGCCGGCGCTACTTTAATCCCGCCCTTTTTTCGGCGTCCCCGAACCCAGCAAGGCCGCCGATGGCCGCGTGGAATGGCGGCTTGGCGCGGGGCCGGCACCCTGGGAACGCGCGGGTTTTCCGGATTGACCAGCCCCCTGCCCGGCCGGTTTGCGCGGCGCGCCGGAACGGTTCTGGCCGCCACGATTCGGCTGACCACGGCCACCCGCCGGGCGTGGCGGACGGCGATCCTCGTCGTCCATGCCGGCATGGTGAGCCGCCGCTTCCGGCATCACGAAGCCTTCCACCACCACGCGGGCGATGGAACGCTTGATCAGGCGCTCGATGTCCTTCAGATAACCCATCTCTTCGTTGTCGACCAGCGACACCGCCGCGCCGACGCTGCCGGCGCGGCCGGTACGGCCGATGCGGTGCACATAGTCCTCCGGCACGTTGGGCAGTTCGAAATTCACCACCTGCGGCAACTGGTCGATGTCGATGCCGCGCGCGGCGATGTCGGTTGCCACCAGCACCTGCAGGGTACTGTCCTTGAACTGGGCCAGCGCGCGGGTACGCGCGGCCTGGCTCTTGTTGCCGTGAATCGCCGCCGCCGGAATCTTGTCCTTGAGCAGCTTCTCGGCCAACTTGTTGGCGCCATGCTTGGTGCGGGTGAACACCAACACCTGCTGCCAGTTGTGATGGCGGATCAGGTGGGCAAGGAATTCTTTCTTGTGCGCCTGCGGCACCAGGTGCACCGACTGTTCCACCAGTTCCGAGGCGGTATTGCGGCGCGCGACCTCGACGGTGCCGGGGTTGTTCAGCAGCGTGTTGGCCAGGGTGCGGATTTCTTCGGAGAAGGTCGCCGAGAACAACAGGGTCTGGCGCTGTTTCGGGATCAGCGTGATCACCTTGCGGATGTCGCGGATGAAGCCCATGTCCAGCATGCGGTCGGCTTCATCGAGCACCAGGATTTCGACGCCGGACAGGTCCACGGTCTTCTGACCGACGTGGTCGAGCAGACGGCCGGGGGTGGCCACCAGAATGTCCAGACGGCCGCGCAAGGCCTTGTACTGCGGATTGATGTTGACCCCACCGAACATGACCATCGATACCAGGGGGAAATGCTTGCCGTAGGTCTGCACCGACTCTTCAACTTGTGCCGCCAGTTCGCGGGTGGGTACCAGAATCAGGCAACGCGGGCGGCCGGGCTTGGGCACCAGCGGCTTGTCCATCAGCCGATGCAGGATGGGCAGGACAAAACCGGCGGTCTTGCCGGTGCCGGTCTGCGCGGCGGCCAGCAGATCGCCGCCGGCCAGCACCAAAGGAATGGCCTGCGCCTGGATCGGCGTCGGGGTGGTGTAGCCGGCGTCCTGTATGGCGCGCAGCAAGGGGGAAGCCAGGCCCAGGTCGGCGAATGCCGGGGCGGAAGAATCGAGGGGGGATGACATGAACTACTCCTGCGACGGCCTGCCGCTCAAACGCGGCACCAATCGAGGCAGACGAAATGGGATGGGGTAACGAAGAAAACGCGTGCCGATTGGTTGGGCACGCGAGAGGCGCGGATTATACGGAGCAAACCGCGCCGCTTGGGGGATTCGGCGCCACGCAGCGCGATACGAAGCGGATCGTGCGCATATACGGGGAAAGCCCCCAAGCAGGCGGGGCGGTTTAACCTAAGTCGGACGAGCCGGAGGCCCACATGTAGCGCGGGCGGGACGCCTGCGCTACAGGCCTACTTAGTGGCTAATGGAGAACTTCGGTTTAAGCGAGCGTGTGCGCGGAAATGTCCACGATGGTGGCTTGCACGAACACCCTCCCTGCTTCTTCAAAGCTCGCCAGGCTGACTTCGATGGGGAACGTGCTTCTATCCTTGCGCCGCCCATGAAGATCAAGACCCACCCCCATCGGCCGGATGCTCGGGGCTTGCAGATATTGCTCGCGCAGCCTGCTGTGCTGGCCCCGGCTGGCCTCGGGTACCAGCGTTTCCACAGCCTCATCCAGCAACTCCTCGGGGGCATAGCCGAACATGCGATCGAGCGCGGGGTTGGTCATTTGAATCCGGCCCTGGTCATCCACCACCACCACCCCGTTGGGGTTGGTTTGCATCAACAGTTGCAGGCGCGTCTCGGTCTGCTGATGCAGTTGTTCGATCCGCTTGCGTTCGGAAATGTCGACGACGACGGCATCCACGAATTGCTGGCCATTCTCGGTGAAGGAACTCAGGCTGATTTCCACCGGCAGGATGCTGCCGTCCTTGCGCCGGCCATGCAGGTCGCGCCCGGCGCCCATCGGCCTGGGCAGGGGTGTATGCATGTAGCCCGCGCGCAGACCGACATGCCGTTGATGTTCCGACTCGGGCAGGAGAATTTCCATCGGCTGACCGATCAACTCCTCCTTGGCATAGCCGAACATGCGCGCCAGAGCCGGGTTGACCAGGACGATGATGCCCCCGCCATCGACCACCAACAGGCCGGTGGCATTAGCCTCCACCACCAGGCGAAAACGACGATGTACCTCGGCCAAGCGCTTTGCCGTCTCCGCCTCGGCCTGCGCCCGGGCCGCTTCCACCAGAGCATGCGCACGACCCGTCAGCGCGCGCGCCAGCCACGCGCTGAGCACACCGAATAGCGCCAACAGGATCAGCGTATTGACGCCTATCGTGGTCCAGGCACCTTCGCGCATCAGCGCCAACTGGCTGGCGGGCAGATGCGAGACGACCAGCCAGTTCGGGATATCCGCGATGGTCCTGCTGTCGCTGACCTTGAGCGGATAGACGGTGCTCCAGGTCCACAGCCCGCTCGCGTTCTCGACCTGGCCGGAGGGAATGCTGGTGATGGCCCGCCAGGCTTCCGGATGGACCCTACCCAGGGTTTTCCGGCTCTGGAACATGAAGCCGAAGGCATCTTCCGAATCCGGGCTGACCAGCCAGTAGCCCCCGCTGTTCAGTAGCATGGCGTGATCGCGAGCGCCCACCAGGCTATCGGTGAAGGAATCGAGAAAGTACTTGGCGGCGACATTGACGACCAGAATGCCACGTGCCTGGCCCTTGCTGTCCTGGACCGGCGTCGCCAGCCGCAACACCGGCTTGTGCGGCACCTCCACCTTGCCGTACTCGACGTTCAGATCGAGTGACGAAATGAACACCTGGCCCGGCTTGAGACGTAGGGTATTAACGAAGTAGTAGCTCTCGGACTGGTTCTGCAACTGATCGACAGGCACGACCTCGGGACGACCGGCCACATTATTGACCCGTACTCGCTCCATGCCGTTCTGATCGATCCAGCGAACCTTGTCGACCATCTCATTGAAGGTAACCAATGTGGAAAATGCCGCTTCCATGTCACTGGCTGCTCGCTTGTCGTTGGCGTCGATGGCCTGGCGGATGGCCTTCTCGTTGACGAGCATATGCAACTGACGAAATGGCGCGTGCAATTCATCATCCAGGCGCCTTACACCCATGACGACGGTGCCGATCTCGCTGGATCGCGTGATATCCAACTCACTGGAAATCCGCTCATTCCCGACATACCAGGCACCAGCCAGGATCAGTAGTGCAATCGAAATGAAGAGCAGAAAAAACAGGCGAAAGGGAAACTTGTCATTCGAGGTCGGGCTTTCCATACGTGGCTCCGTTTTCTTTCAGGGCTGGCAGCCCAAGGCAAGGAATACCAAATCATGACGCACCCGGCGCAGGGCACTTTGACGCTACTCCGGGGAATACAAGAAAAACGCCCACGCACAGGCGAAGGCGATTCTGGTGGGCGGGGCCTAGCAGCCTGTCGGACTTTGGAATCGTCGGCGGCAAACCGACCGCAGCGGCCCATTCTTCGTCGGCTTCTTGCCGCATAGTCCGACTATGCGGTGGCGAATCCGGCAAAGACTGGACTCACCGGGGCCAGTTTTCGCAATCGACGGCCAAAATCCGGCAAGCTGCTAATACTGATCGGCAAACCATCCGTCCAGATGGCTGCATGCCTCTGGCGTGGGCCGGTTGCTCAGTTTGTCCAGCAGGGGGGTGTGGCAGAGATATTGATTGCCCTGCTCATCCGTCAGATTGCGCAAAGGCATCTCGCCCAGGGTTTCGTAACCACGTGCATCCATCAAGACGAACTGGAATTCATCCCCCACGCTGATTTCCAGCTTGCCGCCGTTGCCCTCGCCAAACTTTTCCCACCAGGTATCGGGGTTGGCGCCATCGAAGTAGGGAGGCATGTCCTGAATCCCCTGTTTATGCCAGGACATGATGGTGGGCTCCCGCATCTGGTTTTCCCTGGCAACGCCTTTGGCGAGAAGGCTCGCACTCTGGTAATTCAGAGCCGCCCCTTGGTAATCAACGTGAACGTTTCTCATGATGTTTCCTTCGGGTGGTAAATGACTGTTTCCGGATGAAGACGTGCTAGCTGCTCTCCATACGGAGTTTATATACCAATTCCCGACTAAATCAATCAAGTATATTTCTAACGACCACTCAACTGCCTTGTATCAGCCAAAGCACGCTGTTCCCGCGACTGCTCGGTGTCGTTCTGGCGCGCCTGAATCGAATGCCAGGAAAGCCCAAATGCGACCAGTACCAGAGGCAACAACACGAGGAGAAGAAGAACGCGCGGGTCATGTCAGATCTATTCATCGTCCGCTCCCAGCTTGCGCCGTACTTCACCCAGGTCGGGCAGGACCACACCCAGGGAACGGGCAACATAGGGGTTGAAGGCGACGGAAAATTCATCGGCATGTTGTGAGGGAGGCAGATCACCACTTTCCGGCTTCCAACGCGTAGCCATTCGTGCGCCCTGGCGGCCGATCTGGGCTGGCGTGGAATAAACAGAGGCGACCGCGCCCGCTTTCGACAACCCCCGTGAAAACCCAAGCACCGGCACCCGATAGCGGTAAGTGGTCAACAGTACGTTCTGAGCATTGCCGGCATGAAAGGAAAGGGAATCCGGAAGCAGCAGCAGCACATCGGACTCGGGTAGCGCATTACGTAATGCCGACGCGACCTCATCCGCTCGCGTCACGGTTTCCAGGTTCAGTTTCAGATGACGGCGCGCCGCTTCGTGCTGCAGCAGTTTCACGCTGTCGGCGTTTTCTCCGGATACCACCAAGCTCACTCGTTTCGCCTGTGCAAAGGTCGCTTCCACCAGATCCAGGTACCGGCTGGCCGGCTGATCGATATAAACGTAGGCGACTTTTCGGCGCGGCAAAGCGGAGGGCCAGTTGAGCCGCTCAGCGGAGACACGCGGAACCATGAGTGAAAGCACCGCGGCCTGACCAGCATGGTTATCGGCAACCAGATGAGTCGCCGCCAAACCGATGGGAATGATCAAATCGTTTTCCCCGCTCCAGGCTCGCACCTGTTGCGGCCCAACCTCGCCAAGCATCCAGACACGCGCCGGCCGGCGTTGCCCGTAAGCCGCGCGGAAAGCCTCCGCCGCTTCCTGATAGGCGCCACCGGAATCACTCAGCAGCAGATGCAGTTGCCCATCCGCCCCGGCGTTGAACGGCAACAACAGCCATCCCACCAGTAACAGGCGAAACAGGCACCACAAAGCGAGGCGACCTTTCATGCCGAGCCGGAGCTCAGAAATCCAGTTTCAACTGGATATAGCCACGGCGGGTGAACAGGTTGCGTCGGTAAAACTCGAGGTAGTCGTCAGTGAGGTTTTGCATGACCAAAGAGACATCGCCTTTCATCCCCTCCGTTTTTATCGGCACACTCAATTTGAGATCCATACGCCTCGATGAGTTCAGAGGATCACCTTCACCCATCCCGACAAAATCGCCGGTCCAGTAGTACCCCATGCTGGCCATGACGTTCCCTGGCAAACGCTGGCTGAGCAACAGACCTGCCTGGTGCATGGGGGCGGATGCCGCGAAATCGACATTGTTGCCTTCCGTATGGAGATAAGCGAAGTTGGCGATGACGCGGGTGCGCTCGCTAGGCTCCCATTGCGCTTGCAAATCCCCCCCCTGCAAGATCGCTGAATAACGATTGAAGAAATCGTAAACACCCGCGACCTGCTGCGCCTGAATCAGATCAGTTAACCGCCAGCGAAAAATGCGCGCTTCGACACTCGCGTGAATACTTGGATATGAACCCACATAGCCGATTTCACTGGACCGGATGGATTCCGGTCGCAGCCCGCCTGAACTGCGGTAGAGCGTGGCGGACGTAGGTATGAGTCCGGGCGGAAAGGGCACGGAGACATTCAAGGTGAGGGTGCTCAAGGCATTCTCCTCATACTGCACCGGGTAACGCTTGGCTTGCGACAGGCTCAGGCGGAACGCATGGTTCGCACTGGGTTGCCAGTGCAAGGACAAACGCGGCGAGGTGCTGGAGCCGCCGATATCATGTTTTTCCAGCATGACACCTGCATTCAACAACCAGTGCGCGGAGAAGCGTTGTTCCAGGTGGCCGAACAGCGTGCCCGAATAATTGTTTAACTGCTCGTCAGAGCCATAGTAGAAGCGGGATTGCACCGCATCCTTGCGCAAGGATGCCCCCCAGACGGCCCGTGTACCCCCCCTTGGTTCCAGTGTGTGCTGGGCCTCGATATTCCAGCGATCAGCCATCAGATCCTTGTTGATGGATTGGCCGGCGAGCACTGGAAACCCCCCATAGGTAAATAACGCATTCGTCGCGGTTTCTCTGACCATCGTGTAGTTGTGGTAGAGACCCAGTTTGAACTCGCCCAAACCCGGTATTCGCCGCATCCAATCTATCTGCTGGAAATGGCTGTTGATCTGCTTGTTATGGGGCTGATCCAGCAACTCTTCCCGATAGCCGGCGCCCCGATCGCCTCCGACATAACCCAACTGCCAGGAAAGGCTATCCCAGCCATCCGCTTCATATTCGCCGCGATAGTTGAACAGCGGCGCCCGCAGATAGTCGTTCTGGCCGTCGAAACCATCGTCACGTCGGTACTCCAGGGTCATCCGGTTTTTTACCTGGTCGCCCCCCGCCCAACGAAAGGTACCGATGCGTACCCCTTTGTCGCCACTCGCCAACCTGAGCGTCCGCCCCGCGACATCCTGCGGATGCCGCGAGATGATATTGATCACGCCGGTGAAGGCATTGGCGCCGTAACTGGCTGCGTTGGGACCGCGTGTCACCTCGATGCGCTCGATGTCTTCCATCGACAGTGGCAGCGCGCTCCAGAGCACGCCGCCGATAGTGGGCAAGTAGACCGAGCGCCCATCCACCAGCACCTGCATGCTGCGCGCATATTCGCTGATCAGCGCATTGCTGACGAAAGGCTGATTGCCGGAAAAATAGGCGGCATAAAAACCGGGTACCAGGCGAAACAGATCGGCGATTTCGCGAAAGCCGGAGGCCTCGATCATCGGGCGGTCGATGACCGTCATGGCCGCCGGCGCATCCATCAGCGGCTGCGACAGGCGACTGGCGGTCAGCACCACGGGAAGATCCACCAGAAATGCCGCCTCGGACAGTTCATCCGCCTGGCTCGTATGCGCGATAGTCGCCAACAACAGACCCAACAGGACACGTATTACCATGCCGCCACCTCTCCGCACTCCTTGGCCATACCGGCCAGGTAGGCCGTATGCGCCGCGCATTCCGCCTCATCCGCGCGCAATACCTTGAGCACACCGCGCCGCACCAGGGTGGCGGCTTCGGTCTGGGCCGGGGTGGCGATGTCGATGCCCAGGGTCTCCTGGCCACGGGTCATCGCCAGATACACCTCGGCGAGCAATTCCGCGTCGAGCAACGCGCCGTGGAAGGCGCGCCCGGAGTTATCCACTTCGTAGCGCCGGCACAGCGCATCCAGATTGTTCTTCTGGCCGGGGTGCAGCCCCTTGGCCATCTTCAGGGTATCCAGCACCGTGCAGTAACGCTTGACCGGCCCGTCTTTCAGTTTTGCCAGTTCTGCATTAAGAAAACCCACGTCGAACGGTGCGTTGTGGATGACCAGTTCGGCATCGCGCACAAACTCCAGAAACTCCGGCGCGATGTCGGCGAAACGTGGCTTGTCGGCCAGGAATTCGTTGGTCAGGCCATGCACCGCCATCGCGCCGGCGTCGATCTCGCGCTGCGGATTGAGGTAGACATGGTAGGTAGCGCCGGTGGGCTGCCGATTGACGATCTCCAGGGCACCGATCTCGATCACCCGATGTCCCTGTGCCGGGTCCAGGCCCGTGGTTTCGGTATCCAGCACGATCTGGCGCATCAGTTTTTCTCCCGCATGGCGATCAGCACGCCTTCGTTGGCCAGCGCGTCGGCGCGTTCATTTTCCGGGTGGCCGGCATGCCCCTTGACCCAGAGCCATTCGATGCGGTGGCGCGCCGCCTGCTCGGACAACTCGCGCCACAAATCCTGATTCTTCACCGCGCCGCCACTCGCGGTCTTCCAGCCGCGCCGAATCCAGTTCGGCATCCACTCCGAGATACCCTGCTGCACATATTTCGAGTCGGTATGCACGCGCACCCGGCAATGCCGGTTAAGCGCCTTCAGGCCCTCGATCACCGCTTGCAACTCCATTCGATTGTTGGTGGTATCGCGCGCGCCGCCACACAACGTCTTTTCCACCTCGCCGAAACGCAGCAATACACCCCAACCGCCGACGCCCGGATTGCCCTTGCAGGCGCCATCGCTATAAAGATCAACAATTTTTTCTTCAGCCATTTTTATTCAATGAGTTACGAGTTGAACTGGCCCAGTTCGGGCGTGGCAGCCATTGCCCTTCCCACTTGGGCGCGATCAAACGCATGCCATGCACGCGCTTCACGGCATGAATCTGATAAACACCGCCACCCAGCGCCCACCAGCGGTCTCCGGCGGCCTCCAGAAAGGCAAAGCGTTTGAGCCAGGCGGCATGTTCGAGAGGCGGGGCATAACAGGCCATGCGCCCGCCCGCCAGTTCGAAGCCGAGCAGAGCCAGCCAGTCCTTGAGGCGGGTGAGGTGGATGAAACGCCCACGCCAGGGCCAATCCGCCGCATGGCGGTTGAGACCGCGCCTCAAGCCCCACAGGCTCAGCGGGTTGAAGCCGGTGATCAGCAAACGGCCTTCCGGGCGCAACACCCGTTCCGCCTCGCGCAGCACCTGATGCGGGTGGGCGGAAAATTCCAGGACATGTGGCAACGCCAGCAGATCCAGGCTCTGGCTGGCGATCGGCAAATGCTCCGGAAGGCAGCGCACGGCGTTTTGGTATTCGCCTTCCGGCCCGCCGCAAAAGCGATGCGGCATGCGATTGGCGCGCAGGCATTCCACGCCACAATGGCCAACCTGCATGGCATTGAAGCCGAACAGATCGACGCTGACGGCATCGAACCAGGCCTGTTCCCGCGCCAGCACGTATTGACCCAACTCGCTATCGAACCATGTCCGCACTGATTGACGTCCTGGAAAACCTGACGGGACAATGCCCGCATGAAAGTGACAGCCATCCCCGCGTTCCGGGACAACTATGTGTGGGCCATCCACGACGACCATTCGGCAATCCTGGTCGACCCTGGAGAAGCGGCGCCGATTTTAGCTTGGCTTGAGCAGTGGCAACTCCATCCTGTCGCCATCCTGGTAACGCATCACCATGCCGATCATGTCGGCGGCATCGGCGAAATCACCGCGCGGCATGTCATTCCCGTCTATGGCCCAGGCAATGAAGCCGTTCCCGGCCGGACACATCCGTTGCTGGGAGGGGAAACCGTCCAGATAAATGAACTCGGCCTCGCTTTCCAGGTGCTCGCCACGCCCGGCCACACTCTGGGCCATCTCTGTTATGTCGGACACGGCGCCCTGTTCTGCGGCGACACCCTGTTCTCCTGCGGTTGCGGCCGTTTGTTCGAAGGCACGCCGAGACAAATGCACGCCTCGCTGAGTCACATCAAGACGTTGCAGGCGGATACCCTGGTCTACTGTGCGCACGAATACACACTGGAAAATCTCGATTTCGCCCTGACGGTGGAGCCGAACAATCCCGCCCTGCATACCCGCCTGGCGGAAGTGCGTGGCTTGCGTGGTCAGGGAAAACCGAGTCTGCCGGTCAGTTTGAGCACAGAAATCGCCACCAACCCCTTCCTGCGTTTCGACCAGGAGAGTGTCGCGGTTGCGGCAGCGCAACATGCCGGACACCCCGTCCAACCCGGCTTGGTGACCTTCACCACGGTGCGAGCCTGGAGAGATGGTTACTGATCACCCCACCCCCCATTCATGCCATTTGCAATAAGAACAGGTACTTGCATTGAGCTAATGGGTATTGACCAGTAAAATACGGGTTCTTCAAGGTCGTGCGCCTCGCGCTGATATTCGCCACATGCCTTACCACGTGACCATTACCCACCTCTCCCAATGACCCCAAACCGACGATATTTCTCTCTCTTCTTACTTGCCGCGAGCCTGGCTTCCAGTGTCGCCTCCACCCATGCCGACACTGGAAGCCAGGCCCCCACCCTCAAGATCAGCTATGCCCTGACCGAGCCCGCCATCGAGCAGGATCAGACCGAGGGGGCACTTTGGCAACGCATCCGTGCCGGCTTCAAACTGGCCGAATCCAATCCGGAACTCACCCGCGTTCACGAGGAATGGTTCCGCAAGCACCCACGCTATCTCGAGCAAGGCGCCGAGCGCAGCCGCCTGTACCTCTATTACGTCGTGGAGGAAGTGGAAAAACGCGGCATGCCGATGGAAATCGCCCTGCTGCCCATGATCGAATCCGCCTACAACCCGCTGGCGCTGTCGCCGATGAAGGCTTCCGGCCTCTGGCAGTTCATCCCTTCCACCGGCAAGGTCTACGGCCTCAAGCAGAACGCCTGGTATGACGGCCGTCGCGACGTACTTACCGCCACCCGTGCCGCGCTCGATCATCTGCAGGATCTTTACGCCACCTTCGGCGACTGGGAATTGGCACTGGCCGCCTACAATTGCGGCGAAGGCTGTGTGGCGCGCGCGCAATCCCGCCATAAAGGCAATAACGACGACTATGCCAACCTGAAACTTCCCACGGAAACACGCCACTACGTTCCCAAACTGATCGCCGTGCGCAACATCGTGCTCGACCCGCAACATTTCGGCATCAATCTGGGCGAAGTGGCCAACGAACCCTATTTCATGCAGGTCAAACTGAGCCAGCCGATGGAAGCCAGACAGGCCGCGCGACTCGCGGACATGAACCTGGACGAATTTCTCTCCCTCAACCCCGGCTTCCAGCGCCGGGTGATCCACACCGAGACGCGCGGCGTCATGCTGCTGCCCACCGAACGAGTCGAAACCTTCCAGTTCAATCTGCACCGCCAAGGAGTGGACAAACTCAGCCTGCGTCCCTATCAGGCAAGCCGAGGCGAAAGCGCCAGCAAGATCGCCGCCCAATTCGGCGTGACGCTGGACTGGCTGAAGGTACATAACCCGGTCAAGCTCTATCGAGGCAAGGTTGCCAAGGCACAGACTCTCCTGGTTCCCACCACGGCGCAAGCCGTCGGCAACCCGAAAATCCAGTCCGTGGCCAGGGCAAAACGCCCCAACATGCGGACCCATACCGTGCGCAAGGGCGATACCCTGGACCGGGTCGCCAAACTGTACAGCGTCCAGGTGACCGACATCCGTCGCTGGAACGAAACCAGCGAGCCGCTCAAGCCCGGCGCCACGCTGGAAATCCCTTATTCCGGCTGATGATTTCCAAGAAACACCTTGCCGCACCCACTCCCTCCTTCCCCAAGGCTTCTTGACCGTTAACGGTTGATGCGGTTGGGGTAGTGGCTCCCCCCTTTATCCAAGGGGGGGGCAGGGGGGATTTCCGGGTGCTCGCGCAAGTACGACCCTTGGAAAATTTTCCCTCATCCCCCTTCTGGAAAGGGGGAATGAGCCGCGTAATCAGCACCCCACGTGTTTTCAACGCCATACGCGCACAGACTCATTACTTAACTCTCCGCTGTTATTGCCTCCCGCCTTTCCCCTACCCACGGCATGGCTGACGCTGGTGAAAAGCCCCTGTAATCTGCGCGCATCCGTCAATCGGCGGACTGATTATTCAACTGAGGAAACAGCATGAGTGAACCCATCGTGGCGGGCAAGGAACCGATCGAAGCCAACCTGGAGCCTGGCGAATACTGGTGGTGCAGTTGCGGCCGATCAAAATCCCAGCCGTTCTGTGATGGCTCGCACGCGGGCACGGATTTCACCCCCACATCGTTCAAGGTGGAAGCAGCGGGCCCGGTCTGGCTGTGCGCCTGCAAGCATTCCGCCAACCCACCCTTCTGCGACGGCGCCCACGAATTACTGGATTGAACCTGGGTTGAGCCCACGGCCCATGAAGCCTTACGCGGAATCCTGCGAACAAAATCGCGACCCGATCCTGGCCGTCCTGAAAGAGGCCTTTTCCGAGCGGCGGCGCGTATTGGAAATCGCCAGCGGCACTGGCCAGCACGCGGTGTATTTCGGTCAGGCACTGCCGCATCTGACCTGGCAGACCAGCGAGTTGCCGGAGAACCATGCCGGCATCCAGGCCTGGCTGGATGAAGCGCGACTGACCAACGTCCTGGCACCGCTGGCCATCGACGTGAACGCGGCGCAATGGCCGGTCGAATCAGTCGATGCCATTTTCAACGCCAACACCGTGCACATCGTTGCCTGGCCGGCGGTGGAGCGGCTGTTCGCAGGCATCGGGCGGGTGCTGGAAGCGGGCGGCATCGTCTGCCTGTATGGGCCGTTCAATTACGGCGGCCAGTTCACTTCCGAGAGCAACGCGCGTTTCGATGTCTGGCTGAAGTCGCGCGACCCAAACAGCGGTGTGCGTGATTTCGAGGCACTCGACCACCTCGCCCAGGCCCAGGGTCTGAGCTTGCTTCAGGATGTGGCCATGCCCAGCAACAACCGCACGTTGATCTGGCGACGCAGGCTTTGACTGTCAGGTTGATCGAGTCCATCGCCGAGATCCCCACCGCGCAGTGGGATGCCCTGGCCGCCGGCACGGGAGCCAACAACCCCTTTCTCCGCCACGCCTTTCTCGGCGCTTTGCAGGAAACCGGCTGCGCCAGCCCGGAAACCGGCTGGCATACGCAATTCCTGACGATCTGGCGGGACGAGCACCTGGTAGCCGCCATGCCGCTGTACGGCAAGACGCATTCCTGGGGTGAATTCGTGTTCGACTGGGCCTGGGCCGAGGCCTACCAGCGACACGGTCTGCGCTATTACCCGAAGCTGCTCGGCGCGGTACCGTTCACGCCGGTGGCGGGCGCCAGGTTGCTGGCGGCCACCCCCGAGCTGCGCGCCGAGCTGGTCAGCGCCGCCCTGCAACTGGCGCGGGAATCCGACGCCTCCGGCCTGCATGTCCTGTTCCCCACGGAAGGCGAGGCGCTGGAGATGCGGCGACAAGGCATGATGTTGCGCAAAGGCGTGCAATTCCATTGGCGCAACCCTGGCTATGCCGACTTCACCGCCTACCTGGCGGGCATGCGCCACGACAAGCGCAAGCGCATCCAGCAGGAACGGCGCAAGGTTCGCGACGCCGGCATCCAGTTCGAGCATCTTCGCGGGGAACAGATCACGGCCGCGCACTGGCAACATTTCCAGCGTTGTTACGCGCGAACGCACGAGCAATTCAACTCGCCGCAGGCCCTGACGCTGGCGTTCTTCCAGCGTATCGGCGCGACCATGCCACAACACCTGTTGCTCATCATCGCCAAGCGCGACGGCCAGCCCATCGGCGCCGCCCTCAATTTTTACGACGAGCACACCCTCTATGGCCGTTCCTGGGGCACGCTGGAATATCACCCCGGCCTGCACTTCGAGACCTGCTACTACCAGGCCATCGAGTTCTGCATCGCCAACAAGATCGCCACCTTTGAAGGTGGCGCCCAGGGCGAACACAAACTCTCGCGCGGCTTCCTGCCGGTCACCACCTGGTCGGCGCATTGGCTGGCCCACCCACGCTTCGTCAGCGCCGTGGAAGACTATTTGCGCCGCGAAGCGGGCGGCATCGAGCTTTATATGGATGAACTGAATGAACGTAACCCGTTCACCAGAAGCAACTGAATAGCGCCGGCAATACAATGCCGCGACGATACTCACAGCCGCGACCACGCTCCCCCATCCATGACTCCCGCACTCCTGCAAGCCCTCACCCAGGTCAACCACATCGTTCTCGGCAAGGAAAACCAGGTCCACCTGTGCATGGCCTGCCTGCTGGCGCGCGGGCATCTCCTGATCGAAGACGCGCCCGGCGTCGGCAAGACCACGCTGGCGCATGCCCTGGCGCGCACCCTGGGGCTGGAGTTCCACCGCATCCAGTTCACCAGCGACCTGTTGCCGGCCGACATTCTCGGCGCGGCGATCTATGACCGGGAAAGCGCCCAGTTCAGCTTTCATCCCGGCCCGATCTTCGCCCAGGTGATCCTGGCCGACGAGATCAACCGCGCCAGTCCGAAGGCGCAGAGCGCGCTACTGGAAGCGATGGAAGAAGGCCAGGTCAGCATCGAGGGCGAAACCCGCCCCCTGCCCTCCCCCTTCTTCGTCATCGCCACCCAGAACCCGAGCGATCAGGCCGGCGCTTTTCCGCTGCCGGACTCGCAACTCGACCGTTTCCTCATGCGCATCCGCCTCGGCTACCCCGACCACGCCGCCGAACGCGCCTTGCTCCAGGGCCAGGACCGGCGCGACGTGCTGGCGAATCTGCCGGCGATCCTGAACCCGGCGGATTTCACCCGCCTGCAACAGGAAGTGCAGGAGGTGCATGTCGCGGATGCCCTGCTCGACTACCTGCAAGCCCTGCTCGCCGCAAGCCGCGGCGACAGCCGCTTCGCCGCCGGCCTCTCCCCGCGCGCCGGCCTCGGCTTCCTCCACGCCGCGCAAGCCTGGGCCTACCTGCAAGGCCGCGCCTTCGTACAACCCGAGGACGTGCGCGCGGTGCTGCCGGCCCTGGTGCCACACCGCCTGTTCCCCGCCGTCGGCCTGAGCAACCCGGCCGACGACTGGGCGGCGCGGATACTGCTGGAAGTGGCGATTCCGTGATGTGACACTTAGTCAAGCCCTTGCCGAGCACTTACATAGGATCAAACCATGAACGACCTGGACATCCGCTGGCGGCAACGTTTCGCCAACTACAAAAAGGCCTTGCGGCAACTGCAAAGCGCGGTCGAGTTGAGCGATCAGCGTGAACTTTCGCAACTGGAAAAACAGGGTGTGATCCAGGCCTTCGAATTTACCCATGAACTCGCCTGGAACGTGCTGAAGGACTACTTGCGGGATCAAGGCAACCAAAACATCAAAGGCTCGAAGGACGCCACCCGCGAGGCCTTCAAGGTGGAACTCATCGCCGACGGCGAACGCTGGATGGCGATGATCCAGAGCCGGAACATTTCCTCGCACACCTACGACGAACGCACCGCTGAATTACTGGTTGAAGCCATCATGAGGCTGTACTACCCGCTGTTCGTCGCACTGGAAACCGAGATGGAAAAATATCTGTCATGAACACGGCCCAGCCCTTCGGCCTGCCAGTGGCGACGCTGGACAAACTCAACAGCGTGTTTGCCCAACACGGCGCCATCGAAAGCGTGCTGATTTACGGCTCCCGCGCCAAAGGCAATTACCGCCCGGGTTCAGATATCGACCTGACCATCAAGGGCAGCGAGATTCCGTTCGAGGAGTTCATGCGTATCGAAGACCAGATCGATGATCTGATGCTGCCTTACACCGTGGATTTGTCCCAATACCGGCAGATAGGCAACGTCGAACTGATCGCACATATCGACCGTGTTGGGGTGGAGATTTATGCCAGGATTTGAAACAAAATCCGGCCATTGGTTCAGTGAGAGTGAAGGCATGAGCAGGCGTTGAACTGATGTTGCCCCCGTTTGGTGGACACCTGAAACTGTTGAAACAAGGAGTCCACCATGCCGAAATCGAGACTACCCAACCCGGCGGAATTCCGACTGACAAGCAGTGCTTTGATTTGTTTGATTATCGCAGCACACATCGATGATTCGCCTGCCGCTTTGTGTCACAGGCTGGCGGTGCGGTCCAGCAAGCATGCCAAGGCACCTCAAAACAGCGTCTCCCGATAAGCCTCCCGGCCGTCGAACAGCACCGCCAGGATGCCGGCCTTGCCTCGGGTGTCGATGGCGACGCGGATGGTGACCTTTTCGCCTCCGGTCGGGCGCTCGATCTGGCGGCCGGTGCCTTCCTGGACGAAGTACTGCTCGATGCCGTAGCGCATGGATAGGGTGTGTTGTCTAAGCGGCCGGTTGCCGGCGCGGACCCAGCGGCCACCGGCGAAATCTTCCACCTCGCCCTTGAGCGCGATCAGCCCGGCGGGCACGGCGCCGCGCTGGTGATGCACGGAGACGGCTTGCGCGCCTTCGGGGTCGGGTTTGAGCGCGACCCAGACGGTGTCGTGCCGCTTGAAGTCCTTGTCGCCTGCGAGCGCCGTTTCGCCATCGAGGGGTAACTGGCTGATCGCGTAGTTGAGGCGGGCGTAATCGCCCATGAACAGCGAGCGCGGGTCGACCGGTTCGGTTTGCAGGACGACCGGCGTGCCGGTGCTGAGCGTCCATTGTTTGTCGGCGATCATCGCCGCCAACGCGGCGACTTCGACGGCCAGCAGCAGGATGAGCTTCGGCCAGAGCGTCATGATGGCCTCCGCGCTTCGAGGTCGCGCATCAGCGCGCGGCGCCGGCGTTCCAGCCAGCCGCCCCCGGCCAGGAGCAGGATGCCGCCGGCCATGAAAAACAGCGCGCGGTCCATCAGGGTCCAGAAGGTGTCGAAGTAGCGCGCCAGCAACCAGATGGCAAAACCGGTGAAGGCGCGGTTCACCATCATGCGGTCGCCGTGGCGCATGCCGAGGTCGCCGATCCAGTAGAGCACGCCGAGGAACAGCGCGTTCCAGAGCAGCGCCGGCAGGTCGTTGCCGCGCGGGATGATGACTTCGGCCGCCAGCAGCAAGGCGAAGGCGATCGCCAGGGCGATGCCGATACGCAGCCGGTCGCTCGCCAACTCGCTGTATCTAACCAACTGGAAGATGCCGATGGCATAGAGCGCCATGGCACCGGCCAGCGCGGCGAACCACGGCGTGAGGGCGCCTGCCGGCTGGGTGGCGCGCATGGCGAAATCTGGAAAGGTGAAAACGAAGGCGCCGGCCAGCGCGGCGAGCAGGAAATCAGCGCGCATGGCGCGCGCGAACGGATGCGCGTTCGCCTGCGTGAGCGCCCAGCCACCGGCGAAGAGGAGCAGTTGCAGGGCGAACAGGCGGATGTGGGCTTGCGCTTGTGCGTGCGCCTCCCAGGCCAGGTCGAACCCCGGCTGCGCGTGCCAGCCGAGCACCCAGAGGATGCACAGCCCGCCCCAGGCGCGCGCCGCCAGCGGCCAGTCTTGGCGCAGCAGCGGCACGGCGGCGAGCGCCAGATAGGCGAGTAGCGGCCAGTTCATCACTTGGTAGTCGACCTGCTCGAACCAGGTCCACAACGCCGCCAGCGCGATCGAGGCGAGCAACGCGGGTTGCGAGGCGAGTAGCCACGCCGTCAGCAGGCCGGCCGCCGCCCACAGCGCGATGCCGTCCGGAAAGTGCGCGTCGATGTGGTAGATCTGGCCGATCAGCATGATCGCGGCGCCGAAGAACAGCACCGAGAGCAAGGCCATACCCTCTGCCAGTTTCGGCAACGCGGCCCGGGTCATGCAGACGCCGTGCGCGACATGACTGGCGCTGAGGGCAAGCACGATGAGGCTCACCTTGATGAGCTTGCCCATCTCGTTCCAGTGGGCGGCGAACCAGGTGATGACGCCGACGCCGAGCAGCAGCGCGCCGATCAATGCGAGCGAGGAGGCCCACGACTGCGCCGGTTGTCGCGCCGCCAGGTCGGCGAGGATGGCCCGCCCGCCCGCGTCGCTCACCCAGCCTTCCTGCTGCCAGCGTGGCAGTTCCCGCGCCAGTCGCTTGTCGAAGCCCTTGTCGTTCATCGCGCCTCCCACGAATTTCGTGGCAATGCTACCTTATCCAGAATGGTGCGTTTGCCGATGCCATGGCGGCCATTCCTGTAGCGCAGGCGTCTCGCCTGCATCGCGGGACTGATCAGAAGGACGATGCAGGCGAGACGCCTGCGCTACTTGCCGGAATTCCTCGGTGGACCGAGGGTTTCCTGGATGACGTCGACCCCAACCTGGTTGTATTGCGGCCGAATGGGCCACGTTCTACCGTTCGGACATACCGTGAAGCGGCGTGAAGTGCTCACGCAGTGCGCTTTTCGCGGACCAAGGCCGGCTCTGACCCCGCGTATCCGCATGGCCGAGATGCCGCCCGTTGCCAAACCTGAAAGGAGTTGAGATGAAAACCTTCGACATCGACGAGTGCGCCGAATTTCTGAAAGTCGACAGCACTACCGTATCCGAAATGGCTGGAATGGGCGAACTACCCGGTGCCAGGATCGGCAGGGGTTGGGTCTTTCTGGAAGAAGACCTGGTGGAGTATGTGCGCACTCAGGTTCGCCATCAGCGACGCGAGCGCCAGTCATCCCGGTTTGAGAAACAGCAGGACGAAAAAGAGAACACGGGCCAGGACAACCTGACCAGTTTCCCGAACGTACTGCACAACAGGCGCGGCCGACGCGACATGCCGCCAGATCGCCCCCTCAGTTTCACGGATCAGGACTCGCCGCTCTCTTCACATCTGTGAGGTTGATGGCCAGGAGGCGGCCCGCTGAACGTATCGGCGTTCCGCCGGCTTTGCCCTTCCGATCAGCCCTACGATGCAGGCGGGACGCCCGCGCTACTTGTCCGGTGCTACCGATCCCCACCCATGTCAGGTAGCCTTCCGCTCCATCTCACTCTGCGGAGCCAGCCATGAACGACGCCACCGACAATCTGCAAGCCGAATTCGACAGTCTGGCCCCCCCGCCCCTGCCGCATAGCCGGCGCGGCTTCCTGGTCACCGCGCTGGGCGCCGGTTTTGCCTTGGCGGTGCGGCCGGTGATGGCGCAGACCGCCATCACCACCTCCAGCGAGGGGCTGACGGCCGGCGAGATCAGCGTCGCGACGCCTGACGGCGCGATACCGGCCTATCGCGCGCAGCCCGCGGAAGGAAACAACTTCCCGGTCATCCTGGTGGTGCAGGAAATCTTCGGCGTGCATGAACACATCAAGGATGTCTGCCGCCGCCTGGCCAAACTGGGCTATCTCGCCATCGCCCCCGAGCTGTATGCGCGCCAGGGCGATCCACGCCAGTACACGGCGATTCCGGACATCCTCGCCAAGGTCGTCTCCAAAGTGCCGGATGCCCAGGTGATGCGCGATCTCGACGCCTGTGTCGCCTGGGTGGAGGCCCATGGCGGCGACACCACGCGCCTCGGCATCACCGGCTTCTGCTGGGGTGGGCGCATCGTCTGGCTGTATGCCGCGCATAGCCCCAAAGTCAAAGCCGGCGTCGCCTGGTATGGCCGCCTGGTCGGCACCGCCAGCGAGCTGACTCCGAAACATCCGCTCGATCTGGCGGACGCGCTGCGCGCGCCGGTCCTGGGCCTCTATGGCGGCCTCGACCAGGGCATTCCACAGGAAAGCGTGGAGAAGATGAACAAGGCCCTGGCGGAAACACGCGGCGCGGCCAGCAAGTCCTCGGTCATCTACGTCTACCCCAACGCCCCGCACGCCTTCAACGCCGACTACCGCCCCAGCTACCGCAAGGAAGAAGCCGAGGACGGCTGGAAGCGGATGCGGACGTGGTTCAGGCAGAACGGGGTATGACACTGGCAGCCAGCCACTCCCCCCTTTTTCAAAGGGGGGTTGGGGGGGATTTCTCCAAGGTTTGCTCGTGCGCGAGCGTCCGGAAATCCCCCCTGCCCCCCTTTGGTAAAGGGGGGTAAAGGAACATGCTCACCCCCGCCCAGCATCAACGCCTCAACCGACTGCGCTGGACCGCCTTCACGGTGGTCGGGGGCGCCTATATCCTGGCGTTCTTTCATCGTTTCGCGCCGGCCGCCATCGCGGGCGATCTGCAACAGGCGTTCGCCATCCAGGCCACCGCGCTGGGTGGACTTTCCGCCACTTATTTCTATGTCTACACCCTGATGCAACTGCCCACCGGGGTACTGGCCGATACCCTGGGGCCGCGCCGTATCGTCGCCGCCGGCGGCGTCCTGGCCGGATTGGGGTCGCTGCTGTTCGGGCTGGCGGAAACCTTTGCCTGGGCTTCGGCCGGACGCTTGCTGGTGGGGTTGGGCGTTTCGGTGACCTTCATCGCCATGCTCAAACTCAATGCCGCCTGGTTCAGCGAACGCAAATTCGGCGCCGTCACCGGCTTCACCCTGCTCATGGGCAATCTCGGCTCACTGCTGGCCGCTTCGCCGCTGGCCTGGGCGCTGGGCTGGGTGAGCTGGCGGGAAGTGTTCATCTTCTCCGGTTTCCTGTCACTGCTTCTGGCTGCTCTGGCCTGGTGGCTGGTGCGCGACAACCCGACCGAAATGGGCCTGCCCAGCCCGCGTGAACTGGAGGGCAAGGCCGCGCACGCGGCACACGAAGGCCACTGGTTCGACGGCGTGCTGGTGGTGGCGCGCAACCGCCTGACCTGGCCGGGCTTCTTCCTCAACCTGGGCGTGTCCGGCAGCCTGTTCGCCTTCGCCGGCCTCTGGGCGATTCCCTATCTGATGCAAACGCATGGCTGGAGCCGTGAAGTCGCCGCCTTCCACACCACGCTTCTGCTGACCGCTTTCGCGCTAGGCGCCTTTGCTATAGGCGCCGGCTCCGACCGTATCGGCTACCGCAAGCCGGTGATCCTCGCCGCCTGCGCGCTGTACGTGCTCACCTGGCTGCCACTGGTGCTCGGCTGGCCGCTGGCGCCGGGCTGGAGCCACACGCTGTTCTTCGCCATGGGCCTGGGCGCGTCCGGCTTCACCCTGTCCTGGGCGGCGGCCAAGGAAGTCAATCGCCACGCCCTGTCCGGCACCGCCACCGCGCTGGTCAACACCGGCGCTTTCCTGGGCGCCGCGATCCTGCAACCCCTGGCCGGCTGGGTCATCGAACGCCACGGACTGCCGGCGGGTGTCCAGTTGCTGGCCGGCGCAGCCCTCTTGGGCACGCTCGCCGCCTTCATCCTGAAGGAAACCCGCTGCCGTTATATAGGAAATCTGTGATGTATCTCGGCATCGACTTCGGCACCTCCGGCGCGCGCGCCTGCGTCATGGCCCCCGGCGGGCAGATCGAGGACATGGCGCGCCTGGACTTCGGCAACCTTACCCCAGATGAAGCCGCCGCCAGCTGGAGCGAGGTGCTGTTCAACCTGATCGCCCAGGTGCCGATCAGCCTGCGCCGCCGCCTCCAGGCGCTGGCCGTGGACGGCACTTCGGCCACCGTGCTGGCCTGCGACGAAGCGCTCAACACCACCTATCCACCGCTGCTCTACAACGACGCCCGCGCCGGAGACGAAGCCGAGACCATCCGCCGCGCGGCCGGCGCCGAGCATCCGGCGGCGGCGGCCAGCTCCGGCCTGGCCAAGGTGCTCTGGCTGAAAAAGCGCCTGGGCCTGGAACGCGCCCATCTTTATCTGAATCAGGCCGACTGGCTCTCCGCCCTGCTCTCCGGCCGCCCGGTGAGCGACTACCACAACGCCCTGAAAATGGGCCTGGACCTGGAAACAGGGCAATGGCCGGAATGGGTGAAGTTCCTGGTGGATGTGGATTTCCTGCCCGTCCCGGTCAAACCCGGCACCGCGCTGGCCCTGGTGGAACGTCCGCGCGCGGGTTCGCTGGGCATCAACCCGGATTGCCTGGTGCGCGCCGGCACCACCGACAGCATCGCCGCCTTCCTTGCCGCCGGCGTCGACCAGCCGGGCGAGGCGGTGACCTCGCTGGGCACCACGCTGGTGCTGAAGCTGCTTTCGGAAACACGGGTGGACGCCGGCGAATTCGGCGTCTACTCGCACTGGTTCGGCCGCTACTGGCTGGCCGGCGGCGCCTCCAACGCCGGCGGCGGCGTGCTCAGGCAGCATTTCAGCGACGACGAACTTATCAGCCTGTCGGCGCGCATCGAGCCGGCCCGCGCCACCGGGCTGGATTACTACCCCCTGCCAGGCAAGGGCGAACGTTTTCCCTTCAACGACCCCGAGTTGCCACCCCGGCTGGAACCGCGCCCACCCACCCGAACCGAATTCCTGCAAGGTTTGCTCGAAGGCCTGGCGAACATCGAAGCGCTCGGCTACCGCAAGCTCTCGGAACTCGGCGCCACACCTCTGGCAAGCGTCGCCAGCGCCGGTGGCGGTGCCCGCAACGACGCCTGGACGCGCATCCGCGCCCAGCGGCTGCAAGTCCCGATCACCCGCGCCGCCGAACAGGAGGCCTGCTACGGCAGCGCGCGGCTGGCCTGTCATGGCGGCGATCTATTCCCCGGAGGTAGCGATGACTGATGGTCTTTCCTGCACCAGCGAAATGCCCCTGGCCTGGCACCCCGCCAGCCTGGAGGAAAATGAGCGGCAAAGAATGATGCGCGAGGCGGCCCTGTTGCTGAACGCGCTCAACCAGATGGAAAGTTCGCACGACCTGGAAAGTAGCGGAGCGGACAACCGCCGCTTCGAGCGACTCGAAGCCAAGCTGGATCTCGTCCTGCATCTACTCGCCCGCGCGCTGGAGCCGGGCACCTCCCCCGGCATCCGCAACGTGACCCTGTCGCCACTGGCTGTGGAATGGAATGACGAACAGCTGCCCATCGCCGGCACCCCGCTCATCCTGGAACTGCGTCCCTCGGAACACCTGCCGCTCACCCTGCGCCTGCCGGCCGTGGCACAAAACCCGCTACCGGGCCTGGCGCGAGCCAGCCTCACCAAGCTGCCGGAAGCGCTTGACGATGCCTTGCACCAGTTCGTATTCCGCCGCCACCGCCAGGCGATCCGCGCGCGCGCGGGCGGCTGAGAAGTTCGCCACAAATCATGGCGTCCGCCAGCCTGCCCACCCTGCCCTGGCGCAAATCGGGTGTGGAATGCGGGCCGCTGCGTCTGACCTCGCGCCGGCTCTACATCCTGCCCACCCGTTCCGGCCTGGTTTTCTCCCTGCTCTTGCTGGGCCTGCTGGTCGGCGCCATCAACTACGGCGTCAGCCTGGTTTACCTGTTCACCTTCTGGTTTGCCGGCCTGGGCGTGGTCGGCATGCTGCACACCCACCGCAATCTCTCCGGCCTGGTGCTGCAAAGTGGCGCGGCGGCACCGGTATTCGCCGGTGAAACCGCCTGTTTCAAACTGCGCGTGGCGAATCCCAGCCGCCTGCCCCGGCAACGCATCGGCCTGCGCCATGCCCTGGGACAGGGCAAGCCCGACGACATCGCGGGCGGCGGCGAGACCCTGCTCGACCTGCCCCTGCCGCAACCCGAACGCGGCTGGAAAACCCCCGGCCACTTCGCCATCCACAGCGCATTCCCGCTCGGCCTGTTCCGCTGCTGGACCGTGCTGGAGCTGGACTGGGGCGTGCTGGTCTACCCCCGCCCGGCGGCGGATGCCGTGCCGCTGCCGACGCCCGACGCCGACGACGGCGAGGGCGACGCCGCACGCGGTGAAGGCCTGGAGTTCGACGGTCTGCGCGTCTACCAGCCCGGCGATGCAAGCCGCCGCATCGCCTGGAAAGCCTCCGCGCGCGGCGGCGACAAACTGCTCACCAAACAGTTCTCCAGCACTAGCGGACAACGCCTCTGGCTGAGCTGGTGGCAGACCCCGGAACGCGACGTGGAAAGCCGCCTCTCGCGCCTCACCCGCTGGGTACTCGACGCCCACACCGCCGGCCTCGCCTACGGCCTCAAACTCCCCGGCCGCACCCTGCCGCCGCAAACCGGTGAAGCGCATCTGCGGCAATGCCTGGAGGCGCTGGCACGGCATGGGCAGAGCTAACGCTCACGCGCCGCTTTTTACCCCCCTTTTTCAAAGGGGGGCAGGGGGGATTTCTCGACGCTCGCGCCCAGGCTGGCCTCCGCAAATCCCCCCCAGCCCCCCTTTAAAAAAGGGGGGGGCTTGTTCGGCATGAGCCCCATCCTCGCCCCGCTTCTCTGGCTGCTCGTCCCCCTGTTCCTGGTGCTGGCGCCGCATGCGCCGCATCTGCCGCTCTGGATCAGCCTGTCCTGGCTGGCTTTCGCTTTTTTGCGACTGTATGCCGAACAGACCGGGCGGCAACAGGTGGGGCGGGTACTCAAGATGTTGCTGGCCCTGGCCGGAGTGGCTGGGGTGCTGTACAGCTACGGCACGGTGATCGGCCCGGCTGGTGGAGTGGCGCTGTTGACCTTCCTTTCCGGCGCCAAGCTGCTGGAGACGAACACGCCACGCGACCGCCTCGGCCTCTTGTTCGTCGGCTGCTTTCTCCTGGTGGCGCATTTCCTCGACGGACAAAGCCTGGTGACCGCCGCCTACATGGCGTTCGCCGCGCTTGCCCTGGTGGCCGGCATGATCGCCACGCAAAACCCTGTCGCCACGCTGAAGGATGCGCGCCCCACCCTCATCTTCGCCGCCCGCCTCATGGCGCAGGCCCTGCCGCTGGCGCTGCTGTTCTTTCTGCTCTTCCCGCGTCTGCAAGGCCCGCTCTGGGGGCTGCCACAGCAGGTCGCCGCGCACACCGGCCTGTCCGACCAGATGAGTCCGGGCGACATCAGCCAGCTCATCCTCTCGGATGAACTGGCCTTCCGCGCCGAATTCAGCGGCGCGCAACCGACACCGCAACAACTTTATTGGCGCGGGCCGGTGCTCTGGGATTACGACGGCCACACCTGGAGCACGGCAGCGCCCGTGCGCGCCGCCATGCCGGAGGCCACAGGGCTGGGCAATCCAGTGCGATACAGCCTGACCCTGGAACCACAACAGCAACGCTGGCTGCCCCTGCTCGGCTTGCCCACCCAACTGCCGGAACTGCCCGACAACCCCACCCGCCTGAGCGCGGACCTGCAATGGCAGACCAGGGAAGCGATCAACCAGCGCCTGCGCTATGAAGTCGAGGCGTACCCGGATTACCAACTGGAAAACGTCATTCTGGCGGTCAACGGGCCTCCCGCGCCGATGTTGCGCTCAAGGGCGCTGGCGCTGCCGGTGGAAGGCAATCCGCGCGCCAGGGAACTGGCGCGCGGCTGGCTGAACACGGCGGCCAACGATGAAGCCATCGTCAACCAGGCGCTTACCCTGTTCCGCGCGCAGCCCTTCTTCTACACCCTCAACCCGCCCCGCCTCGGCGCCTCGGCGGTGGATGATTTTCTCTTCACCACCCGGCGCGGCTTCTGCGAGCACTACGCCAGCAGCTTTGTTTTTCTGATGCGCGCGGCCGGCGTCCCGGCGCGGGTGGTTACCGGCTACCAGGGCGGCGAACGCAACCCGCTCGGCAACTACCTCATCGTGCGCGGTCGTGACGCCCATGCCTGGGCCGAAGTCTGGCTGGCCGGGCGCGGCTGGGTCAGAGTCGACCCCACCGCCGCGGTCGCCCCCTCGCGGGTGGAACGCGGTATCGCCGCCGCGCTTCCGGCGGGCGAGCGTCCCGGCGGCCTGATCAGCCTGGAAGGCGCCTGGCTGCGGCCACTCGGCCTCGGCTGGGATCTGATCAACAACCAGTGGAACCAATGGGTGCTCGGCTACAACCAGGAGCGCCAGCATCAGTTCCTCAGCCAGCTCAACCCGCTGCTGGCGCACTGGCAGAGCATGGTCTGGGCGCTGGGCATGGGTGCCCTTCTCATCATCCTTGTCATCTCCACCGCCCTCTGGCCGCGTCTGGCCAGCGTCCGACGCGACCCAGCCAGCCGCGAATACCAGCGGTTCTGCAGCGCTCTCGCCCGTTGCCGCATTCCGCGCGGCGCGGCGGAAGCGCCGGAAGACCATGCCCGCCGCGCCATCGCCTTGCGCCCCGACCTGGGCAACGAAATCAAACGCATCACCCGCCTCTACCTCGCAGCCCGCTACGGCCCCGAGGGCGACGACACCCTGCGTGATCTGCAAGCCGCAGTCCGCGCGTTTCGCCCCGCGCGCGGCCCAGCCGCTAAACTCGGGCCCTCTCAGCCCACCTGAATGCCGCGATGGAACGCTTCACCATTTCCCTGGATGAAACCCTGGCCCAGTCCTTCGACAGCCTGATTCATGATCGCGGCTACGCCAACCGTTCGGAAGCCGTGCGCGACATGATCCGGCGCGAGCTGGAAACCCGGCGTATCGCAAAAGAAGAAGCCCCCCACTGCGTTGCCAGCCTCTCCTACGTCTACAACCACCACGAACGCCGCCTGGCCGAGCGCCTCACCGATCTGCAACACCATGCCCACGATGTCGTCGTCTCCTCCATGCACGTCCATCTCGACCACGACAACTGCCTGGAAACCTTGTTCCTGCGCGGCCACACCGAAGAAGTCCGCGCCTTCGCGGAAAAACTCTCGGCCGAACGCGGCGTCCGCCACGGCACCCTCAACCTGATTCCGGTGGAAAGCGAAGCCGCGCCGCGCCATGTGCACAGCCGACCGAAGACCTGAAACGTCGGCGGGCCGGAAATCCGCGCCCGATAGGCATCCTGTTATTCGTGGAGCAGCGTCAGTTCGTCGTCCGCGTGACGCAGGCGTTGCGCCAGAGTGCGGGCAATGGCGCTGAGCAGGGTGAAAGCCAGCCGTTTGTGTTCTTCCCCCAGCTTGTTGAACTGTTCCAGTGAAAGGACATACATGTCCGTATCGACGCTGACGGCTGCGTTGTTGCCGCGTGGTCGGCCGTCGAGCAGGGCGAGACCGCCGAAGAAATCGCCGCGTCCAAACGTGGCGATATGGTGCAGGCGCCGGCTGCCGTTGATCGGCGCCATGATCTTGATTTCGCCACGCCGGATCAGGTACAGCTCGTTGCCCGGGTCGCCGATGGAGTAGATCGTGTCCCCGGCCTTGTAGGAACGCTGTTCCATGCGCGTTTCCAGGTCGGCCAGTGTCTCGTCCTTGCGTCCCTGGAACATCTCCATTTCCTGCAGGGTCAGCGGCACCTGTTCGTCCGTCTGCGTGAGGACTTCGGCGACGATCTGGTCTTCCACCCATTCGATGGCGGCTTCGAGGCTGGGAAAGATTTTTACGGCGCCGTCGGAAGCCATGAGGCCGGTCTTCTCGAAAAACTCCCGCAGATTGCGCCCGCTGGGCAACTGTTCACGAATGTTGCTCAGCAGCAGGGGAATGCCGCGTTCCATCATCATGTCGCGCACCTGGTTGAGCATGTGCGCCGCCGTGATGTCCACCGACTGCACCCGCCGCATATCGAGAATGAGGTAGTCACGCATTTTGATTTCCGGTTCGAGCAGCGAATAAAGCTCGTAGCTGGTGCCGAAAAACAGGCTGCCCTGCAACTCGAAGATGACCGCCATATCGCCCTTCTGCGCGATGACGCGCATCTCGGCTTCGGGGCGGTACCAGGTGGATGAACGTTGGCTGACGAAAGTCTTGCGCCGCACCACCGAACCGCCGACCTGCTCGCGCACGAAAAGCATGATGGACATGGCGACCCCGGCGGCGGACGCGGCGATCAATCCCACGGTCAGGGCCGTGCCGACCACCGTGGCGACGACCGCGAAATCGAATACGGTGGCGCGTGATTCGAGGAAGCGCAGGGGTTTCGTATCGATCATGCGCAAGCCGATGACGATCAGTATCCCCGCCAGGGTGGCGATGGGAATCCAGGCGATGAAAGCGCCCAACAACAACGCGGCAACCAGCGACAGGACCCCTTCGGCAATACCGGAGACACGGGTTTGTCCACCACTGCTCAGGTTCACCAGCGAAGCGCCCATGGTACCGGCGCCGGGGATGCCGCCGATGGACGACGAGGTGATGTTGGCGATGCCCTGCGCCACCAGTTCGCGATTGGGTTCATGGCGGGTCCGCGCCAACTGGTCGATGACCACGCAGGTTTTCAGTGTGTCGATGGAAAGCAGCGCCGCCAGGGTGAGCGCGCTACCAAACAGGCCGGCGACCTGGGCGAGAGTCAGTCCGCCGATTTCATGCCAGCGCCCGGTAATGGTGCCGATGTAGCCTTCACCGGTCGCCCCGAGGGTGCCGAGCACCAACTTGTTGTCGACCAGGGTCTGCATCGATGGATCGTTGTAGGCGAGGGCGAAATAGGCCAGTACCCCGGCGAGAATACCCAGGATGGTGCTGGGAATGGACTTCGTGATCTTGGGCGCGACCAGCGCCACGACCACGGTCGCCGTGCCGACAATGACCCCTCGCAAATCCCACAATTGCGGCGAAATCAGGGCTTCCCACCAGAGTGTGGCGGCCGGCGCGCCGACGAATTTTTGCGTCTGGCTGCCGATGATGATGAGGCCGACCCCCGTCATGTAGCCGCTGACCACCGTGTAAGGGATATATCTGATCAGCCTGCCGAAGCCCAGAAAACCGATGAGTACCTGAATCAGGCCGGCAAGAATGCCCAGCACGGTCAGCATCAGGACGATGCTCGCCGGGGCGACGCCCTGGCGCACCAGTTCGATGGCAAATGCCGAAAGCACGGCCGCGGCCGGCGCGCAGGGCGCGCTGATGAGTCGATCCGCGCCGCCCAGCGTCGGCGCGATCAGCCCCAGCGCCGCCGCCCCGAGAATGCCGGCCAGTGCCCCGAAAGCGGCATATTCCGGGCCAATCGCCGAGTAGATGGTGACACCGAAAGCCACCGCCGCCGGCAAGGCCACCAACATGGCCGCCAGACCGCCCCAGAAATCACCGGGAATGCGAAATGTTCCGGAAAGTGCTTTCATGATCAGCGGCCTTGTAACGGAAGGAAAAACAGCGCGGTGGTACCGCTGGGAAACGAGCGCCCGGTAATGCCGACAAGTCAATGGGCTGGCCACGCCCATATCGGAAGCGCCCGTGGATTCTTTAGCCGCGCTGAGTCGCGCCGGTCTCCTTGCGGCGAGGAGACCGGCGCGGCATCCTGGGTCAGCTCAACGGCACGGTTCAGATGCGAACGGGATTGGATGGTTTGAGCCGAAAGCTTCGGATATCGAGGAACGGCCTGTGGCCCATATCTTCGTCACGTCCAAAGCCCATTGGGAAGAAATCACCGGGGATTTGCCGCGATTCGAGGCGTATGAGCCAGGCCGATAAAGCGGAGAAATTCGACTGACTACCGGCACACCCCGAGTCCTGACGCGCGTCAGCTCGGCTCAACCGCTGTTTTGTCCTCCTGTGGCGGCAGGGGCTTGGCCAGGCTGATCATGGTTTGCCCGGTGTCGGGCTTCACGTTGCCGTCGGCCGCGAGTATCTGTAATCGCCCGCCTTCGCCGATCAGGAACATCGGCACCACCTGGTTTTGATGGCGGGCAAGAAAGGCCTCGTAGTCGAAGCTCTCGCTTATCCGGGTTTTCTTGAAGGTCCAGCCGGCATAAAAGCGCCGGCTCATTTCGGAGTGGGTGAGGCCCGTGGCGAACAGGGAGCGGCCGCGCAGGTGGCGGGAAACGGCACCACTGAGTTTTTGCTCTTCCGGGGCGAGTTGATAGATCTGGTTGCGCCCAAAGATGGGCGTGAAATGCAGCGCCACCAGGGAGTTGACTTCGTCGTTGCCGGTCATGGCGAGCAGCCGGCCGATACCGCCCAGTTCCACCCGCTCCAGCACCGTGTCGGAATAGACGTTGGAGTAGAAGGCGGGAACGCCTTCCATGCGCGCCTGGCGCACGTTGTACCAGTTGTTGTCCACCAGCATCACCGGCACCCGCTCGTCATTCAGCGCCTTGGCGAGGCCGCGTACCCAGGCATGACCACCCAATACCAACACCCCGTCCGCGCCCGTCTTGGTCAGGCCCAGGCGCCGCGCCAGGGGGGCCGAGGTCAGGCCGTAGACCACCACCGTGCCGATGATGACGAAGAAGGTGATGGCCACCAGCCGGTCCGCGCCCGGGTAGCCCAGTTCATCCAGGCGCAGGGCGAACACCGAGGCCACCGCCGCCGCCACGATGCCGCGCGGCGCCAGCCAGGACATGAACAGCTTTTCCCGATATTCGAGACGGGTGCCCAAAGTGGCGACGAATACCGCCGTCGGCCGGACCAGCAACAGCAAGGCGGCCAGAAAGACGAAGCTGCCGAACCCCAGAGACTGCAAATCGGCGGCTTTGAGATTGGCCGCCAGGAGAATGAAGATGGTGGCGATGAGCATCATGCGCAGGTTCTCCTTGAACTCCACGATGTGCTGCACCGGCACGTATTTCTGGTTGGCCATGGCGAAGCCCAGCACCGTCACCGCCAGCAGGCCGGATTCGGATTGCAGATGATCGGAAGCGGTGAACACCACCACCACCAGAGACACCATCATCGGCACATGCAGGGCATCCGGCAGCCATTCCCGCTTGATCATGAGCACCATGCCCGCCGCGCCGGCGAGGCCCAGCAGAGTGCCGGTGACCGCCGTCAGACCGAGGCTGACGGCGGTCTGGGTCCAGGTCGGCTGCCCCGCCACCATCGCCTCGAATACCAGGACCGCGAGCACGGCGCCCACCGGGTCGATGACGATGCCTTCCCACTTGAGCGCCGGCCCAGTGGGCCCGGTGGGGCGGATGTGTTGCAGCATGGGCACCACGACTGTGGGGCCGGATACCACCAGCACCGCGCCCAGCAGGATCGCCATGGGCCAGTCCAGGCCCAGCAGCCAGTGCGCCGCCAGCAGGGTCAGCCCCCAGGTGACCAGCATGCCCAGCGACACCAACCGGGCGACGATGCCACCCACGGCGCGAAACTCCTTCACCGACAGGCTCAAGCCCCCCTCGAACAGGATCAGGGCCACCGACAAGGTCACGACCGGATAAAGCAGGCCCCCCAGCATGTCCGCCGGCCGCACCAGGCCGGCCACCGGCCCCGCCAGAATGCCGAACAGCAGCAGCAACAGAATGGAAGGAAACCCCATGCGCCAGCCCAGCCACTGGGCGAAAGTGCCCAGGGCGATGACGGCGGAGAGGCTGATCAGTTGGTGTTCGATCATGTTTCGGTTCCAGTTTTTATGCGCCGGTCAGGCCGGCGGGAGAAATGCGGGAAGCATGTAACGCCTGCCTTTTGATCAAGCCCTTACCCTTCGGTAAGTTGTGTCAAAGATGCCGGCTGGAAGCCGGCGCTACATGAACGCACCAGGCGCTTCGCATTGTGGTCGATTCCGTGGTATTCGACTGCATTGCCTACCTGGCAGCCTACCCAGAACAGGAGCCCAAGAATGACAAAGCTGAAATTACATTGGCAAATTCTCATTGCCCTGCTGCTGGCCGCCATTGCCGGCACACTGGCGGGGACGGATTCGGCGCTGTTCGGCGTGACGTTTTATGCGGTGTTCGATTTTATCGGCACCCTGTTCCTGAATGCCCTGAAGATGTTGATCGTGCCGCTGGTGATGTCGTCCATCATCGTCGGCATCGCCGGCATAGGCTCGGGCGGCGCGTTCGGCAGGCTGGGCTTGAAAACCCTGCTGTACTACCTGACCACCAGCCTGTTTGCCATTCTGGTCGGCCTGGTCGTCGTCAACACCGTGGCGCCGGGCCTGGTGGATGGCGAACCGGCCAGGCACCTGATCGGCCTGTCCGAGCATGCCGGCGATGTGGTCGCCCGGGTGGAAGGCAAAGGCACGGGCGATCTGGTCGAGGTTTTCCTGCGCATGGTGCCGACCAATGTGGTCGCGGCGGCGGCGGATGGCCAGATGCTGGGGCTGATTTTCTTCAGCCTGTTGTTCGGCTTCTTCATGACCCGGATCGAGGAGGCCTATGCGGAGAGCCTGTACAACTTCTGGCAGGGCACGTTTCAGGTGATGCTGAAAATCACCGATTGGGTAATGCAATTCGCGCCCATCGGCGTATTCGGGCTGGTCGCCAAGGTGGTGGCCGGCACCGGCTATGCGGCGTTCGTTCCCCTGGCGTGGTTCTTCCTCAGCGTGCTGGCGGGGCTGACGGTGCACATGCTGGTGGTCCTGCCCTTGCTGCTTTATTTCGTCGGGCGGGTCGATCCGCTGCGGCACTACCGCGCCATGGCGCCGGCGCTGCTGACCGCGTTTTCCACCAGTTCCTCCGCCGCCACGTTGCCGCTGACCATGGAATGCGTGGAGAAGAATGCCGGCGTTTCCAACCGCACCAGCAGCTTTGTCCTGCCGCTGGGGGCGACGGTCAACATGGATGGCACGGCCTTGTATGAGTGCGTTGCGGCGATGTTCATCGCCCAGGCCTATGGCATCGAACTGGGTTTCGTCCAGCAATTCACCATCGTGTTGATGGCGCTGGTGACCTCCATCGGCGTGGCCGCGATTCCCTCGGCCAGTCTGGTCGCCATCGCCATCATCCTGGCCGCCGTCGGCCTGCCGGTGGAGGCCATCGGCCTGATTCTGGCGGTCGACCGGGTGCTGGATATGTGCCGCACCTCGGTCAACGTCTTCAGCGATTCCTGCGGCGCGGTGATCATTGCCCGGCGGACCGGAGAAGAAGGCGTGCTGGGTGTGCCGGCGTTGGGAAGGTAACGACCTGAACAGCTCGCGCGACTCGCCCTACGCGCTTGCCGGCCCCAGCGCCGTGCCGAGGATTTCATCTAGTTGCAGCTTGTGCAGGCTGGCGTAGCCGGCGGCGGGCGAAGAGGACTCGGGGCGGCCGGCATAACGCAAGGTGATGCCGGTGGCCAGGCGGATGGGATAGGCGGCATAGCGCCAGGCGCCCTGGTTGAGCGGCTCGTCCTGTGCCCAGACGATGTCGTTCACATTCGGGTAGCGCGCCAGCAACGCATTCATTTCCAAGTCCGGCCAGGGGTAGAGCTGTTCGATGCGGACGATGGCGATGTCCTGGCTTTCCTGTGTCCGGCGCGTGCGCAGCAGGTCGTAATAAAGGCGCCCGGAGCAGAACACCAGGCGGGTGACTTGCGCCGGGTCGAGGGCATCGACTTCGTCGATGAGCGGTCGGAAAGCTCCCTGAGCGAGTTCGTCCAGGCTGGAGCTGGCATCCGGGTGGCGCAGCAGGCTCTTGGGGGTGAACACGATCAAGGGCTTGCGGTAGGGGCGCACCACCTGGCGGCGCAGCAAATGGAACATCTGCGCCGGCGTGGTGGGCTGCACGATCTGGAAATTGTCATGCGCGGCCAGTTGCAGGAAGCGTTCGATGCGTCCGGAGGAGTGTTCCGGCCCCTGGCCCTCGTAACCATGCGGCAGGAACAGGGTGAGGCCGGAAAGCAACCCCCACTTGCTTTCGGCGGCGGCGATGAACTGGTCCACCACGACCTGGGCGCCATTGACGAAATCGCCGAACTGCGCCTCCCAGATCACCAGTTGATCCGGCGCGGTGCTGGCGTAGCCGTATTCGAAGCCGAGCACGGCTTCCTCGGAAAGCACGGAATCCACCACCAGGAAATTGGCCTGGCCGGGAATCAGGTTCTGCAACGGGATGTAGACCCCGTCATTCCAGTTTTCCCGCTCCTGGTCATGCAGCACGGCATGGCGGTGGAAGAAGGTACCACGCCCGGAATCCTGCCCGGTCAGGCGCACCGGCGTGCCGTCGGTCAGCAGGCTGGCATAGGCCAGGCTTTCGCCCATGCCCCAGTCCAGTGGCAGTGTGCCTTCACCCATCTGGCGACGGTCGTCGATGATCTTCTGCACGCGGGGATTCAGGACAAAATCGTCCGGCACGGCGGTGAGCCGTCGCGCCAGTGCCTGCAAGCGCGGCTCGGGAATGGCCGTGGGCGCGGCATCGCGCCAGTGAGTGCCTTTGTAGGGACTCCAATCCGCCGCGTAGGGACTTTTCGCCGGTGTCTGATGGCCAATACGCGCGTCCAGGCTGGCACGGAAGGCCTGCACCATGGATTCCGCTTCAGCGCTGTCCACCAAGTCCTGCTCGGCCAGCCTTTGCGCGTAGAGTGTCCGCGTGCTCGGCAATGCCTGGATACAGTGATACATGAGCGGCTGCGTGGCCATCGGCTCGTCCTGCTCGTTGTGGCCGAGGCGGCGGTAACAGATCAGATCGATGGCAATATCGCGCTTGAACGCCATGCGATATTCCAGCGCGATCGCCACCGCCCGCAGCACCGCTTCCGGATCGTCGCCGTTCACATGCAACACCGGCGCCTCGACGATCTTCATCACATCGGTGCAATACAGGCTGGAACGGGCATCGCGCGGGTCGGAGGTGGTGAAGCCGATCTGATTGTTGATGACGATATGCAGCGTGCCGCCGGTCGTAAAGCCACGGGTGGCCGCCATGTTCAGCGTTTCCATCACCACGCCCTGGCCGGCCATCGCGGCATCGCCGTGGATCAACACCGGCATCACCAGGCTGCCATCGCTATCGCCGCGACGCTGCTGTTGCGCGCGCACCCAGCCTTCCACCACCGGATTGACGATTTCCAGATGCGATGGATTGAACGACAACACGGTGCGTATCGGACCACCCGCCGTCTCCAGGTCGGCGGCGAAGCCCTGGTGATATTTCACATCGCCGGTGCGTTGCGCGTTACCAAGCGCATGGTGTGCATGCTCGAACAACTCGATCACCGAGCGCCGCATCACGTTATGCAACACATTGAGGCGCCCTCGATGCGCCATGCCCAGGCCGATTTCCTGTACCCCCGCGCGGGCGGCCAGTTCGAGCAGGAAATTGAGCAGCGGAATCAGCGACTCGCCGCCTTCCAGCGAAAAGCGCTTCTGGCCGACGAAACGGGTATGCAGAGTCTTTTCCAGGGTCTCGGCGGCGGTGAGTTGCGCCAGCAGCCAGCGCTGCAGTTGCGGCGTCATTTCCTGGCCGCCTATCCCTCCTGTCTCACCCTCCAGCCGCTGCTGCAACCAGCGTTTCTGCGTGGTACTGGTGAGGTGCATGTATTCCGGCGCCAGCGTGCCGCAATACGTGCGCCGCACCCGCGCGATGATATTGCGCAAAGTATCGCGGGCCGGGCCGACCAGCGAACCGGTATCAAATTCCTCATCCAACTCGGCGGCGGTGAGGCCGTGATTGGCCGGATCCAGCTCCGGAATGGGCGGCTGCGGCAGGTGCTTGAGCGGGTCCAGATCGGCGGCGCGGAAACCGCGAAAGCGATAGGCATTGATGAGCTGCAACACGCCGACCTGGCTCGCTTCACATTTCAGCAACGGCAGATCGGAAACTTCGATCGCTTCCTTCTTCGGGAAACGCGACGGAGTGGACGCAAATGAGGCGCGCGGCGGCGGTGGCGGAAGCAACTCCGGTCGTTCGGATTCGAGCGCGGCCAGGTAATCCGCGCTACCGGAAAACAAGGCTGTGACGGGGAGAAAATCGCGCTGCATACCTGGACTCTTGGTTAAGTTGATGCTGCGCGCACGCTAACGGGTGGCGTGTTGCAGTGCAAGATGATTTTTCAGGGCGGAAGCGGCGGTTTTGCAGTGCCAAACCCTTTCCCGACATAAATACCTTGTTTACCTTCTCCATCCGCTTCGTTACTCTGACGGAACAGCCAGCCAGACAGCATGAACAACGAATCCATGCAGCAAGATCTGCTCACCGCCTTCAACCAATACTTTGAACTGGTTCATGCCGACACGGATGAATTGCGAGCTCAGGTTTTTCAGTTGCGCTATCAGGTCTATGTAGTGGAAACCGGCTTCGAGACCGAGGCGGATTGCCACACGGGTGTCGATGCCGACGGTCAACTAATTCACTGGGAAGACGATGAGTTCGACGCCCGCTCCGACCACTATCTGTTGCGTCACCGCCGTACCGGTGTCTATGCGGCCACCGCGCGTCTCATTCTGCCCAGACACGGCGCGCCCGAGGCGCCCTACCCTATCGAATTGCACTGCAAACTGGATGAGCCGGTGAAAGATGTGTCGATCCGCGCGCATCTGGGCGAAATATCGCGCTTCGCCGTTTCCAAGGTCTTCAAGCGGCGTCTCGGCGAGTCCAGCAGCATCTCCGGCGTGGCCTCCGATATCGAAGTGTATTTCGAGGACGACGAACGCCGCGTACTGCCGCATATATCACTGGGCCTGTTCGCCGCGGTGATACGCATGATGTACACGCATGACGTCAGCCACTGCTATGCGGTCATGGAACCAGCGTTGCTCAGGCTGCTGGGCCGTTTTGGCGTGGTTTTCGACCGCATCGGGCCCGATGCGGAATACCACGGCATGCGCGTCCCCTGCCTCACAACGGTGGCAGGCTCTCTTCCCAACATCAAACGGATAGCGCCGCCGGTCTGGGAACTGATGACCAATCGAGGCGAATTTTTCCAGGAAGCGGCCTGATTTTCACTCTTCCCCGCCTGCTTTCTCCCGTAATACTTACCCACAGAAAACCATCATGACCACACCTCAAGACATCCGCACCCTGGCCCTGGTCGGCCACGGCGGCGCAGGCAAAACCAGCCTGATCGAAGCCCTGCTCGCCGCCAGCGGCGCCATCCCCAGCGCGGGAACGGTGGAACGCGGCAACACCGTATGCGACTACGACGCGCTGGAGAAAACCCATCAGCATTCGATCAAGGTGGCGGTTGCCCATCTCGATCATCAAGGCACCCGCGTCAATCTGCTCGACACCCCCGGTTATCCCGACTTTATGGGACAGGCCATGTGCGCCCTGGATGCCATCGAAACCGCCGTGGTGGTGATCGATCCGAAGAAAGGCCTGGAACTCACCGCGCACCGCATGATGCACTGGGCGCAGACACGCAAGCTGTGCCGCATGATCGTGATCAACAAGATCGACTCGGAAGAACTCGATCTTCCAGCCCTGCTCTCCGAAATACAGACCGCCTTCGGCCGCGAATGCCTGCCGATCAACCTGCCGGCCGGGGGTGGAGCCAAGGTCACCGATTGCTTCTTCAACCCCGGTGGCGAGTCCGACTTCTCCTCCGTGGCGGATGCCCACAGCGCTCTGGTCGACCAGGTCGTGGAAGTCGATGAAGACCTGATGAATATTTACCTGGAACAGGGTGAGGTCGCGCCGGAACAACTGCACGCCCCGTTCGAAAAAGCCCTGCGCGAAAACCATCTGGTACCGGTGTGCTTCGTTTCCGCCAGCAGCGGCGCCGGCATACCCGAGTTGCTCGACATCATCGCCAAGCTGCTGCCCAACCCCACCGAAGGCAACCCGCCCCTGTTCGTTCAGGGCGAAGGCGAGGCCGCGCAACCGCTGCGCGCCGTGCCGGACCCGGACAAACACGTGCTCGCCCATGTATTCAAGGTCGAAATCGACCCCTATGTCGGCAAGACCGCGGTATTCCGGGTGCATCAGGGCACCGTCACGCCGGATTCACAGCTCTACATCGGTGAATCGCGCAAGCCGTTCAAGGTCAGTCACCTGTATCGCCTCCAGGGCAAGCAACTGGAAGAAGTCAAAGCCTGCATTCCCGGCGATATCTGCGCCGTGGCCAAAATCGACGATCTCGGCTTCGACGCCGTGCTGCACGACGCCCCGGAAGACGACCACATCCACATGCAGCCGCTGGAATTCCCGCACGCCGTCTACGGTCTCGCGGTGCGGCCGAAGAAGCAGACTGAGGTCGACAAGCTGTCCGAGATACTCCACCGCCTGTGCGCCGAAGACCCCGGCCTGCACGTCGATCACGACCCCACCACGCACGAAGCCGTGATTCGCGGCCAGGGTGAAAACCATTTGAAATTCGTGCTGGAAAAGATGCGCGAACAGTTCCGCCTGGAAGTGGAAACACACACGCCCACCATTCCCTACCGCGAGACCATCACCCAGAAGGCAGAAGGCCACTACCGGCACAAGAAACAGACTGGCGGCGCCGGCCAGTTCGGCGAGGTCTATCTGCGCATCGAACCTTTGGCCCGTGGCGCCGGCTTCGAATACGTCGATGCCGTGAAAGGCGGCGCCATTCCCGGTCCCTTCATCGCCGCCGTGGAAAAGGGTGTGCGCCAGGCCATGGAACTGGGCATCGTCGCCGGCTTCCCGATGCAGGATGTGCGCGTCACCGTCTACGATGGCAAGAGCCACGCGGTCGACGGCAAGGAAATCGCCTTCGTCAGCGCCGGCAAGAAAGCCTTCCAGGCCGCCGCCGAACAGGCCCGCCCGGTGGTGCTGGAACCCATCGTCCAGGTCGAACTGACCACGCCAGAATCCGCCATCGGCGACGTCAGCGGCGACTTCTCCGCGCGCCGCGGCCAGATCACCGGCCATGAAAGCGGACGCGGCGGCATGCTCGTGGTCAGCGGCCAGGCGCCGCTCGCCGAGCTGGAAAACCTGCAATCACGGCTGAAAGCGCTCACCGGCGGCCAGGGCTCCTACAGCCTGGAATTCAGCCACCACGAACAGGTGCCGCCCAACGTGCAACAGCAATTGGCCGCCGCCTTCAAACCGGCGTCGCAAGACGAGCAGTAAACCCACTTGCCGACCTGGTTCGTCTACATCCTGCGCTGCGCCGACGACACGCTCTACACCGGCGTGACCACCGACCCGGAGCGCCGCCTGCGAGAACACAACGCGGGCGGCAAACTGGGGGCGCGCTACACCCGCGCGCGGCGCCCGGTGGAACTGGCCTACCAGGAACTCGCCGCCGATAAAGCGGAAGCCTATCGGCGCGAGGCGGCGATCAAGAAACTCAAAAGAGAAGCCAAGCTGGCTACCTTTCTCCCCTCCCCCTCCGGGGGAGGGGCCGGGGGAGAGGGAACCACGCTGGATGGCGCGCCGGTGCCCAATCCTGGCGAGGGACTGAGCGCTCGATCCAGGCTTGTCGACACCGCCACCCGAGTTCCCTCACCCCCGGCCCCTCTCCCGGCGGGAGAGGGGAGAAACCATCCATGACCACCGATCCCGACATTCCCTACATGCTTGCCGCCCTGGAACAGGCGCGTCTCGCCTGGGATGCCGGAGAAGTGCCGGTCGGCGCGGTGCTGGTGGTGAAGGGCGAGATTGTCGGGCGCGGCTACAACCAGCCGATCTCCGCGCGCGACCCCAGCGCCCATGCCGAAGTCATGGCCCTGCGCGATGCCGGTCAACGGCTCGCCAATTACCGCCTGCCCGACAGCACCCTCTACGTCACCCTGGAACCCTGCGTGATGTGCTCCGGCGCCATCATGCACGCGCGGGTCAGTCGCCTGGTCTATGGCGCGCGCGACCCGAAGACCGGCGCCCAGGGCAGCGTGCTCGACCTGTTCGGCGAACTCCCAGGAGAACGCTCTGGGCAACGCTTTGGACAAGTAGCGCGCCTGAATCACCATTGCACGGTGACCTCGGGCCTGCTGGCCGATGAATGCGGCGCCATGCTCTCGGCCTTTTTCGCGGAACGAAGGGCGCGATTGCGGAGCACAACATGAAACTGCGTATCAACCTGGCCACCCAGGAACTGGATCTGCTCGACGACAGTGGCGCCGTGCTGCGTCGCTATCCCATCTCCAGCGCCGCCAACGGTCCCGGCGAGGCATCCGGCAGCTATTGCACCCCGCGCGGCCAGCACCTCGTGCGCGCCAAGATCGGCGCGGGCCAGGCGATCAATACCGTATTCAAAGCGCGCCGCCCGACCGGCGAGGTCTACAGTCCGGAACTGGGCGCGACAGAGCCGGAACGCGACTGGATACTCACCCGCATCCTCTGGCTCTCCGGCAATGAGCCCGGTTACAACCGTCTCGGCACGCGCGACAGCATGCGCCGCTACATCTACATCCACGGCACTCCGGACGAAGCCTTTGAACAGGCGCCAAACTCACACGGCTGTATCCGTATGCGTAACGCCGATCTGGTCGAGTTGTTCGATCTGATTCCGGCTTATACGCCGGTGGATATTGTGGAAAACGCGTAATTCAGCCTGGTTATCACCAGCCAACGCGAAAAGAGCCTTCTTCAACGGGCGCGATTCCGGCCTTGCAGCTTGGCCTCGTACAGCGCGGCATCCGCCGCCAGAAGCATGGTTTCCGGGCTGTTGGCCAAGGGGAAGGAGGCCAGGCCGGCGCTGAAACTGGCGTTGAATCTCTGCTCCGGTTTTTCCCCACATTGCGCGACCAGGCTGAAGCGGTCGCGTATGTCATCGATCAAGCGTAAAGCGGAATCCCGGTCGCAATCGGGCAAAATCACCAGGAACTCCTCTCCGCCATAACGCCCGGCCAGATCGCTGCCACGCAGACGTTCACGCAGCAGCCGGGCCAGACTTTTGATGACCCGGTCACCGGTCAGATGCCCATAGCGGTCATTGATGGACTTGAAGTGGTCCAGATCAAGCATGGCCAGCGCCAGCCGCGCATTGCCGCGCCGCGCGCGCGCCACCTCGGCGATCAGCATTTCCTTGATCCGACTGTGATTGAGCAGACCGGTCAGGCCGTCGCGCACCATCAGTGCGCTCATCTGGCGGGCACGCCGCGCGCGCACCGTGATGGTCCGCAGCAGAATCTTGGCCTCCACCGGCTTGGTGAGAAAGTCATCTCCCCCGGCCCGCAGCGCGGCGTACTGGATATCCGGGTCTCCCTCGCCGGACAGGAACACGATGGGCAAGCCACCATGGGCGCCGTGCTGGCGAATCACCTGGGCCAACTCCGCGCCGCTGCAATGGGGCATGTAAACATCCAGCAACACCAGATCGGGACTGAAATCCGCCAGTGTTTGCAGCACATTCAGTGGCTCGGTGACCGCCACCGCCTCCATGCCGGCATCCCTCAGCAAAGCGCGGTAATAGCGAGAAAGCGATTCGTCATCCTCCACCACCAGAATGCGATAGGGCGCGCTCGACATGTGCCCGGTCACACGGTCCAGCTCGTCGACCAGCCCGACGACGTCGATGGGCTTGGTCAGATAAGCCAGCCCACCCGCCTTCACCGCGCCCAGACGCGCCTCGATGTCGTCACGGGCAGTGGTGAAAATCAACGGTAAAGCCGCATCGAGCCGATGCAGTTGCTTGCCCAGTTCAATCCCCGCCAGCGCATCTTCGGCCAGGATGATGTCCAGGATGCAGGCCACGGGAAGCTCCCGCTCAACCGCATCCAATAACGCCGAGGCGATGGCGAAAATCTTTACCGGATAGCCGAAATGCTCCAGTTGGGTAGCCAGCCGCATGGCCTGCGCCGGCTCGTCCTCAAGTAGATATACACAGCCGCCTGAAGGCACGCCCTCCTTTGTCGGGACCAAGGACAGGGCGGGGAGTGCGCCCTGGATATCCGTGGCGGCGCGATGCAAGGCGGCCACCAGCCCATCCAGCCGTGTTCTGGCATCCGGGTCGGGAAGCGCTTCTCGCTCCGGCCAAGGCCGCAGTCCGATTTCCAGGGCTTCGGCCGCCTCTCCCAGCGCCATCAGCCCATAAGTCTTGGCGCTGCCACGCAGGCTGTGAGCCAGGCGCAGCAGTTCATGCAGGGCGGGAAACGGATCGGCCGCCAGGTAGCAATCGACCCAGCATTGTTCGATCGCCGCCAGGCGCATGGGTATCTGGGCGATGAAGCCCAGGCGCAGGTTTTCCAGAAGCTGTCTGGCCTGGGGAATATCAGCAGCCATGAGGTTGCGGCCAATAGGCGCGGATTTCCCGCGCCAGGGTCATGGGATCGAAGGGCTTGGCGATGACGGCCGTGGCACCCAGAGAAAGGAAATAAGCCACTTCATCGGGTTGTACCTTGGCGGTCATGAAAACCACCGGCAGCGACGCCGCCTCCGGCAAGCGGCGCAACGCCTCCAGCGTGGCGGGGCCATCCATGCCGGGCAGCATCACATCGAGCAGAATCAGGTCGGGGTGAAAGCCGGCCACGCTGTCCAGCGCTTCGCGGCCAGAACCGCACAGTTTGACCGCGAAGCCGCCCACCACTTCCAGGGCCAACTGGATCACGACCTGGATATCGGGGTCGTCTTCCACGCAGAGTATGCGTTCAGGATTGGGCATGAAGTTTTTCCACTAAAGCGATTCTGTTTTTACAAGCGGCATCCGGGGCGCATCGTTGCTTTCCGGCTCGGACAGGCCGTGCCGGTCTCGCTCGCGGTCAGATTACAACAGCGGCAGATCGACATGAAAAGTAGCCCCCTCACCGTCGCGCGAGTCGAAACCAATGCGCCCGTCCATGCGCCGCACCAGTTCCCGAGAAATTGCCAGACCCAGGCCGGTGCCGCTTTTCTGACGGCTGTCCGAGGCATCAGCCTGGGAGAATTTTTCAAAAATGCGATCACGGAACTCGGTCGGAATGCCCGGGCCTTGATCGCTCACGGCGATCCGTACCTGATTGTCGTGTCGGGTCGCGGCGATTTCGACCTGGCCGCCCTCCGGCGAAAACTTGGCGGCGTTGGAAAGCAGATTCGCCATGACCTGCAAAAAGCGTTTGGCGTCGACCCGCACCAGCGCACCCTCGACCCGAGCGCTCAGAACGAACACCAGGCGGCGTGCCTCGCCATAGGCGCGATTGGCCTCGATGGCCTGTTCCAGCAGGGGCATCAGCGCCTCAGCCTTCATCTCGAAATGCATGCCGCCCGCCGCCATTTTCTCCATGTCGAGCAGGTCATTGATCAGGTGGGTCAGTTGCTCGCTGTTCTTGTTGGCGATATGGAGCAATTGCCTGGTCTGCTCCGGCAACGGCCCCAGCACGCCGCCGGCGATCAGCCCGAGGGCGCCGCGGATGGAAGTCAGCGGGGTGCGCAATTCATGACTGACGGTGGAGAGGAACTCGCTTTTCAGCCGCTCCATGCGCTTGCGCTCGGTAATGTCACGCACCATGCCGATATACAGGGGTTGGCCGCCACGCCGGATCTCGGTCACCGCCAGCTCCATCGGGAAAATGCCGGCGTCCTTGCGCAGTCCCTCGACCTCGCGGCCGATGCCGATCACCCTGGCCTCGCCTGTGGCCTGGTAATGGCGCAGATAGCCGTCATGCTGGTCACGGTAGGGAGCCGGCATCAGCATGCTGACGTTGTGGCCGATCACCGCGTCGGCCGTATAGCCGAAAATGCGCTCGGCGGAAGCGTTGTATGAGGCGACGATGCCATGGCCATCGATGCTGATGATGCCGTCCAGCACATTGTCCAGCACCGCCTGCGTATGCTCGGCGCTGGCCGCCAGCGCGGCTTCCGCCGCTTTGCGCGCGCTGATATCCGTCTCGATGCCGATGAATCCCCGCAGCTGCCCGTCCGCGTCGCGCAACGGGTCGACGCTGAGGCTGACCCAATAGGGTTCCCCCCCTTTGGTGTAATTCAGTACTTCCGTCTCGAACGATGCGCGGTGCCGCAGCGCCTCGCGCATATCCGCCACGGTCGCCAGGTCGGTTTCCGGTCCATGCAGCACATGACCGGGCTTGCGCCCCTGCACTTCAGTCAACAGATAGCCGGTCAGGCGCTCGAAACCCTCATTGACCCATTCAATGCATCCCTGGCTGTCGGTGATGACCACGCCGTTGTTGGTGCGGCTGGCCACCAGTGACAGACGCTTGTGCGACGCCTCGATGGCCTGGCGCGCGAAGATGGCCTGGCGCGCCTCGATCAACTGGGCAAGGGTGCTGGACAGGGGGCGCAGGAACTCGATCACCTGGTCGTCATACCCGCCCTTGCGGTTGGCGATGCCCACCATGCCCAGCATGCGCGCGCCGGCGCGGATCGGCAGGCCCAGAAAGGCGTTCAGCGGCGGATGCCCCGGCGGCAGGCCGCCACTTCTGGGGTCAAGGGCGGGATCGTTGGCGATGACCGGCTCAGCGCTGAGCAATGCGGCGCCGAACAGGCTGTTGAGATTGGTGAACTCCATGCCCAGCGGCGCGTGTTCGTCGTAAAAGCGCCGGGTTTCGTCGTTCCAGGCAATGTTGCTGATGGCGTGGGTCTTGAGGTAGGGCTGGCCATCACGCTGATGCACCTCGCCGATAAAACCGTATTCGCTGCCGGTCAGTTCCAGCATGTCCTGTAGCAAACCCTCGAAGGCCTGCCGAGTATCGGCCGTGCTGATGAAGGCGCCCTGGGATCGGGTAATGGCCTGCATGAGCCGCCTTTGCCGAAGCTGATCCGAACTCATTGCCGGACTCCAGCGCAGAAAACCGAAGAACAGCAAGAGGAAGCCGCCCGTATAGCCCACCAGCTTTTCCAACCAAGCCTCGGTCTTGGTGTCGCCGATCACCTCATAGATATCGAGCGCGGGGAAGTTGTCGGTGATATCGAGAATGGCGCCGAAAAGAATCAGGGTGAACCCGCCCAGGATCCGGCGCCAACCGGGGTCCGACCGCATCAACTGGCGGCTGCCGCCGTGCCGCCATAACACGAACAAGATGCCGACCAGGACGAGGGCGCGCAGCGATTCAAGAACGATATCGCTCACAGACTATCCAGCCGCTTCGGTGGAGACGGCCGGAAGCGTCGAATCGCCTTGACGTATAGGCAGACTGACGCGGAAAGCAGTACCGATTCCAACCAGGCTGCGCACCGTGATCTGGCCACCATGCTGCTGGATCACACCGTAGGCCAGCGACAGGCCCAGTCCCACACCCTGGCCCACGGGCCGGGTGGTGAAGAAGGGGTCGAAGATATGGGGCAGCGCCGCTGCCGCGATGCCGTCACCGCTATCCTCGACCTCGACGAAAATTTGTTCACCCTCCTGGCCGCTGCGCAGGGTCAGTCGGCCGCCCGCCGGCATGGCTTGCAGGGCATTGTTGAGCAGGCTGAGGAACACCTGATTGAGTTCGGCGAGATTGCATTCCACCCGGGGCAAGGCGCCATATTCGCGCTGAATCTCCACCGCCCCGGTCAGGCGTTCGCCCAGCAGGTTGAGCGTGGTGTCCAGGCAATGATTGAGGTCCGCCCAATGCCATTGGCCGACGCTATCCACCTGGGAGAACTCGCGCAGATCCTGGACGATCTTGCTTACCCGCGCCACGCCGCCACGGGTTTCCTCCAGCAGGGCGCGGGCATCCTCCAGCACGAAATCCAGGTCGGCCTTCTGGCGCAGGCTGGCGAGGTCGTCGCGAACATCCTCGGCCAAGTCGGACTCCACCAGCCGGTAGTGCTCCAGCACCTGGCCCAGCGTGTCCTGGTAACGGCTCAGCATGGTCAGATTGGAGGCGATGAAACCAATGGGATTGTTGATCTCGTGCGCCATGCCGGCCGCCAGTTGTCCCACGGCGGCGAGCTTCTCCGACTGCATCAGGTATTGCTGGGCCTCCTGCAATTGCCGATGCAGAGTCTTCAACTCGTCATAATTTCGCTGCAGTTCTGCCTGGGTGAGCACCCGGTCGGCCAGATCCTGTTCCAGTTGCCGCTTCGCCAGTTCAAGTTCCTGGGTACGCTCGATGACCTTGCTTTGCAGGATGACGTTGGCCTGCCGCACCGCCTCCTCCAGTTCCATGATGTGGGTGATCTCGGTGCGCACCGAGATGTAGCGGATGGGTAGACCCTGATCATCGAGCAGCGGCACGATGGTGGTCGCCACCCAGTAATAGCGGCCGTCCTTCGCGCGATTCTTCACCTCGCCGCGCCAGACCTGGCCGCTGCTGATGGCGCTCCACAAGGATTGGAAGAATTCCGGCGGATGGAAATCCGATTTGACGATGCGGTGGTTGGCGCCGAGGAGTTCTTCCCGCGTGTAGCCGCTGACCTGGCAGAACTTGTCGTTGATGTAGGTGATGCGGCCGGAGACATCGGTGACGCTGACAATCGAATGTTCGTCCAGCGCGCGCTGCTGAAAGGCCATTTCGGCCAGCGCGGCGCGCAGCCGGGTCTCGTTGTCGGTGAGACGACCGATCAGCCGGGCATTCCAGCGGTACACCACGACGACCACCACCACCCCCACCAGGATGGCGATCAGGCCGACGCCGAACATCATGCGCACCGCGCTTTGTTGACGCTCGCGCGCCTGTGCGGCCCTGGCACCCTGCCGCGCCTGGCGGAGATCGACCCACTGCATCAGGCTATCCAGCATCTGGCTCTGGGCGGGGATCGCGTCGGTTCTAAGAAAATCCCGCGCGGCCACCAGTTCGTCAGCCCGAGCCAACGTGACGATCCAGTCGATATGGCCGACCAGTTGCTGGAGCAACTGGTTCTGTCGCCCACGCAGTGCTTTTTCCTTGTCGCTCAAAGGCAGCGCCAGCAGACTGCGGCGCGCTCTGGCGAATTCGCCTTCCAGACGATCGAATTCGAGCAATTTCTCATCGCGAGCAAAGGCATCCTCCAGGGTGACAACCTCACTCAGAATCAGCATCCGCTCCCGCGCGGTGCGCATCATGGTGACGATGGCGGCGACCGCGGTGGCATCCTCGCGCACCACTTCGTCCAGGGTGTGCGCCATCTGGCGCAATTGGACGATACCCATCCCCATGCCGATTCCCAACAGCAGCAACATCGTCAGCAGCCCGGCCAACAGAGGGCGGGTGGACCCTTTCAGCGCGCCGCCGGATGCGTCGGACATGTTTGAGCTATCGCTCATGCGCCGGCTTCCGTCGCCACGGGGTCAGGCCCGGCCACCGGCAGCATGACGCGGAAGGTGGTGCCCTCGCCCACCTTGCTTTCCACCTCGATACGGCCACCATGCTTTTTCACGATGCCGTAGGAAATCGACAGCCCCAGGCCGGTGCCTTTGCCCACCGGCTTGGTGGTGAAGAAGGGATCGAAGATGCGGCCGATCACTTCCTGGGACATGCCGCAGCCGGTATCCGATATTTCCACCGAAACCCATTCACCCTCCTGGCGTGCGCGTATCCGCACCTCGCCCGTCGCTTCGATGGCATGGCCGGCGTTGACCAGCAGGTTCATGAAGACCTGATTCAACTGTCCGGGCAGACAGCGGATTTCCGGAATGTCCTCGTAATCCTGGCGCACCTCGGCCTTGTATTTGAGTTCGTTGTTCACGATGTTGAGGGTGCGTTGCAGGCTGTGGCGCAAATCCACCCATTGCCATTCCTCGTTGTCGCCGGCATGGGCGAAGTCCTTCAAATCCTGCACGATCTTGCGCACCCGCTGGATGCCCTCCAGGGATTCCGCCAGCAGGATGGGGATGTCCTCACACAGAAAGCCAAAGTCCGTTTCCTGTTTCTTTTCCGCGACGGCGGCCAATTGCGCTGGATCGGTGACGGCGGACAGGGCGGCCTCATAGGTTTCCACCACGCCCAACACATCCCGAACATACCCGCCCAGCGTGCCCAGATTGGAACTCAGGTAGCCGATGGGGTTGTTGATCTCATGGGCCACACCGGCGGCAAGTTGGCCGAGGGAGGCCATTTTTTCCGATTGCAACAGTTGTTCCTGAGTACGTTTCAATTCCTCGTAAGCCTGCTGCAACTCGGTGGCCCGCCGCCTTGATTCCGAGATGTCGCGCATGATGGTGGAAAAAAAATCGATTTCCCCTTGCTCATTACGGTGGGCGAGGATGACCTGATGCACCGGAATCTCACGCCCCGTGAAGTCCACCACGGCTGTTTCCCCGGCCCAGACGCCCTGGCGCTCGGCTTCGGGCATCCCGATGGTCATGACCTTGCGGCCAGCCCAATCCGGGTGAGCATCGGCGATGGTCTCCAGGGGGTCATGCGGCGACAGGCCGATCCCGCGCAATTGGCGCAGCGACCGGTTGGCGTATATCGCTTTCCCCCGCGCATCGGCCATGCCGACGAAATCCGTGGTGGCTTCCATGATTGCCGCCAGTCGGGCTCGGTCGCTTTCCGCCTGTTTCCGAATGGTGATGTCGATATGGGCCACCACGCAGCCGCCCGCATCGGGCAGAGGCGTAACCTGCATCAGGAACCAGCGTTCCTGGTCGCCGCCTTGGCGCGGATATTCCAGTTCGAAGCGCGGCTTTTGCCCGCTCAGCACGGCAGCCAGCCCAACCAGAATGTGCGCCGCGCTGCCGTCACCCTGTTCCGCCCTTGCGCGCACGCAATCCAGGTAGTTCATGCCCACCTCATAGTCCTGGGGGCGAGTGCCGTTTTCTTCGGCGAAACGGATCCAGGCACGGTTCGCCGCGACGATCAGCCCCAGCCTGTCCAGCACCGCGATCCGCGCCACCAGGGCATCCAGAACAGTCATCTGCCAATCTGGCTGATGATTTCCGCCAACGCTGGCGACCGCACCCTGTTCCACGCCAAACGTTGCCGGCAACTTATTGAAAGTATTGATGTTAACCATGCCTCTCTCCCGTTTTTTGCATGTTACTCGGCTATTCGGATAACCATTCATGCCCACCTGCCCGCCCCGCTCGCATGTAACCGACACGGTCCAGCAGCCGATCTCAAAACAATTTCTGATTCGTAAGCTACCGCGGTAATAGTACGTTGGGCAAAACGAAGCGTCGTGCCCAACCTACGGCCACAACGCCCGCGCCGCTTCCACCCTTGACTCCCCCCTTTCCCAAAGGGGGGTTGGGGGTACCGAAGGGTAGGGGCTTCATCAGAGATTTCTCCAAGGG
>CAZIUC010000006.1:117175-134491 GCA_964542455.1 uncultured Thiobacillus sp. | reverse complement strand
CATTCTCTTCAGGCAGAGCGGTTTGGAAAGTACGCCCGGTGGTTACCGGTTACATCTCGATCATCAAGTACCGGGCCCTGCAGCACCGTCAACCGTGTCGCGCGACCCGGCTGCAACACGCCCTGCTCAAGCACGTAGCGCTCGATACCCTGCCAATATTCGGCAGATTGATTGAAGCGAAAATGCTGCGGCGTGCAATTCGTAAAGTGGAATGTGTCCGCATTCGCACGCTCGGCCTCCACTGCGGTAGGCCCCCACGTGGGATCGTTGCGTCGAGTAAGGTGGCCTCGGTCGAACTTGTGGGACCAGGCCGAATAGAACGACTGGCCCAAGTAATATTGATCCGAAATGCGGCGATCCTTGTACCAGGTCTCACCTTCGGCGTCGCTCGCCTGCCCGGTCTTGCGGTCCACGTTCATGTAGCTGTCGCCATCGATATTGGTAGCCGTCAAGAGAGCCATGTCCCGCAGCTTGTCCATGATCACGCTGAAGTTCTGGTATTTGAGCTCGCCGTTTCCGGTTCCGTCGACCAGCGGTGCAATGCGACTGTCCATAGGCGCGACGATTTTCGAAATATCCACTGGCACGGCGTCGAGGAAATCGACATCGAAGCCGTTCCGATTCGAATAATCCCGATCCAGTCTCTTTCCCTCGGCACTACGTGACAGCTGCGGCCTCGATCCTGTCAACTGTAACGGCTGTTTGGCTACGCCACCGGCTCCAGAAGGGCCGCCCATGCGAATGTTGACCTCGACAGGGATCGATGTCATGGGGATCGACAGTCTCAGTTCGGCATTGTCTTGATCGAACGTCATGTGCTTCTCCTCGCCAAGTATCGCGCCTTCGCGCTGGGGGGTATGGGGGCGCCGCTCCAACTGCGGCAGCTGCATGCGGGGTGCCTGATCCGGGGATGCAGAGAGGACTTGCTCCAATAGTTCGCGCTTCGGCCCGGATAGATTCGGCAGTTGATTAGCCGCCAGGTCGTTGTAGATGCTGCTGATGCGAATCCCTTCGTTCACATTAAGCGGCAGTGGATTGCCGTCCGCGTCGGTTGTTTCGGTGAAGGGCTCCCCGTAATGATGGAGCGCAACCACTTCCCAATCGTCATTGAACACGGGCGATCCGGACGAACCCACGTCGGTGTCGGTTTCATACAGCAGAGTCGAGTCCGTTCGATGGGTTAGCAGATTGTTGCGGATGGCGATCTGCTTCCGCTCCCCACCGGGATGCTGGATGATGTTGACGTTCATGCCGATGAAGTGGCGGTCTTTGGTGTTACTCAGCGCGCAGAAACCCAGTTCCGCCAGGATGGCACTGCCCTCGATACGCTCACCCAAGGCGACAAGCGCATAATCAAGACCTCCTTCTTCCGGGGAGTATGCTTCCAATCGATCGGGATCAAGACGATAGCGGGAGTCTGTGCGTCGCTGCCCCAAATCGTCGAGTTCATAATCGAAAACCACTACAGCCGCACGTGCTGCTGCGTTGTCCTTTATCACATGCTGATTTGTGATGAGAACTCCGGGACTCACAAGAAAACCACTGCCTTCCTCGTGATATTCGTCGGTGTCGACCACGACCTTAGCGACGGCTCTTCGGACTGCCGCACCTTCGGTCATGAAGGCTATGGGTTGCAGGTCGTTGCTTAGGCCCTGGAGCGCCTCCTTCCCGCCCCGTGCCTGCTTCCTCATCAGAACCGCGCTAAGACGTTGCTTGTCTTCGTCGGCCCTCGTGGACTGTCCCCGGGCGGCCATGCTGCGCACCTTGTCGCGCTTTTCCCGTGAAACCTCCACTTGGTGCCGAAACGCTTCACGCGTTACCTGACCAACCTTATCCTCGGTCATATCAGCCCCTCCGTTGTTATTGAGCCAATCTGAAATGACAGGCTTCTGTGCTTATATCAGGACAAAGCGAACGAAATATTTCAAGCGCACCACTCGTGGGCCGAGGCCATCAGGATAGATGGACTTGACAGTACCTCTTTCGTTCTGGGTCTGCATTGTTGGAAAACACGGGCAATCAAACAACTGGTTCAATTGTGACCCCAGCGTGACCCCGGAATTGGACAGATGGCGAGTTACATCTGTAACCAATTGATTATTTGGTGCCGACAGTCTGACTCGAACAGACGACCTACCGCTTACAAGGCGGTTGCTCTACCAACTGAGCTATGCCGGCTAATGGCGAAATTATAACGACCAGGGCTCTTGGCCCTAGGCGGGAAATACGATTATTTGACCACCCGTAATTGCGGGCGTCCGCGCGGAGGCTTGGGGGGCTCATCCTCCCCTGATGCGTCAGCCTCCTTAAGAGTGACATCGACCGCGGCTACCTGCTCGGTGGTGTCCATATCGGTTTCACTTACAAAACTCATGCCCTCGCCGGTTTCGCGCGCGTAGATGGCCAGTACATTGGCCACCGGCACTTCGATTGCGTGTGAAACCCCACCGAAACGGGCCGAAAAGGTGACCCACTCGTTGTCCATATTCAGGTTGCGCACCGCACTGGGGCCGAGGTTCAGGACGATCTGACCATCCTTGACGAACCCCTGCGGCACCCGTGTGCGATGATCCACACGCACCGTCATATAGGGTGTCAGCCCACTATCCACGCACCACTCATAGAGGGCGCGAAGAAAATAGGGTTGCTGCGATAGCGGAGGTGAACCCGGCGGAGGGTTAATCGGAGCGCCCACGCTATTGGGACTACTTGCGCATGGCCTTTTCCACCGGCGTCAGCGCTTCGATGAAGGCTGGGCGGGAGAACAGGCGTTCCGCGTATTTCAGGATGGGAAGACCCTGCTTGGGCAACTGAATACCGTAGTGCTCCAGACGCCACAGCAAGGGTGCGATCGCCACATCCAGCATGGAGTAGTCCTCGCCCAGGATGTGTTTCTGCTTGGCGAAGATCGGAGCGATCTGGGTGAGGTTGTCACGCACGATGCCACGCGCCTTCTCGGCCGCCTTTGTTGTTCCGTGCTCAAGATCACTGATGTGCGAAAACAGATCGTGCTCGAAGTTGTACAGAAACAGACGAGCGCGAGCACGCATCACCGGGTCGGCCGGCATCAGTTGCGGATGCGGAAAACGCTCGTCGATGTACTCGTTGATGATGTTCGACTCATACAGCGTCAGATCACGTTCCACCAGAATGGGGACTCTGCTGTAGGGGTTCATGACGGCGATTTCTTCGGGCTTGTCATGCAAGTCCACATCGCGAATTTCAAAATCCATGCCCTTCTCGTACAGGACGATGCGGCATCGATGGCTGAACGGGCACGCGGTACCCGAATAAAGAATCATCATGAACGATCTCTCCCCGCTTAATGCAGGCCTTTCCAGTAGTCTTTCTTCAGGTAGAAGGCGATGATGAAAAACACGCCCAGAAACAGCAACACGAAGATGCCGGTAGTCATGCGCGCGCCCTTGGCGGGTTCACCCATCCAGTCCAGGTAGTTGACCAGATCACCCACCAATGCGTCGTACTCGGCCAGTGTCAGCTTGCCGGGTTTAATCAGTTCAAAATGCTCGATGGCTTGGTGTGTCTTGCCATCTTCGCCTTGCATGGTGTGATAGACCGGCGCCATCTGGCCTTGCAGTTCATGCAGGACATGCGGCATGCCGACCTTGTCGAACACCGTGTTGTTCCAGCCAGTGGGGCGGGTGTCGTCGCGGTAGAAACCACGCAAATAGGTGTAGACCCAATCCGCGCCACGCGAGCGGGTGATGACTGACAGATCGGGCGGCGGGGCGCCGAACCAGACCTTGGCATCGGCGGTACGCATGGCCACTTGCATGAGTTCGCCCGGCTTGTCGGCGGCGTAGAGCAGATTATCCTTGATCTGCGCCTCGGAGAGGCCGATGTCCTGCATGCGGTTGTAACGCATGTAACCGGCGCTATGGCAACTGAGGCAGTAGTTCACGAACACGCGCGCGCCGCGCTGGAGTGATTCATGATCGTTCAGGTTGACCGGGGCATGGTCCAGATGGACGGCGGACTCGGAAGCAAACGCGGCCGTCGGCAGGGCCAGGAGCAGGAAGAGCAGTTTTTTCATTGGGTCACCCTTTCCGGAACCGGCTTGGTCGAGTCATTCTTGGTGTACCAGGGCATGAGCAGGAAGAACGCGAAGTACACCGCCGACAATACGCGCGCGATCACGGTGTACACCGGCGTGGAGGGCAGGATACCGAGGACGCCGAGGCCGACGAAAGCGATCACGAACAGGGTCAGGGCGATCTTGAATTTCGGGCCGCGATAGCGAATCGACTTGACCGGGGATTTATCCAGCCAGGGCAGCACGAAGAAGATCAACACGGCCAGACCCATCGCCGCCACACCGGGGAACTGCGACCCGAACATGGGCGGAATGGCGCGCAGGATCGCGTAGTAGGGCGTGAAGTACCAGACCGGCGCGATATGCGGCGGAGTCTTCAACGAATCAGCCGGTATGAAGTTGTTGGCTTCCAGAAAATAGCCGCCCATTTCCGGCGAAAAGAAGACGATGGCGGCAAACACGATCAGGAAGACCACCACGCCCAGGATGTCCTTCACTGTGTAATACGGATGGAAGGGGATGCCGTCCAAGGGATGGCCATCTGCGCCTTTCAGCTTCTTGATTTCGATGCCGTCAGGATTGTTGGAGCCGACTTCATGCAACGCCACCAGGTGAGCCACAACCAGGCCCAGCAATACCATGGGCAGAGCGATGACATGGAAGGCAAAGAAACGATTCAGGGTGGCATCACCGATCACATAGTCGCCACGTATCCATTCGGATAGCGCGCCGCCGATAAAAGGCACGGCCGCGAACAGGTTGATGATGACCTGGGCACCCCAGTAGGACATCTGGCCCCAGGGCAGCAGATAGCCCATGAAGGCTTCGCCCATCAGCACCAGATAGATGATCACGCCGAACAGCCAGATCAGCTCACGCGGCTGACGATAGGAACCGTAGATCAGGCCGCGGAACATATGCAGATACACCACCACGAAGAACATGGAGGCGCCGGTGGAGTGGATGTAGCGGATCAGCCAACCGAAATCCACGTCACGCATGATGTACTCGACGGAGGCGAAAGCGAGCTGCGCATCCGGCTTGTAATGCATGGTCAGAAAAATACCGGTGACGATCTGAATCACCAGGACCAGCATCGCCAGGGAGCCGAAGAAATACCAGAAATTGAAGTTCTTCGGCGCGTAATACTCGGACAGATGCGCCTTGTAGCTGGAGGTGAGCGGGAAACGCTCATCCACCCAATTAAGCAGTTTTTCCATTGTTCAAGTCCCTTTATGCAATCAGGCGGCCACGCCCTGGTCCACACCGATCAGCACTTTGGTGTCGGACAGATACTGGTGCGGTGGGATGACCAGGTTGGTCGGCGCGGGCGAACCGTTGAACACGCGCGCGGCCAGGTCGAAACGTGAACCGTGGCAGGGGCAGAACCAGCCGCCCGGCCAATCCGCGCCCAGATCGGCGGGACCGACTTCCTTGCGGAAGGTCGGTGAGCAGCCTAGGTGGGTACAAATGCCAACGACCACCAAATAATCCGGCTTGATGGAGCGTGTAGCGTTCTTGCAGTACTCGGGTTGCTGAGGGACCTCGCATTTGGGGTCAGTCAAGCGGGCATCATGCTTGGCCAGCAAATCAAGCATTTCCTTGGTGCGATTGACCACCCAAACAGGTTTGCCGCGCCATTCCACGGCCAGGAGCATGCCTGGTTCGATCTTGCTGATATCCACTTCCACCGGCGCGCCCGCGGCTTTCGCGCGCGCGCTCGGCATCATGCTCATGACAAAGGGCGTCGCAACGCCCAGTGCCGCAGCACCGCCGGCCGCCGAAGCCATGGTCACCAGAAAGCGGCGTTTGGAAGTATCAACGCTCTTGTCGCTCATAACGTCTGTCCTGCCTGAGGGATGAAATTTTCGCCGGCTGCGCACCCGAATTCGGATATTCAGGTCGAGTGAACAACTTGCCGGCCCAACAAACGGCGCATTCTACAGATAAATTGATAGCTAATTAAAGCCCTAGTCTTTGTCCACATCGAATGAACCTGAAGGAATACCCGGCTTTCGCAAGAAGAATGCACTTGGCGCGCGGAGCGCGGGGCCAGGAATGATCGTCAAGGGCACTCGATTGGCATTATTGAAGCCAGTCTTGCAATCTTGTTGGCCAAAGACACACAGCCAGCGACATCAACGGCCCCGGTCCCTGAACTCGATACGCGATATGGCTCGCCGCGGGATGAAACAAGCGGTGCCAACCAACCACAACAGACATTTATCGGTCACCAGGCACCATGCTTCTGACCGAGAATCACGCGACAGGCTGCTAGAATCGCCGCGCTTTTTCTGGAAAAGAGACCATGTTCCCCACCCCTTTCGACGAGCGCCTGGCAGTAGTCGTCCCCGTCAAGAATGAAGCCGACAACATAGAACCCCTGGTTCGCGAGATTGTGGCGGCGACCGCTTCTCTGGCGGATTTCGAGATCGTCTACGTCGATGACGGCAGCACAGACAACACGCTGGCGGAACTCAAACGCCTTGCCAACGAAATACCGCAGTTGAAAATCGTCCGGCACCGCGCCAGTTGTGGCCAGAGCACGGCCATTACCAGCGGCGTCCTGGCAGCGAAATTTCCCTGGATTGCCACACTCGATGGTGACGGCCAGAATGACCCCGGTGACATTCCGGCGCTCTTGGCGCGTCTACGTGCAGCCAAGCCGGGAGATAACCTGCAGATGCTGGCTGGCTGGAGAGCCAACCGGCGTGACACCTGGTTCCGCCGCTTTTCCTCGAAAGTCGCCAACAGGGTTCGTTCCAGCCTGCTCAAGGACGCCACCCCGGATACCGGCTGCGGCCTCAAGGTTTTCAGCCGGGACACTTTCCTGCGCTTGCCCTATTTCGACCACATGCACCGTTTTCTGCCCGCGCTGGTTCAGCGTCACGGCGGCAAGGTGGTATCCGTGGTGGTCAACCACCGTCCGCGCGAACGGGGCATTTCCAAGTACGGACTGAACAACCGTCTATGGGTCGGCATTGTCGATCTGTTCGGGCTGATGTGGCTGATTCGCCGCGCCAAGCTACCCGTCATCATCGAATCCTGAATACGTCATGGAGTTGCGTGTCCTCCTGAAAGGGCTGCTCCTGATCGCCAGCCTTGTGGCATTGGGCTTCCTGGCTGACACCTTCAAGCTGGGCGACATGCTCACGGAGCACTGGGTCGACGCCGAGATACGCGGCAAGGGTTGGACTGGCAGTCTGCTTTTCCTGGGCATGGGCGCGCTCGCCACCGGCCTGGGATTCCCCCGCCAGGTGATCGCTTTTCTCGGTGGCTATGCCTTTGGTTTCGTGGCCGGTACCGGGCTGAGTCTGCTGGCCACCGTGCTCGGCTGCATCGCGTCCTTCATCTATGCGCGCTGGATGGGCCGCGGTTTGATCCAGCACCGCTTTCCCGGTCGCATCCGAAAACTGGATGATTTCTTGCGTGGACATCCGTTCAGCATGTCGTTGATCATTCGCCTCCTGCCAATCGGGAGCAACGTGGTCACCAACCTGCTGGCCGGAGTTTCGAGCGTGCGCGGGATGCCCTTCTTCGCCGGTTCGGCGCTCGGCTATCTGCCGCAGAATCTGGTGTTCGCCCTCGCTGGAAGCGGCGTGAATTTCGACCCCACCGTGCGACTGACCCTGGCCGCAGCCCTGTTCGTCATTTCCAGCTTGATCGGCATCTGGCTATATCGAAGGCGCCATCTCGGCGAGACCCTGGTAGACGATCCGAATCAGCCCGTGATCAACGAATCTGTGCGTGAGGGGAAAACGTGATTTCCAGACTTTGGCGGCGTGACCCTTTGCTCTGGGCTTTTTGGCTGACGCTGTTGGCCATCGCGGCCTTCGCCAGTCGCAGCTACATCCCCATCGATGAAACCCGTTATCTCTCGGTGGCCTGGGAAATGTGGCTACGCGGTGATTTCCTGGTGCCGTTCAAAAACGGTGAGCCCTACAGCCACAAACCGCCACTGCTATTTTGGCTGATGCACGCCGGTTGGCTGGTTACCGGTATCAACGAATGGTGGCCACGCCTCATTTCCCCTCTGCTTACGCTGGCATGCCTGTTCATGGTGCGCCGCATTGCCAGGTTGCTCTGGCCGACTCTCCCGCAGGTGGCGCGCCTGTCTCCCTGGATACTGTTGAGCAGCTTTCTTTGGGCCTTGTACAGCCAGGGCATCATGTTCGATCTGCTGCTGGCGGTATGGGCCGTGCTCGGCATCCTCGCGTTGGTACTCGCCAGCCGGGGACAGCGCTTGGCCTGGGGGCTGTTTGCCGTCGCGCTCGGTCTGGGCGTCCTGGCCAAAGGGCCGGCGGTGCTGCTGCATCTGTTGCCGCCCGCCCTGCTCGCGCCCTGGTGGCTCGGGCGCGGCGGTAGCAATTGGAAGCAATGGTATGGCCGCTTGTTTCTGGCTGTCCTGGCCGGAACCGCGCTGGCCTTGTCGTGGGCCATTCCGGCCGGCATCTCCGGCGGCGAGGAATACCGCAACGCCATCTTCTGGGGCCAGACCGCCAACCGCATGGTGCAGTCGTTCGCCCACAATCGCCCGTTCTGGTGGTATCTGCCACTACTGCCACTTCTGCTTTACCCCTGGCTCCTGTGGCCAGCGTTGTGGCGCCGCGTGGCGGGGATCAACCTTGAAATGGACGCGGGGCAACGCTTGATGCTGGCCTGGATGCTGCCGTCATTTCTCGCCTTTTCTCTGGTAAGCGGCAAACAAGTGCACTACCTGCTGCCGGAATTCCCCGCTTTCGCCTTGCTTGCGGGCCGCCTGCTGGCCAATGACCGCAATAGTTCACGCCCCTGGTTGCCAGCGCTGGCGCTGGCCGCGCTGGGAGCGCTGATTCTGTTTCTTCCCTACCTGAAATTACCGGAAAACAGCAAGGCGCTGGCCCAGGTTCCGGCATGGGGTGGTTATGCGTTTCTAGCGCTCTCCGCCTGGCTGGCGCTCCAGCGCGGCACACCGGAACGACTCACCGTGCGACTGGCTGTCGCATCGCTGATGGCGATGACGCTGGTGCATCTGCTGTTGATTCGCCCCCTGTCACCCGCCTACGACGTGCGCCCGATCAGCCGCGTCATCGCCGATCTGCAAAGCCAGGGACGGCCCATCGCCAACATCGGCGAGTACCATGCTCAATTCCAGTTTGCCGGTCGCCTGCGCCAGCCTTTGCGGGAGTTGCGTCATGGGCAGGAGTCCAGCGATTGGTTGAAGGCAAATCCGAATGGCGTAGCCGTACTGTATTTCCCCATGAAGACCGATTTACGCCCCTATCACCCTTTGTTTACCCAACCCTACCGGGGCGAGACAGCGGCCCTGTTCAATGCCAGCCAGGCACTTGCCCTGCTCGCGCAGTCCGTGCAGCCGGAGTAAGTTAGTCGCGCCGCCTTGAATCCATCAAGTTTATTAGTCAGCACAATCACACAATCAATAAACAAACAGCCATGACCGCTACCCGAATGAAACCCCTGCGCAACAGCAAACCCACGCCCGAGCTCTACGAACTCCCACCGCTTGGCATGGACTCGGAGGCGCTGGCCCTCGATATTCGTCGCAATTTCGGCACGTTCCTGGGCCGTGACAAGCATTGCCGCTCCACCCACTACCCCTATCAGGCGCTTGCCCTGACCTTGCGCGACCGCCTCATGGAGCGCTGGAAGCGCACCCGCTATGCCTACGAGGAACAGGACGCCAGACACGCCTATTACCTGTCCCTGGAGTTCCTGATGGGGCGCACGCTCAACAACGCGCTGCTCAACCTTGGACTCGATGAAAGCATCGCGCCGGCCCTGCAACGCCTGGGCCTGGATCTGGAAGAGCTGATGGACGTGGAAAACGACGCCGGCCTCGGCAACGGAGGACTCGGCCGCCTCGCGGCCTGCTTCCTGGACAGCTGCGCCACCCTGCAATTACCCGTGATGGGCTACGGCATCCGCTACGAATATGGCATGTTCCGTCAGCATGTTGAAAACTGCCTGCAGGTCGAGGAACCGGATCACTGGCTGCGTGACGGCAATCCCTGGGAACTGGAACGCCCGGAAAATACCCGACGCGTCCAATATTATGGCAACACCGAGGCCTATCAGGATGCCGAGGGACGTCGCCATGTCCGCTGGGTAAACAGCCATGACGTGCTCGCCGTGCCGTTCGACACGCCGATTCCCGGTTACAGGAATGACACCGTCAACGTGCTGCGCCTGTGGAGCGCGGCGGCCACCGATGAATTCGATCTGGGCGAATTCAACGCCGGCTCCTACACCGAGTCGGTGGCGTCGAAAAATGCGGCCGAGAACATCACGATGGTGCTTTACCCCAACGACTCCAGCGAGAACGGCAAGGAACTGCGCCTGAAGCAGCAGTACTTCCTCGCCTCCGCAAGCCTGCAGGACGTGCTGACGCGTTGGGTACTGCACCACGGCAGCGACCTCGGCAACTTTGCCGAGAAGAACTGCTTCCAGTTGAACGATACCCACCCGAGTTGCGCGGTACCGGAACTGATGCGCCTGCTGATGGACGTGCACGGTTTGGAGTGGGATGCGGCCTGGGCGATCACCAGCCGCACCATGGCCTACACCAACCACACCCTGCTGCCGGAAGCACTGGAGAAATGGTCGGTGCGCCTGTTCGGGCAACTTCTGCCGCGTCTGCTGGAAATCATCCACGAGATCAACGCTCGCTTCCTCAAGACCGTCGCGCGCCGCTGGCCCGGCGACAACGCCCGCCAAGCGCGCATGTCCCTGATCGAGGAAGGCCCCGACCCGCAGGTGCGCATGGCCTACCTGGCCATCGTCGGCAGCTACTCGGTCAACGGCGTGGCCGCGCTGCACTCCGAATTACTGCAGGAGGGCCTGTTCCGCGACTTTTTCGAGCTCTGGCCAGAGAAGTTCAACAACAAGACCAACGGTGTCACCCAGCGCCGCTGGATGGCCTCGGCCAATCCCGAGATGTCAAAGCTCATCACGGAAAACATCGGCGATGCCTGGATCAGGCAGCTCGACACGCTGCACAAACTGGCTCCCTATGCGGAAAACTCCGATTTCCGCGCCCAATGGCAAAACGTAAAGCGTGCCAACAAGGTGCGCCTGGCGGCACTGGTGCGGCACGATTGCAATGTGGATTTCAACCCCGACGCCCTGTTCGACGTACAGGTCAAACGCATCCACGAATACAAGCGCCAGTTGCTCAACATCCTCCATGTCATCCACCTCTATGCCCGCCTGAAAGCCGGCGAAGATGCCGACTGGACGCCGCGTTGCGTGCTGATCGGCGGCAAGGCCGCACCCGGCTACTTCATCGCCAAACGCATCATCACCCTGATCTGCAAGGTGGCCGACATGGTCAACGGCGACGAGCAGGTGGGTGACCGACTCAAGGTCGCCTTTCTGCCCAACTACCGGGTCTCGGCGATGGAAATCATCGCTCCCGGCACCGATCTATCGGAGCAGATTTCCACCGCCGGCAAGGAGGCGTCAGGCACCGGCAACATGAAATTCATGATGAATGGCGCGATTACCATCGGCACTCTGGATGGCGCCAACATCGAGATTCGCGAGGAAGTTGGCAACGAGAATTTCTTTTTATTCGGTCTCACCGCCGAGGAAGTGGAAGCAGCCAGGCCGCGCTACGACCCCAATGCGCTGATCGAAGCCGACCCTGATCTGAAACGAGTGATGAGCCTGCTCGAATCCGGCCACTTCAACCAGTTCTCAGCCGGCCTGTTCGACCCCATCATCCATGCGATCAGAAACCCGCACGATCCCTGGCTGGTGGCGGCGGACTTCCGCGCCTTCATCGACGCCCAGGCGCGCGCTGCCGAGGCCTACCGCGACCGCGACAACTGGGCCCGCATGAGCATACTCAACACAGCGCACAGCGGAAAATTCTCCACCGACCGCACCATGCGGGAATACAACGCGGAAATATGGAAACTGACCCCGGTGGCCGCGTCACGTGCTTGACCACCCGGTATAAGCGCTGGGGTACGCAAATGCGTACCCCAGCCTTGTCGATACCGTTGCGTGGGTGGGTTGAGCGATAGCGAAACCCATCCCACCTCGGACTTACCAGTTGGTTTCGCGCTCCGCCGTCGCGGAAATCTTGTGGATGGAGAGGTCGGCGCCGTTGAACTCTTCCTCGGCGTCAAGCCTGATGCCGACCGCAAGTTTCAACAGGCCATAAACCAGCGCGCCGCCGCCCAGAGCAATGGCGATACCAGTCAAGGTGCCGACCAGTTGCGCGGCGAAAGTGACGCCACCGATCCCACCCAGCGCTTGCAGGCCAAAAATGCCGGCGGCGATGCCGCCCCAGGCACCGCACAAACCATGTAGCGGCCAGACACCGAGCACATCGTCGATCTTCCATTTGTTCTGGGTGATGGTGAACATCGCCACGAACAGCGCTCCGGCGATAACACCAGTAGCGAGCGCGCCCAACGGGTGCATCAGGTCGGAACCGGCGCAGACCGCGACCAGACCGGCGAGCGGGCCATTGTGGATAAAACCAGGGTCGTTCTTGCCGACAAACAGCGCGGCCAGCGTACCGCCCACCATCGCCATCAATGAGTTCACCGCGACCAGACCGGAAACGGCTTCCAGGGTTTGCGCGGACATCACGTTGAAGCCGAACCAGCCCACCGTCAGTATCCAGGCACCCAGGGCCAGGAACGGAATACTGGAAGGCGGGTGCGCGGATATGGCGCCATCGTGGCGATAGCGTCCGCGGCGGGCTCCCAGTAGCAGCACCGCCGGCAGGGCGATCCAACCACCCACGGCATGCACCACCACAGAACCGGCGAAATCATGGAATTTGGCGCCGAAACTGGCGTTGAGCCAGTCCTGGAAACCGAAGTTGTTATTCCAGGCCATGCCCTCGAAGAAGGGGTAGACGAAGCCGACCAGGAGGAAGGTGGCGGCCAGTTGTGGATTGAATTTCGCGCGCTCGGCGATGCCACCGGAAACAATGGCGGGAATGGCGGCGGCAAACGTAAGCAAGAAGAAGAACTTCACCAGCCCATAACCACTTTTCATCACCAATTGATCTGCGCCAGCCATGAAATCGACGCCGTAGGCGATGCCGTAACCGACGAAGAAATAAGCAATGGTGGACACCGAAAAATCAGTGAGGATTTTTACCAGGGCATTGACCTGGTTCTTCCTGCGTACCGTTCCCAGTTCCAGAAACGCGAAACCGGCATGCATGGCCAGCACCATGATGGCGCCCAACAAGATAAAAAGTACGTCCGCGCCTGATTTGAAAGCATCCATAGTCATCTCCAGAAAAACGGAAAGAACGTAAGCAAGAGCCATGCCTTCATTCAGGGCGTCATGCACCCGAATGCCGCGGTGGCATAAAAAAACCCGAATGGCACCGCAACTTATTGAAATAAATACACAAACATTTCCGATGCGGGTAACGGAAGCATCCCATGCAGGCACAAATGCTGGTGCATAGCGGCGCGCCGGGAATAAATAACGCCCCATGAAGGGGCGTTATTTATTCATTACGCACCATAACGGAACATCATGGCGTTTTCTTCTGCTCTTCCTCTATGAGATCGAATTCCTTGTCCATGTCTTCGATGGACATGGGCTGGTAGCCTTCCTCCTCCGGCGTCTCCGACTCCTTCGCTTTGCTGCGTATCATCCAGGCGGCGACCAGCACCCCAATCTCATAGAGCAACCACAGTGGCACGGCCAACATGATCTGTGACACCACATCCGGCGGCGTGAAGACGGCACCGATCACGAAGGCACCGACAATCACGTAGGGCCTGGCCTCCTTGAACTGCTTAATTTCGACCATGCCGGTATAGGCCAGGGCGATCACCACAATGGGCACTTCAAAAGTGATGCCGAAAGCCATGAACATCGTGATGACGAAATCCAGGTACTTGTTGATATCGGTCATCACCGCCACGCCCACTGGAGCGATGCCGATAATGAAACCGAACACCACGGGGAACACCAGGAAGTAAGCGAACGCCATGCCGCAGGCGAACAGCAGGCAACTGGCAACGACCATGGGCACGATGAACTTCTTCTCGTGCGAATACAGGCCGGGCGCGATGAATGCCCAGACCTGATAAAGGATGTAAGGAAGCGTACCGAGGAAGGCGGTCATCATGGCCACCTTGATCGGCACGAAGAACGGCGTGACCACTTCCGTGGCGATCATCTGGCCACCCTTGGGCAGCTTGGCCAGCATCGGCTGTGCCAGGATCGTGTAGAGATCATTGGCAAACGGGAACAGGCAAACAAACAGGACAATCCAGGCAATCGCCGAACGCAGCAGACGATCGCGCAGTTCGATCAAATGGGAGATAAAGGTTTCCGTGCCATCCATGCGATTTCTCAAGCTGCCTTGTCGTCGATTTTGTCCTGGGCGGCAACCTTGCCGTCAGCGGGTGTGGGGGGCGCGGCTTCGGTAGTAACGGTGGTCGGCTTCAACTCAGCTTCCGCAGCCTTATCCGCGAGCGCCGCCGGCTCCTCGGGCAATGCCGTCGTGACAGCCTTGGCGGCGTCCTCTTCCTTGACCTTGTCCCATTCCTTCATGGTCAGGCCGCCATCGGTGGCGCTCATGGCCTGCATCACCTTGCTGATCTGGTTGGCCTCCTGCTCCACTGTCTCCTCGGCCACCCTTGCGCCGTCTTTGGCCATGATTTCGTATTTCTGCGCGGTGTCCTTCATGTCCTGCTGCATCTTGCGCAGCTCATCCAGTTTGATGTCGCGGTCAATATCCTGTTTGACCTGCGACACATAACGGTTGAGTTTTCCCAGCCATTGGCCGGCGGTACGCGCCACCTTGGGCAGGCGCTCGGGGCCGATCACCACCAAGGCAATGACGCCGATGACCAGAAGTTCGGAAAAAGCGATGTCGAACATGATTGGAATCCGTAGGAGCGGGCTTGCCCGCGATTAACACACGCCAGACGCCTTCATGGTGTCCGGCTCATCGCAAGTGTGCTCCTACTCAGCTCTGCTGCTTGTCCTTCACCTCGCCTTCAATGGTCGTGCCGTGGGTTTCGCCCTCGCGAGGCAATTCGGTGGACTTGTTCTTCTCTTCACCCATGGCTTCCTTGAAGTTCTTCACGGCGCCGCCGAGATCGCCACCAATGTTGCGCAGTTTCTTGGTGCCGAAGACCAGCAAAACGATGACCAGAACGATCAACCAGTGCCAAATGCTGAATGAACCCATTTCTATCTCCTGTGCTGATTGAATAAGGTGGTACCGACAACGCCGTCACCACATATTGGACTACATCGGGCGAGGTCCGTTTCCGCCGATGACATGAACATGCAAATGGAACACTTCCTGGCCGCCACCGCGGCCGGTATTGATGATGGTGCGAAAGCCGTCATCGAGCCCCTGCTCCTTCGCCAGGAGAGGCGCCAACAGCAGGATGCGGCCAAGCAACTCCTCATGGCGCACATGCGCATCCGCCAGTGAGGCGATGTGTTCCTTGGGAATGATCATGAAATGTACCGGCGCGACCGGGTGGATATCATGAAAGGCGACCAGATCGTTACCCTCGTAAATCTTTTTGCAGGGGATCTCGCCCGCCACGATCTTGCAGAAAATACAGGTTTCGCTCATGCGTTATCCTTGCCGGATTGGTCCCGACCGGCTTTTTCCACCAGCCCGGACAAACCTTCCCGCCGCGCCAGTTCGTTCAATATCTCATCGGGGTGGATGCCCTGTTGCGCCAATAAAACCAGCGAATGAAACCACAGGTCGGCGGTTTCATAGACGATTTTTTCCCGAACCCCATCTTTGGCCGCCATGATGGTTTCCGCCGCCTCTTCCGCCACCTTCTTCAGGATGGCATCAAGGCCCTTGGCGTAGAGCTTGGCCACATAGGACGACCGCGGATCGGCTGCCTTGCGGGCTTCCAGCGTTTCCGCGAGGCGGTTGAGGATATCCGAATTCATTTTTTATAAATCTCGTGCGGATCTTTCAGCACCGGATCCACCGCTTGCCATTTGCCGTCCTCCAGTTTCTGGAAGAAACAACTGCGACGACCGGTATGGCAGGCGATGCCACCGGACTGCTCGATCTTGAGAAGAACCACGTCCTCATCGCAATCAAGGCGGATTTCCTTGACCTTCTGGGTGTGCCCCGATTCCTCGCCCTTGTGCCAAAGCTTCTTGCGTGAGCGCGACCAGTACACCGCCTCGCCAAGCTCCACGGTTTGCTTGAGTGCTTCCCGATTCATCCAGGCCACCATCAGGATGTCACCGCTCGCGGCATCCTGGGCTATCGCCGGCACCAGGCCATCCTCGGACCAACTGACCTTGTTCAACCACGTTTCGCCACTCACAAGCGCACCTCGACACCTTGTTCCCGCATATGTTTTTTCGCTTGTTCCACCGTGTATTCACTGAAGTGGAAGATGCTTGCCGCCAGCACGGCATCGGCTCCGCCATGTTTCACGCCATCGACCAGATGCTGCAGATTGCCCACACCGCCGCTGGCGATGACGGGGATGTTGACCGCGTCGGATATCGCCCGCGTCAGATTGAGGTCGAAACCGATCTTGGCGCCATCGCGATCCATGCTGGTCAGCAATATCTCGCCCGCGCCCAGACTCTGCATGATCTTCGCCCATTCCACGGCATCCAGCCCGGTGGGCTTGCGGCCGCCATGAGTGAAGATTTCCCATTTCGGCGCCGCGCCCCACACCGTCTGCTTGGCGTCGATCGCCACCACGATGCACTGGGAGCCGAAACGGTCGGAGCACTCTTTCACCAACTGCGGGTTGAAAACGGCGGCCGTGTTGATGGACACCTTGTCCGCGCCGGCATGCAGCAGGCGCCGCACATCCTCCACCGCGCGCACGCCGCCACCCACGGTCAGCGGAATGAACACCTGCGCGGCAACCGCCTCGATGATATGCAGAATCAGATCGCGGTCATCGGAGGTGGCCGTGATATCGAGGAAAGTCAGCTCATCGGCACCCTGCTCGTCATAGCGACGAGCGATTTCCACCGGATCGCCGGCATCGCGCAGATTGACGAAATTGACGCCCTTCACCACGCGACCGGCGGTCACGTCGAGACAGGGAATGATGCGTTTGGCTAACCCCATGCCAGGCTCTCAAGAAACTCGCCGGACCGCCCCAGGCGTTTCTTGCTCCTTGAAGGGAGAACCGAGCGCGGCGAAGGTTTTCGGGGTGGGATCAGAAACGCGCCGGGCCGCCCCAAGCGTTTCTCGCCCCTTGAGGGGAGAACCGAGCGCGGCGAAGGTTTTCGGGGTGGGATCAGAAACGCGCCGGGCC